>NZ_JBBOWD010000001.1:4700000-5287837 GCF_038006905.1 Bacillus sp. FSL R9-9834
AAATCTCTGATAATAAATTACAACTGATGGAGCTTCCCCCATCCTGCACTGGACAAACTTTTGCAAATTGTAGCTATACTCTTTTAAAGCAAAACATTCTCTTACTAGGTATAAAGCGCGACGAACAATATATGATTAACCCAGTTCATTCTTTTGTTCTCATTGAAAGCGACATACTCATTGTTATTCATCATTAGTAAAATGACGCTCTAGTTCCTGCATGAGCACTTTCCCAATATTGATATATTTTCTTTTTACATCTCCATCTGGATCTTTCGGCTCAGCAAATTGATCCAATCCACTCGTACCGGCTGTTAACGTATTTACATGATCATCTAGTTCGTCTTGATATACGTGCGAAAGAATATACGGCGTTTCAAGACGGACTATTACGCCTGGCACATCTAATTCACCATTCACCGCTGTAAAGGGCACTCGCAGAAATTGATAGCCATCTTCTTCATCAATTTTATAATCAAAGCATCCTTTATCATAATCCCAATTGCCACCAATGCTATATCCGAGTGGCTTCATGATTTCTTCTAACTTATATAACGCATATGTACGTCCTTCTAAATTTGATTGAATCGGAATCAAGTCCATCCCTCCTAGACTTTTTCCTTAGCATACCCACTCTAGTTTGAATATACTGATGGACTTTTCGATGAAATAATAAAAAGCGGCCGGATCCGGCCGCTTTTTATTATTTTAAACGCTCTTCTAATTCTGCTTTTAATTCTTCAAATCCTGGTTTACCAAGTAAAGCAAACATGTTTTTCTTGTATGCTTCTACTCCTGGTTGGTCAAATGGATTTACGCCTAATAAGTAGCCGCTCATCGCACATGCTTTTTCGAAGAAGTATACAAGGTAACCAAATGTGTACTCATTTAATTCAGGAATATTTACGATTAAGTTTGGTACTCCGCCATCGCTATGTGCAAGTAATGTACCTTCGTATGCTTTCGTGTTTACGAAGTCTACAGTTTCACCAGCAAGGTAATTTAATCCATCTAAATCGTTTTCTTCTGATTCGATTGTTAGTTCATGTGTAGGTTTACCTACTTTTAGAACTGTTTCAAATAAGTCACGACGACCTTCTTGAACGTATTGACCTAATGAGTGTAAGTCAGTTGAGAAGTTTGCTGAAGATGGGAAAATACCTTTTTGATCTTTTCCTTCACTTTCACCAAATAACTGTTTCCACCACTCAGCGAAGTATTGAAGTGCTGGCTCATAGTTAACAAGCATTTCAATTGTTTTTCCTTTATTGTATAAAGCGTTACGAACTACTGCATATTGGTAAGCTGGGTTTTCTTCTAGTTCTGATGTTCCGAAGTCATCATGACCAGCAGCTGCACCTTTCATCATCTCTTCAATATTTAAGCCACTCACTGCGATTGGTAATAAACCAACTGGCGTTAATACAGAGAAACGTCCTCCAACATCATCTGGAATAACGAATGTTTCGTAACCTTCATTATCAGCTAATGTTTTTAATGCACCACGCGCTTTATCTGTCGTTGCATAAATACGTTTGCGAGCTTCTTCTTTTCCATATTTTTCTTCTAACAACTTACGGAAAATACGGAATGCTAGTGCAGGCTCTGTTGTTGTACCTGATTTGGAAATAACGTTAATAGAGAAGTCTTTACCTTCTAATACATCCATTAAATCTTTCATGTAAGTGGAGCTAATGTTTTGTCCAACAAATAGCACTTGTGGAGTTTTACGTTGTTCTTTAGAAAGTGTGTTGTAGAAAGAATGGTTTAACATTTCAATTGCTGCACGTGCTCCTAGGTAAGAACCACCGATACCTACAACAAGTAAAATGTCAGAGTCATTTTTAATTTTTTCTGCGCATTTTTGAATGCGAGCAAATTCTTCTTTGTCATATTGAAGCGGAAGGTCTACCCACCCAAGGAAATCGTTCCCAGCTCCAGTTTTTTCGTGGATTGCGTGATGTGTTACTTTCACTGCATCACGTAAATAAGTGATTTCATGTTCACCGATGAAGGATAACGCTTTAGAATAGTCGAACGTTACATGTGTACTCATCTTTTTCCCTCCAATTATGGATATGTATTTCTGTATTCACTTTAGCGAAACTGAAGTTGTAAATCAAGCGATTAGCCAATTGTAAACGCAACCAATATATATTTTTTAAAAAAAGTTCATTTTTTGCATAAAAATTCGCATTTTTCGGTATAGATGTATATACATCCTGTTTCAAACATTTTTTATGTATAAAAACAACATAACTACACCATTCTATAAAAGAGTTAATTAACTCATCGCTTGCTCATGCTTCACAATTAAGGGGGGCTTTTTCATGAGTACTTTGCAACGTATCGCATTAGTCTTTACTGTAATTGGCGCTGTGAACTGGGGATTAATCGGGTTCTTCCAGTTTGACTTAGTGGCAGCTATTTTCGGTGGACAAAACTCAGCTCTTGCACGTATTATTTACGGCATCGTCGGTATTTCTGGGCTGATCAATCTTGGTTTACTCTTTAAACCATCAGAAAATCTTGGTACTCACCCAGAAACGAACGAAATTCGCTAGTCAGTATGTCCTTACTCACCTTCGACATACGAATATGATTGCATGCAATCATATTTGCAAATATATATCATAAGAAAAAGTAAAAGAGGAACGCTCATATGCGCTCCTCTTTTACTTTGTTAACTCGGACTCTTCAATCCATTCTGTTAGCTTTTCTCGCAGCGTATTAAATCCGTCCTTAGATGGATTCGGTATAAGAATCCGTCCTTGTTTTCTTTTCGCCGCTTTTAACGATAAACTCATTTTTCTGTGTTCTTCATCAATTGAAAGTACTTTTACTTCTACTGTATCGCCGACTTTTAAAAAGTCATGAATATCCTTTACATATCCATTTGTAATTTCAGATATATGCACAAGTCCTTGTGTTTCTGCATCTAACGCTACAAATGCACCGTAATCTTGAATCCCAGTCACTTTCCCTGTTACAACCACTCCTGTTGTATATTGTTCTGACATATGAAACACTCCCATACGTTTACCATTTTCTCTACAATTGTAGATAGCAAAGCAGATGATTTATTGTTAAATATCCGATTAGTTAATACGTACCCTAAGTAAAGCAACTCAAGATACGCATACCTTATATTAGTAAATTATACCACTATGACAGAGCTCATTCAAAATTCATGAAAAAATTTCCTTAAGTAAGTATAATTCTCCAATATTAGGATAGAATACTAACACATGGCTTTCTAGTATTCCCCCCCTTTTATGGACAAAACGTATTGTGTTTTGTCCTTTTTTTATTCTCTATAAACCGTTCCATTCTCTTCATTGCTTCCATAAGCTGTTCAAGCGATGTTGCATACGAACAACGAATAAACCCTTCGCCACTTTCGCCAAATACACTTCCAGGTACAACAGCCACTTTTTCTTCTAATAATAACTGTTCTGCAAATTCCGCTGAAGATAGTCCGGTTGAAGAAATGGAAGGAAAGACATAAAATGCTCCGCCTGGCACATGACACGTTAATCCCATGTCATTAAAAGATGTCGTCATAAAATTACGGCGTTTCTTATAACTATCTCTCATCCGAATTACTTCATCATTCCCCGCACGTAACGCTTCAAGTGCTGCGAACTGAGACATCGTCGGTGCACACATCATAGAATATTGGTGAATTTTGAGCATTAATTCTGAAAAATGAACAGGAGCTGCAATCATACCAAGACGCCATCCTGTCATTGCAAATCCTTTTGAAAATCCTGAGATTAAAATCGTATGCTCGCGCATATTTTTAATACTCGCGAAACTTGTATATGCTTCGTCGTATACAAGTTCTGCATAAATTTCATCAGATAATACGATTAAATTGTACTTCTCAACAATCACTGCTATTTCTTCAAGCTCGGACTTGTTTAACATTGCACCTGTTGGGTTATTTGGTGAACAAAGTAAAATTGCCTTTGTCTTCGCTGTAATAGCTGCTTCAATTTGTTCTGGTTGTACTTTAAATTCATTTTCTAAAGTAGTCGCCACAGGAACTGGAACGCCTCCAGCTAATGTCACAAGCGGGGCATAAGAAACGAAACTTGGCTCAATAATGAGTACTTCGTCATCAGGATTTATAATGGCGCGCATCGCTACATCTAACGCCTGACTTGCTCCAACTGTAACAATGATTTCATCGTTTGGATCATAAGAAACTGCAAATTGTTTTTTTAGATACTTTGCTATTTCTTGACGGAGCTCCAATAATCCTGCATTTGCTGTATATGACGTATATCCTTGTTCTAAAGAACGGATACATGCTTGCCTCACATTCCAAGGTGTAACGAAATCAGGCTCTCCTACTCCAAGCGAAATAACACCTTTCATATTTGCTGCTAAATCGAAAAACTTTCGAATACCAGATGGTTGTAAAGATTCCGCTGCTCTAGATAGTTCAAATTGCTTCATGGTGTCACCACAATTCGCTTATCATCATCGTTTTTTTCATAAATAATTCCCTCATGTTTATACTTCTTCAAAATGAAATGCGTTGTCGTAGAAACGACAGATTCAATTGTTGCTAATTTCTCAGAAACAAACATCGCCACTTCTCCCATTGTCTTTCCTTCTAATGTAATAGAAAGGTCATATGTCCCTGACATTAAATACACAGATTTCACTTCTGAATAGCGATAAATTTGCTCAGCAACCGCATCGAACCCAACGCCGTGCTTTGGCGTAACTTTCACATCAATCATTGCCGTTAAACCTGTATGTTCTTTCACCTTCGTCCAATCGATATGTGTTACATAATCCACGATAATCTTTTCCGCTTCTAATTTTTCAACCATTTTCTTTACTTCTTCTACTTCTATATTTAACAGCTTCGCTAATGTATCTACAGTTAATCGACTACTTTTTTCAAGACAAGCTAATAATTCTAATTCTTTTTCTGTCACCATATAAATCATCCTTCCTTTTCGTTTGTGTCTAAATTATACAAATAGCCTTTCCAGTTTGAAAAGAAGATTTTTTTAGTGAATTATGTCAAAATAAAGTGAAACTTTAATCAGCGGATAAATGCGTGATAAAGCGAAAGGGGATGGAACCGTGAAACCAAAAGTTTATATTGCTGAACCAGTTCCAACATTTGTAGAAAACTATTTATCAGAACACTGTGATTATGAAAAATGGGAGCAAAATGAGAAGGTACCTCGTGATGTTCTACTAGAGAAAATACAAGATAAAGATGGTTTATTAAATTTCGGATCTGCTATTAATGAAGAATTATTGGAGGCGGCTCCTAACTTAAAAGTAGTAAGCAACATTTCTGTCGGTTACGATAATTTTGATTTACAAGCGATGGAAAAGCGCAATGTCCTCGGAACAAATACACCTTACGTACTAGATGATACAGTAGCTGACCTCGTTTTTGCTCTTATGTTATCTGCTGGTCGTCGTGTTTGTGAACTCGACTCCTACGTAAAAAATGGTAAATGGAATGCGGAAATTGGAAAAGAGCACTTTGGGCTAGATGTACACCATAGTACAATCGGCATTATCGGTATGGGCCGAATTGGTGAAGCTGTTGCAAAACGAGCGAAATTCGGATTTGATATGGATGTTCTTTATTATAACCGTCGCCGAAAAGAAGAAGCTGAACAAAAATTCGATGCTACATATTGTGATTTACAGACGCTACTCAAACAGTCTGACTTTATCGTTCTTCTTACTCCATTAACAGATGAAACGTACCATCTTATCGGAGAAAAGGAATTTTCATTCATGAAAGAAACAGCTATCTTCATTAATGCTTCTCGCGGGAAAACAGTAGATGAAGAAGCGTTAATTCATGCGTTAACAGAAAAGAAAATCTTTGCAGCAGGCATCGATACTTTTACACAAGAGCCGATTCAAAAAGACAGTCCGCTCTTATCCTTACAAAATGTTGTGACCTTACCACATATCGGATCTGCAACATTAAAAACTAGGCAACAAATGGCTATGACCGCCGCTGAAAATTTAGTTGCAGCGTTACAAGGAAAAACACCGCCTAATATTGTTCGCGGGTAATACTGAATATACGAAAGGCAAGATGACATCGTCATCTTGCCTTTTTTTGTTAACATATTTTTTTCTGCCTTGGAAATGATATGAACAAAAATCAATGGAGTGACAAAAAATGAATCACGAATCTACTTGTCCTTATTTCACTTTTTCCACTCGCGGCACTACTGTTCATTACGAATTGTATGAACATGAAAATAAAACAGAACGTCCTACTTTCGTACTCGTTCACGGTTTTTTATCTTCCTCATTCAGCTACCGCCGTCTTATTCCTTTATTATCGAAAGAAGGCACAGTCATTGCTCTTGATTTGCCCCCGTTCGGAAAGAGCGATAAGTCTCATCTATTTAAGTATTCTTATCATAATTTAGCAACGATTATAATCGATTTAATTGAACACTTATCTCTCTCAAACATTGTGTTAGTTGGACATTCTATGGGCGGCCAAATTTCACTTTACGTAAACCGTATACGTCCTGAATTAATTTCAAAGACAATTTTACTATGTAGCTCTAGCTATTTAGCACGCGCAACTTTACCTTTACTGTACTCTTCTTATTTACCGTTCTTTCATTTATACGTAAAGAATTGGATTATACGGCGCGGCATCGTTCATAACTTAATGAATGTCGTTCATGATCATTCATTAATTGACGATGAAATGAAGGCAGGTTACTCTGCTCCTTTTTATGACAACCGTATATTCCCCGCTTTAACTCGTATGATACGAGATCGTGAAGGTGACTTATCTTCAACTGAATTACAAAAAATCGAAACACCTACTCTACTCATTTTGGGTGAAAAAGATCGGGTCGTCCCTGTACATGTAGGTCATCGTCTGCACAAAGATTTACCGAATTCGAAATTTATTTCTTACGAAAATACAGGGCATTTACTACCTGAAGAAAAACCGGAACATGTTTATGAAGAAATTATCGCTTTTTCTGCGCAATAATATCAAAAAGGCTGTCGGAAATTCCGACAGCCTACAATGAACAACTTCCGCCTTCTTTTATTACAAGTAATTCCACAGCTAACTTCTCACATTTTTCAAGCGCAGGTACTTCCTCAAAAGACATAAAGTATATATGTTGAATCTTCTTTGCGATGTATTTTGAATCATCAAACACACTTGCGACGTTCACAACATCGCTCGCTTCTGTTTCATAAAACTCCGGTCCCATTTGAAACGGATCCCAATTCTTCACAACCTCTATCATCTTTTCATATGTACCCATTCGCTTCCCGCCTTTTCACTTTTTAATACTTTTCTTTATCCTATCACATCAGCTATTCTATAAGAAGAGAGAGAACTTTCATAACTTAACGGTTTTACAGAAGAAGGGAGCAAACTTATGCAACTATTTCATAAAGCAGTCAATCGCCGTGGAACTCATAGTACAAAATGGGATACATATAAAAACGAAGAACTTATCCACGCGTGGATTGCTGATATGGATTTTGAAGTACCACAACCAATTCAAACTGCTTTAAAGCAACGTATCGAGCATCCTATTTTCGGCTATACACTTCCTCCCGAAAATATTGGCGATATTATTTGTAACTGGACAAAAAAACAGTACAACTGGGATATTCAAAAAGAATGGATTGTCTTTAGCGCCGGAATCGTTCCAGCTCTTAGTACGAGCATACAGGCCTTCACAAAGGAAAACGAATCCGTTCTCGTACAACCACCTATTTATCCCCCATTTTTCGAAATGGTCACAACAAACAATAGACAATTATGCGTAAGTCCATTACAGAAACACAATGATACATATGCCATAGACTTCGAACATTTAGAAAAGCAATTTCAACAAGGCGTCAAACTTATGCTTCTTTGCAGTCCTCACAACCCGATAGGGCGTGTTTGGACGAAAGAGGAATTAACAAAGCTTGGATCTTTATGTACAAAATATAATGTAATCGTTGTCGCAGATGAAATTCATTCCGATATTATTTACGCAAATCATACACATACACCGTTCGCTTCTTTATCTGAAGAACTAGCAGCGCGCACGATAACTTGTATGGCTCCAAGTAAAACATTTAATATCGCTGGATTACAAGCATCGATTATTATCATTCCAAATGAAAAACTCCGTCAAGCCTTTACATCTATCCAATATAGACAAGGCTTCCACGGATTAAATACATTTGCCTATACAGCGATGGTAAGTGCCTATACAGAATGTAACGATTGGCTAAATGAAATTCGATTATATATAGAAGATAACGCTAAGTTCGCTTGTGAATATATGAAAGATCACATACCTGCTCTTTCCGTAACGAAGCCAGAAGGTAGCTTTTTGTTATGGATTGATTGCTCTCGCCTACAACTGTCTCAAGATGAGCGCACTAAATTGCTCGAAGAAAAAGGAAAAATTATTGTTGAACCTGGTGAGAAATACGGATTAGGCGGCGAAGAACATATTCGAATTAACATCGGCTGTCCAAGGTCTGTTTTAGAAGAAATTTTAAATAGGCTGCGCCATACGTTTTCATAATAAGAAAGGAGGCTATTTGAGACAGCCTCCTTTGTCATATTTTGTCGGTAAGTCGATATATTTTAAAAATCGCCGATATATTTTCACTTACACTACACAAAAAAGCTACCGCGCACGGTAGCTTTTATTTTTTCTTCATATCCGACGCTTTTTTTACAATAACCCCACAAGCAATTCGATCACCTGATTTACCTGTCGGTTGTGTCATACCATCATCAGCATTTTCTGTAATAATAATAGACGCTCCATCTTTTCTATGAATCGTCGTTTTCCCTTCTTCAAGCGTTATATGTGGCGCATCAATTTCTGCTTTAATTTTCCCGGAACCGTCTGCAATTACGTTCGGTAAATCACCGTTTTCTGCACCCTTCGGATTAAGGAGTCCATGCTTTTTATTATCAGGGTTAAAATGATTCCCAGATGATTCAAAACGCGGTGCTTTACACTCACCAATTTCATGTACATGTATGCCGTGTGGGCCAGGTGTGAACCCTTCCCCTTTAATCTTAATTTTTACTCCGCTTGTTTGCTGCACTACTTTCGCAGTCCCCACTTCATCACCTGAAGCATTATGTAATTTCACGTCAATTTCTTTCGGCTTTCCTTGGTCACAACCTGCCATCAGAAATAGTAAACAACAACTGAAAAAAAGCCGTTTTTTCATTTTATTCCCTCCAAAATACATTCTGCCCTTAGATTGTCCGAGCATAGAGGGAAACATACAAAAATGAGTTACTGTTTCTTTTCAGCTAACAGCTTTTCTTCAACTTTCTGTAATCGATCTGCTTCTCGTTTTGATACACGAATGAACATACGCCACGTGGCAACCGCACCGATAATAAATAGAACACAAACAATCCCTGGAATAATATATTCTGTTTTATCTTCCGGAAAATATAATGGCATCATATAAATCACTCCTTATTATAGGATTCGCAAAACATCAGAATTTTCTGTTATATTATTTTAAATTATAGTGGAACCTATCCACATTCTCAAGGGGGCATTCCGAACGCGAATGATTTCTTTGACTCCTTCTCCTACTTTCCTTACTATAAACTTGAGGTGAAAAATATGAGAGAAACATTTGAAATTGGCGAAATCGTTACTGGTATTTATAAAACGGGAAAATACATTGGCGAAGTTACAAATAGCCGCCCTGGCAGTTACGTCGTAAAAGTATTAGCTGTTTTAAAACATCCGGTGCAAGGTGACTTACATAACGTAAAACAAGCTGACGTACCATTTTTCCACGAAAGACGTGCTTTAGCTTTTCGTGAACAGACGAACATTCCAGAGCAAATGGTGAAGAAATATGAAGGAGAAATTCCAGATTATACAGATTCACTCAAATTAGCATTAGAAACTCAAATGAATTCATTTTCTGAAGATGATTCACCTTTTGCAGTTCGTAGTCTAGAAACATTAGAGCAATTAAAAAAAGACTACAAACTTTAAAAAAACAAAACGACCAAATTACATACTGTGCAATTTGGTCGTTACTGTGTACTCACTTTCTTTAACACTTTTGAAAAATCAACGAGTTCCCCTAATGTTGGAGGTGCTGGTTTCACTAAATACTCTTTATCTTTTTCTACTAACTTAAAAATATTATACGTCGTCATCGCATCATCTAGCGCACAATGATGCTTACCCGTCCCTACTTTTCCATACGCCTCAATTGCTTTCCACAGTCCTGTTTGATTTCTCTCACCAAAAAACTTCTTATACTCAAGTGATAAATCACGACACTGTCCTTGGAAAGGAAAATCTACTCCCGCTTTTTCACAATTATGCTTCAACACTTTCATATCCATATTTCCCCACGTAACAATGGTCGGTTTACATCTCTTTTCATATTCTGCAAGTTTTTCAACGAGTTCTGGAAACGAAATTCCTTTATCTACGACTTCTTGTTTAATCCCTAAAAACTTCTTACATCGATCCGTTAAAGATGGAAAAGTTTTCGGCCTAACATGAGCTGAATACGTATCTTCTACCTTACAGCCAACAACCGAAACGAGTCCTACCTCAATAATCTCCGGGAAAAATCCTTTTGGTTTTTTTCTGTGCTGGGGCATCGTAAACTCAAAATCCAAAAATAAAAATTGTTGTTCATTCATACGATCCCTTCCTTATCATCTTTGTCATTCCTTTCTATTTGACACTCCTACACGAACAAGCTCGAATGCTAATTCC
The DNA here is from genome assembly GCF_038006905.1 of Bacillus sp. FSL R9-9834. NCBI lineage: Bacteria > Bacillati > Bacillota > Bacilli > Caryophanales > Bacillaceae > Bacillus > Bacillus sp. FSL R9-9834. The sequence continues at coordinate 4,710,770 of NZ_JBBOWD010000001.1, forward strand.
ATTTTAAATATTCAGATTGGATGTATCTTATATATATGTCAAATGCCCGCAAATATTTTTAAAAATAAGAAAAAGTAACCTTTGCAGAAAATATAACAAAATAAGCCCTTTCATTTACATCCGACATTTTTCTACTTTATAATGACGTTATGTGTGTTTCATCTAGTTAATTTTTGACACACTAAGAAAAGTGAATGAAAGGAGATGAGAGTTTTGCACGAAACAACGCAAGAGCTCGCAAACTGGCAGTATTATTTTGCTATCGCAGTCTTTTTAATTACATATGCCATTATTATTTCTGAAAAAATTAATCGCGCTGTCATCGCACTTCTTGGCGCAGCACTCATGGTAATTATGGGGGTTGTTGATTTACACAATGCCTTTACGAAACATATTGAATGGGGGACGATTACACTACTCATCGGTATGATGATTTTGGTGAACATTACGAGTAAATCGGGCGTCTTCCAATACGTTGCCATTAAAGCAGCAAAAGGAGCGCAAGGAAATCCAATTAAAATTTTAATTTCACTTTCCTTACTTACTGCACTTGGTTCCGCGTTTTTAGATAACGTTACAACTGTACTTCTTGTTGTTCCAGTTACTTTATCTATTACGCGCATACTGCAAGTAAATCCTGTTCCTTATTTACTTTCTGAAATTATTTTTTCAAACATCGGGGGAACAGCAACATTAATTGGTGATCCACCTAACATTATGATTGGTTCTGCCAATAAGCATTTAGATTTCAATGCTTTCTTGCTAAACTTAGCGCCAATCGTAATTATTATCATTGGTGTGACAGCGACAATCCTTTACTTCATGTACCGCAAACAATTAATCGCTGATCCTGTACAAGTTAAAAAATTAATGAGTTTAGATGAAAAACAATACATTAAAGATCCAGTATTAATGAAAAAGTCTTTAACAGTACTTGGACTTACAATTGTAGGTTTCATGACCCATTCCATTTTCCACGTCGATGCAGCTATCATCGCTTTAACTGGTGCTACTGTACTTATGTTAATCGGTGTAAAAGAACATGAAATTGAAGAAGTATTCGCAAGTGTAGAATGGGTAACAATCTTCTTCTTCGCAGGACTATTCGTACTCGTTGGAGGACTTATCGATATCGGTCTTATTAAAATGTTAGCTCAAAAAGTAATTGGCATAACAGGCGGAGATATTTCTTACGCATCTATCCTTATTTTATGGGTATCTGGTATCGCCTCTGCAACGATTGATAACATTCCATTCGTTGCAACAATGATTCCTCTTATTAACGATATGGCTGTCGGATTAGGTTTATCACCTGCTGACGCGCAAATCGACGTATTATGGTGGGCATTAGCATTAGGTGCTTGTCTAGGCGGAAACGGAACATTAATCGGCGCTTCTGCTAACGTAATCGTTGCAGGTATCGCAAGCCGAGAAGGACATAAATTTAGCTACATGGACTTCTTAAAAGTCGGTTTCCCAATTATGATCGTTTCATTAATCATTTCTCATATTTATATTTATGTACGCTACCTTATGTAGCACAAAAAGCGCCCTGCTTTCAGGGCGCTTTTTCTATCTCAAATATTACATATACTACTCGTTATACCTCACCGGCTCATTTCGAATAATGAACAAGTGAATCGGCAAGAACACCGAAAATGTGATGACATGAATAATTGTAAATAATATAGAGTTCGTTCCATATCTGTCTAAGATAGCGTAGATGAGATAAATGGACAACACAATCGATACAGCTGTTGCTAGTATACTTATAATTGGTACAAAATTAAAAATGAAACACGCGACATATATGCCGAATACTTTCCATCCTGCTTCTTCTTTCAAGAAATCTGGTAATTTATCTTTTGCTAAATCGCCCCACGTTTTACTATTTATAAAAGGAATAAAAGCAAGAACCCCATCCGTTGCACCATCATTTTTCGCCATCGTATACAGTGCAAAAGCCGTTAACAAATACGAAATAATTGCCCAAATTATGATAACAAGAATAAACGCAAAACTAAGAGCAAAGAAACCTGCTAGTACGCCTTGATCTTCCATCTTATCCTCTCCTCTCTACTTTCAACATATTTCGTTACATGGCAAGTTATGTTTTAAAATTCAACCAAACTCTCTGTATAATGAAATAAGCAAGATAATAAGAGAGGAGAATGTACTTATGCACCCATTTGTAAAAGCATTACAAGAGCACTTCATAGCAAATCAAAACCCAGAAAAAGCAGAACCGATGGCACGTTATATGAAAAATCACTTCCCGTTTCTTGGTATTCAAACTCCCGAGAGAAGACAATTATTGAAAGACGTCATTCAAATACATACGCTCCCAGACCAAAAAGACTTCCAAGTTATCGTACGTGAGCTTTGGGATTTACCAGAACGAGAATTTCAGGCAGCCGCACTCGATATGATGCAAAAATATAAAAAGCATATAAACGAAACGCATATCCCCTTCTTAGAAGAACTCATTGTAACAAAATCTTGGTGGGACACTGTCGATAGCATCGTCCCTACATTTTTAGGTACTATTTTTTTACAACATCCCGAATTGATTTCTGCCTATATTCCAAAATGGATTGCATCAAATAACATATGGTTACAACGCGCCGCTATTTTATTCCAGCTAAAATATAAACAAAAGATGGATGAAGAACTTCTTTTTTGGGTTATTGGACAACTACATTCTTCGAAAGAATTTTTCATTCAAAAAGCGATTGGATGGGTACTTCGCGAATATGCAAAAACAAAGCCCCATGTCGTTTGGGAATACGTGCAAAATAACGAGCTTGCCCCGCTCAGCAGGCGTGAAGCAATTAAGCACATTAAAGAAAATTACGGAATAAATAACGAAAAAATAGGCGAGACTCTATCGTAGATAGACGCGTTCCTCTATTGAGATTTAAAAAAGAACGTGTTAGAATATGTTCATTATTATTAATATAAGTAGCGATGACGGACTTATAAGTACTTGCACAAAAAGCGATTCAGGGATAGTGAAAGCCTGAAGCCGCAAGGAAACGGCAGTCTCGAGCAATACGTGATAAAGTGGATGCACCTTTTGTGTATCAACTAGGGTGGAACCGCGGGCAAACGCTCGTCCCTAGGCAATAAGGCCTTGGGATGAGCGTTTTTTTATGTTTTTTAAAGCATATACTGCTCGTTTCACAAGTTACCTGAGCACGTCATCGCCAATACGTTAACTTTCAAAAGGAGGATTTTATTATGTATTCAATGGAACAAGTAGTAAACTTAGCGAAACATCGCGGTTTCGTTTTCCCTGGTTCTGAAATTTACGGTGGTCTTGCAAACACTTGGGATTACGGTCCACTTGGAATCGAATTAAAAAATAACGTTAAAAAAGCTTGGTGGAAAAAATTCATTCAAGAATCCCCATACAACGTTGGTTTAGACGCAGCTATTTTAATGAACCCAAAAACTTGGATCGCTTCTGGTCACGTTGGTAACTTCAACGATCCAATGATCGACTGTAAAAAATGTAAAGCGCGTCACCGTGCTGACAAATTAATTGAAGATGCATTAGATGCAAAAGGCATCGAAATGGTTGTTGATGGTCTTACTTTCGACCAAATGGCTGACTTAATGAAAGAACATGAAGTAAAATGTCCTGATTGCGGTAGTGAAGAATTCACTGAAATCCGTCAGTTCAACTTAATGTTCAAAACATTCCAAGGTGTTACAGAGTCTAGCACAAACGAAATCTTCCTTCGTCCAGAAACAGCACAAGGTATTTTCGTAAACTTCAAAAACGTACAACGCTCTATGCGTAAAAAGCTTCCATTTGGTATTGGCCAAATCGGTAAGAGCTTCCGTAACGAAATCACGCCTGGTAACTTCACATTCCGTACACGTGAATTCGAACAAATGGAACTTGAATTCTTCTGTAAGCCTGGTGAAGATTTAGAGTGGTTCGCATTCTGGCGTGAAACTTGTAAGAACTGGTTACTTTCACTTGGTATGACTGAAGAAAGCATGCGTCTTCGTGACCACGGTGAAGAGGAATTATCTCACTACAGTAACGCAACAACTGACATTGAATTCAAATTCCCATTCGGTTGGGGCGAACTATGGGGCGTTGCATCTCGTACAGACTTCGATTTAAAACGTCACATGGAACACTCTAACGAAGACTTTAACTATATTGATCCACAAACGAATGAGCGTTACGTACCATACTGCATCGAGCCATCTTTAGGTGCTGACCGCGTAACATTAGCATTCTTATGTGATGCATACGAAGAAGAGCAATTAGAAAACGATTCTCGTACAGTTCTTCGTTTCCACCCTGCTTTAGCACCATACAAAGCAGCTATCTTACCATTATCTAAAAAGCTATCTGAAGGTGCTACTGAAGTATTTGCAGAACTAGCTAAAGACTTCATGGTAGACTTTGACGAAACTGGTTCTATCGGTAAACGTTACCGTCGTCAAGACGAAATCGGTACACCATTCTGTATCACTTACGACTTCGACTCAGTTGAAGACAAAGCTGTTACAGTACGTGACCGTGACACAATGGAACAAGTTCGTATGCCAATTAGCGAACTAAAAGGTTTCTTAGAGAAGAAAATCCAGTTCTAATTATAAGAAAAAGAGGCTGCTCTATAAACTGTACCCTATAGAATAGACACTTAAAAAAAGTCTATTCTATAGGGTATTTCTTGTATAATGAGAGAAAAATGAGAATCGGAGAAATTTCAAAATGACGAAAAAATTGCTTACAGAAAAGGAAATTCAAATATTATCAAAAAATCGATACGTAAAATCGGTAAGCCAAAAAGGAATTACCTATACCGATGAATTCAAGCGTATTTTTATTAAGGAAAATGAACAGGGTAAACCACCTCGTATTATTTTTGAAGAATGTGGTTTTGATATAGATATCATCGGTCTACAACGTATTGTGTCATCAGGAAATAGATGGCGTACGTCCTATAAGCAAAACGGTGTATGGGGCTTAAGAGACACACGTAAGGAAAACTCAGGAAGAAAGTCAGAAAGAGAACTTACATTAGAGGAGAAATATGCACGTTTGGAAGCGGAACGAAACTTATTAAAAGCTGAAAATGAACTGTTAAAAAAGATCAAATTTATGGAAGGGAGGATGGGAAAGAAATAACGTTACACGCTAGTCAAAAGTACCTATTAATTCGTTCTATCATTGAAAAATACCGCCTGAAAAATATGGTGAGATATTTGTGTCAGGTCGCAGGCGTTTCACGTTCTGGATACTATAATTATTTTTTAGCCATTTCTCAAAGTCGGCGAGAGAAAAGAATACATCAAGATGAAATAGTGAAAGAGATTATATTAAAGGCATTTCGATTTAAAAACCGAAAAAAGGGGGCTCGTCAGATCAAAATGACATTGGCGGGTCAATTTCAAGTTGTCTACAATTTGAAACGCATCCGTAGAATCATGAAAAAATATGGGATAATCTGTCCTATTCGTAGAGAAAATCCCTATAAAAAAATGTTGAAAGCGACGAAAGAACACTTCGTGGTACCCAATCGATTAAAACGCGAATTTAGGCAAGGTGTACCGGGAAAGGTACTTCTTACAGATATCACATACCTGTTTTATGGTAAGAATCAAAAAGGATATTTATCTACTATTCTAGACGGGTCTACGAATGAAGTTTTGGCGTATCATGTTTCAGAACGACTTACCTTAGATATCGCAACGACGACGCTGCACAAACTAAAGAAGAATAAGAAGGTACGATTAACGCAAGATGCCTATATTCATTCTGATCAAGGTGCTCATTACACAAGTCCTACCTATCAAAAATTAGTCAAAAAATTAAAGCTGGGACAATCTATGTCAAGGCGAGGAAACTGTTGGGATAATGCCCCACAAGAATCTTTTTTCGGGCACTTTAAAGATGAAGCACACATCAAAACTTGTACATCTTTCACACAGTTAAAACAAGAAATTAAAGACTATATGAAATACTATAATCAGCACAGATATCAGTGGAATTTAAAGAAGATGACTCCTGTCGAATACAGAAACCATCTTCTTGATGCCGCCTAACTTTTTTTAAAATGTCCTTTACAAAGGGTACAGATTACTAATGAGCGCCTCTTTTTTTACTTTTCACGTTTTTCTTTAATTGCTACTGTACATCTTGAAATACATAATAAATCGTCATTCTCATCAATGATACGTACATCCCAAACCATCGTTGAGTTTCCTCTATGTATCGGTGTTCCGATCGCTGTTACAATTCCATCTTTCTTTGAGCGAATATGATTTGCATTAATTTCTAGACCGAAACAGATGCATTTTTCTTGATCAATTAAATTGTATGAACCGACACTTGCTACTGTTTCCGCCAACGCAACAGAAGCACCACCATGTAAAAATCCAAATGGCTGATGCGTACGCTCATCTACGGGCATCGTAGCAACCACCTTATCTTCTGTCATCTCTAACAACTCAATTCCAAGTGAATCCATTAAAGTTTTTGCCATATCGTTTCCCCCTTCTCTTACTTTAATAAAATGTATAATTTTACCTATTTATTTTCAAACTACTTATAACACTTATATAAGGAGGTTTCACCTAAATGAAACAGAAATTTTGTATATTACTGCTTATGTGCTCCTTGCTGACTATTGTACCAAATTGTGCACTAGTAGCCAAAGCATCCAACCTGACAATCGATGTTCAGACTGTCACACAAAAAGGTAAGAAACCTTATATAGAATATCAAATTAACAGACCTTCTTTTCATAACTTTTCCGATTCTAAATTTCAAAATAAGCTCAATTTCTATTACAAAAAATCTACTGACAAATTTAAAACCAAATTAGAAAAAGACGCAAAAAAATATTATAAAGAAACAGAAGGATCAAGTACACCATTTCATCCGTACGTGGCGAATGTTGATTATAAAGTCTCTTTAAATAAACCACCTTTTCTTAGCCTATATTTGAATTACTATCAATATACAGGCGGAGCACATGGTCTTTATACGTGGAAGGCAAACACATTCGATTTAAACGAAAAAAAGTTACTACACTTAGACGATTTATTTCAACAAAAAGATGCATACAAAGAAGTAATTCGTGCTGAGATTGTAAGACAAATTAAACAAAATGAAAGTATTTATTTTCCTGATGCATCTGAAAAAGTCATGAGCACGAAAAAGTTCCACTTCTTTTTAGAACCGGACAATCTCGTCATTTATTTCCCTTTATATGAGATTGCCCCTTATTCAAGTGGAATTCCGCAATTTCGTATTCCTTATACGTTGTTAAGAGACTATTTGAAGCCTTCTTATCAAAATATTTTAATTGACAACAAGTAAATCTTTTCGCTACGATAATGTTAACCTAAAAACAACAGGAGGTTAACATTATGAGAAGATTTCATGTTTTAGATTTAGCATTAGCTGCCATGTTCGTTGCTCTTATGGCTATTGGTGCAAATATTGTATCTTGGGCACCATTCTTACAAATAGCGGGCGTCCCACTATCTATGCAACCATTTTTCGCAATTTTAGCAGGGCTTCTTCTTGGAAGTAGACTTGGTGCATTATCAATGACCGTTTACATGCTTGTTGGAGTAGCAGGTGCGCCAATCTTCGCTAACTTCAAAGCTGGATTTGGAGCACTTTTAGATCCTACTGGTGGCTTTATTATTGCATTTATTATCGTTGCTTACGTATCAGGAAAACTAGTAGAACAAAAAGAACGACCGACATTCAGTACATTTGCAATTGCTTCGTTCACAGGAATCATTTTAACGTATATTATCGGTACTACTTACATGTACGGAGCAGTCAATCTCTTCATGGGTGGTAATATGAGCTATAAAGCGGCTTGGATGATTATGATGTGGTTCGCAGTAAAAGATATTGCATTTACCATTATCGGTGCTATTATCGCACCTCGTATATACTATGCTGTACGTCGTTCCGCTTATCAGCATTCTCATTCGACGATTTCATAAGAAAAAGGAGGTTGTCCCAAAAGGTCGTTAAAAACGACCTTTTGGAGACAATTTCTTATATTTTACCTTTATATGGATAAAAACCCAATCATAAGTAGAAAACCAATTGTTTTTCTACTTATGATTGGGGTTTTTTCGCTTTTGATTGAGCTGTTGTTGTCCATTTCCGTAAATTATGGGCAACAACAAATAAGACCCCATTCCAGTCGATTTTTGGAAAGGCCTCGTAAGGAAAAACGTTGGAAGAAACGATTATATTTAATATGACCAAATACGGGTTCCACCTCTATTTTTCGCTTTCCATATAATTCTTTACCTTCTTTTGTATGTAAACGTTCGCGTACTTCTTTTCGCTGTTTTTGATTTTGGACAGAGACACTGATAGATTTTGTTTCTTTTCCTTTGGCACATGTTTCTTGAAATGGACAGTCTAAACATTCTGTACAACGATAGGTTCTTTTGATAGAAGTATAACCATTGCTTGTTTGTTGTTTGCTTTCATGTGAAAAAATAAGGCGTTTTTCATTTGCACAAATCCATTCATCTAGCTCTTCCTCATAAAACATATTTTCCACGCGACCTATTTGTTTCGTCCACGCCTTCGTTTGTTCTTTTTCAAACGTATTGTATTTCACATATGCTTTCATTTTTTTCTCTTCACAAAATGCATAGTTTTCTTCACTTCCATAACCAGAATCGGCAACTACATTTTGAGGCTTTACACGATTGTACTTCTCAAATATTTCAAAATGAGGAATCAAACAAGTTGTATCTCCCGCTTTTTGATGAATACTAAACCCTGTAATAAATTGATCCTCGGTTCCGATTTGTATATTGTACCCTGGTTTAAGTTGACCATTTTTCATGTGATCTTCTTTCATCCGCATAAAGGTCGCATCTGTATCTGTTTTTGAAAAGCTATTTCTTTCTTGAAATGTTTCTTTATGAGCTTCGTATTTTATTTTGCGTGGAAGAAGATCATTTTCTAACTGGCGCTTTGCTTTTTTCATCGTTTTATTTTTCGGTTCATCTTGTAGGCGTTTTTCTAAGGTTTGAATGGTTTGTTTAATTTTTTCTGAAGTGACCGAACAGGTATCTTTCATTTGTTCTTCTTCTAATTCCGCTTTCTGATCGTCTTCACTTGCTTGTTCAATTGTCGCGACAATTTTTTGGTACTTCTCATCTAGTTTTTGATCATATTTTTCTGTGGATTTTTTCCATACAAACGTATATCGATTGGCATTTGCCTCGATTTTTGTTCCATCTAGAAAATAATCTTCGAGTTTGACAAGCCCTTCTTGTTTCAACAGGTCGATGAGAGAGAAGAAAGTTTCATAAATCACGTCTTTCATGCGCTCCGATCGAAAACGATTGATCGTACGAAAGTCTGGTGTTTTTTCATCAGAAAGCCACATGAAATGGATATTTTCATGGAGTTGTTCTTCAATTTTTCGAGAAGAATAGATTCCTTTTGCGTAGGCATATAATAAAATTTTCAACATCATTTTTGAGTGATAAGGTGGTCTGCCACCACCTGGATAACGTGATAAGAGGATAGAGAGATCCATCGCTTCTACAGCCGTATGAACCACACGTGAAAGATGATGTTCAGGAATATGAACCTCAACATCTAGTGGAAAAGTCAGTTGGTTTTTGTTATAATCTATAAACATAAAAGAATCGTTCCTTTCTTTTGATAATTTGGTTGTGGTGACTTAATTATATCAAAAATGGACGATTCTTTTTTATATTTTCCGTAAAGAAAGAGGTTGCCTAAAAGTAGCTATTCAGCTACTTTTGGGACAACCTCCTTTTTTATATTAAGACTCTTGATTCGTTTGTTCTTCTAAAATTTTCTTCATCATCGTAACCATGTCATCACGTAATTCTGGGTGTTGTAGTGCCATTTCGATTGTTGTTTGAACAAATCCTAACTTTTCACCTACGTCGTAGCGCTTTCCTTCGAAGTCGTAAGCGAATACACGTTGAATTTCGTTTAAGCTTTGAATCGCATCTGTTAACTGAATTTCACCACCAGCACCAACATGTTGCTGGTCTAAGAACATGAAGATTTCAGGTGTTAAAACGTAACGTCCCATAATTGCTAAGTTTGAAGGTGCTGTACCTGCTGCTGGTTTCTCAACGAAATTGCGAACTTGGTAACGACGTCCTTCCTGCTCTAACGGATCGATAATTCCGTAACGATGTGTTTCCTCTTCTGGAACCGTTTGTACACCAATAACAGAAGAAAGCGTTTTATCATATTCTTCAATTAATTGACGTAAACATGGTTTTTCAGCTTGAACGATATCATCACCTAATAAAACAGCAAATGGCTCATCACCAATGAATTTACGCGCACACCAAACAGCGTGACCTAATCCTTTTGGTTCTTTTTGACGAATATAGTGAATGTCTACCATTTTTGAAGAAGCCTGTACTTTTTCAAGTAACTCATACTTTTTCTTTTCTAATAAGTTTTGCTCTAACTCAAATGCATTATCAAAATGATCTTCAATAGAACGCTTCGTTTTACCAGTAACGATAATAATATCTTCGATTCCTGATTTTACTGCTTCTTCTACAATGTATTGGATAGTTGGTTTATCAACAATCGGTAACATTTCTTTCGGCATCGCTTTCGTTGCTGGTAAAAAACGTGTTCCTAATCCAGCTGCTGGGATTATCGCTTTTCTTACTTTTTTCATCACAAAATACCCTCTCTCCTGTCGGAATTCATAGCAATCATTTCCTACATAAAACAAAAGGGAGATCTCGCTCCCTTTTGTTCCTTACTACTTAAAATTACTTTATATTATAAACGATTCATAATATCTTCTTTAATAGTAAGTAACTTTTGTTCACTATTTTGTAAAGAATTATCTTGAACACCGAAGTAGAACTTAATCTTCGGTTCAGTTCCAGATGGACGTAGGCAGAACCAAGAACCATCTTCTAATTGATATTTTAACACATTTGATTTCGGTAAGTGAATCTCTTCTTTATGTCCATCTTGTAAAGATGTAATAATGCTCGCTTTATAGTCTTCAACTGCTACAACTGTTAAGCCCGCTACTTCTTTCGGAGGATTTTCACGGAATGTTGCCATCATTTCTTGAATTTGTTCCGCTCCATCTTTTCCTTTTAGCGTTAACGATACAAGATCTTCACGGAAGAAACCGTACTTCTCAAACACTTCTAATAGACCATCGTATAACGTTTTACCTTGTGATTTGTAGTATGCAGCTACTTCACATGCAAATAGAACAGATTGTACTGCATCTTTATCACGGCAGAATGGACGGATTAAATAACCATAGCTTTCCTCATAACCGAATTGGAATTCGTATTGTCCGCTTTCTTCATACTGTTTAATTTTCTCACCGATAAATTTAAATCCAGTTAACGTATCAACTGTATCTAAACCGTATGCTTTCGCGATTGTACGACCAATTTCAGACGTTACGATTGTTTTTAATACAACACCGTTCTCTGGTAGCGTTCCGTTTTCTTTCTTTTGAGATAATAAGTAATCAAGCATTAATGCACCTGTTTGGTTACCAGTTAATACTTGGAACTCACCATCGTGATTACGAACTGCTACACCAAGACGGTCTGCGTCAGGATCCGTTGCGATTAACACATCTGCGCCTACCTTCTCACCGTCACGAATTGCATATTCAAATGCTGCATGCTCTTCTGGGTTCGGTGATTTTACTGTAGAGAAGTTCGGATCTGGTAACTCTTGCTCTTTTACAACTGTTACATCTGTAAATCCAACTTCTTCTAAACCACGGCGTACAGAAATATTTGATGTTCCGTGTAGTGGTGTGAAGACGATTTTTAAGTCTTTCCCAACCTTTTGTACCATTTCTTTATTAATAATGACATTGTTCAATTCTGCAGCATATGCATCATCGACTTCTTGTCCAATAATATGTAATAAACCGTCAGCTTTTAATTGCTCCACATCAGCAACCTCAACTGTTAATTCATCTTCTACTGCGTTTACGTAGCTAATTAATTCATCAGCTTCTTTCGGAGGCAACTGCCCACCATCTTCACCGTATACTTTATAACCGTTATATTCAGGCGGATTATGACTTGCCGTAAGAACGATTCCACTCACTGTATGTAAATGACGAACTGCGAAAGAAAGCACTGGCGTTGGACGTAAGCTTTCAAACACATATGTTGTAATGCCGTGTGCACCTAGTGTAGCAGCAACTTCCATTGCGAACTCAGGTGATTTATGACGAGAATCATACGCTACAACAACACCACGCTTCTTCGCTTCTTCACCTAACTTTTCAATAAACTTCGCTAATCCTTGTGTCGCTTTACGAACTGTATATACGTTCAGACGGTTCGTACCAGCACCAAGTTCACCACGCATACCACCTGTGCCGAATTCTAGATTTTTATAAAAGCTGTCCTCGATTTTTTTCTCATCTTGCTTCATGTTTTCTAACTGTTCTTTTAGTTCTGCATCTAACTCTGCATATGAAAGCCAGCGACTAAATTCTTGTTTCCAGTTCATACTTCTATCTCCTCTCGCTTGTCATACCTTTATTATATGAAAAAAACAACCTGTATCTCAATATTTTTTACAATCTAACAGGATTTTACTAGGAATATTTGTATACACTATGATTAAATACTCCACTAAAGGGAATGAGGATTATGCAAGAATGGGGCTTGTCAGAAGAGCTCAAAATACAAACAAAGCAAATGATTGAAATTGCTGAAAAAGAATTATCAATTATGAGGCAGGCAATTGATAAAGAAGATGAATGTATTTTGTGCAAGATGGAAGATATTCATCATATGTTAGCAAATGTACAAACACTGGCAGCTACATACTATATTCAAGCGTATTTATCACCTTATACAGAAAGCTCACAGTTCATTACAACAGCTGTTCAACATTTAAGTGCCAGAAAACATGGTGCTCTTATTGTTGTGGAACGAAACGAGCCACTTGAATCTTGTATTCAAACTGGAACAACATTACATGCTCATTTAACCGCACCACTGCTCGAATCGATTTTTTATCCAGGGAACCCTCTTCACGACGGAGCCGTTCTCGTTAAAAATAACCATATTGTTTCTGCTGCTAATATTCTTCCATTAACGAAAAGTACAGAAGTTGATCCTGAACTCGGAACACGTCACAGAGCTGCAATTGGCTTATCAGAAAAAAGCGATGCCCTTATTTTAGTTGTCTCTGAAGAAACGGGCCGCACTTCATTCGCTTTAAACGGGACTTTATATACAATTTCTCTATAAAGTAAAATTACATCGGCCGTAACACCATATATCAATAAAAAAGGCTGTTCCAAAATGTAGGAACAGCCTTCTCTTATTATCCTATTCTTCTCCGAAACGTTCAACAAGTGTTGCAAGTGTACGTACCATTGCACCTGTCGCTCCAGCTGGTCCTAAATCATGCGCTCCTGATGATTCAGATGTTCCAGCGATGTCTAAATGTACCCAAGGTGTATCTTCAGCGAATTCACCTAGGAATGTACCTGCCATAACCGCATGTCCTTCACGGCCTGGTGAGTTATTTAAATCAGCAAACTTACTGTTTCTCACGCGCTCTTTATCACGATCAAAAATCGGTAATTGCCAAATTGATTCATCTGTTTCCATAGATGCCTCTAGCACTTGCTCGAATAACTCTTCATTATTTGTCATTGCACCTGTCGTATGATTTCCAAGTGCAACAATTACTCCACCTGTCAATGTCGCAACATCAATAAGGTAGTTTGCACCTAATTTTTTAGCATACGTAATACCGTCAGCTAATGCTAAGCGACCTTCTGCATCTGTATTTAATACTTCAATTGTTTTTCCGCTCATAGATGTGATTACATCGTCTGGCTTAAATGCTGTACCACTTACAACGTTATCTGTTGATGGAATAACAGCGATCACATTTTGCTCTGGGCGAAGTTCACCGATAATTTCCATCGCACCTAATACAGCAGCCGCACCGCCCATATCACCTTTCATACCGACCATGCCTTCACGTGGTTTTAAAGAATAACCGCCTGTATCGTATGTGATTCCTTTTCCAACGAATCCAATAACATCTGTCCACTCTTCTTTTCCTTTATAAATAAGAGCGATCATTTTGGGTGGCTCTACACTACCTTGGTTTACTGCAAGTAACGCACCCATACCAAGCTCTTCCATCTCTTCTTTCTCAAGAACTTTATAATCCATATCATACTTCTCGGCTAACTCAACAGCATACTCAGCGAGCTTTGTCGCTGTTAATACGTTTGGCGGCATATTTACAAGTGTACGAGCTGAATTTGTTGCACGCCCATGTACGTAGCCAACTGTTAATGCAGCTTCAATTTCTTGTGTATCTTCCGCTGTAATAGCCGTGAACTTCTCTAGCTCCACACGATCCTTTTTATCTGATTTATACGTTTGTAACTCATATGTACCAAGGCCTTGTACTTCTGCTGCAATATGAGCGACATCAATCGCGTCTAATTTCTCTGTTACGAAAGAATCAAGCAAGATTGCTGCATCTTGTACTTTTGCTGCTTGCAATGTTTTAAATGCCTTACCAAGAGCCGCACGTAATGTTTCTGTCGTATAAGATTCTTTCTTACCTAAACCAACAAAATAATAGCGTTTTACCTCTGTTTTTCCTAAACTATGTACTTTTGAAATAGCTTTCTTCTTCGTAGAAAGTTCTTTCTCTTCTAATAAAACTTGTAATTGTCCTTCAAACGCTTTGTCCAGTTCTTGTACAAAACTACTCGTTTTCTCTTCTTCAAATAAGGCAACAATCACCGCTTCATGGCTTCCTAATTCTTTTTGTACGTGAAACATGTTCAGACCCCCTAAATTTCTCTACTCTATCTTTATTATAACTTTATTTTCGATAAAATGCGACAATTCTAACTTCTGTTACATCCTATATAAAATAAAAAAAGTCTAGCGTACTTACCACTAGACTATCTTTGTTTTAAATATTGACCACGAAACACTTGCATCGTTTCGTCTTGATTTAACATCGTTAACTCTTCTTCTGAAAACTTACCATTTCCTAGCTTAACTATATACACATTTACTTTTTTCTTACCCCATTGGCTATAAACATCTTTCACCGTATCATAATACAAATCAAGACGGTTTCCTTTTATTGCACCGCCCTTATCAGCTACTACACCATACCCATAACCTGGTATGAATAAAATTGTTCCAATCGGGAATACGCGTAAGTCCGCTGCGATTGTGGAATATAAATCCCGTTTCGCCTTAACACCTGAATATGTAATACCATACTCCGGATGTCCCGGCCTCTTACCAGTTGACTCAATTCCCGATGTATAACCTGTTGCAGTCATTTCAATTGAACGATATTTAGACCAGTCATTTGCCTGCTCTAAAGCATTTATCACTTCTTTACTCGGAGCAACATTTCTCTTAACTTCTGCTGCATGTACTTCTTTTGCACTCGTTCCCTCATATTTCTTTACAATCTCTAATAAAGAAACTCCTGTGAAAGCATTCCATGTTACGCATAATGCGGATACAAGTAAACAAGTCATCATAATGCGAATACAATATCGTTTTAACATTTTTATATTCCACACTCCTTCATCGTTAATCATTCCCTATACGATGAAAGAATATGCAAAAAAATAATCTCCAATTGCATTGGAGATTAAAACATTTGATATCCGCTTTTCCGAAGTTTCTTAATGACGATTCCTGCTAAAACAGCACCAACCAATCCAGTAGATAAAATAAACAAATCTGCTTGTCCTAAATGCGATACACTTGTCCCAAATGAAGAGAATGTTTCTTTTGGCTTTGAAAAATAATCCCACACACTCGCCTTATTAATAATAAGCATACAAACAATCGGATATACAATAACCATTACCCATGTCGCTCGCAATATCATGTTGAGTAAAAATCCAATTCCAAAAAACAAAATGAAAAATAACATCATTGAAATAAGTAATACCGGTATACTCACTCTTTCTCCCTCTCCTTCGTACGTGCCGTAAATACGTGATAGGCTGTATAACCAAATTGCTCTCCTGGATTTAATGTTTTGTCCATTTCAAGATGTAATTCTGATTGTCTTTCTAACAAATATGTAATAAGCACAGACGTATTTGGATCGTCCGCAATCGTATCCGGATGTAGAAACGCTACTTCAGACAATTCCTTCTCCTGTACAATAATCTCTTCCCCTTCAGGCTCCAAAAGGAAAATAATCATATTATCACTAATCTCATTGCGAATCACACCCGATCTAACACCAATGATCCCCTTCACATGAGCGACAATACCTGTCTCTTCTAACACTTCACGCTTCACAGCTTCATCAACGGTCTCACCTTCATTTACAAAACCAGCCGGTAAAGACCATTTCCCCTTTAATCCACTGTATTTCTTCTTAACGAATAGCCACCTGCCATCTTTTGTAGCTACTAGGCCACTGACAGCTAACCATACTTTTCCTCGCTTCTCCATGATGCAGTACCCTCCTCTACCAGAACGGACAGAATATTCTTTCTTTTTATACATTATACTATATTTTTTAAATGAAAAAAGCAGAAACAGCTCTTAGCCGTTTCTGCTTTTTCTACTATATATTAAAAGAACTTTAACTTACCTTTTTTAAGAACTAATAAAGGTCCACCTAATAAGAATAGGTAACGGTTATCGATAACTTTCTTCATGAAGGAAGCTTTCCAACCTGTTAACTTTTTGCCCATAACAACGCCCATTGCATCGTCATGGCCTAAAGAACATACAGATCCTTTATTGTCGAATACGAATTTCTTCATTTCGCCTTTACCACGAACTAACACAGTTAAGTTGTGCGCAATGTTGTAACCTTGTTGAATTGCGATCTGTGCTGTTGGTGGGTATGGACGGTTAATTTCTTCGTTAATGATTAACGCTGCGTCACCAACCATGAATACATCTTCGTATCCTGGAGCGTGCATGTACTCATCAACTTTTACACGTCCGCGCATTGCTTCAAAACCAGACTCTTCCACAATACCGTTACCACGAACACCTGCAGCCCAAACTACTGTTTCAGACTTAATTAATTCAGTGTCATCGCCATTCGCAACGATAATACCTTCTTCAGTTGCTTCTTTAATTGCTGTACCGATGCGGAATTCTACACCTTTTTTCTCAAGTTGTTTCACAGCGTATTCTACTAACGCTGGATCGAAACCTGGAAGTGCTGTTGGAGCAGCTTCTACACAAATAATACGTGCTTTTTCACGTGGTACATTGTACTGTTTACAAAGTTCAGGAACGCGGTTTGCAAGCTCACCTACGTACTCGATACCAGTAAATCCAGCACCACCAACAACGATTGTTACTAACTCATCGCGCTTTTCATCTGCATATTTAGCGAAGCTAGCTTCCATATGCTCACGAATTTGACGAGTTGCATTAATGTTAGCGATTGAGAATGCATGCTCTTTTAATCCTGTAATTCCGAATGTTTCTGATTCGAAACCAAGACCGATTACTAAGTAGTCATATTCTAACTCGCCGTCTTTTAAGATAATGCGTTTTTCAGCAGCTTTAATTTCTACTACTGTATCTTGTACAAAGTTCACTTTATTTGTATCAATAACGTCTTGAATATCTAGACAGATTTTTTCATCTTGTAATGTACCAGCTGCGCTCTCGTGTAACCAAGTCGCTTGGTAGTGATAGCTGTTGTTGTTTACTAACGTAATTTCAGCTTCATTTACAGATAATGCTTTTTGCAGACGAACAGTCGTAATCATCCCGCCATAACCTGCACCTAAAACTACGATTTTTGGAGTCTTCACCAAATCACAACCCTTTTCTTTATATAATAGTAATGAAAAATAATACCAAGTACTAAAAACTCTATTTGTCAAGAATGTGGAATTTATCACATTCTATATCATAACAAAACGCAGTCAAAAAATCGTACGAATTTTGTCATAGAAATTTAACATAATACTTCCCTATATTAGTCGGTTTTATTCCAGAATTCAAGCGTCTGGAGAATTATCAATATTTTAAAATAACATAGCGTTTTCAAGGGTTTTTCAGCCTTTTTTTCATGTATTTTCCTTTCTGTATATTTTATACAATGTAAAAAACATCTATGCGAAAACTTACACACAATTCAGTCGTTTTCAGAAGTATTATGAACTCAAATATGCTATCATTTATTTGAAAGTGTCATCATTTGCAGGATTTTCGTGTACATATGAACAATATATGAAATCAATATCAAAATTCCATCTATAGGGGGAATGAAAGTGGCAGAAAATCAAAAAGTTTACGACATAACAATTATTGGTGGTGGTCCAACAGGACTATTCACAGCATTTTATGGTGGTATGAGACAAGCAAGTGTAAAAATTATTGAAAGCTTACCTCAGCTTGGAGGACAATTATCCGCGCTCTACCCTGAAAAATATATTTATGATGTAGCCGGATTCCCGAAAGTGCGTGCACAAGAATTAGTTGATAACTTAAAAGAGCAAATGAAGAAATTTGATCCAACCGTTTGTTTAGAAGAAGCTGTTGATACGCTTGAGAAACAAGCTGACGGTATATTTAAACTTGTTACAAATAAGCAAACTCACTATTCTAAATCAGTAATTATTACTGCTGGCAATGGTGCTTTCCAACCACGCCGCTTAGAATTAGAAGGAACAGCAAAGTATGAAAAGAAAAACTTACATTATTTCGTTGATGATATGAATAAATTTGCTGGTAAGCGCGTCGTAGTATTTGGCGGCGGCGATTCAGCTGTTGATTGGACAATGATGTTAGAGCCGATCGCTGACAAAGTTACAATCGTTCATCGTCGTGATAAATTCCGTGCGCATGAACATAGCGTAGAAAGCTTAATGAACTCTCGTGCAGAAGTAAGCACACCATACGTTCCAGTAGAACTCATTGGTGATGACAAAATTGAACAAGTCGTTCTTCAGCATGTAAAAACGGAAGAAAAAATTATCATCGATGTTGATGATGTAATCGTAAACTACGGCTTCGTTTCTTCCCTTGGACCAATAAAAAACTGGGGCTTAGATATACAAAAAAACAGCATTCTCGTGAACTCGAAAATGGAAACAAATATTCCTGGCATTTACGCTGCTGGTGACATTTGTACATATGAAGGAAAAGTAAAACTCATTGCTTGCGGCTTCGGTGAAGCACCGACAGCGGTAAACAATGCGAAAGCTTACTTCGATCCAAACGCAAAGCTTCAACCGATGCATAGCTCTAGTATGTTTTAATATAGAAATGAAAAGAACTCCTTTTATGCGAAGGAGTTCTTTTTTATTACGCTATCGTTCCCTTCCAAAATATGTTACAATAAACAAGAACAAACGTTCTATTTAATAAGGGGGATATTTAAAAATGAAAGAACCTACTATCGTAAAAAAAGAAGCTTTTCAAGCAATAGGCATTTCGATTACGACGACCAATGAAAAAGAGGCATCTACTGAAGGAAAAATTCCCGGGCTTTGGAATCGCTACTTCCACGAACAAATCATGCATCACATCCCAAATCAACAAACGAAAGAAACATTCGCTTTTTACTCAAACTACGAATCAGATGAAACTGGTACATATCAATTCACAATTGGTATGCCCGTTTCTTCATTAGAAGACGTTCCTGAAAATATGACAACTTTAACAATACCTGCCGCTACGTATGCGGTATTTACAACGAGAAAAGGACCAGTTGCTGAAGTCGTTTGCGAAGCTTGGGAATATATTTGGAAATGGTCAAAAGGAAACAAACGTGCTTTCACAATAGACTTCGAGCTATACGATGAAAAAGTAACAGATCCAAACAACGCACAATTGGATATTTATATTGCATTAGCCTAAACAACGAAAGAGAAGATACCAAATGGTATCTTCTCTTTCGTCGTTAAATAGCCACTGTGCAAATCCAGCATAATTGTCTACAATGAGAAAGTGCAGTATAGAAATATTAGAAACTGTATAAAGTGAAACTATACTCAGTGGTGGGAGGGGATTCATCCCCCACCACTGAGTATTAGTTGAACCAATCGGACGTTTACGGGCAGTTAGTCTCCCACCTAACTTCTTTGCTCGAGCCAAATTTTGAGGTGGGAGTTTTACTGCCCGTTAACGCGGGATAAAGTGATTGTTAACAAGTTTTTTAGTTTAAATTTGTCGCATAGAAAGGAAGCAATATGGAGGAACTACAACAAAATAAATCTGCTTTAGAAGGAAGCGGAAAACCGTTATTAAAAAATACGAATTTCCTTTTTCTTTGGGCAGCTACTCTTTTTTCAAGTTTCGCTTTAGCCTTTTTTACTTTTTCACAAACGTGGTACATAGCAAAGACATTAAACCTTGAGGCATCACTCGGTGTTGTTTTCGTAGCTCTTAGTGTTCCAAGGCTTATTTTTATGATTATCGGCGGCGCTGTAGCTGATAAATTCCCGAAAAAAAACATTATGTTTTATTCTAATATTGTTCGTGCTATTCTTGTCGCAACCATCCTTACATGGTTTATCGTAGGTGATGTAACACTATATACATTTGCTTTATTCGCTCTATTCTTCGGGCTTGCTGATGCTTTTTTCTGGTCAGCTGATGGATCTATCTTGCCTGAACTTGTAGAAAAAAGCCGTTTAACACAAGCAAACTCACTTACACAAATGACAAACCAAGCATCGGTCATCTTAGGCCCTGTACTTGGCGGCATTCTTATCAAATTTACGAACTATGAAACGATTTTCTCAATTACAATTTTATTACTCATTATCGCAGCCATACTCGTTCAAAAAATACAATTTACGATGCCAGAGCAGCAAAATACAGACAAAGGCATGTTCACTTCTATTAAAGAAGGAATTTTATATGTAAAGGACTCGCCATTCCTTTCAACTTTCCTTATTTGTAGCGCCTTTCTAAACTTATTTTTAATCGGTCCGATGCAAGTCGGTTTCCCGCTTTTCGTTAAAAATGTTCTGCATGGTGACTCGCTTCAGTTTAGTTACTTAGAAGCATCTGTAGGTGGCGGTATGGCGATAGGTGCTGTCATTGTCGGTTTAAAAAATATTAATCGTAGACGCGGTCTATTTTGCATTATCATGATGCTACTGTCTGGTGTATTCTTCTTATCCATCAACTTTAGCACTGTACTATGGCAAGCATTATTAGCTGGCATGTTTTATGGTATTACAATCGCAATGGCTATCGTTCCACTTATGGCGATGATTCAATCGACAGTAAAAGAAGAAATGATGGGACGCGTAATGAGTTTGCTTATGCTATCATCAATGGGCTTTATCCCGCTTTCTTATGCATTCACATCCATCGCACTTGCAATTGGAATTCCAATCGTAACCGTTATGAAAAGTGGTGCAATCGCCGTTATCGTCTTCGTACTATTTGTAGCGATTCGTGTTCCAGTTGTAAGAAAGTTTGATTAACTACTTGGAGTCATGCGTTATACGCATGGCTCCTTTTTAAACGGATCAAATAACGGTATTCCCTTACTTCTTCTCAGTGCTGCTCCCCATTCTAATCCAACTTCTAAAAATAAATCCCGCACTGTACTATATAAAAGAGCCTTCACATTTTTACGGATTTCCCCGTATTTATAAGCTCTCACAACACTTTTCACGCGCCAAATGAAATTTCCATACACTTCTTCATCAGCTAATATTTGCTCCAGTAAAACACCTTGCTCTAGTAACCCACTCTTTTTATATGCAAGTTCCACCTTACTCCAAAATATATTGATCTTCTTCGGATTACTCGTCATCGGTAGAAGTGCATATATAAAAGGCTTCGGTATATCATGACGGCAATACGTCTCATCAAGCTCGTACGTTCCTTTTCTATTCTCTTTTATTTGTGGAAAGTTTTTAAAAAGAATTGTTTCCCCCTCATTTTTTTGCTCATTTTTACTACAGCCAGCTGCATCATTCTCACTTTCACATGCGGACATTTTCATACGGTCATCCATGCGGTCAATTGCAGATGTAAGAAAAACATATAAGTTCGCACTATATCCGCCTCGCCTATGTCTTTCTTTTGTTGCAACACGCTTTATAATTCCTAATTCCTCTAACTTTGCAATGGAGCGACGTACTGTACGAATACTTTTTCTAACATTTTTAGCAATTGTCTCCATTAACGGACAAGCAACTCCCACTGTTTTCTGTTTCTCATTCACTGCATACTTTCCTAAAAAATGAATAATGGTAGCATCCGTTTTATTTAATTGAAATTGATAATGTTTCAAAACTTGTTTTTGATATGTATTAAACTCTTCTTTACTTCGAAATTCACTATATGGTTTCATTAAGTTATATAAGCTTCCCATTTTTATCACCTCATTTATAAGTAAGAGGCAGGAAGGGAATTTGGCGTGCTATTTAATATTTTTTTAGTGGAGATGAAAATATGATCGTAATTAGCGCTTGTTTAGGTGGTATTGCTTGTCGGTATGATGGAAATGACAATCTCGTTTCAAAAATAGAGGATTTGCTGCAACAAGAAGAGACACTACTCATTTGCCCTGAAGTATTAGGAGGATTGCCAACGCCTCGTCCCTCAGCTGAAATTATTGGCGGGAATGGCGATGACGTTTTGGATGGAAAAGCAAAAGTGATGACAAAAGATGGGGAAGATGTCACGGAAGCTTTCGTAAATGGTGCTTATAAAGCATTAGAACAAATGAAAGATTTGCGCCCAGAATATATTATTTTAAAAGAACGCAGTCCCTCTTGTGGTAGTTCTACAATTTATACGGGAGAATTTAACGGAAATAAACAAACTGGTTACGGGGTAACAACTGCTTTATTCAAAAGACATGGATTGAAAGTCATTTCAGAAGAGGATTTTGAGAATATAAAGTGAAACTTTAATCAGTGGGGGTTTTCTTCATCCCCCACTGATTATTAGTTGAACCAATCGGACTTTTATGGGCAGTTGATCCCACCTAACTTCTTTGCTTTTGCTGAATTTTGAGGTGGGGGTCTTACTGCCCATTAAAGCGGGATAAAAAGGAATTGACCCTGTTCGTCAATTCCTTTTTTCTGTCTTATTTCACATTTAATTTTTCTTTCACTTTCGCTGGAAGCTCGTCTTTCTTCACTTCTTCCCAAGCTGTTACACCTTTTTTATCTGAGTGGTATACGCGTAAGAATGCTTCTTTACGAAGGTTTTTTTGTGCCATAAATTCTAATTCTTTTTCTTTACCTTCTTTATCAAATCCAGTTAATTTATATTGGTAATCTTTATATGGTTCACCATTATCAGATTTACCATTATACTCTTTTCCATCTACTGTAATTTGAACGTAGTACTCATCTTTACCCATACGATTTAAATCACAGCCAACTAAAAGACTCGCGAATACAACTAAAATACTAAAAAGTGCAATATATCTTTTCATTTCCTTCACCTCATGTGTTTTTCTTATATTGTTATCTTAAAGCCCAGAGCTTAAAGAAGAAATTCAAAAACATGACATGAACATTACACTTTTGTAAGATATTAATTATTTCTTCACTTTAGAAACCGTCATCCCGTCACCAATTGGAATAAGTACAGATTCTAAATTCGGATGAGCTGCTACTACTTCATTAAACTTCTTCATAACTTCTGTATAACGTTTTTGTTTCGCACCTTCATCAGCTACACTACCACCAGCTAGAACATTATCTGTAACAATTAAAGCCCCTGGCTTAGCAAGCTTAATGCAGTACGTCAAGTAATTTTCATAATTCTCCTTATCAGCATCGATAAAGAAGAAATCAAATTGTTTATTACCTGCAGCTAATATTTCAAGACTTTGTAAGGCAGCACCAGTCATATACGACACTTGTTTTCCAAATCCCGCTTTATGTAGATTGCGGTGCGCTACCTTTGCATATTTTTCTTCTAGTTCCAGTGAAGTTAACGTCCCCTCTTCTCCAAAACCTTTCGCAAGACAAATTCCGCTATACCCACCTAATGCACCTATTTCTAAAATATCTTTCGCTCCAGAAATAGAAACTAACATCGTCAAAAGTTTACCAGAAGAAGGCGATACCGATATGGGCGGCATTTCGTTTTCTTTTATGGAAGCAATCACTTCATCCAAAAGTGTATCTTGACCACAAAATACGGAATCAATATAACGATTAATTTGTTTCATCAGATGCAGTCCCTTTCTCTAAATCTGCCTGCTCATCTAACATAGGCGCTTCTTCTGTTTCACTCTCATGTATTTCAAATAGTTGTGTAAATTCATTAATAACCATATCAATTGCCTTTAATTCCCCAATTAAAATTTGCTGAATAGACTGGAATTCTGGCTCACTTAACTGTTGTTTAATTGTCGCTCGTTTCAAATTCATCATTTCTAAAAAAGCAATTGCTCTCCCGCGTCGAAATGTTTTCGGCCCGCGATGATGCAATCCATCTCTCCCTTTATGACGCTCACCACGGTGGTGTCCTTCTTTCATGAACTTATCTTTTCTCATTTCAAATCCCCCTTTGTATACAAATGTATACGTTTATTTTATTAATCACAAGTGTATACGTTCGTATACATAATGTCAAAAGAAAAAGCCTTAAGGGAGATGAATTTTATCATTCATCTCCCTTAAGGCTTTTTCTCCGCTATCTCTTTACTACCAATTTTTTATGTACCGATTACCGCCAATAACGTCTTTCACGCCAGTTTCGCCACTTATCATGGGCTTTATCACGTAATTTCCTTATACCGTTTATTACACCTTCTATTATGCATTCTATTATAATATCTATCACAATGTATCTTATAAATCTAAAAATAGGACCTATAATGTACTTCAATATAAATTCAAAAGTATTTTCCAGCATATATCCTCTCTTTCTGCCCCTCAATTATAACTCGAAAAAAGAGAACTTTAAAAGAAGCTCAAATAACTAGCAATGAATGAATTGAACAACCTAAAGCTACTTTAGCAGTTTCGTTTTCAATATGTGAAAAGAAATTTCTAAATGATGAAGTGACTATATATTGTTTTCTAACTTTTGAGCAAAAGTTTTTTACATAAGTTTCATTTTGGACTTTTACGCCAAAAGAAAAGACCTCCTTAACGATTGCATTCCATCGCTAAAAAGGTCTTTTTCTATTTCACCTAAAAACTTAGCACTCTTCTGGCTTACCAGCATTCGTCGCTGTACGGAAAGATGATCCACATCCGCATGATGCGATTGCGTTTGGATTGTCGATTGTGAATCCGCCGCCAAGCATAGATTGTTTATAATCAATTTTTACTCCTTTAACAATGGGAGCACTTTCTTTATCGATAACAAATTCGACACCGAAAAACTCAAGAACTGTGTCGTCTTCGTTTGGTTCTACTTCAAATCCTAAGCCGTAAGAAAGACCACTGCATCCGCCGCCATGTACAGCAAGGCGCACGTACTTCTCTCCATCCTCAGCATCTTTTAACATATCTTTAATTTGAAAAGCTGCTTGTTCTGTAACTTCAATCATGAAATACACCATCCTTTCTGTTCTCATTCTATTATACATCTTTACGCTTCTATCTTGTACTCATACACTCCGCGGCAAATTACTTCCGCTGGTCCTTTCATTAACACGTTGCCTTCTTCTGTCCATGCAATCATTAAATCGCCGCCAGCTAAATGAACTGTAATTTCCTTACCACGTTCCATCTTTCCATTTAAAATAGAGGCTACAACTGCAGCACACGCCCCTGTTCCGCAAGCTTGTGTTACACCAGATCCACGTTCCCAAACGCGGAAGTTCATCTCTTCCTCATTTAAGATTTCGATGAATTCAACATTTACTCGTTCCGGGAACATTTCATGTGTCTCAAGGACTGGACCAAGCGTTGTAAGAGGTGCTTGGTCTACATCATCAACAAAAATAACTGCATGCGGATTTCCCATTGAAACAGCTGTAAATGCATAACGATGATTATTGTATAAGAAGTTTTCACGAATAAATGGTGTTTCACCTTCACCAAGCATCGGTATTTCTGCACGTGTTAAACGAGGTGCTCCCATATCGATTTTCGCTAATGTAACTTTCCCTTCTTCTACCGTTACTTCCGCCGTTACAATGCCAGCTAACGTTTCAATTGTGAAAACTGTATCTTCTACTAGTTTATGCTCATACGCATATTTCGCTACGCAGCGTAAACCGTTACCACAGCTCTTTCCTTCTGATCCATCATTATTAAACATGCGCATTTTCACCGGCGCTACGTCAGATGGACAAATTAAAATCATTCCATCTGCTCCAATACCAGTATTAATATTTGAAACCTTTTCCGCCACAAGAGCTAAATCTTCTTCAGGAATTTGTTCTTCAAACATATTTACATATATATAACTATTGCCAAGACCATGCATTTTTGTAAAAGAAAATTGGCTCATTTGTATTCACTCCAAAAATAATTTGTTATTTCAAGTATAAAATGCACGCTTTTAGAACACAATATGAATGTCCCCCGTTTCTCATATTTGACAACATTTGGCGATGAGCCAATCTTGCGCAAATTGTGTAAGAAAAAGCCCTTCTAAAAGGGCCTTTTTTTATTTATATACAGTATTATCTCCCTGCGAAAGAAGATTTTATCTCATAGAAAAAGAAAAAGGTGCTGCCGATTGCAACACCTTAAAACATTGGATTTTCATCCAAATACTCATATACATTATTAACAAGTTCTTCTACTGTAGCACCTTGTACTACTTCACCATTTACAAGTGCAAACGGTCCTTCAAAACAAATGCCACAATATCCTAAACAACCATACTCCATTACATCTAAATTCGGATCTTTTTCTAATTTCTCTAAAGCTGCTTGTGAACCACTTGCAAGGTTACCTACACAAAATTCAATTAATGGTTTAATCAAAATTCTCCCCCCTGTACTACAAAACAAATTACTTTCTGACTTCATCTATAAGAAAAAAACTAAGCTGTTTCTTGTTGTTTTCATTACACCTTCTAAACTATTTAGTTACTTCATTATTTCACTTCAAAATAGATGATTCCTTCTATATAACATGCTACTTGCGATGAAATGGTAACTAAATAAGAAAAACAGTTTACTCTACTTTTCTTCTTATTGTACAACAGAGTATTCATTCATGCATTGTTATTTGTTCACAAATTCGATATAATTTGATTGAGTAAAGTCAAAATATTTTATTAATATAAAATTTTATGATTAGGGGATATTTCAACAGAAAAGGGGTAATCCATCATGAAACACCTCGTAATATTAGGTGGCGGCTACGGTGGAATGAGAATTCTGCAGCGGCTACTTCCAAGCAACCAACTTCCAGATGATGTACAAGTGACATTAATCGACAAAGTACCATATCATTGCTTCAAAACTGAATATTATGCATTAGTTGCGGGTACTATTTCAGAAACGCATATTCGTATACCGTTTCCTGAACACCCACGCCTCAATATTCAATACGGCACAGTAACAAATATTGATCTCGAAGAAAAAGCTGCTCATCTCGATGGCGGCGAAGCGATCCAATATGATGATTTAATTATTGGACTTGGCTGTGAGGATAAATACCATAACGTTCCTGGGGCGAAGGAATATACACATAGCCTACAATCGATTGAACAAACACGTAAGACATATGAACAATTAAATAGTCTAGAACCAAATGCAACAGTAGCTGTCGTTGGCGCTGGATTAAGTGGCGTTGAAGTTGCAAGTGAACTTCGCGAGAGTCGTTCTGATTTAAAAATCTACTTATTTGATCGAAAAGATAGAATTCTATTCCCATATCCAGAGAAATTAAGTAGATATGTAGAAGAATGGTTCGTAAAACATAAAGTTACTATCATACGAAACTCTAACATTACAAAAGTAGAGCCAAATATTGTGTACAACCACGATGAACCACTTGAATGTGATGCAATCGTCTGGACAGCTGGTATTCAAGCAAATGAAGTTGTTCGAAACCTTCCAGTTGAACAAGATGGTAGCGGACGGGTTGTTTTAACAAAATATCACAATATTCCAAATAACGAGCATGTATATGTTGTAGGAGATTGTGCAGCACTTCCACACGCACCATCTGCACAACTTGCTGAAGGGCAAGGAGAACAAATTGTCCAAATATTATTAAAACGTTGGAATAATGAACCACTTCCTGACGAACTACCTGTCATTAAATTAAAAGGTGTTCTCGGCTCTCTTGGTAAGAAGCATGGCTTTGGTTTGCTAGCAAACCAACCATTAATGGGACGTGTACCAAGGTTACTAAAATCCGGTATCCTCTGGATGTACAAATATCATAACGGTTAATACTTTACAGGCTGTCTCCTAAGTAGGCAGCCTCTCTTATTCGTTAAAATATAATTATCAGACACATCTTTCTCAATATGAATCATGATTTATTTTTCATTTTCATATTAAAAACTACCAATAAACAGTGTATGCTATTTATAAGTTGTTTTATTTCCTTTAAGGCCGAATTCATTCGGTCTTATTTTTTGTGTTGTAAATACTTTTACAGGAGGCATTCCATTTCACTTATGAACATAACGAAACTAAACGATCGAATAGAAGCGAAGAAGAAAGAGTTGATTCATCTCGTTGAACAATATGGATTCACTCATCATAAAGTAATTTCTTTCAGCCAAGAATTAGATCGTTTACTTAACTTATTAATAGAAATCAAGACGAAGAAAAAACGTTGCTCTTTATAACCGTTACCTTCTCTTTTTTGATACGATAGAACTAGAATCAGAAAGGAGCCATCTATGTTTATATTAAAAGACGTTACATATAAAGATATACTGCACATTCCTTATTTACAGATTCAAAAAGAAAAAATCACATGTATAATCGGTGAGAGTGGGAGCGGAAAAAGCACATTGCTCCGTATGTTAAATGATCTACAATCTCCAACATCTGGAACAATTGAATATAACGGAAAATTGATTTCTGACTATCCCCCTATTCAATTACGACGTGACGTAGTCATGCTTGGGCAAACGCCACCTATTTTCGATGGAACCATTAAAGACAATCTATTAATGGGACTTCGTCTTTCTGAAAAAACATTTCCAAATGATGCCGCCTTGCGAAGTGCATTAACGACTGTTAGCTTAGAAAAAAATTTAGAAGACAACGCTAATTCATTATCAGGCGGGGAAAAACAACGACTTGCTTTTGCACGTATCGTACTTATGGATCCACCTGTTTATTTATTAGATGAACCAACTTCGGCGCTAGATAGCGATACAGAACGACGCGTTATGAAACAATTCACTACGCTAGCAAGAGAAAAGAACAAAACAGTTATCGTTATCACACACTCGCAACAACTTCCAGAAGAAATTGCAGACGATATTATTGAGATTAGTAAAGCAAACGGTGCAACTAGAAAGGAAGTGCTCTCAGTTGAAGGGCGTGATTGAACTCCAAATTTGGCAACTTGCCGCTGCATATATTTTTATTCTTATTTTAATCGGGCTCGTGAAATTAAAAGGGATACCTCGCGAAAAACAAATCGCGCTCGCAACGTTCCGTATGACGATTCAGCTCGTACTCGTTGCCTATGTCCTTACATACGTATTTGAAAACAGTAATCCATTTTATACAATTGCTCTCATTACTTCTATTACTACCTTTGCAATTTTTAATATTTATAAACGAGTTAATATCCCAATGTCTAAAGAATTAAAACGAGTAGCCGCTCTTTCCATGGTCGCCGGATCAATTGGGCCACTTCTACTATTTATCTTTGTTATTATCGGACACGATCCGTGGTATGCACCGCAATATATCGTTCCGATTACCGGAATGTTAGTTGGGAACGCGATGACAGGTGTTTCTCTCGGTGCAAATACGTTCTTAAACAATATGAAATCGCAAAGAGGTCAACTCGAGGGGGCACTTATGCTCGGTGCCACACCGAAAGAAGCCGCTGCTCCGCTCATACGCGACGCTTTTGACTCTGCTATTTTACCAACAATCAATTCTATGGTCGGAATGGGAATTATAAGCTTACCGGGCATGATGACCGGTCAAATCTTATCTGGTGTATCACCATTTACAGCCATTCAATATCAAATCGCAATTATACTCGGTATTTCAGGAAGTACCGCTTTTGCTGTTATTATCTTCTTGCAGCTTGGATATAAAACTTTCTTTAATAAGCGGTGTCAGTTGAAGGAGATTGACTATGGCGGACGGTAATCTGGCTTTTTGCTCGGTAAATGATGCACCTTTCTCGGTGAGTGAAATTATATCGACGATTCGACAAGGAATATCGACTTACCGACAAAAAATGACAATAAACAAGAGGAGGCTAGTCGCCTCCTCTTGTTACTTACGCCTTCTTCACGAATTGTGATTTTAACTTCATAGCTCCGAAACCGTCGATTTTGCAATCAATATCGTGATCACCATCAACTAGACGGATACTCTTTACTTTCGTACCGATCTTCACAACTGAAGAAGTTCCTTTTACTTTTAAATCTTTAATGACAGTAACAGCATCGCCGTCTTGAAGAACGTTTCCGTTCGCATCTTTTACAACTTTTGCACCATCATTATTTTCAGCTTCTGCTTCTTGGCCCCACTCATGAGCACACTCAGGACATACGAAAAGAACGCCATCCTCATACGTATATTCTGAATTACATTTTGGACAATTTGGTAAAGTAGCCATAAATTCATTTCCTCCGTTCATTATTTATACGTAAAAATCAAAATTGATGTTTAC
This sequence comes from Bacillus sp. FSL R9-9834, assembly GCF_038006905.1. Classification (NCBI taxonomy): domain Bacteria; kingdom Bacillati; phylum Bacillota; class Bacilli; order Caryophanales; family Bacillaceae; genus Bacillus; species Bacillus sp. FSL R9-9834. Next base: position 4,741,531 of record NZ_JBBOWD010000001.1, read on the forward strand.
ATCTCGATAAATAAAATTTGTACAGCATTTCTTTATAGTGCCATAGTCTCACGTTATTGACAAGCCTACCTGGAATTCTCATTTTTTATTGTATTTTACAAAATTTCAATTCGTATGGTGTTTTACAATAAAAAAGAAGAACCCTCACAAGATTCTTCTTTTCAAAATGGACGAGTTTCCCTCTAGAAAAACCACATATTTTCTTCAACGTACATTTGATATTCTTCTACTTCTTCTTCACTTAACTTTTTATTATTTACATACACTTCTTGCCATTCAAAATAATCATCATTTAAGTATACAGCGAATTTAATTTTTACATTTTTCTTTTCTTCATAATCATAACCAGTAAATTCTACTACGTCATAATCCTTTTCTTTCTTTACATACTTCCAATTTGACTTATCTGTAATAGACTCTAAAGCCTCTCCTTCAAGACTTAGGCGAACAACATTTTTAATATTAGGTTCAGTTGGTACATACGATAAACCAAAGCTAGCACCTGCAAACAATACAAATACTATCGCTTGCAAACCAATCATAAGCCCGATATGAGCGCCGCCTTTTGATTGTAAATAATACTCTTTCTTATACTCAGGTACATCTTCTACTTTATGTAAAATACGGATAACATGCTTATAATACAATCGATTTCCTTGCCATCCAATAAACAGCATCGTTCCAGCGTATATGATAAAATCTATCCACATTGGTATATCAATAAAAGTAGCTACAATGAAAGTAGGTACCGCTAATAACGTAAGTATAATAAACAACTTATACATTTTACGATAAGCTAACCAAAAAGGTGGGAAGAAAAAGGCTACCCAATTCCACGTATTCCCTTGCGCTGGATTTTCTACTTTGCCCCACTTAAAGTCATAATAAGCTGTATTCTTTTGAACAACTTTATGTAATTCTTGTGGAGAAATCGTTTCTTGTAAAACAGTGTCCTTCACGTACATCATCCTTTTCTCATATCTACATACGTGTATTTTATAGAAATAAAAAGAAGGAATCTAACAAAAAGTACATATATTTCATAAAAATGAACAGAAATCGAATATATTCCGACAATTATCCGTTTCTTATTCCATTTTACTTTTAAATATATTAGAATACTTATGAATGATATGTTTAATACACTAGGTTAAGGATTTTATATATACAAAAAAGATGTCTCATTTTTTTTGAAACACCTTACTAACTTTTTATTATTTCAAATTACCTTTCACGTTATCAATACTATCTTCTATACGTCCCGCTATGCATTCAGGCTCCCATTTTAAAATCCTTTTGCAGATATATAAGAAACTCCAACCAATCTTCTTTAGGATTCACATCATCAAAGTATTCGAATACATCCATATTTTATCCCTCTTTCTATTGCTCGTTATTCAAACTAACTATAATATATGACATAAGATTCTTAAAACTATTATTTGAGGTGATCCAATATGAAGACTACAATTTGGACAGAAGATGATTATTTAAAACTAGCACCTATTAACGACGAACTAATCAAAAAAGCAGAAGAAGTACTGAACGTAAAGCTTCCTGAATCGTACATAAACCTTCTAAAAGAACAAAATGGAGGAACACTGCGCCTTGATGCTCACCCTACTTCAGAGCCAAATTCTTGGGCAGACGATCACGTTAATGTGTCTGGCTTATATGGCATTTCTTTTGATGAAAATGAATCTAGTATTTTAGAGAGTCATTATTTAATTCAAGAATGGGAAATGCCTGAGAATCTCGTACTTTTATCGGGGGACGGGCATACGTGGATTGCATTAGACTATCGAAATGTAGCTGAAAATCCTCCAGTTATATTTATTGATAATGAAGTTGAGCAAATAATTGAATTAGCACCTAACTTTGAAAGTTTCTTACAAAACTTAACTACATATGAATATGATGAAGAGTAAGCCTTATTCTAAAGCGGTACAAAGTTCCATGGCAAATTTACATGCTGCTTTAAAACCGCTTGGATTTAAGAAAAAAAGACATACATTTTGCAAAACTGAAAACGGATTTTATAAACTCATTAACATACAAAAAAGTCAATTTGGAGATGACTTCTATATACATATAGGAGTTCATCCTATCGGTCTCCCGCAGCTTATCACGGACCAATTACTAATTAAAGAAAACATCTCAATATTCGATTGCATTCTGCGAACGAGAATAGAGCCTATACATATGAAACAGAACCAGTTATTGCATAATGTTTCACATGAAACTATCGACATTCCAAATTATCTTTCTACTATTTTCGACTGGTTTCAAGTGTGGGCATCTTATGAGAATTTAGTAAAAACAAATATACATTCCGTTACTTCGGTACTAGCCGTCGTTCCAATATTACAGGAAAAAGCGTTTCTGCTTCTTACTTGTTTCTCTTTCTACAATTTAAAACAGTACGAGCAAGCTAATCACTACTTACAGCAATATTTGCAATGTGCTGTACATCTGAATACCGAGGAAAAAGAGCAGGTATTCTTTCGTGAAGTTGATATGTATATGAAAAAACTAGTAGAAGGTGCAATGTGAAATTACATTGTACCTTCTACTAGTGCTTTATATTCCTCTTGTAACTTTTTAAATTCCTCTTCATACTTTTGTATCTTTACCGTATCCGTTTTCGAATTAAGGAGTGGTCTTCTTCTCACAATCACCATTATATTTTTCCCTTCTATTGCATCGTTCATATATACGTATGGTTTGAAAAATTCACATTCCGTATATGGCAATGCCACAGATAATTTTGCATACTCTTCTTCCAATACGTATTGAAGAGCTTCCTCTTTCGCAATTTCTAACACTTCCGAAGGTGCCTCTTCAAAATAATTTGCCGCATCAATCCACTCATCAATTCTTTCACTATTCACATCTTGAAGACATACGATCGTATAATCCGGATGAAACGTAATTGTCCCTTGTTCCCCTTGGCTATCTTGCATACTATAGTTACATCCATCCCATGAACTTTCATGTGCAAAATCAGGCGCATGCGCTACAAAAATTGCGTCTGCAATCGACTTTAATATGCACCCTTTCCATAGCTCTTCTTTATCTATATGTAATTTATATTTACTCATCATCTTCCTCCATGCACATATTTTTTCTATTATCTTTCCTCTACACAATACTTGTAAAGCCTTTTCCACCTACTGTAAAAAGACGCCCTTTTCAAAAGGACGTCTTTTACAGTTGAAAATTTACTAATAAATAAAAGGAATTATTTAATACATGAATCCCCCATGGGACGAGTAAATTGTTTGTTTTCTTATAGGTGTAAGCTAAACATATACCGCCACCCAAAATATATAATACACTACCTAAAGTAAGTGGATGTCCTAAAGTAAATATAAAAGCACTTATAACAATGCTACTGAGCATAGAAAAGCGCTGAGATAATTTCGTGAAAAACATCCCCCGAAATAGAAGTTCTTCCCAAACCGGTGCAAAAACTGTGAGCACCACTACGTATATAAGGATTTCACTTTTGGTAGGCTCGATTACTATATTAGGTTCATCCACACTAACTCCCGTTGGTAGAATTAAATTTAATACCGCAAGATATATAAGCAGTACGATCATCGTCATTACTATTGTTACATAATGTTTAAAATGGTTGAACTGTATTGATTTTACTAACTGCACACAGTAATTTCTTGCTGGTGCATATATTAAAATAATAGTAAGAAATGTTAAAGGCGGAATAAGATGATCTACATACCATGGATATAAGGAAGAATCATATATAATGTTTAAATAACCAATTCCATACATTACCCCAAAAATAATGACTATCATACTGATTACTTCGAGCATGCTCATTTGTACATTTTTTTCTTTATATGTAACTAATTCCGTGTTCAACATATCCCCTCCAGTATAATTAAACCTTTTAACCATTATATACCAAATTAAATGTAAAAAAAGACAATACACCACAATGTATTGTCCATTTTCCTTCCTACCATTTCTCTCTACACGCCTCAATTAAGTGCAGCAAATACCTCTTCGTCATATCCGCTCTTCTCCATCTTGAGAGCATTCGCTTTTCTTTTGGATTCTGCCGTATTCTCTCTACTTCTTTTAATAAAGGTCCCCATTCTTCCGATGAATGTTCTAACAAGTATTGTAGTCCTCTATCTTTTGAAACGATTGTTTTATGATCTAGTGTATATAAAATACGCCCCATCGTAACGACCGCTGATTCTACCCATTCTTCTATAAAGAATAAATATGGCTGCTTCGCCTTCCCGCTCCAGTACTGTTCTACGTTGTATTTCATCGTATTTACTACATCATCCCACCTTATTTGGAACGAAAGGTCTTCTGCTTCTTTCCCGATCACTGTAATACCTTGATTTTTCAATGTCCACCATGTGACTGCATTAATATCCCAATGTCCTATATTCGCCTTACCATCTGCACAATACACGTACTCATTCATTTCATCATTGTATTTTCCTAAATCAGCAAGCGGAATATACATACCATCCATTCTTTTCCCTAACGTACTACCACTAAGTTTCTTATGAAGCTCTACAAGTTGCTGTTTTTCAGCTTCATTCACGGGATCACTTATTACCGTGACAAAATCAACATCACTCGTTTCTGCATGAAATGCACCGAGCGCGATGGATCCGTAAATATATACCCCGACTATTTTTTCATCTAAAAAAATTTCTTTCAGTCCTCCTATGTACTGCTCCATCAACTGCTCTACTTCTTTCGGTAACGCATGCTTCACATCTATCCCTCCAATAAAAAAAGCCTTTGCAAATTCGCAAAGGCTTCCTGCTTTATAAATATTTCTCGATTTCTTCGTAAACATCCTTCAAACGAGGATTTCCTTCTCCAACAATTTCTCCATTTACAAGAACGACCGGATAAAATAAATCTTCCTCCACTACGCGCTCTGCGAATGCTTTTTTATCTTCATCTTCTTGTTCTTCTTGAAAATCAATATACTCGAAATTAAATTTATTTTCTTGTCCTTCATATTTACGACCAATCGCCGCTTGTAACCACTCAAACGTTTCTGTTGAAGATGGCATTCCAACGCAGCTCGCACAAATTACTTTCGTCCCATACACTTGCACATTAACCATTTCTTCTCCCCCACTTCTTGTTCTAACAGTATATTCAGATACCTTATTACATAAGCACATCATTTTACAAACTCATTCCATACCCCTATACTGAAAAAACACGTTGTAAACATGATAAAAAATTTCGGCAATAAAACAAGAACAGAAAAAATAGATTTTCCCCTCTATCTTGATTATAATAAAACTGATGAAAGGAGTCGATAAAAATGGAAAACCCACATATGCAAGAACAAGTACTAGAAGTATTAGATAAATTACGTCCATTCTTACTTCGCGATGGCGGAGACGTTGAATTAGTAGACATTGAAGAAGGTATCGTAAAATTACGCCTTATGGGTGCATGCGGAAGCTGCCCAAGTTCTACAATCACACTAAAAGCTGGTATCGAACGCGCATTACTTGAAGAAGTACCAGGCGTTATCGAAGTAGAACAAGTATTTTAATTAAAAGCGGAAGCGGCTCGTTCAAAGCCACTTGCTAAAAGGAGACCAAATTTGGTCTCCTTTTTTTATACAAATCACATTTATCCGTTAACATCATAAAACAAAATTGGAAATCCTTCTCAAAAAATGCGATAATTGATACTATATAGTGAATCGTTCACACATATAAAGTAAAAAACATAGGGGGACGACACATGCCAAAAATGGGGAACACGTTTTTAACAATTCAAGAACTAGAAAAGAAAAAAGAGTATTTATTGGAGCTTTCATCCGTTATACCGACATGGAATGCGAGCTATCAATTTTTATTTAAAGAAATCCAGCAAGAATTATTGAGTAAAGTAAATGAAAAAATCGAAAGACATCAATTCATTTTAAATATATGTGCAGATCAACAGGTAGGGGCATAATGTATTACATACAATTGTGGTATATAAAAAAGAGACCTCAATCGGTCTCTTTTTTATATTTTTAAGACAGCCAATCTAATTTTCTAATCCCGAGCTTATCAACTGGTAAACGAAGTGAGCCATAAAAATGTTTCATAAATTGCTCAGAGCGGTTCACATCGTGTAAAATGGCTTCTAAGCGATCTCTATATATGCTTTTTTGTTCTTCGTTTCCAGTTTGGTAATATCGTTCAACTGTTTCAAAATAGTGAAGCGGGAACAGGAGCCTTGCAAATAATAGGCGCCACCCAAATGAGGATAGCGAATAGTTCCGTTCATAATCTGTAACAAATTGAACGATTGTTTGCTCCCAGTCTTTCTTTTTTTCAATCATCATATAGCGAATCCATTCTGCTATATCTCGAGTTGGATGATCATACACCCAGTCAAAAGGGAGTTTGAGACGCTTCGTTTGATGCCATAATAAAGGTGTGAATCGTTCTTGGCAAATGGTTGCTGCATCCGTTAGTTGCGGCGTATCATCCATCTCTGTATCAACAACGTATTGAATGGCATTTTCCGCAACTCCTAAGTAATACGGGAAGGATTCAATAAATAATTGATCGAATACGTCTGTAGGGTGGTTCATCACTTGTGACTGCCAAAACTTTTCTAACTGATCGAGCCTTTTTTCCCATAACGCTTTCCATTCACCAATGCGGCTTAATTGCTCAATTTCTTCTGGAAAGAATGCACCTCGTTTATGGAATATAGAAAGCTCACTTCCTAATGACATAGCATGTCGTTCTAACGCGCGCATACCTTTTAATAAACAGTAATTTTGTTCTTCTATCTCACTTACATAGTAGCCGTGTATAGTCGGAACGAAAGTCGCTACAGTTATATCCCCTTGCTGGTTCATATAATCACTGAGCTTTTTCATCTCTACAAGTACTTCTTCCTCCATTTCTCCAATTGGAACAAGTACATAAATTTTGTTGCGAATCCAAAAGCTTTTATAGGGGCCAAGGGGGATTAATTCTTTAACATGCATATGATAATGCTCATAAATATGATGAATCATCGCAGTCGCCACCTATGGTTTTTCTTTATATATATGAGCTTGTGCTCGCCTTTCATTCCTATGCACATGATAAAGCAACGAAACGTATACAAATACTAAAAAGAAAAAAAGGTGATAAACATGAAAGAATCAAATCAACTACAAGAAAGAGCATTGCAACTATTACAAGAACGCGGTGTAACAATTGATGATATTGCTGAGCTTGTTCATTTTCTTCAAAAAAAATATCATCCAAATTTAGAGATGTCAGAATGCCGTTATAACGTTGAGCGTGTATTATCAAAACGTGAAGTACAGAATGCACTAATTACTGGTATCGAACTCGATGTCCTTGCTGAAAAAGGAATGTTAAGTGAGCCGTTACAAGATATCGTAAAACGTGATGAAGGCTTATACGGAATTGATGAAGTGATCGCACTTTCTATCGTTAACGTGTACGGTTCTATCGGTTTCACAAACTTTGGATATATCGATAAATTAAAACCTGGTATTTTAGAATACTTAAATGATAAATCAACTGGAAAGGTGCATACATTCCTTGATGATATCGTTGGTGGAATCGCTGCCGCTGCTTCAAGCCGTTTAGCACATAGAGCTGAGCATTCGGAGTGAAATATGAAAGCCCGTCAGTGTCATACTGACGGGCTTTCGTATTCCATGAGCATAAATTCTCTTCCACGGCTCAAAAAAATAGGTCCTTGTTGAAAACCTATTTTTTTATATAGCGTAATCGCTCTTGTATTAAATGTCGCTACGCTAAGTCGAAACGTTTTCGGCTTATATTCTTTCGCTGCAAAGGCTATCCCAGCTTGAAAAAATATTTTCCCCAGCCCTTTCCCTGTTAACTCCGGCTTCATGCCAAGTCCGATATCCATTACATCTTCTCCACTATATAAATGAGCATCTCTTCCACCTGGCACTTGTGCATTTTCCCCAAAACAAAAATAGCCGATAAACTCTCCATTATCGTCACAACAGCCATAATACGTCCCATCTAGCAATTCTTCTATTACTTCTTTCTCGCCTGAAAAGCTATATAAATTATAGGGTTCTTCGTACGTCCACGTATTTATCTCATTTGCTTCTTCTACCGTCAGCTCATGTATTTCCACTTTCTCTTCCCCCTATTATATTTCTACTAACAATATTCGATACTCATCTTATAATTCATCTTTCTCAATATGTTTTTTTAATTTCTCGCTTTATTTTTATGGAAGATTTTTCTTATTATGTTACGATTAAACAGAATCATTTGAAATAAGGTGGTGACAATTTGAATTATTTTTCTTATCTCTCCTTAGAAGAACGTCAAAATTTTTTCTATAAAGAACCTCTTAGTTTTTCAAAAAATATAGAGAAAGAGCAATTAGCGTACGCATTAGGTGCTACACTATATACTCCTGGCACGAAAGAAACGATCGCGGAAGATATAATTAGAAAAAAACATGTGGAAGCTACCTCGATTATTTTTTGTCTAGAAGACTCTATCAGCGATAAGGAAGTAAAGTTTGCAGAGCAAAATATCGTCTTTCAAATACAGCAAATCGCCAACTTGGTCAGTGCTAACATACTAAATCAAGCAGACATCCCCCTTCTTTTTATTAGAGTTCGACAGCCAAGTCAAATGAGGACAATTGTTACTGAATTAGGTAGTGCGGTTCATTGCTTATGTGGTTTTGTCTTTCCAAAATTCACACCCGTTAATGGAAAGTCTTATATCGATCAGCTTGCTTATATAAACAAGCTATATTCATTATCCCTTTACGGAATGCCGATTTTAGAATCCCCAGAAATTATGTATAGAGAAACACGTGTAAAATCATTGTTACAAATAAAAGATCTACTAGATTCCTATCGTGATTACATCTTAAATGTACGCATTGGTGCTACTGATTTTTCAAGCATATTTGGTATTCGGCGTAATAAACACACCCCTATCTATCATATTACTGTTGTTCGTGATTGTATTTCCGACATTATTAATATTTTCTCCAGAGCAACAAATGGATATGTTATTTCAGGATGTGTATGGGAATATTTTTCTAATGATTACGAAGAAGGGCTCATTCAAGAGGTATCGCTTGACCATGCAAATGGATTAATTGGAAAGACAGTCATTCACCCATCTCATATTAAAGTTGTACAAGCAATGCACATTGTTACAATGGAAGATTATTTAGACGCAAGGTCAATTTTACAACATGCAAATACGTATAACGGAGTGCTAAAAAGCAGTTTTGCTAACAAAATGAATGAAGTAAAGCCCCATTATAACTGGGCTCGCAAAACCATTTTAAAATCTAATATTTACGGGGTGCTACATGAAAACAAACAATTCACCGATCTCCTTATTACAAACGCAAAACAACACGTATAACGTTTTGAATAATATAAAGGTTCATGTAGAAGTACGTGATAATCCATATAACTTAGAATTAGACAATCTTTTTCAAATGGCTGCGAGAATCAATAAGAAGCGGAGTTTTTTATTTGTAAGTACAATTCTTGGAAAGCATCTTCCTATTAAACCTGCAGTCTCTCTAGCAAGTGGATTTGCTCTCGCTGCAAGATATATGGAAATACTACATAATACTTTTCATCCATTTCAAAAAGAAATTTTAAATCTTATTTCATTAGAAGTTGATGAAATTCCAGAAGAAATATTTCATTATCAATATCCCTTGCCAGAAGAAGTTTTATTTATCGGATTCGCTGAAACAGCAACAGCACTTGGCCATTCTATGTTTCAATGCTTTCAAAATGCAAAGTATGTACATACAACTAGGGAATCGATACCCAATCTCGAATCTGTCATTACATTTGAGGAAGAACATTCCCATGCAACATCACACCGTTGTTATGTGGATAAAAGCTTTTTTCAAAACAACAATCCAATCATTCTCGTAGATGATGAGATGACAACTGGGAAAACCGCACTAAATATTATCAGGTCTATTCAACAGCAATTTCCACGAGAAGAGTATACCATCGCTTCTTTATTAGACTGGCGTTCTAATACTAATAGAAGACAATTTAAACAACTAGAAGAAGAACTTCAAATAAAAATTCATGTTATTTCTTTATTAGAAGGCCGCATTCACACAACTGGCCAGCCATTGAATATTACAAAAACAGATACTCATATTGAAGAAACAAAACCTTATTTCAAAAAACATACGATTATTTGTCCAGCATTATCCTATACATCAAATTATATAAAATATACTGGACGCTTTGGCATTTCATCATATGAACAAAAGCACATTCATTCTTTTGCTCAAGAAGCAGGAAAAATGTTACAAAGAAAAAGAATTGGAAAACGAACACTCTGCCTCGGAACGGGTGAGTTTATGTATATTCCAATGAAAATTGCTGCTGAAATGGATGAAAATATTTTATATCAATCTACAACACGAAGCCCTATCCACCCTGTTTCAAATGATGTGAACTACGCCATTCATAATCATTTCTCTTATCCAAATCCCGAAGATTCTACTATTACAAATTACTTTTATAATATTTCACCCCATGAATACGATGAAGTATTTGTGTTTATGGAACGTGATGTAGGAGAAGAAGCCTTATCACCTCTTCTACAGCAGTTACAAACAGTTATTCCTTGTATTCATATCGTCTCATTTTCAAATAGCATAGAAAAGGAAGGTTGATAATTATGGTAAAGGTAAATTCCCATATTAGTAGTTACGATCCAAATGATGCTATTTTTCTATTAAAAGATATTAGTGATTTAATGAAAGAAAGTTCCACAGAAACGAGAGAACAAGCCATTCAAGCTGGCATACATTATTCTGAAATGTTACCAACGGAATATAAACCATCTAAAGCATATATGGATTTATTCTTTTCTTCCCTGCAACATTACAAACACAAACTAGCCATCGCTGTCGGAGTTGTCGCTGAACAAATTATACAGACTAAAGGAACGAATCTCGTCCTCGTCTCATTAGCGCGTGCTGGTACACCTATTGGTATTCTTATAAAACGCTACATACGCTATCAATATAACCTTGATGTACCTCACTATTGTATTTCTATTATTCGTGGACGCGGCATCGATGAAAATGCACTTCACTATATTTTAGAACATCATCCTACAGAAACAATTCAATTCATTGATGGCTGGACTGGAAAGGGTGCAATAAAAAAGGAATTGGAACAGGCAGTACATACATTTAACGAGAGAAATAATACACACCTTTCTCATTGTATGGCTGTACTTGCTGATCCCGGTTACTGTACTTCAATTTACGGTACACGCGAAGATTTTCTTATCCCTAGTGCTTGCTTAAATGCGACCGTCTCTGGACTAATTAGCCGCACTGTACTAAATGACACCTATATTGGCCCAAATGATTTTCATGGTGTTAAATATTATAAAGAGCTAGAACAAGAAGATTTATCAAATTTCTTTATCGATGAGATAACAGATTTATTCCCTTCTGTTCATTCTCATATAGATAATCAATTACATTATATTGCTTCAACATACACCGATCCATCTTGGCAAGGATTAAAAGATATACAATCTATCCAAACTCACTTTGAAATTGATGATATTAATCTAATTAAACCAGGAGTCGGTGAAACAACTCGCGTATTACTCCGGAGAATACCGTGGAAAATTTTAATACGAAAGCAAGACACTCCTGATTTAAAGCATATTTTACTTCTTGCTAAAGAAAAGAATGTCCCTGTTGAAATATATGAGAATATGACTTATTCATGTTGCGGACTCATTAAGCCTCTTAGGGGGAATACGATATGATTTTCGCCAGTGATCTTGATCAGACACTTATTTATTCCCGTAAATCATTTCGTGCTCATATAGAAGATAATTCAATTCAGCTCATTGAAACTTTAGATGGAAAAGAAATTTCTTTCATAACATATAAAACCATTACACTACTAATAAAATTGCAACTGCATTCATATTTTATCCCAGTTACAACAAGAACGATTGAACAATTTCAACGTATTACTTTATTCCAAAATGAAATCATTCCTGAATATGCCATTACAAGTAACGGCGGTAATATCCTTCATAACGGTAAGCAAGATGTTACTTGGAACAAAGAAATAAAAAAAAGAATTTCAGTAGAATGTATAGAGAGGAACGATATACTAAAGGAATTTGAACAAATCGCTCATAAAGATTGGGTTATATCACAAAAAACGGCTGATGATTTATTCCACTATTGCATCATTAAACGAGAGAACATTCCTTATGATGAATTATCATCCTTCACTTCCTGGTTAGACAAACAGGGCTGGAATCATTCACTTCAAGGTAGGAAACTATACTTTGTACCAAAACCAATTAACAAATGGGACGCCGTGCAATATATACAAGAAATACTACAAATGGATACTATTATTACAGCTGGGGATTCTTTACTTGATTTATGCATGCTTGAAAAGGCGAACTATGCCTTTGCACCACTTCATGGTGAATTAGGGGCAACATATAATCATTTACAACCCCATATTGTAAAAACAGATGCAATCGGCATATATGCCGCAGAAGAAATCGTAAGTAAATCACTTCAAATCATTCACAGTTCATCACCTACCTCATAATTGAAATATGCACAATTGCATACGCACGCCCATGGAACAAATGGTACAATTTATTCGAATCGCTGTTGCTACACTTCTTGATCAAAGAAAAGGCGTTAAAACGGATATTAGCGCCTTATCAAACTCAAGCAATTGGCACATTTTGTCATCTTGAAAGACACTCGAAAGAGTGTCTTTTTTTCTATACCTTACAAGGACTTACTCATTTCAAAGCATAAACACATAAAATGATATAACTCTTTACATGCATGAGTCCTTTTTTCAAAGTTTTTAAGTAGACTCAAAATAAAAAAGCACTCTTGTCTAGAGTGCTTTTTACTTTCAAACAAGGAGGTTACATAATATGGATAGTACTCTCGTATTTAACTTCGGCATTGGTATTGTTATCATTTTATTTGTTTTCTTTGTTCTTTGTATGAGCGGAGTGTAGAAAGACGATTTGAGGCGTCTTTTTATACATATGTATTACTTGACTTTCGCAAAAGAGGTAACAATAATGGTTACAGTGAAACCATTCACATATCCACAAATAGGAGGAAGAACAATGAAACATGTAATCGTTTATGCACACCCGAATACAGAAAGCTTCAACCATGCGATTTTAGAAACGGTAAAAAGTGAATTAGAAGAAAAAGGTCATGAAGTACGCGTTCGCGATCTATACGAATTAAACTTCAACCCAGTATTAGACGCTTCCGATTTCATCTCATTTTCTCAAGGAAACACACCAGCAGATATTAAAGAAGAGCAAGAACATATCTCTTGGGCTGATAGCATTACATTTATTTATCCGGTTTGGTGGGCGGGACTTCCTGCTATTTTAAAAGGATACGTTGATCGTGTATTTAGCCACGGCTTCGCTTATGCTTACGGTGAGAATGGTATTGAAAAGTTATTAAGCGGTAAAAAAGGATTATTATTATCTACAATGGGAAATACGAAAGAGGCATACACAACAGGCGGTATGTTTGACGCAATGAAGAAAACAGCGGATGTTGGTATTTTTGAATTTACAGGCATTGAAACAATTGAGCATACATTCTATACAAGTGTCCCTTCTGTGGATGATAGTGTGCGTAAACAATATCTTGAAGAGGTTAAAGATGTTGTGAATCGTGCGTTTTAAATAACATTATATCAGCGATTTTTTTAATATATCAGCGCAACTCAGATTATATCGGCGATTTTCCAAATATATCAGCGCAACTCAAATTATATCGGCGATTTTCTAAATATATCGACTTATCGACAAAAAACGACACTAATTACAACTGAATATTAGCCCACCCCAATCGGGCTACCCGCAAATATTAGAAAAAAGCTGCTCCAAAGTATGGAACAGCTTTCTTCATTACATCTTCTCAATCCACTCCGTCAAGTTATGCACAACTTGCGTCGGTTGAACTTCGTATTCTGTTAACTTCTCCACAGTTGTTACTCCAGTGTGGACAAGAAGTGTATGCATACCAGCATTTATTCCTGCTAAAATGTCTGTATCGTAGTTATCCCCAACCATTAATGCTTCATTCTTTTCTATGCCAAGCACTTTCAAGGCTTGTTCCATAATGATTGATTCTGGTTTTCCGATAAAGATTGGATCCACACCTGTTGATACTGCTACAACTGATGTTAATGAACCGTTACCTGGTAATAATCCGCGCTCAGTCGGAATGGCAATGTCTCCATTTGTAGAAATAAACGTTGCGCCGTTACGCACAGCAAGACAAGCTTTTGCTAATTTTTCATATGTGATGTCACGATCTAAACCGACAACAACGAAATCAGGATTTTCATCTACAAGTTCAAATCCTTTTTCCACAAGCGCATCGTGTAAACCTTCTTCACCAATCATATATACAGTTGCGTCTTGTTTACGTTCATAAATGAAGTTTGCTGTTGCCATACTCGTTGTGAATACTTGCTCTGCTTTCGCTGGAATATCGAAACGAACAAGTTTTTCTGCCACTTGTTCTGGTTTACGAGTTGAGTTATTCGTAACGAATAAATACGGAATGCCGCGCTCTCCTAACGCTTTTACGAAGTCGCTCGCTTCTTCAATTTGTTCTTCTCCGCGATACATTGTACCGTCTAAGTCAATTAAGTAACCTTTATACATCGATTATGTCTCTCCTTCTATGCTAACGTTCTCACCTTATCATACCACTCTTATATTACCCGCTTTTCCAAAAGAAAAAAACGCTTTACCTTAAAGCGCCCCATAACGTTCATTTTTTCTCTTTTATTTGGTAAGAACAACTACAATCGCCCTCGCACATGTTTGCTAGCGTTTTCACATCTGCGTTCACAAATAAACGATTATACATCTCTTTTTCATCTTCACACACTTGCGGGAATCTCTCTGCAATTTCCTTTAACGGACAATTTTGTTTTTCAATTACGAAAGAGTTCTCTCCATCTCTCTTGATTTGAACCATATAACCATTTTTCTCTTGCATAGCTGCTATCTCTTGCACTTTATATGCTAAATTCTTTTGATTACTCACTCGCTTTTGCAACTGTTCTTCCATACGCTTCGTTCTCTCTTTTAAAACGTAACGAAGTATTTTTTCATCGCCCATTCGAGCTAAATCTTCTAGCATATCAATCGCAAATTGCTTATACTCTTTCGGAAATGTATCTTCTCCCTTTTCGCTTAATCCATACAAATAAGTTGGTCTTCCGACATGTTGCCTTACCATCTTGGAATAGATGAAACCATCTTTCTCAAGATTACTTAAATGTCTTCGAATTGCCATTTCTGTAATCTCTAACATTTCAGCTAGTTCCGCTACCGTGTGCTCTCCCTTTACTTTCAACAACTGCACAATTTCATCTTTCGTCGTACGTGCTTCCCCCATGCTTCACCCTTCTCCCTCACATACAATATAAGACCCCCAAAAGGCATTCTCTGGGGATCTTATAAGCATAATTATTCTGGTACAAATGCAGATACAGGTCCTAATTCCTTCTCTAAATAACTGCGAATATTTGCTGGGTATTTCTCTACCACTGCAATATGTTTTTGAATCGTCTTATATAATTCATCATGATTCATTTGAATATAATCTTGCGTAAGCATTTTTCGAAGAAGGATAATTTCTTTCATCCCTTGTCCATCTTCTGTACTTATCACTCGCTCGTCCATTAAAATATCGATAATATCTTCATAACTTCCTGGATCGCGCATAATAAATCCATCAATCATCGCATTCCCTACATCTAATACACAATCAATCATTAGATGAGCTATGCGTTCTAATGCGTAAAATTCAAACTCGGTTTCATATATCTTTTTCTCTTGAAATGTACTTGTTGCTCGTTCTAAACATACTAGCATTTGTTCTATTTTCTTTCTGTCTACAAAATACATGAATGTCACCTACCTGGAAATTAAAGCATTTACATTTTAATTGTAACGCTTTCTTCTGAAAAAATCGACAATTTTTCGAATTCACCTTTTCTCCGTTATTTGTTATAGTTATATTTGTATGATTTTTGAAATTGGAGGAATGGAACCTTGGAACGTGAACTCGCACTAGAAATTGTCCGTGTAACAGAAGCAGCAGCATTAGCATCCGCACAGTGGATGGGCCGCGGAAAGAAAAACGAAGCAGATGATGCAGCAACTACAGCAATGCGTGATATGTTCGATTCAGTAAACATGGCAGGTACAGTTGTAATTGGTGAAGGAGAACTTGATGAAGCACCGATGTTATATATTGGTGAAGAACTAGGAACAGGTAACGGTCCAGAAGTAGATATCGCCGTTGACCCATTAGAAGGTACAAACATCGTTGCAAAAGGTCTTGCAAATGCAATGGCAGTTATCGCAATCGCAGATAAAGGAAACCTTCTTCATGCTCCTGATATGTACATGGAAAAAATCGCGGTTGGTCCAAAAGCAGCTGGTAAAATTAGCTTAGATGATCCAATTGAAAAAACAATTGAAATTGTAGCAGAAGCTAACAATAAAAAGATTCGCGATCTAACAGTTATCGTTCAAGAACGTGAACGTCATCAAGATATTATTGATCGTGTTCGTGCAAAAGGTGCACGCGTAAAATTATTTGGTGATGGTGATGTTGGTGCGTCAATCGCAACAGCACTACCTGGGACAGGTATCGACTTATTCGTAGGTATCGGTGGAGCTCCAGAAGGTGTTATTTCTGCAGCAGCATTAAAATGTCTTGAAGGTGAAATGCAAGCTCGCTTAGTTCCAATGAACGAAGAAGAAGAAGCTCGTTGTCGTGAAATGGGATTAGAAGACCCTCGTCAACTTCTAATGCTAGAAGACTTAGTATCTGGTGATGACGCAATCTTCTCAGCAACTGGTGTATCTGCTGGTGAATTATTAGACGGCGTAAAATTCCTAGGCGGAGATTTAGCTGAAACATACTCTATCGTAATGCGTTACAAAACAAGAACAGTACGATTCATTAAAACGCATCACCATTTAGATCATAAGCCACACTTAAACTTAGATATTTAATAAAAGGAGCCATGTGTATGGAAGAACGTTTCTTTCTGTACGACGACACTGTCGCTACAAAAACTCGTTTCGTTAGCTTTATGGGAGAAAATGAGCGTCATGATTTAGCGCTATTATACTCCGATCGTCATTACGGTAAAACAATTGTCCTTGATATGCAGCGTAATAAATTCGCAATCATCGGCGCTGACGATTTAAACGAACCAGGCTACTTAGAGCACGCATTTTCTATGACTGAAGAAATTGCAGAAGAACTACGCTCATTTTTATTTGAACTTATATAATTTATCCCAAACACCAGCTTTTTAGCTGGTGTTTTTTTCGCTTTAAGTATTTTGAATTTTCTAATCTTTATGTTATAATGAAGAATAAATCTATTTGGATAGAAAGGACGTTATCTACGTATGCCAATAACTACTTTGTAATGGACCAGCAATTGGATAGCATTACTCTCAAAAAAGCACCATGCTTTTTCAAGGGAGTAGTCTGCCCATTCCCATTACAAAGGAACGTATTGCATCTGTAGTATGATGTTTACGGAGGTTCCTCTTTGGGGAACCTCCTTTTATTTTTGTCTTTTCCTTCTGTCTTCATACTACAAGACATCCAAATAGCTGTATTACGTTTCTTTGCCACTACTATAAGAGGTGAAGGAAAATGCAGAAAGTACAACTTTCTTGGAGTTTATATGAAAACGAGCAAAACACAATCGAAAAGTATTGTAAAAATTGCAGACGCACTACCCTATTTACCGATACAAATATTCGTAGGCATAACGCCAACGGAAAAAACATATACCGCTTTGCTATTTATAAATGTCCGAAAGATCATACGTGGAATCAAAAATTGCGTATTTATAAATCATTTACTGATCACGTTGAAACAGTCGATATGTCGCAGCAGGATCAACTAGAAACAACTACTACCATTTCCATTACGCAACATAAAGAAAATGGTATAGCTGAAATTACGATTGTATTAGACCTCGTTTTCGGTTCCCACCGGATGGATAAAACTTTATCCACATATATTTCCGACTGGAGCCGTACACGCATTGTGAATAAAATTAAAAACGGGGATATTCAATTGAACGGACAACAAATGAAACCAAATACAATACTTTCTGAAGGCGATCGTATCTCGATTTGTTTATAATGCAAAAAATCCTCTTACAATCGTAAGAGGATTTTTTTATTTCTTCACTTTTCGTAATACGAAGTGTGCACAACCGAAGTTACAGTACTCGTATAAATACTCCGATAACGTACTAATTTTCGTATCATATGTCGCACGCTGGTTACTGTCATCAAAGAATCCGCGCAATCTAAGTTGCTCATAACCCCAGTCCCCAACGATGTAATCATATTTATTTAAAATTTCTGCATAGCGCTCTTTAAATGCTTCTTCACTAAAACCGTCACGAAAGTTTTTAATTACTTCGTACTGCACATTATTAATGCTCACCGTAGCATGAATCTCTTGCTTTTGCTCCATCATTAACTTCCTCTCTAAGCATTCTTCTTTTTATCGTATCACAAAGCATACCAACCAACAATTTCAAATACAAAAAATTGAAAATTAGTGCATGCTATGGAGAAGGAGGTGATACATCGTGAAAAAACAAATTATACTTTCTCTTCTCACTCTTTCCTTATTTGCAGGCTGCCAATCAACGAATAAAGCCGAAATGGAACGTGAAGAAGGAAGTCGTGTTCTTGTTTCCAATAAAAACGACATGTATCATACGGAAAATACAAATACACGGCTTACAAGAGTCGGTTATTCATCTAAACAAAAGCATGAAGTGTCTAACAAACAAGTAGGAGCCATTAACCGTGAGAAAGTCGCTGAAATGATTACAAGTATGACAGTCAAACTTCCTGACGTTACAAACGCTGCTACGCTCGTTACCGATGATGAAGTATTTGTTGTATACCGTGCAAACACAACAGATCCAAAACTCGTAGCGGATCAAGTATATAGAGCTGCTTTGTCCATCGTCCCTCGCTATTATAAAGCATATGTATCAACAGACCAAAAGTTGATTTCTCAAATTCAAGGCCTTCAATCTGGCGCATTAAATGATACAGAATATACACAGAGCCTCGATATGTTAAAACGTGAAATGAGCAAAAATCCTCATTTGAACAATACGGGGGATCAGACTTTGAATGATATGATAAAAAAATAAAGAAGGTGGAGAAAACCTCCATCTTCTTTATTTTTTACTATTTCTTACGATTTGCGTAAACCTCCATCGCATCACACATAAACTGAGCTAAACCTTCGCCAAACTTATCGATATTTTTCGTAAAGCGCTCATCAGCGACGTACATTTGACCAAGTCCTTTAAAAGCATCTAATGAATATTCACCGAAGTTTTGCAAATAATCGTACCATACTCCAATTGCTTCTTGTGCCTCTTTAGAATCTGGTGCACCATGTCTAAGCGCCGCTAAATTTCTGTAAATCGTATTAAACTCTTCTTGATTGTCTTTTGACATACCTTTCGCATATTCATTCGCTTTATCTACAGCTGCGTCTCCCCATCTTTCACGCGCTTCTTCTTCGTACGGATTATGGCTGAAATCGAAGCCTTCAAATTTCTCTTTATTCGTCATTTCAATCTCTCCTTTTGTATGCTGAATTGTCTTATCAATCGTCGCAATCACTTTATCTAACCTAGCCCGCTTTTCAAGAAGCATTTTTTTATGAAGCTGCAATGCTTCTTCCCGGTCAAATGATGGACTCATGATAATGTCTTTAATTTTCTTCAAAGGGAAGCCTAATTCTTTAAAAAATAAAATTTGCTGCAACGTCTCTAAATTTTCATTGGAATACAGACGATATCCAGACTCTGTCGTCTCGTCTGGGGTTAACAACCCGATTTCATCGTAATGATGCAGTGTGCGCACACTAATTCCAACTAAATTAGCTACTTCTTTTACCTTCATTGTCATGCGTATCTCCCCCTTAGTACATACGATAAAGTATGACGCAACGTTAGAGTCAATAAGTAAATTCATTTTATCTTAAAAAGTTTCATCTCTCCTATATTTCATGCATAATAGATATGTACATATATTAGAAAGCGGTGAAAGTATGGTTTCAAATACTGTAATTGCCAGCATCATCTTTCAACTCATTGTCTCGATTCTGGTCCCAATTATTGTACTCGTTTATTTCCGTAAAAAATATAATATAAATTGGAAAGTAGTCGGCGTTGGTGTTCTTATCTTTATCGGATTTACCCAAATTCTCGAAACACCATTCCACCTATTTATGCGCGGTAATCCAGCAATCGCTCCAATTTTAGAAAATCCATTTGTTTTCGCACTCTATGGCGGACTCACTGCTGGTATTTTTGAAGAATTAGGACGCTTCGTTGCCTTCTTCTTCCTACTAAAAAAATATCAAGAATATAAAGATGGCTTTGCTTACGGAATAGGTCACGGCGGGATAGAATCCATTTTAGTTGGCGGATTCTCTGCATTCCAAGCACTTATATTTGCGAATTCAATTAACAACGGTAGCTTCGCCCAGATGGTCGAAAAAATGCCGGAACTAAGTCGCCTACAGGACATGTTAATTCAGCAACCTGCCTACTTATACTTCCTTGGTAGCTTAGAAAGAATTATGGCACTCGTGCTTCAAATCGCCTTTACAATGCTTGTTTTATACGCAGTGAAGCAGAAGAAATATATCTTCCTTGTGTACGCTATACTATTCCACGCACTTGTAGACTTCTTCGCGGCACTTTACCAAACGAAAACAATTAACATCTTTGTTGCAGAAGGAATCACCCTTCTCTTCACAATTGGTGCTATCATTCTTATTCGTAAAATGAAAGAGAAATTAATGAGTGTGCCGGAATAAAAAATAACCCGCCAATTGGTGGGTTATTTTTTATAAGGATTATCATAGTGATGATAACTTTTGCCACTTTGCAGCTCCTTCTTTGTTTCTGCATCTATAACGATGTACTTGTGTAACTCTTCTACTTCATTTTGAGAAAAGGAAGCGAAAAAATAAACTTGGCGATCAGGGTGAATAAAAGAATCTTGAAGCACCACTTCACCCCGACAACCCGCGGCTGTTTTTTGTAGAAAAGAAAGTTCTTCATCGGGTACTTCTTTAAATAAAATCTTTTTTCGAACACTATACGCTGCATTATTGTATTCTTTATACATTTTCTTATCTAACTGTTCGTAAAACACATCTTCGCTCACAAATGGCTTATTTCGATTACTTGGATAACCTAACTTTTGATTGGATTGTGCATATGTTGTGGACATTTGCGTCAGAAAACACATCATGAATACGATACATATCATTTTTTTCATACTGGCACCTCAATTTTCATTATCCACATTACTTTTCCATATATATAAATCACTATGCACTTTCCAATAAAAAGGAATTTTTTTCGCATTTGTCGAAGTATATAGCGTCAACTTGAAAGATGGGGATGAATTATGAAGAAAATTATTGTAATACGACATTGTTCAGCAACTGGCCAAGAACGTGATGCCGAATTAACGACCGATGGAAAAAAACAAGCAAACACCCTTGCTACATTCCTCTTAGAAAACCAACTACAAATAGATCATATTATTTCAAGCCCATTTGTGCGAGCTATCGATTCTATTCGGCCCTATGCACTCCAAGCTAATTTGTCTATCCAAGAAGATGAACGATTAGCTGAACGCATATTAAGCGACGTTCCAATGGACGATTGGATGCAAAAACTAGAATCTACTTTTATAAATATAGATATTGCCTTTTCAGGCGGAGAGTCAACAAAACAAGCAACGGACCGTGCTATATCGCTTATCGAAGACGTTTTAAAATTAAACCATTCTACAACATTACTCGTTACACATGGAAACTTACTTACGCTCATTTTAAAGCACCTTGATCATACGATCGGCTTTCATGAATGGAAAGCTTTAACCAATCCTGATATGTACGAAATTACAATTGATGAACAATGTAGCCTAAAACGATTATGGAAAGCACCGTCCAAGTAATATCTCTTTCCAACACATTCAGTTGACGCCACGAGAAGGAACTGTACTAATAATAGAAAGGGGTATCACTCCATATGTACGAAGATGTACTTGCTTTACTACATAAAACAAATGTTTCTTATGAAAAATTTGAACATGAACCGGTACTCGATTATGAGACAGATCGGATCGTACGCGAGAGGCTTGGCTTACAAGGCACTCCAAGTAAAAGCTTATTTTTAAAATCAAAGGCTGGAGATTATTACGTATTTTTCACGTTAGAGGGCACAAGGCTTAACCGCGGAGAGATGAAAGAACTAACGGGAGAACGCTTATCTCTCTGTTCTCCTGATGAACTGCGAGACAAAACTGGTTGTACGCCGGGATGTGTAGCTCCTTTCGGGTATTCACACGATGTAACAATTATTGTGGATAACGCTATTTATACGTACGATAAAATTTTAATTACACCTGGTGTACCTGAATTTACAATTGAATTATCCACAGAAGAATTAAAAAAGATTTTATTAACATGTTCAAATACTGTTTTGGAGTACAAACAAAAAGAGAGCTAATCATTAGCTCCCTTTTTTCATTATTTTGCTTCTGCTGTGTTTTCTTTTGCAGAACGAACTTGCTCGTCCGCATGGTAAGAAGAACGCACAAGTGGGCCAGCTTCACAGTGGCTAAAGCCTTTGCTAAGTGCAATTTCTTTTAGCTCTGCAAATTCTGCTGGTGGGTAATATTTAAGAACTGGTAAATGCTTCTTAGATGGTTGTAGGTATTGTCCAAGAGTTAAAATATCTACATTGTTTGCACGTAAGTCATCCATTGCTTCAATTAAATCTTCTCTCGTTTCACCTAAGCCCACCATAATGCTCGATTTAGTTGGAATATCAGGCTGCATTTCTTTTGCTCGACGTAAAAACTCTAATGAACGATCATATTTTGCTCTAGCGCGAACTCGGTCAGATAATCGACGTACTGTTTCAATGTTATGGTTTAAAATATCTGGTTTTGCATCCATTAACATTTTTAAGTTTTCTTCTACTCCACCCATATCAGATGGTAATACTTCGATTGACGTAAATGGATTTTTACGACGTACAGCGCGTACTGTTTCAGCAAAAACAGCTGCTCCACCATCTTTTAAATCATCACGTGCAACCGCTGTTATAACAACGTGCTTTAAGCCCATCTGTACTACAGAATCTGCTACGCGTTCTGGCTCTTGTAAATCAAGCTCAGTTGGTAAGCCTGTTTTAACCGCACAAAAACGACAAGCACGTGTACAAACCGCACCTAAAATCATAAATGTTGCTGTTTTTCTTACAGCCCAGCATTCATGAATATTCGGACATTTTGCTTCCTCACAAACTGTATGAAGATTTTTAGAACGCATCATTTTCTTTAAGCCTGTATAGTTTTCATTCGTGTTTAACTTAATTTTCAACCATTCGGGCTTGCGCTTATATTCTGTTTGTTTTGTCATGGTTATCAACTCCGCACAATATGAAATAGTTTACCGTGTTCGCTTCTTTCAATGTAACATATCTATTCTAACGTATGAAAGCGATTTGCTCAAATGAAGATTCTAAGATTTTTTCCAATCGTTCCCTATAATGAAATACTCCGTATATCCCACACTAAAAAGAGTGATGATGTGAAAGGAGTCTATTTCATGCTTCGAAAAATTTCTCTTTTGCTTTCGATTTGCTTTCTTCTCCACCAAAACATCGCTTACGGTGAAGATAATCAGCAAAGCATATACGAAAAGCGCATGGCACTATATAAAGAAACCGAGCAAGCTTCAGGCATTCCGTGGTATTACTTAGCTGCAATGGATCAATACGAAAGAAATATACGGAGCGTAAGAAAAGATATTCCGAAAAAACCAGATGCCATCATTTCCCTTTATTTCAAACCAGAAATATGGGCTGGACCTGTTAATGGTAACGACACTCTCCCCCATACAATTGCTCTATTTGGCGGGTTAGGTTTAGATGGTGACAAAGATGGATTTGCAAATGCAAATAACGACCGTGATCTTTTGCATACAGCAGCAACGATTTTAAAGAAACAAGGAACGTCAGAAGAACGTATTAAAATCATGCTCTGGGAATATTATAGACGTGCAAAAACAGTTGATTTAATCACCGAATACGCCCAAATTTATAAACATTATGGACGTATTAATTTAGAAGGAAATGCGTTTCCTCTCCCTATTCGCAGTGACCATAGCTACCGTAGTACTTTCGGCGCTGGAAGAAGTTTTGGAGGACGAAGAGTTCATGAAGGAACTGATATTTTTGCAGGCTATGGCGTACCAGTAAGATCCACTTGCTATGGCATTATTGAAACAAAAGGCTGGAACCGCCTTGGCGGATGGCGCATCGGCATTCGCGACCTTCATAATAATTACCATTATTACGCTCATTTAGGTGGATTCTCAAAAGAAATACAGCTTGGGCAAATTGTCGAGCCTGGAAAAGTAATCGGATTTGTTGGTAGCACCGGTTACGGACCTCCCGGCACAGCTGGAAAATTCCCGCCCCACCTACATTTCGGTATGTATAAAGACAATGGTTATACAGAATGGGCTTTCGATCCATACATGCATTTAAGTCTTTGGGAGCGAAAAGAACGCGCGAATACAAAACGATAACCGTAGCACATTGCTACGGTTATTTTTTATATTCGACTAACTATCCGTTTTCTTTTTATCAGGTACAACAACACTTCCGCTTCCATAATACGTAGGCACTTCCCCTTGAACGATACGCGTCGCAATCGGAACATCTTGTTTTACTTTTATTTCTTTCGTATGAAATGGAATAATGACTTGCAACGTCACTTCCATCTCCATAATAATTTGAATCGCAGTCGTATTGATTCCGTGCGGCTCAATTTTTTGTTTAATATCCGTATTTACATGACCAATCGTTGTGAAATCAATTGGAATGCCGGGTCCGATATTTCCAAGAAGTGCATTATTTGTTACACGGCCAAACGGAACTGCCATTGTTGCCCCATTTTTTTCAGAAATACCTAGCCCCTTCAAATTCCCTTGTTCTACTTGCTGTAAATATTTTTCTATGTATGTGGTCGTTGACGTTACGATTTCATTTACTTGCTTCGTATTTAAATTAATTGTGGACACTTTCCCGTTTTTATCATTTTGTACTTTCATTAATGAATCGACATCGAATCCCTCATCGATCCTATCTTTTACCGCCTTCGTCATAACCGCTGTCGCCATTTTATGTGTCTCTACTTCTCCATATTTCATTAATGTCGGCTGAATGCTGCTATTCACAATCCATAATCCTTGCACGAGTAATATGACAAAAAGAATAAACGACATAAGCAGTATGTGCCGAAAGGAAATAGGTCCCCTTCGAAACCGCGAATTTTTCGAACGAAATATACTCATACAAAACCCTCCTTCTTATATCATTTCTATGCAAGAAGGAGGGACGATATATGCTTATCTCATTTTTAATAATGCTTCTTTTCCGATTGTGCCAGCCGTAATACCTAAAGCTTCAGCTTCAATCGTTACTGATTCTAGCGGCGCTTCAAGAAGTTGTTCAATCGTTCTTACACCAACCGCGCGGCCGGCAATAATACCTCGATCCCCTAACTTCTCATTTAAAAGACCTACATCTAATGCACCGCACATAATATATCCTTTATCGCTCATTACAGCTAGCAAATTTGTCTTTGGAAGTTTGACGCTAACCGCAATAAACGTATAATTATCGATTATAATTGGCTCCACATTAACCATAGTTCACACTCCTCTCTTTCTTATCTGTATGACAAGAGAAAAATGAGTGTTACAAGTTAACTAGCCTATAGTTTGACGGAAGATGTATAAGTTATTAACATGTCTGTTAACACATCTCTAAGTAGTTCTGGCATATAATATTGTTTGTCAGAAAGTGTGGATAGCTCTGGGTATAAGTAGCCGAATGTAAACATATCAATCGTTCCTACTGTATATATACGATCTAATTCCAGCGATTCCCCGTTAATTAATACATCTTCGAGTAAAATTTTATTCCCAGGAATCGTATCTGGAATGACTTCTACACCAGCGTAAATCATTTTTCCCATTACTTTCCCGCGGAATCCGAATCCTTTTACCTCAAGGTTCTCCATATTCGGGCGACCTGCTTTCAATATCACTTCTCGTAACGTTTTCCCCGGCACTTTCAATAAACATGGATTAATGGGATGTGGACAAATTCTGTGAATATCTCCGCGCGTCACAACGCCTTCTTCTAATCCTTCAAGAAGTACACCAGCGTTCACCATGCCAATCTCTGCACCACACCAGTTTTTCAGCGCATTTGCTAACATGTGCGAAAATGCTGTCTCATGAAACCAATTAACCGGTAATGATTCCTTTAAATGAACGACAGGCTCTTCCATAATATGTTCACTTTCTTCCTGCAGCGCTTCAATTGTGGATAACGGTTTGCTATAAGCACCTAAACGTTCAGTCTTAATCGCTCTACCATCCTTTTTCAACAGCTTCTTCATCTCTTTATCCACAGTAAGTTGAACGTGCCCAACGTAACGTCCCCACTTCTCACAACAGCAAAGTAACGTATTATTCATAAGAACACCACGCTCAAATAAATGATGCGTATGTGCCCCTAAAATAACATCTATATCATAATGCTCCGCCATATGCTCATCCATGCTTTTTCCAAGGTGAGAAAGGACAACCGTTATATGAGCCTCACCTCTCACTTCTTCTAAAATAGACTCTAAATGCTCGATTGGATCTTCAATATGCCAATCTAACATTTGATAAAACTCTGGATACGCAACCGTTAATCCGATAAAAGCAATCGTAATCCCATCTGTCGTTGTATGTAATTTATAAGGCTTTGCCCACTCCGGACGTACCCCTTCTTTTTCAAATAAATTCGCGACAAGCACCTCAAATCCAGCATCATCATATAGACGATTCAAATGCTCCTTCGCTAACGTAATTCCTTCATTGTTTCCGATCGTTACATAATCATATAACGCCTCATTTAAAAGCTTCGTATTGCCAAGCCCATTCGTCGCTTCCGAAATACTATGAAAACGATCCACATGATCGCCGATATCTACAGTCAAAACGGTCTCTCCCGCTTCCTGTCTTCGCTTTTTCTCTCCTTGTACAAACCGAGAAATTTGCGGCCAATTTTCAAAATGACTATGTATATCGTTTGTATGATAAAGGTGGATAATTGTTTCTTTATTTATATTCAGAGAAAAAACCTCCTCTCAGTTCCTTACTGCCATTTACGCTATGCGTACGCAATAATCCTGTAAATACTTTTCGTCTTTTCTTGCTATTTTACATTGTACTCGCATTGTGAGAAAAAGCAAAAGATTGCCCTTTTTCATATGAGAAACTTTCTTTTTTTAGTTGTTGGATTCGTTGAGAGAACGGGGGTGGGATTTGTCAGAAAGTTTGTTGAGTGGTTTTACGAGGTGTTTGTTTGGTTTTCTTGTGGGGGTGTTGTGGGGGTTTGTCAATATCTTAGCCTCAACTACTTCCATTCGGCCACTTCATGCATATCATCTAAATATTGAGGGGTATACGCCCGCTCTGCTATGTCGTAATTTGTTGATAAGTCGATATTCCTTGTCGAATCGTCGATATATTGAAATAATCGCTGATATATTGAAATAATCGTCGATATATTTGAAAAATCGCTGATATATTGAAATGTATACTAGCAGGGGTATACTCATGCATATATACCTTGTAACACGACATATGTCGTGTTACAATCTCATTATAAGGTGGTGAACCATAAAATGGATAAAGAGATATTAAAAGGAAGTATTGATATTTTACTTCTCTCCATCATTAAACAGCACGATACGTACGGATATGAAATTATTCAAAAGCTAAAAGAAAACAGCAATGATTTATACACAATGAGCCAAGGTACACTCTATCCAGCACTCAAACGTCTGGAACAAAAGGATTTAATAAATTCCTACTGGGGCGAATCTGAAACGGGTATGAAACGAAAATTTTATCGCATCACTACGAACGGAAAGAAAATTTTAGAAGAAAAACTAACAGCGTGGGATTCAGTTACAGCTCTTATTAAAACTTGTCAGAAAGGAGCTTTAAATTAATGACGATTGAAAAATACATAAAGAGTATCGTTCAAAAAACAAACCTATCCCAATCTGATAAAAGCGAACTATACTTCGAAATTTATGATCATCTCACAAGCTTAAAACAAGAATTTCTCGATCAAGGAAAATCTGAAAAAGAAGCTACTGCATTAGCCATTCAAAACTTTGGAGAAGCCTCTACTTTAGGAACTGAAATTGAAAAAGCGATGCAATCTTCTATGCAAAAATATGTGCAGTGGATTGGCTGGGGACTGTTTTTACCGTATTCGTTTGTTTTGTTATTTAAACTATTGCTCGGGAGGTCAGCTTTTTACTTTGGTAATCTGAAGTACTTCTTTGAAACAGGTGACTGGCATGCTATACACGGTGGGTTAATAAACTTAGTTCCTTTCAGAAGTACAATCAACTATTTAAGTGGATTCGATCCTACTCATTTACTAGATCCTTATAATATAGAAATCGTACTTATGAACACATTAGGAAACGTCATCATATTCATCCCATTCGGATTCCTGCTACCTTTATTATTTAAACAAATTAACAATGTAAAAATGGCATCCAAAATTTTTATTAAGTTCATTTTATTAATTGAATCGTTACAACTCCTTACCTTTACTGGTGTTTTCGATATTGATGACATCATACTCAATATGCTAGGAGCTTTAATTGGGTACGGTTCTTTTGTTGGGATGAAGTATATTTTGGAACGTGTTAAATCTGTGGATAAGGTGGATACGATTTAGGTTCGGGGTATACGACCTGTTCTTCCTGTCGTAATTTGTTGATAAGTCGATATCCCTTGTCGAATCGCCGATATATTGAAATAATCGCTGATATATTCGGAGTTATCGTCGATATATTTGAAAAATCGCTAATATATTTAGCCAGAAACCCACCTGGGTATCTCGGCTAACCCCACCCCAAGCCAAGCTCACACAATAAAAAAAGCGCCCTGCACAGCAGGGCGCTTTCTTCATACATATATTGTCCAGCTTCGCCTCCTAGACCCTCATGTCTAAGAACCTTCCGCACGAGAAGATAAAAAGCATCTTCTGTGCGGAAGAACCTTAGCCAACGGGTCTGAACAGTCGGCTCCGCATTTCTATTTAACCGATAGAACCTTCCATCTCAAACTTGATTAGGCGGTTCATTTCAACTGCGTATTCCATTGGAAGTTCGCGAGTGAATGGCTCGATGAAGCCCATTACGATCATTTCTGTAGCTTCTTGCTCAGAAATACCACGGCTCATTAGGTAGAATAATTGTTCTTCTGATACTTTCGATACTTTCGCCTCGTGCTCAAGTGAAACGTAATCGTTTTTAATTTCGTTGTAAGGAATTGTATCAGATGTAGATTGGTTATCCATGATTAACGTGTCACACTCGATGTTAGAGCGAGAGTTTTTCGCTTTTGGTCCGAAGTGTACAATACCACGGTAAGTTACTTTACCACCATGCTTCGCAATCGATTTAGAAACGATTGTTGAAGATGTGTTTGGTGCTAAGTGAATCATTTTCGCACCAGCATCTTGGTGTTGGCCTTTACCAGCAATCGCGATAGATAATGTTAAACCACGAGCACCTTCGCCTTTTAAGATAACTGCTGGGTATTTCATCGTTAATTTAGATCCGATGTTACCGTCAATCCATTCCATCGTTGCGTTTTCTTCACAAACCGCACGTTTTGTAACTAGGTTGTATACGTTGTTCGCCCAGTTTTGGATTGTTGTATAACGGCAATATGCATCTTTCTTAATGATGATTTCTACTACCGCACTGTGAAGTGAGTTAGTCGTGTAAACAGGTGCTGTACAACCTTCTACGTAGTGTACGTGTGCGCCTTCGTCTACGATGATAAGCGTACGCTCGAATTGTCCCATATTTTCAGAGTTAATACGGAAATACGCTTGAAGTGGTGTATCAACTTTCACACCTTTTGGAACGTAGATGAATGATCCACCAGACCAAACTGCAGAGTTTAATGCTGCGAATTTGTTGTCTGTTGGTGGGATTACTTTTCCGAAATGCTCACGGAAAATATCTTCGTTCTCTTTTAATGCGCTATCTGTATCTTTAAAGACGATTCCTAGAGCTTCTAGGTCTTCTTTCATGTTGTGGTATACAACTTCAGATTCGTACTGTGCAGATACACCAGCTAAATATTTTTGCTCAGCTTCTGGAATACCTAATTTATCAAATGTCGCTTTAATTTCATCAGGTACTTCATCCCAAGACTTCTCAGATTTCTCAGATGGTTTTACGTAGTACGTAATTTCATCGAAATCTAAGTCGTTTAAGTCGCCGCCCCATTGTGGCATTGGCATTTCATAGAACTTATCCAGTGATTTTAAACGGAAGTCTAACATCCACTGTGGTTCTTCTTTCATACGTGAAATCTCTTCAACGATCTCTTTTGTTAAACCGCGTCCAGCACGGAAAATCGAAACGTCTTTGTCTTTGAAACCATATTTATAATCGCCGATATCTGGCAGTTGCTTCGCCATGTTGGTGTGTCCCTCCTTAGATAACCTCGTTTTTAGGAACCTTTAACATTACTTATCTTCGTTTAAGCCCTTTTCTAACGCTTTCCACGCTAATGTTGCACATTTAATACGTGCAGGGAACTTGCATACGCCTTGTAATGCTTCAATATCTCCTAAATCGATGCTGTCATCGTACTCTTTTCCTAGCATCATGTCAGAGAAAATTTTAGAAAGCTGAAGCGCCTCTTCAATTTTCTTACCTTTTACTGCTTGTGTCATCATGGAAGCTGAAGACATTGAGATAGAACATCCTTCTCCTTCAAACTTCGCTTCTTGCACAATACCTTCTTCTACTTTCATCGTAAGTTGAATACGATCGCCGCAAGTTGGATTGTTCAAGTTAACTGTAACACTATCTTCTAGCACGCCATGGTTACGAGGATTTTTGTAATGATCCATAATAACTTGACGATATAACGTATCTAAATTATTAAATGACATTTGTGAAATACTCCTTTGTCTTGATTAGCGATTCAACAAATGTATCAATTTCTTCTTTTGTATTATATAAATAGAAGCTCGCACGTGCTGTTGAAGAAGCTTTCAGCCACTTCATAAGCGGTTGTGCACAGTGGTGTCCTGCGCGAACCGCAATACCTTCTACATCTAATACAGTCGCTACATCGTGAGGATGTACGTCTTCAATATTAAATGTAACAAGACCAGCGCGATGCTTTGGACCATAAATTGTAACGCCATCTACTTCTGATAGTCTTTCTAAAGCGTATTGCGCTAATTCATGCTCATGCTTTTCAATATTATCAAGACCGATTTCTTCTAGGAAATCAATTGCCGCACCAAGTCCAATTGCATTACCGATAATCGGTGTACCTGCTTCAAACTTCCACGGAAGCTCTTTCCAAGTAGATTCTTGTAAATCTACGAAATCAATCATTTCACCGCCAAATTCAATTGGCTCCATATTGTTTAGCAATTCTTTCTTACCATATAATACGCCGATACCTGTAGGTCCGCACATCTTATGAGCAGATAATGCGTAGAAATCACAGTTTAAATCTTGTACATCTACTTTCATATGAGGTGTACTTTGTGCACCGTCAACGACCATAATTGCGCCATTCTCATGTGCGATTGCTCCGATTTCTTTTACAGGGTTAATCGTTCCAAGTACGTTAGAAACATACATGATAGAAACGATTTTTGTATTCGGTGTAATTGTTTGACGAGCATCTTCTATTGAAATTGTCCCATCTGGTTGAAGCGGAAGATATTTTAAAGTTGCGCCAGTTTTCTTCGCAACTTGCTGCCACGGAATGATGTTACTATGGTGCTCCATGTAAGAAATAACGATTTCATCGCCTTCTTTTACATTTTCAAGACCATAGCTAGCCGCTACTGTATTTAATGCAGTTGTCGTTCCGCGCGTGAAAATAATCTCTTCCATTGATTTCGCATTAATAAACTTGCGAACTTTCTCGCGTGCACCTTCATACGCGTCGGTAGCTTTCGTACCGAGCGTATGAACACCGCGATGCACGTTAGAGTTATATTCTTTATAGTAATGTTCTAACGTTTCAATGACTTGAATTGGTTTTTGAGAAGTTGCTGCACTATCGAAATAAACAAGTTGTTTGCCGTTCACTTTTTGATCAAGAATTGGAAACTGTTTGCGTATTTCATGAATATTCATTAGCGAACTTTCCTTTCAATTACCTCAACAAGCTGTGCCTTTACTCCTTCAATTGGAAGCTCATTAACTACAGGTGCTAAGAATCCATGGATGACTAAACGTTCTGCTTCGCGTTTTGGAATACCACGGCTCATTAAGTAGTATAGTTGAGTTGGATCTACGCGACCTACTGAAGCTGCGTGACCTGCCATTACATCATCTTCGTCGATTAAAAGAATTGGGTTTGCATCACCGCGAGCTTTTTCATCTAACATAAGAACGCGAGAAGATTGTTGTGCATTTGATTTAGATGCACCGTGTTCAATCTTACCAATTCCGTTAAAGATAGATGTTGCACTATCTTTTTGTACACCGTGTTTTAAAATCCAACCTTCAGAATGTTTACCGAAGTGAACAACTTTAGTTGTAAAGTTTTGTGTTTGGTTACCACGGCCAATTGTTACTGTTTTCGTATCAGCATATGAACCGTCGCCCATTAAGTTTGTAACGTTCTCTGAAATTGTGTTTCCGTCATTCATAAGGCCTAGAGCCCAATCAACGCGGCCGTCGCGTCCAACAATACCGCGGCGGTTAACGTAAGTTGTTACGTCTTTTGCTAATAAATCAACCGCACCGAATTTCACTTGTGCGCCTTGTTCCACGATTACTTCTGCTACGATATTTGCAATACCTTTAGCATTTTCATTTGCAACGTAGTTTTCTACATAAGTTGCAGTACTGTTCGCATCAGCTACGAATAATACGTGGTTATATACGTTAGCTTCTTCGCCGTCTACTAAGAATACAGCTTGAAGTGGCGTTTCAAGAACAACGTTTTTCGGAACATATACGAATGCACCACCGTTGATTAATGCAGCATGAAGTGCAGTTAGACGATGCTCGTCTACCTTCACGCCGTCTTTCATTAAGTACTTTTGTACTAGTTCAGCATGCTCTGTTGCAGCTGTTACGATGTCTGTGAAAATAACACCTTTTTCTTTTGCTTCGTCTGCTAAAGAAACGAATGCAGTTGTACCAGTACGTTGCACTAATACGCTGTTATTTTCATCGATTAAGTTTTTCACTGCTTCTGGAAGCTCTGTTAAAGAACTTACAGGCTCTTGCTTAGCAGCGTCGCCTTTTCCGATAAAGTCCCATTTGTCAATTTTCGTTTTATCAGGAGTTGGCATTGGAAGTTCAGTTGCTTGTGCAAGAGCTTGTAAGCGGAACTCAGTCAACCAAGCTGCTTCGTTTACTTCGCTTGCGCGTTGACGGATTATTTCTTGATCGAAAGGTAATGTACCGATTGTCATGTTTATGCTCCTCTCTTACGCTTCTTGCTCTGTTGTTTCGTCTTCAATACCTAATTCTTTTTTAATCCAGTCGTAACCTTCAGCTTCTAGACGTTGTGCAAGCTCAGGGCCACCAGATTTAACGATACGACCGTTCATCATAACGTGAACGAAGTCTGGAGTGATGTAGTTTAATAAACGTTGGTAATGCGTAATCATTAGGCAACCGAAGTCTTCGCCGCGCATTTCGTTAATACCTTTAGATACAACTTTTAATGCATCGATATCAAGACCTGAGTCAATTTCGTCTAAGATTGCGATTTTTGGCTCAATCATCATTAATTGAAGAATTTCGTTACGTTTTTTCTCACCGCCAGAGAAACCTTCGTTTAAGTAACGTTG
Source organism: Bacillus sp. FSL R9-9834 (assembly GCF_038006905.1). NCBI lineage: Bacteria > Bacillati > Bacillota > Bacilli > Caryophanales > Bacillaceae > Bacillus > Bacillus sp. FSL R9-9834. Next base: position 4,775,695 of record NZ_JBBOWD010000001.1, read on the forward strand.
TGCCATTTCTGGATCCATTTCTAGGAATTCCATGTTTTTATCTAATTTACGGATAAATTTCATAAGAGAAATTTCATCGCCTTCTTCACGACGTGCGTTAATTGCAGAACGTAAGAAGTCAGCGTTTGTTACTCCGCTAATTTCACTTGGATATTGCATTGCTAGGAATAGACCTGCTTGCGCGCGCTCGTCTACTTCCATTTCTAATACATCTTCACCGTCGATGATGATGCTACCTTCTGTTACTTCATATTTTGGGTGACCCATAATTGCAGAAGATAAAGTTGATTTACCTGTTCCGTTAGGTCCCATAATTGCGTGGATTTCTCCACCTTTTACTTCAAGGTTTACACCTTTTAAAATTTCTTTGCCATCAATTGATACGTGTAAGTCTTTAACCGTTAATGTAGAACCAGCCATCTCAATACCTCCATTAATCCTATATATACATTTTAAAAATTCCTAAAACGTTCATATTCTCATTTTATTCTCATTCTAATTTTATATCAAATAAAATGATATCGCAAACGATGAAAAAAAGTAACAATTTTTTCACAAATGTATATAAGTATTTCACTTGCATCCTTATATGATACACCTTTCTTCTTATTTATATAAAGAAAAAAGGACTGGTAAATTTCCAGCCCTTTCCTTATATCTATTCACTTACCGGAAGTACAGCACCTTTATATTCTTTATTAATAAAATCTTGAATTTCTTTTGAATGCAGCACTTCTACTAGCTCCTTAATTTCTTTTTTCTTCTCGTCACCTTTACGAACTGCAATAATATTTGCATACGGAGAGTCTGATCCTTCAATCGCAATCGCATCCTTTGTTGGATTTAATTTTGCATCAATTGCATAGTTTGAATTAATAAATAATGCATCACCTTCATTATTTTCATATAACTTCGGTGAAAGACCAGGCTCTACATCTGTTTTAAACTTTAAGTTTTTCGGATTTTCTACAACATCTTTTACTGTTGCTTTCACAACATCTACTCCGTCTTTTAATTTAATAACGCCGCCTTTTTGTAACAGCGCTAGCATACGGCCACGCTCCGCTACGTTATTACTCATAATCACTGTCCCGCCATCTGGTAAGTCTTTTAAGCTTTTATATTTCTTAGAATAAATGCCCATTGGCTCTAAATGAATTTTCCCTGCGTTTACAATTTTATATCCTTTTTCTTGAATTTCTTTATCTAAGTAAGGAATGTGCTGGAAGTAGTTTGCATCAATTTCCTTATCCGCTAACGCTTTATTCGGCAGCACATAATCTTGGAATTTTTTAATTTCTAATTTAATACCCTTTTTCTCTAATATCGGCTGTGCCTTTTCTAAAATAACAGCGTGCGGTACGTTAGAAGCTCCCACAACAAGCTTATTCTCCTCTTTTCCTCCGCAAGCAGCTAATGTAAATACAGACAGCGCTGTAACAACTGACAATAAAATCTTTTTCATATGATGTCCCCTTCTCCCGTATAATTATGTAGTTATAAAAAGGGCTGGCATACACCAGCTCTTTTACAGCAATTATTCTTTTACAGGAACAACTGCCCCTTTATATTCTTTATTAATGAAATCTTCAATTTCTTTAGAATGTAATACTTCTACAAGAGCTTTAATCTCTTTCTTATCTTTATCGCCTTTACGAACAGCTACTACGTTTGCGTATGGTGAATCATTACTTTCAATTGCAATTGCATCTTTTTCTGGGTTTAACTTCGCATCAATTGCATAGTTCGAGTTAATTAGAACCGCGTCGCCTTCTTTATTGTTATACACTTGTGGCAATAAACCAGGCTCAATATCTGTTTTGAATTTCAAGTTTTTCGGGTTATCCGCAATATCTTTTGGAGTTGCTTTAACCGGATCTACTCCGTCTTTAATTTTTAAAATACCTTCTTTTTGTAAAATTGCTAGACCACGTCCATGGTCAGCAACTGAATTACTCATAATAATTGTCGCTCCGTCTGGAAGTTCTTTTAAGCTCTTATATTTTTGAGAATATACACCAATCGGTTCTAAATGAATCTTTCCTGCTACTTCAAAATCATATTTTTTATCTTTCATTTCTTTTTCTAAATACGGAATGTGCTGGAAGTAGTTTGCATCTAAATCCTTATCCGCTAACGATTTATTTGGTAATACGTAGTCTTGGAATTTTTTCACTTCTAACTCAATTCCTTTTTTCTCTAATAAAGGTTTAGCCTTTTCTAAAATAACCGCATGCGGTACGTTAGAAGCCCCCACAACAAGTTTCTTTTCATCTTTATCTTTTCCGCCACAAGCAGCTAGCCCCAAAATTGAAGTTGAAATCAGTGCTGTAAGTAATAATTTTTTCATTTGAAACATCCTCCCGTTTTTTATTATCGTTTATCTATTCGAGTCGTTACACGATCACCAATCCACTGAATGAAAAATACAACTAGTAATACACAAATTGTCGCAACGATTGTTACGTCGTTATTTCCTCGTTGGAATCCTTCTAAATAAGCAAGTGTTCCAAGACCACCAGCACCAACAACTCCCGCCATTGCTGTATAGCCCACTAAAGCAATTGTCGTAACCGTAATACCAGATACTAACGCTGGTAACGATTCTGGAATTAACACTTTCAAAATAATTGTGCTTGTTTTTGCTCCCATCGCTTTTGAAGCTTCAATTACACCTTTATCAATTTCGCGAAGTGCAATTTCAACCATTCTTGCGTAAAACGGTGCCGCTCCAATAATTAAAGCTGGAAGTGCAGCACTCGCTCCAAGAATTGTTCCAAGCAAAATCTTTGTGAATGGAATTAATAAAATGATTAAAATAATGAACGGTATCGAGCGAAAAATGTTTACGAAAGCTCCAATCGCTGTGTTAACCGCTTTGTTTTCCCATAAATTATCTTTCGCTGTCATAAAGAGTAACAATCCTAAAATGAGTCCTAAAACAAATGTGGCAAGAGCTGCGATTGCCGTCATATATAACGTTTCACCAGTTGCTTCTAACATTTGATTCCAATCAACATTTGTGAATAACTTATCCATGTGCAATCACCTCCAGCTCTACTTGATCTTGATGTATTCCCTCTATTGCTTGCTGAATCGCTGTTTCCTCACCATTTAAATGAACAACTAAACTACCGTAAGAGCCGTTATTTGTTTGTGCGATATTTCCTTGCAAAATGCTAACTTCTATATCACTGCGTTGCATTAATCTTTGAAGTACTGGTCTTTCTACCGCTTCACCGATAAACTGCAAACGAACCACTTTTCCATCTGGATATTTTTCAATTAAACTTTCAATTGTTTCATTTGTATCTTCAGAATCCGTTAACTGCTGTACAAATCGTTTCGTAATGTCTTGCTGCGGATTACGGAACACATCAAGTACTGGACCTGTTTCTACAATCTTCCCTTTTTCCATTACTGCAACACGATTACAAATCTTTCGAATTACGTGCATCTCATGTGTAATGAGTACAATCGTTAAACCGAGACGTTTATTAATATCTAATAATAGATCTAAAATTTGATCTGTCGTTTCTGGATCAAGAGCTGACGTTGCTTCATCACATAAAAGTACTTGCGGATTGTTAGCTAACGCTCTCGCAATACCAACACGTTGCTTTTGTCCTCCGCTCAGCTGAGATGGGTACGCGTCTCCTCTTCCTTCTAATCCAACAAGATGAATTAACTCATCCACGCGTTTTCTTCTCTTCGCCTTATCAACACCTGCAATTTCAAGTGGGAACTCAATATTTTCACGTACAGTTCGTGACCAAAGTAAGTTGAAGTGTTGAAAAATCATTCCGATTTCTTGCCTTGCCTTACGAAGTTCGCTTCCTGTAATCGCTGAAATGACGCGATTTGCAATTGTAATTTGGCCTGAAGTTGGTTTCTCCAACTGATTGAATAATCGAATTAAAGAACTTTTTCCAGCGCCACTATATCCGATAACACCAAATATCTCACCTTTCTCTATTTTTAAATTGGCATTATCTACAGCAGTGACATCACCGCTTTTTGCTTTATATATTTTCTTTACATTCTCTAATAGAATCATGGTGTATCACCCCTTTTTTGTTTGGATCGACTCCGCAATTTTTTATGTTTAATGCGTGTAGTCCACCGTTATCACTACTTTTATTATTTGAATGTCCTCCACATTCAAACAACAAAAAAACCTTTCTGCCTTAGAGAAGCAGAAAGGTTTATGTGCGTATATAACAACATTATCCCTCTCTCTCATCTCTCAAAGCATTTGCTTTGCAGGAATTGGCACCATTTCAACATAAAGTTGACGGTTGCCGGGCTTCACAGGGCACAGTCCCTCCACCTCTCTTGATAAGAGAAATCAGATTACATTTTCGTCTGATTTGTAATTTATGAAATTATCTATATTTTATGAATTGAATTGTATCAATATCCACACACCATGTCAACAGAAATTTTCGCAAAAAATGAAACTTCAGAATTTTAAGCACCTACTGACATCGGTTTACATATATGAAACATCGATTCAACTAATAGCATCGTTCGATACGTTCCCGAATATTGTACACGTCCATCGTTCATTAACATTTGCAATCGTACATTGCCGTTCACCAATTCTTTTACATCTTCTTCATCTACACACACAATTTGCTCTGTTCCTCTTTCTTCTTTCAACAGCTCTATATAATCTCTTGAAATTTGTAACGAACAACTTTCATCTCCAAAGCGGAAATTAACAGTTTTTTCTCCTTGTCTTAAAAGCGGTTCTAAATGATATTGACCATTAGCGTAATTTACAAATGATTGCAGCAAAGAATATAATTTCACTCTAAATCACATCCTTCATATCACTTTCTATTACACATACCATTCCCTCTCACTAAAGAGCAATCCTGTTATTTTCGCTCGACAAATACTGTAACCACCCTGCATCTCGACATATTTCCCGAGAAATATGTCGAGGCGACAAAAACTTTGCCGCCTACTTTAATTCCGTATATAAATATTCAACCGAATGAAATGCGTATATCTTCTTCATCAGTGTCCCATTTTCAAAAACAAGTAAACAAGGTACACTTTCGATCCCATACTCTTTCGCGAAATGCGGAGCATAATTTAAATCTAACATTCCAATTTTCAAACCTTCAATTGTCATCTCAACGACAGTTAACATCTTTTTTGCTAATTGGCATGTTCCACACATTGGAGTATATACATATAACACTGTTTTTTCTTCATTCTCTATTAGAGCTGTAGCTTCGGCTCCTGTCCAGTCAATCACTTCTATCATTCCTTACCGTAAATATTCTGTATAAACGTCAATGTCAGCTCCCCATAATACATTTGCTAAGTGTGAAGATGGCGCAGTTGCCACTTCTCGGTACGAGCGATCAATATAAATATGCTCTGCTTGCGGGAATTCTTTTCGAAATTGTTTCCTTAACTTTTCTCCAGCATCATCAGCATCCACTAGTACATACACTTCCTTATCAAAAAACTGATCAACGAGCTCATCCATTTTCGACAAACCAATTGTACCATTTGTACAAACAATTTCCACCGGTTCCCGAATAATAGATTCAATCTTTCTTCTATCTGATGTACCTTCTACAATAATGACTTTTTCTACATAAACCATATGTCATCACCCGATCACCATATACTATACAACCTTTAACTTAGTATATAGTATATTCGTTATTTTCATGTTGTTTCCTGTTTATTTTTGCAAAAGAAAAGCGGAACCGACTGCTTAGCCCTGTTGGCTAAGGTTCTTTCGCACAGAAGACGCTTTTTGTCTTCTCGTGCGGAAGGTTCTTAGACATGAAGGGCTAGGAGGTGGAGCTGGACAAAGAAAAGCGCAAGCGGCTCGTTCAGATTGCGAGGGGGATGGAGCTTCTGACGTAAAGGCGCTTTTTGCCTTGCAAGAAGAAGCGAAAACAGCTAGAACTATATAAAGCTTAAAACAAAAAAGTTTTTCCAAAAAACGTTCTCCCACACGATAATTAGTATATGATTCTACGTTCATTATTTTACATAAAATAAAAAAGGACAGCACAAAGGCTGTCCTTCAGTCGACTATAATTAGTCTTGGTTTGTCATTTCTGCATATTTTTCAGCAGTTAATAACTTCTCAACTTGGCTTGCATCAGAAAGTTCAACTTTAACCATCCATGCACCCTCGTATGGAGATTCGTTAACAAGTTCTGGTTGGTCACTTAATTCTTCGTTTACTGCTACAACTTTACCGCTTACAGGTGCGTATAATTCAGAAACTGTTTTAACAGATTCTACGCTTCCGAATGGCTCGTCAGCTTCGATTGTTGCACCTACTTCTGGAAGTTCAACGAATACGATATCGCCTAGCTCACTTTGTGCAAAGTGAGTAATACCGATAACAACTTCATTACCTTCAGTTTTTACCCATTCGTGTTCTTCAGAGTAACGTAAATTATTTGGAATGCTCATGACTGTACCTCCAGTGAATGTATTAATTATGTAAAAATACCTTATTGGTACTTTTTCCACACACTTTCAAACTGCTCTTCGTTAAAACCAAGTGTTACCTTCGTTCCATCTGTTACAATTGGACGTTTAATCAACATGCCATCAGATGCTAAAAGCTCGTACATTTCGTCTTCACTTGCATCTTTTAACTTATCTTTCAGACCAAGTTCACGGTAACGCATTCCACTTGTATTAAAGAATTTTTTTAATGGTAATTCACTTTTTTCATGTAAATTACGTAAATCTTCTTTTGATGGTGGATTTTCAACAATATGAATCATCTCATATGCTACATCGTTTGCCTCAAACCATTTCTTTGCTTTTTGACATGTGCCACACTTTGGATATGAATAAAATGTTACTGTCATAAATTCACCTACTTTTTTACTAACCTTTACCTTTATCATATAGAAAACGTTTTATTATTTCAAACGATTATTCGCTAAACTTTTACTTATTTCGTGATAATTTTTAATAATCCTGCAAATTTTTCTTATTTTTCCGCCATTTGTTAAGAAAAAATAACTATATAAATTTTTTTAGATTCTTCTCTTATCACTCGCCGAACATATATCTTAAACAAACGTTTGATTAACTCCCCTTTTTTCTTTGTTAACCCTTGAGCTGTATCGCTTTCTTCCTACCGAACATACTTCTTAAACAAACGTTTGATTAATTCCCCTTTTTTCTTTGTTAACCCTTGAGTTGTATCAGTTTCTTCCTACCGAACATACTTCTTAAACAAACGTTTGATTAACTCCCCTTTTTTCTTTGTTAACCCTTGATCTACATCGCTTTCTTCCTACCGAACATACTTCTTAAACAAACGTTTATTTAACCATTTCAGCCTATAGTCACAAAACCTGAAAACACTTTACATGACAAAGATGTACAGATAAAAGGAACTAACGATTTTGGCCGTAATAATGAGAGTGTTCCATGATTTTGAAGAAATTACTGCAAAGAAAAAAGACGCATTTAAATGGATGCGTCTTTTGGCGATGTTTCTTTTGTAAAATCATATAAAGCAATTGCGCCTAAAATAACCAATATACTTTCAGGGGCATCTAACAAAATAGTTCTCCAAGTTTCTGATATTACCCATTTAATACCTGCTGATTCAAGATATGCTTGAAAATAACCGATTGTAAAATCAATTACAAATAAACATACAAGTAATGTTAGACCAAAACGAATTAATTTCTTGTTTGTAAACATGTAACACCTCTCAAAATTCACTGGATATTTCTGATTTTAGTTATTTATATACGAAAATCCTTATATTTAATTTTAACACATTTAATATCCAAATAAATACAATATGCATATTTGCATATTGTATTTACAGTATTCCATAATTTCGACTAGTTACCTCATAAACAATGACATCGGTTGAACCCACTATGTACCCGATTCCTGCATGCGAAATAAAGGAGAAGCTTCGTTTACAGGACCCTTCTTCATCATCGACTCAAATAATCTGCAATTGTTTGAAATACGACGATATACATATTGTGAATACTTTCTTCAGTATTTCCACCATTCGATAAACCAACTGCCCATTGTTGTCCTTCCCCACTTCCGATATTTGCAAAGCCTTGCGTATACATAGCATTTACATCTTTTCGGGCACTGTTATACTCTATCCCTTTTGTAATAAAAATCGAATATGATTTATCTTGCAAACCGATAAAAAATACTGGTTTCTTTAGTGATGAAAATACATTTTTATATTGCTCTGTTGAGGCTTCTTGAAAGTGATCTTTCATTATGAGAAAACCATCTACTTCCTTAGATTTCTTTTCCAGTTCCTCTAACTTCATTTCCTCAAACTTTACATTCCTAAACGTATCTTTCGGTTTTTCTCCAACAACTCCAATTACGAGTGCTCTTCCGTTATATTCTAATTTCTCTCCTTCTTTATCCTTTGCACACCCAGCACTCGCTAGGCATATCAATATAAAAACTAAGAAATACGATAAACGCTTCATTTAGCACCCTCCCCTTCTTTTCAGTCAAGTGACAAAAACGTAAGGTTCATTCAAGAAAATGTAAGCAAAATCGATAGCCCAAATTACGTTTCTATATTATAATCAATTGAATTTACTTACATTACTAAACATAGGAGATTATCATGAAGAAATTTAAACTTTCATCTTTTCTTCCGTTAAGTTATATACTTCTACTCGTACTCGTAAGTCCCCTTTACGATGTATTAAATAAATCGACTGTACACGCAGTAGATGTCACAACTGTAGTAGATGATTGGATTCCATTTGTGAAAGCATTTATTATTCCTTATTTACTTTGGTTTCCTTACTTATACGGCGCACTTATTTATTACTGCTTTGCAGATCGAAAACAATATTATGTCACTTTAAGTAGTATCATTCTCGGAAAACTTGCTTGTTTTTCCATTTATTATTTTTGGCAGACAACTGTACCACGTCCAACCGTCGTTGGATCAGACGTGTTTTCTGAACTAGTCCGCTATATTTATAGTATCGATCAACCGGTAAATTGTTTCCCGAGCATTCATGTTCTTACTACATTTGTCATTATGCTAGCTGCCTTTAAACGTAGAGAACAACATGCTTTTGAATATTACATTCTTACCTTCTTCGGTACGCTTATTATTTTATCAACGTTATTTACGAAGCAACATGCATTTGTAGACGCCATCTCTGGAATGACGCTTGCAAGCATACTATACTTCGGCGTTCAGCTGTTATTAGCAAAAGAAACAGTACGTGTTCCAGTAAAACAAAATCAAAAAATGTAAAAAGCAGACTGTGGCTTCTCAGTCTGCTTTTCTCTATATAAAGGGAGATTTTCAAGTTAAGATTGCGGTACAGTCATATCACCAGAGTGAATACGACCTGCTTTTTTAAGAGCAATGTAAAGTATATAAGAAACAGCTACTGGAATGACGATATAAGTGATTACCATCGCTGGGACAACTTCCCATCCTTCGCTGGAAATTAAATTAATTGGTGCGATAAGGGAACTTAATCCAAGACCTGCAATTTCTTTTCCTGCTTCCAGTTGGAAAATTAATGCTGATACTGGACCAACTATCGCACTGGCGACGACCGTTGGGACGAGAATCATTGGATTTTTAGTGATATTTGGCAACTGTACTTTTGGAGTACACAGAGCTTGAGCTAATATGCCACCTAAATTATTTTCTTTCGCTGAGATAACAGAGAATCCGATAAACTGAGCAACGCAGCCTGCAAGAGCAGCACCACCTGCAACACCGTCTAAGCTAAGTGCGATCGCTAACGCAGCTGATGAAGCTGGGGAGATAAGTAATAGTCCCCAAACTACCGCAATAACGATAGAAGCGATGAACGGGCTACCAGCTGAGCTATCTTTAATGAATGCTCCAACTGTATTTAAAACAGGAGTAATATTATGAGATAACCAAATACCGACTAAACCAGAACCTAATATGGCCGCAAATGGAACGAGCATCATATCTAACGCAGTTTTTCCACTTAAACGTTTACCAATATATACAGCTAAAGTCGCTGTTAATAATGCTCCGATTGGCTCACCTGTTTTAATAATTAGACCTGCTTCAGTAATTGAAATGGATCCGGCACCAATCGCTCCAGCTACCATAGCCGAGAAGATTACAAGGCCATTTGCACCAAGCATAAAAGCAATTCCGGCACCAATGGCTGGTGCCATAAGTGATTTTGCAACAACTCCGATTGTAATAAGCAACGGAATATCAACAATTCTTCCTATATTTTCGATCAGTAAACCAATTCCGAGGGATACGAAAATACCTTGTGCAATTCCAGCAGAAGCTTTAAATACACGAGACATTATATATTCCTTCATTTGTTTCACCTTCTCCTATAAGTTAGTAACCAATTGTTTTCATATAATCACGTAAAATGTCGTTTGATTTTGCGAATCGAGATTCTTCATCTTCTGTTAAGTTTAGTTCTACAATTTCTTTTATACCGTCTCTAGTAATAATAGCTGGTACTCCTGTGCAAAGATCATATTCACCATACTCACCATCTAAAATAGCTGATACAGCAATGACACGGTAATCATCGTTAAAGATTGAGCTCGCAATATATGCTAGAGAATTTCCGATTCCGTAATAAGTTGTTCCTTTACGTTTATAAATTTCCCATCCAGCTTTTGCAGTCTTCTCAACAATTTCATCTAAATCTATTTCACCAAATTGATCTTTTTTCTCTTCTAAAATTTGCAGAATTGGTTTTCCACCAACAGTTACGTGTGACCAAGCAACCATTTGAGAATCACCATGTTCCCCTAATGAATACCCGTGAATACTCCGAGGATCTACATGTAACATTTCAGATAAAATTGTTCGTAAGCGAGAAGAATCTAGTGATGTACCAGTACCGATCACACGATTTCTAGGTAATCCAGATAATTTCCACACTTGATATGTAATAATATCAACTGGGTTCGATGCAAGTAAGAAAATACCGTCAAATCCACTTTCCATTACGCCACCAACAACACTTTCCATAATCTTCGCACTCGCTCCTAAAGTATCTAAGCGACTTTGCCCTGGCTTTGGTGCTGGTCCTGCTGTAATAATAACAATATCCATATCTTTGCAGTCTTCATAGCTTCCTGCATATACTTTTGTTCTTGTATTTGTAAAGTTAATGCAGTGTGATAAATCCATCGCTTCCCCAACTGCACGTTCATGATTTATATCAATTAATAATAGCTCTTCGCAAATGCCTTGATTCACAATGGAATATGCACAACTGGATCCAACTAATCCAGTACCGATAATTGCAATTTTTCTTGTATTTCGTTTCATAGCAATCTCTCCTAATTGATCATATAATCTATTTCTTTTGTTCTTTACACTCCTAATTATAGAGATTCCCACGATATAAACCATGGATACTTTGTGAAATATTGAGCAAAGTTTTTGTCCTTTTTGTGAATTGTTATATTCCATTTTCGTCATATTTGTTACAACTGGAAAAATATTTATTATGTATTTATTGACATATACAAAAAGAAAACGAGCGAATAGATTCGCTCGTTTTCTTTTTTCTGTTATTCCGCACTTAATTGGCTCTTTAATTGTTGTACAATCATCGGATTTGCAGGTGCTGCCGGTTTGTAATAACTCTTTTGCTTTGCATACTCATACATATTACGTTGACGCATTTCATCTTGATTACGAATTTGAATTAACGTTTGGTGTAACTGTTCATTATCAGACTGAGCGATATAATTTGCATAACTTGTTAAACTTGCATTTAATCCTGCTAAATAATCATTTACCATATCTTTTTCATTCATCTTTCGCTTCCTCCTATCCTAAGAAAGTCATTAATTGTTGTTTCGTATTTCGTGCATCTTGCGCATCTTTTTGTAGCATTTGTTTCAGTTGTGGATCCGTACACGTCTGTGCATACTGCTCCAACTTGTTAATAATTGTTGCATGTCCACCAATTAAATGACGTAAGTTTTCTACTTCAAGCTCTGTTAAATTTTGCATGGAATACTCCTACCTTTCTTCTTTCATTCTCCTTTAGTATTCTGTTCTTTTTAAATCGTATTCATGAAAAAGCTTTCTTACATTTCACATCTATTTATAAATACAAAAAAATGTTATAATTACAGAAAAATACAAATTTTAAAAAGTCACCTTACACTAACGATAGCATCTCAAAACAAACCATAGTAGGTAGGTGTGCTTATGCAAAAATATTTTAAAATTATCTTCTTTATCGTCTACACCATTCTATATGTAAAATTATTAATTGATGTATTAACTTTAAAACCACTATTCACTTCTATCCCTTTACATATGTTATTTCTCATTTGTTTTTTACTCATTGCGCTTAACAATTATAAAAATCGTAACACTACATTTTTCCTATTGTTTATTAGTGCAACTCTATTAGTCAGTACTAGTTTCATTAAAAGTATTCTTATATAAAGGAGCAATAAACATGAAAACACACGACTTCCTTACAGAAATCCAAAAGGGCTCTGAGCCTAGTCCCTATCAAGATCCCATCGCATTCAGTTTCGTTTGCTTTTTCTTAGCGATATTTACATTTTTCAAACCAGCTAAATAATATCATTTAACAAAAAAGAGCCTCTAAACCACTAGAGGCTCTTTCTCATCTAATATCTTCTTTTCAAAACTACAATAGTTAAAGCATACGAACAAAGCACTCCAGCTAATAAACATGCATTTGCTAACTTATACTGTTCGCCTGTCAGTGAATATAGATTCCCAATCAAAAAGATAACTAAATATAGAAATAAAAATACAAATAATGAAATTTTAGCGGCATTTCCTGTAATATGCTCGCCTCTTTCATCTTCCCCCTCATTCTTCTGAAAACGTGTGGAATATAAAACACCTATTAGTCCTGCTACTGAGATTATGACCCCTATTACAATGCTCATTCCGTTTCCCCCTCTATTTTATATTGAAAAACTTCATAAAACTCCTTACCTAAAATATGTGCAATTTCAAAAGCTAAAATTAAAGATGGATTGTAACGATTTGCTTCAATTGAGGCAATCGTTTGTCTACTTACCCCTGCTTTGTTCGCTAAATCAGTTTGTGACCAGCGTTTTTCTGCTCTAAGTACAACGAGATTATTTTGTAAAATTCCACTCTGTTTCATAACCTCTCCTTTTTTACAATATTTTCTATATTTTGATTGTAATTTATTTTTAACATCATGTAAACTATTTTTAACAATAATAAAAAGAAACTTTAATCCACTTACTGTTCTTTTCAAATCATATACACTAAAAAACCTTAGAATCGCTTCTAAGGTTTCCGGCTATCCATATTCAAAACACTATACTAATAAGTAACGAAAGAATTAATAATATAACTACCAATCCGCCAGTTACTCGTGCTATAAACTTCTTTTGTGCGCCCGCACTTGAAACGATAAAACGGAAGTATAATATACCTCCTATCGCAATAAGAATACATTCCAATATGATACTAATAGCCGGAAATCTCCACCATCCAAAACCAAGCATAGGTAAATCTCCGTAATTGCCCGGAAGTAACGGCAAATCAGCACGGTGCACAAGTAAATCTAAAATCCAATGACTAAAAACTACAGCCCCTATAACAAAACCACTCCGCTTGCCCCAAAACCTTTTCCCCACTATTCCTGCAACAAAAGCAATAAACAGTGCTCCTATTAAAGAATGTGTGTAATCCGCATGAATGATTGCTTCACCATAACTATTCCTATTAATAGGTTCAATTGTCTCTACTCCTAAAATATACAGCGGCAAAAAAATGATATCCAACAATTGTGAGCTTACCATAAGAGCCCAAAGTGGTAGTTTAGGTGACTTGGCTTTTACTGCTGCCGCTAAGCCAAAATGTCCTGCAAACATTTCACTTCACATCCTTTTGTCATTGTCCCTCCAGCAAATCAAAGCCTGCTATATAAAAAGCATCCTCAGCGACAAATTCATGCTTTTTCTCCTCTTATTCACTCTTTCATTCCACGTAATCCTTTAATAAACGTTTCCAACAATACATGTAAACTTATATCCAAATCTAACGGCAAACCAAATCCGCCCTGCTGTTCAATCGACGCAAATCCATGACAAATACTTCTGAATCCACGTGTCGCATGAAGTGCATTCTCTCCTTCTAAGCCGTACTGTTGTAAAACTTGAAGACAAAGCTTTACAATTCCGTCACCTGCTTTTCTTACTTCTTCATCTCGTAAAAAGGTTGCTTCATATAGTCCAGGATGTTTGCGTACGAATGCTACATACGCTTCTCCTAAAGCATGAATTGCTTCATCCATCCGTTTACCCTCGGCCGCTTCTTCCAGTTTGTTATACAGCTGCTTGATTCCGTAAATACCAAGATGTTTCCGTACATCTTGTAAACCTTTCACATGATTGTATAGCGAAGGTGAACGTACCCCTAATGTTTGCGCTAATGAAGCTAACGTTACTTCTTGTATTCCATTTGCATCTGCAATTTCTGCTGCTGTTTCTACAATTTTCTGTAATGTAAGTCCGATTCTCGGTGACATCAATTAACCCTCTTTTCTACTTTCTATATTCCGCTTAGCTTCCTTAATAGCAAGCTCTATGACAGCCCCTGGATCGTTTATCATTTTCCCATGCCCTGCCGCAAGCAAGGACGGCTCATATTCTCTTAGCTTCTCTGCACTTTGTAATGATATTTCTTTACTCCACGTTGCCATCGCTGGAAACGGAAACCAAAATTTCATTTGTCCCGAAACAGCCGTACCTCCTCTCGTTTGGAATGCATCCCCAACAATAAGAGCTTTATTTCGTACATCAAGAAACGCCATGGAGCCTGGCGTATGTCCCGGTGTCATAATCGCAAGAAGCGATCCAACTCGGTCGCCATCTTCCAATAAAACATCAGGTACCGTTTTTACTTTTTTAGGTACACCGCCTTTTATCGGTATATTCGGTTCATCCTTTTGTAACGTCGTATCTCCTTCTAACAGCTTTGCGTCCCTTTTAGAAATATAGACGGGAACATGAGGAAGTACTTCCTTTAATGCGTCTAATGCACCGATGTGATCATCATGCGCATGTGTTAATACAATATTCGTAATTGGTTTTCCTATTTTCTCAGCCGCCTGTAAAATTCCTTTTGCGCTATATGGCAAAGCAGCATCAATTAAAGTTAAACCATCTTCTTCCTCTATAAAGTAACAATTCACAGGAAACACTCTTGGCAAAAATGACAATTGATATACCGTTTTTTCATGCATCATTCTCATATTCCCATCTCCCTTTTCACGAAAACTAATACCATTAGTTTTATTATACTAATGGTATTAGTTTTATGTCACTAAAAACTTTATTTTCTCAGAAAAAAAAGAAAAGCAGTCGTTTATACGACTACTTTTCTTTAAAAATATTAAACCGTGTAACGCTCATCTTCTAAAATTTTCGCAGCAATTTCACGTTTCTTCGGAATTACGTTAAGTGGTGTGTGGCGAGTTAATTTACGTAATGATGATAACATCATGCGCAGCATGTCGCCGTTTTCAACTGCGATAAGTGTTTCTTTCGCATCTGCTTCGATTTCGTTAAATGCTTCTTGGCAGAATACTTCAGTGTATAACACTTTTTGTTTATTCTTTTCAAGACCAGTTGTTTTAATTGCTTTTTCTGTACGAAGAACAGCTGACTCCATTGCGTATAGGTTGCTTACGATGTCAGCGATATTCACAAGAATTTCTTGTTCTTTATCTAATGCTTTACCGTATTTTTGAGCAGCTAATCCAGCTACCATTAAGCCGATTTTCTTCGCGTTATTTACTAAATATTTTTGAAGTGCTAATGGCTCATCGCCTACTTCTTCTGGCATCATCATCATTAACTCTTCTTGTAATTTTTGTGCTTTTTGAAGAAGTGGTAATTCACCTTTCATCGCTTTACGTAAGAACGTACCTGGTACGATTAGGCGGTTAATTTCATTCGTTCCTTCGAAAATACGGTTAATACGAGAATCGCGGTACATTCTTTCAATCTCATACTCTGCCATAAATCCGTAACCACCGTGAATTTGAACACCTTCATCTACTGTATAGTCTAGTACTTCAGAACCGAATACTTTGTTTAAAGAACACTCGATTGCATATTCAGCGATAGAAGCTGCTACTGCTTTACCGTCTTTTACTTCTTCTTCAGATAATGTGCTCATGCGGCTTTCGAATAAGCCTACTGTACGATATACAGAGCTTTCAGCTGCATATGTTTTTGCTGCCATATTCGCAAGTTTCTCTTGAATTAATGGGAAGCGAGCGATTGGTTGTTTGAACTGTTGACGTTGGTTTGCATATTGTGCTGAAATTTCTACTGCACGTTTCGCAGATCCAACTGTACCAACACCTAATTTATAACGACCGATATTTAAAATGTTGAATGCGATAATATGACCTTTACCGATTTCGCCAAGTAAGTTTTCTTTCGGTACTAACGCATCTTCCAAAATTAACGTACGAGTTGAAGAACATTTAATACCCATTTTCTTTTCTTCTGGGCTTGTAGATACACCAGCATAGTCTTTCTCCACGATAAATGCTGAGAAGTGCTCTCCATCAATTTTTGCATATACGATAAATACGTCAGCGAATGCAGAGTTTGTAATCCACTGTTTTTCACCATTTAATACGTAATGTGTACCTTCTGCATTTAAACGTGCCGTTGTTTTTGCACCTAATGCGTCCGATCCTGAACCTGGCTCTGTTAATGCGTATGCCGCTAATTTTTCACCAGTTGCAAGTAATGGTAAATACTTTTTCTTTTGCTCTTCGTTACCGAATAATACGATTGGTAAAGATCCGATACCTACGTGAGCACCGTGAGTAATTGCAAAGCCACCAGCACGAGAGAATTTCTCTGCGATTAACGCTGAGCTTACTTTATCAAGACCAATTCCACCATACTCTTCTGGTACATCAGCGCCTAATAAACCAAGTTCCCCAGCTTCTTTTAAAAGACGAACAGAACGATCAAACTCATGTTGCTCTAAATATTCAAGCTCTGGAAGAACTTCATTTACGATAAAGTCCTCTGTCGTTTTTGCAATCATTTTATGCTCAGATGAAAAATCTTCTGGCGTAAACACTTGATCAATTGTAATCTCATCTACTAAAAAGCTACCGCCTTTAACTGCACTTCCTACTGTTTTTTCCATGAAAATTTCCTCCTTCATATTTTCATAAGCCGCTTCTCTCATTTTGAAAGAAGCTGGCTCTCCCTTTTGTTTTTATAAACCTTTGTTGCTTCCATTCTTTGCATTGGTGACGTCTCGTTCTGAACGGGCCACCTGCACTTTTTTATAGTCCAGTTCCAGCGGCTAGAATGTTCGGTGGCTTCACTTCTTCCTGCGAGGCAAAGAACGCCTCTACGTCTGAAGCTCCATCCCCCTCACATTCTGAGCGAGCCGCTTCCACTTTTTTTCATAATCCAGTTCCGGTGGCTAGAACAGTCGGTCGTTTCACCCCTTCCTGTGAGGCAAAAAGCGCCTCTTCGTCAGGGCTTCCAACGCCCTCCTGTTCTGAACGAGCCACCTGCACTTTTTTATAGTAATTCAAACACTCCCGCTGCTCCCATTCCGCCGCCGATACACATTGTTACGATACCGAATTGTTCGTTGCGGCGTTTCATTTCGTGAATAAGAGATAGTGTTAGTTTTGCTCCTGTACAGCCAAGTGGATGTCCAAGTGCGATTGCACCGCCGTTTACGTTTACTTTTTCTTCATCTAAACCAAGTTCACGAATAACTTGGATCGATTGAGAAGCGAATGCTTCATTTAGTTCGAATAAGCCAATATCAGATAGCTCTAAGCCAGCTAGTTTTAATGCTTTCGGAATTGCTGCGATTGGGCCAATTCCCATTACTTCTGGTGGTACACCCGCTACTGCAAATGAACGGAATTTCGCAAGTGGCTTCATACCATCGCTTACTGCTTTTTCACGGTCCATTAATAATACAGATGCTGCACCATCACTCATTTGTGAAGAGTTACCAGCTGTTACAGAACCGCGAACGTTAAATGCTGGACGTAATTTACCTAAAATGTCTATCGTCGTTTCTGCTCTTACACCTTCGTCTTGCGTGAAAGTGATTGTTTCTTCTTGCAGTTTGTTATTTGATCCAACAGTACGTAACGTTACATCTACAGGTACTGTTTCATCAGCAAAGTTTCCTGCAGCTAATGCTTTCGCAGCACGTTGATGACTTCTTACGGCAAATGCATCTTGCTCTTCACGAGAAATTCCATATTTCACAGCAACTTGCTCTGCTGTATGTCCCATACCCATATAATATTCTGGAGCTGCTTCTACAAGGCGGCTATTTGGACGAACAACGTGTCCCATCATTGGAACTAAACTCATTGATTCCGCTCCGCCTGATAATACAGCTTCTGAGTGACCAAGCATAATGCGCTCTGCTCCGTAAGCGATACTTTGTAAACCTGAAGAACAGTAACGGTTAATTGTAATAGCTGGAACATCGTAAGAAAGTCCTGCTAATCCGCCGATATTACGAGCCATATTTAAACCTTGCTCTGCTTCTGGCATCGCACAACCGAAAATTAAATCATCGATTGGTCCTTCATAATTCGCACGCTTTAACGTTTCCTTTACTACTAACGCCCCTAGATCGTCAGGACGAACTGTTTTTAATGAACCCCTCTTTGCTTTTCCAATTGGTGTTCTTGCTCCCGCAACAATGACAGCTTCTCTCATGAACGATATCTCCCCTCGTTATTAGTTACGTAATGGCTTTCCTTTTACAAGCATGTGCTGCATTCTTGCTTGTGATTTCATCTCACTTACTAAGCTAATAAATGCTTCACGTTCTACATCTAATAAATACTGCTCATCAACTTCTGTTCCATACGGCACTTTTCCGCCCGCAATGACATATGCAAGTTTCTTCGCAATGTGAAGATCGTACTCTGAAATGTAACCAGATAAATGCATTGCTTCTGCACCAAGTGCAAGAGTTGCATATCCTGTTTCACCAACAACCGGTATCTTTTTACGAATCGGCGCTTTATAACCAGCTTCATATAAAGCAAGTGCTTTCTGTTTCGCATCGTATAGTAAGTGATCACCATTCACACTAATACCGTCTTTATCACCTAAGAAGTTATGAGAAACTGCTTCTTGTCCTGAAGTGGAAACTTTCGCCATTGCGACTGTTTCGAACACTTTATTTGCAACTTTTTGTATGTCAAACTCTACGCCGTTTGCCATTTTATTTAAGTGCTTAATGTATAGCTCTTTATTACCGCCTCCGCCAGGGATTAAGCCAACGCCAACTTCTACTAAGCCCATATACGTTTCACTAGAAGCTTGAATGCTCGCTGCTGGTAAGCAAACTTCTGTACCTCCGCCAAGCGTCATACCATATGGTGCTGCTACAACTGGCTTAGAAGAGTATTTAATTTTCATCATTGCATCTTGGAAGTTTTTCACAACTAACTCAATTTCAAAGTAGTTGTCGTCTTGTGCTTCCATTAAGATCATTGCTAAGTTCGCACCAACGCAGAAGTTCTTCGATTGGTTACCGATAACAAGACCTTTATAATTCTTTTCTACTTCATCAACAGCGTAGTTAATCATTTGCGTAATATCCATACCGATTGCATTGCTCTTCGAATGGAATTCTAAACAAAGGATGCCGTCTCCTAAATCAATTAAGCTCGCTCCGCTATTTTTCTTTAATACGCCATTTTTCGCTTTTAATTGCTTAAGAGAAATTGCCTTTTTATTACGTTCGATTAGCTTATATTCGCCATTATCGTAATAGTAGCTATCTCCGTTATCATGTTTGTAGAAAGTAGTGAAACCTTTCTCTAACATTTCTTTCACCCAAGCCGGAACAACTACGCCGTTTTCTTCCATCTTTTGAACGGACTTTTCAACGCCGATTGCATCCCAAACTTCAAACGGTCCTTGCTCCCAGCCGAAGCCCCACTTCATCGCTTGGTCAATTGCAACGATATCGTCAGCAATTTCTTTATGCAGTTTTGCAGAGTATAAAAGAGTCGGTGTAATAATGTTCCATAACAACTCTCCTGCGCGGTCTTTCGCGTATACAAGCGCTTTCAATTTATTCGATAAACCTTTTTCTTGTTTACTTAACTCGATCGATGCAGCTTTTAATTTTTTACGAGCTTCGTACTCCATCGTTTCTGGATTTAATTCTAAAATTTCTTTTCCTTGTTTTAAGAAGAAGCCTTGACCTGTTTTGCTTCCAAGCCATTTTTTATCAAGCATGTCATGCATGAAAGCTGGTACTTTAAATACATCGCGCTCTTCTTCTTGTACGTTTTCATATACGTTATTTGCAACGTGTACGAATGTATCTAAACCGACAACATCTAATGTACGGAACGTTGCGCTCTTCGGACGACCAATAAGTGGGCCTGTTACTGAATCAACTTCCCCAATGCTATAGCCGCGTTTTACCATCTCTTGAAGAGTTACTAATAAACCGTACGTACCGATGCGGTTTCCAATAAAGTTTGGTGTGTCTTTTGCGATAACAACGCCTTTTCCAAGAACGTCTTCGCCAAATAGTTTCATGAAGCTTAATACTTGTGGATCAGTTTCTTTCGTCGGTATTACCTCTAGAAGTTTTAAATATCGTGGTGGGTTAAAAAAGTGTGTGCCTAAGAAGTGTTTCTGGAAGTCGTCTGAACGACCTTCTGCCATTTTTTCAACTGAAATGCCTGACGTATTCGAGCTTACGATAGAACCCGGTTTACGAACAGCATCTACTTTTTCAAATAGTTTCTTTTTAATATCTAAGTTTTCAACTACTACTTCAATAATCCAATCTACATCAGCTAGACGCTCAAGGTCATCTTCTAAGTTACCTGCTTCAATCAGTGCTAAATTTCCTTTCACTGTCAGAGGAGCTGGTTTTTGCTTTAATAGTTTTTGTAGTGCCGTATTACTAAAACGATTTCTCACACTTTTATGTTCTAATGTAAGTCCCTTCGCTTCTTCTTCTTTCGTAAGCGCAGGTGGTACAATATCAAGCAATAATGTCGGAATACCAATATTAGCTAAGTGTGCCGCAATTCCTGAACCCATTACGCCTGACCCTAGAACAGCAGCCTTTTTAATTTGGAACATCCAATTCTCCCCCTATTCTTGAATGAATGCTCATTCAATTTTTCGACATAAGTCGCAATCAATGAGTGAGCCTCTACTAATAAATATATGATACTATTTAAATTTTCGCAATATATTTATTGATAAAATTTTCTGAAATAAAGTGAAACTTTAATCAGTAGGGGTTTCCTTCATCCCCTACTGATTATTAGTTGAACCAATCGGACTTTTATGGGCAGTTGACCCCTACCTAACTTCTTTGCTTTCGCTGAATTTTGAGGTGGGGGTCTTACTGCCCATTAAAGTGGGATAAATATTTTTCTTTTATTTGCCCATGCTATATATGTATTTTCTTCACTAAAATACACTTTCCCTTTTTATAATCTGACGAAACTGGAGGAATATATATGGCAAAACTTAAGAAGAACCCTTCAAAGGCTGGAATTAGCGCAGCAAGTGTGACAGGAAACGCTGGCCCAACCGATCGAGGCGTAGAAAAAGGACGTCAAGGTAATAACCAACAATATAAGAAGCATAATATGGGCGAAAAATAACGCTATATTTTTGGGCAGAGAACGTGGCATAATGGGTAATGGCTGCTTTTTCTGCCCAATTTATTTGTAACAAATGAGGGAATTATAATGAAACGAACAATAGTTATGATTGTAATGATCGCCACACTATTTACAGG
This sequence comes from Bacillus sp. FSL R9-9834, assembly GCF_038006905.1. NCBI lineage: Bacteria > Bacillati > Bacillota > Bacilli > Caryophanales > Bacillaceae > Bacillus > Bacillus sp. FSL R9-9834. The sequence continues at coordinate 4,797,533 of NZ_JBBOWD010000001.1, forward strand.
GATGATTTTCTTCTCTTACGCACAAAGACAACAAGCTGTAAGAGCTGATCAACCTAATATCACTGGGCAATACGGCATTACAATTGATGCAGACACAGGTGAAATTTTGTATGGGAAACGAGAAGACGAACGCTCTTATCCGGCTAGTATAGCCAAAATGATGACAACCCTTCTTTTACTAGAGAATGTAAAAGAAGATGAAGAAATTACAGTTACAGAAAACGCAATTAAAACAGAAAGTCAAAGTAAGAAAATTAAACTTCGTGCTGGGGAAAAGTTAAAACGTGATGAAGCATTAAAACTGATGCTTATCATTAGTGCAGACCCAATAGCTGAATCCATTGCAGAACATATTGCAGGATCAAAAAATGAATTTGTAAAAATGATGAATGCTAGAGCGAAGGAACTTGGTACAAAGCATGCGACTTTCAAAAACGCAAGTGGTGCTGATGCACTAGGAAACAAAGTATCACCATATGACATTGCTATAATTACGAAAGAAGCATTAAAGTACCCAGTTGTTTTAGAATATATGAATTCAACGCGTACAACTCTACATACTTCAGAACGCTCTCCAAAGATTGCAAACTATGGACGAGAAGAACTATATGACGATCCATATGCAATTGGAAGTAAAAGCGGTCTATCAGCACTCGGAAAATATACAGTCGTAACAGTGGATGAGAAAGACGGTAAACGTGTCATTAATGTTGTATTATCTTCTACTCGCAAGCAACTGTATCCTGATACGAAGAAAATGGCACATTACGCATTTCAGCAATTAAAATAACCAAGGAGTATTTTCTCCTTGGTTATTTTTTAACCATACCTTTTAATACGAACGCAACGTTTGCTGGACGCTCTGCTAGACGACGCATGAAGTAGCCATACCAGTCGTTTCCATAAGGTACGTAAACACGCATTTTGTAACCTTCTTTTACTAGCTCGAGTTGACGCTCATTACGAATACCATATAACATCTGGAATTCAAATTGATCCCTTGGAATGTTGTGTTCTTCGGCAAGTTTTTTCGTATATTCAATAATCGCTTCGTCATGTGAAGCAATTGCAGTATAATTTCCATTTAATAAGTGCATTTTAATAATCTTTTTATAATTGTCATCTACATCTTTCTTGTCCGGGAACGCCACTTCTTCAGGTTCTTTATAAGCCCCTTTTACAAGGCGTAAATTAGGATTATAAGCATTTAAGTCTTCAATATCTTTTTCTGTACGATATAGGTAAGCTTGAATAACAGTACCAATATTATCGTACTCAGACTTTAACTGTTTAAAGATATCAATCGTCTTTCCACAGCGTGTATAATCTTCCATATCAATTGTAACGAACACACCATTTTCTTTTGCAGCTTCTAAAATGCGGCGCATATTGTTCATTACGATTTCATCAGAGATATCTAATCCCATAGAAGTCATCTTTAAAGAAAGTTGCGAATCAAGACCTTCTCTTCCAATTGCACGGATTGCTTCAATCGATTGGTTAGCCATTTCATTTGCTTCCGCTTCATTATCAACGAATTCCCCTAAATAATCGATTGTTACACAAAGTCCTTGCTTGTTTAATTGTTTAATAGCTGCTGTCGCTAATTCAATTGTCTCCCCTGCGACAAAGCGACCTGCACCAAAGCGTAAACCGTACTTTTTAGCCAGTTTTGTTAGCGCTTTATTTTTAGATAAGAAAAGAAACGAATTTCGCATTAATTGTTCCATGTAATTCACCCCTATGACTTAATTTATCTGTTTTTTACCCCTCTTCGAAATTATATCATTGTTTAAAATTATTGGATACAAATAATTATTTAGATAATTTATAAAATACTATAAAAACATTTAAAAACCTATATTCTCGCTTATAAATATGCCTGAAATATTTTTCGTCATTTAGAAAAATAGAGTTTAATAGGCACAAAATAGGCATGCCGAAAATATTCGACATGCCTATAAAACCCTTTATATTCCATGTAAATTATATGAGGATATTAATACAGAAAACTTGAGATTATATTTACCCCAAGTTTTTTTATTGCTCATTTCTCTTCTCTTCATTCAGCCTTTTAATATGTGTAATTAACTGCACCATCTCTTCTTTCGCATCGGGATAAGTCTCATTCCAATGCTTCACTAAAGCCGGCATCGTCTTCGCTATGTAAGAATACAGCGCCCACTTCTGTACCTGTTCTTTTCTCTCTTCATTGCTCTCTCCAAGTAATAGTTCCGTGTATTTCTCTAACAACCCGTCAAATTGTTCGTTAAACTTTTCACTCATCTTATCTACCTCCTATATGAAAAAAGCAGCGAAGATCGCTGCTTTTCTTTATAATTTTGATCGAACAGAGTTTAATTTCTTCTCCATTGTGCTTACTTTATCACGACGATCATCGATACGAATTGTTGTCGCAACGCGCTGCGCACCTTTCGCATATGGAACTTCATGCATTTGTTGAATTACTTCTAGAATGACAGGAAGATCTCCTTCAATAATTGTATTCATTGGTGTTAATTGATACTTCACACGATCTGAGTTTTTCTCTAGCACCTTTTGTACTTCTGCTACATATTCACTCACACTTGGATTACCTGTTCCTACTGGAATAATCGATACGTCAACAATTGCCATAGTAGTCTTCCTCCTATACTTGCTTCTTATATATCCATTGTCTATTTTACCGAAATACGCATCATTTTACTAATTTGTTATTCCTCTATTTTAAACTGCTCAACTAATCTTTCTAAGTCTCTCATATGCTCCGTCAAGCTTTCCATCGTATGAGCTACCTTTTCTAGATGATTCACTTGTGATTCAGTTGCAGCATTTACCTCTTCCGAAACCGCTGCGCTTTCTTGACTCGTACCAGCAATTGTATGCATGACCGCTGTAATTTCTCCTTGCTCGTGACCGATGTTATGTACCTCTTCTACAATTTGTTCCACTGAAGTACTAATTGTATTTACAACTGACATAATGGTACGGAATTCCGCCTCTGCTTCTGTCGTAACATTATTTTGTATATCCGCAATGTCTTTCAATTTACTTACAACTTCTACAACTCGTCTTACCTCTACTTGTACATCACCAATCATCGTCGCAATTTCTACTGTTGCTTCTTTTGATTGTTCCGCTAATTTCCGAACCTCTTCCGCAACAACAGCAAAGCCCTTACCTTGTTCACCCGCACGTGCCGCCTCGATTGAAGCATTTAAAGCAAGTAAATTCGTTTGATCTGAAATACCTTTTATAAGCTCTACAACATTTTGAATCGATCCAACCCTTTGCTCTAACTTTCCAGATGCTTCCTCTGTATAAACAACAATCGAAGAGGATTGGCCCCTCGTACGAACTAAATTACGCATCGTATTTAATCCTTGCTTAGATGCCTCTTCAGCTTTGCCAGCCACACCTTTTATTTCACTAACAGAGTTATTCATTTGTTCCACTGACTGCGCCATATTCTCGAGCTGCTCTGAAACTTCATCTACACTATTAGCAAGCGTAGAAGCTCCTCCGCTCACGTCATCCATTGCACCTGACACTTCTCTACTAGCTGCTACAGTCTCATTCGTTAAATAATGTAGATTATTCGTTGATTGTTGCACGGTTGATACACTATTTTTAATTTTGCTTACCATTTCATTCATTTGCTCAACCATATGATTAAAATGGTTCGTCAGTTCTCCAACTTCATCCTTACTTGTCACTTTCATTTGCAACGTTAAATCACCTTCTGCTACTTTTTGAACGTGATTCGTTAATAGTTGCAGCGGTCTTGCTAACCTTCTTGAGAACAAGTATGAGGCTACAATTCCAACGAATAAGCTAATACATGCCATTATAAGGACTGTATTTCTCGTACTATTTAATAGCCCATCAATCGTTTCTTTCGGATAAAAAATTCCTATCTTCCATTTCATCAAATCAAATGACTGACTATATGCAACTACATCTTCACCTTTTAATGTAGTCACAGCATATTTTGTTACATCTTTATTTAAACTCTTCACAAGTGGCTCTTTCGAAACATCTTTCCCTATCTTTTCTGGGTAAACAAGAGCCATATTTTTATCATTTATAATAAACATTTCTCCGCCGTTATTGTATTGAATATTATGAAGTAATTTCTGAATTGTTCCGAGCGATACATCCATCGCTACAACACCTAATACAGATCCATCTTGAGCTGTGATTGCTTTAGAAACTCCCACACTTAGCTTACCTGTTGCAATTTCATACATAGGTTGTCCCCAGTGAACCTTTTTCACATCAGCTTCTGAGTCTTTATACCAAGGTCTTGTCGTTGGGTCATATCCTTCTGGCACTTGTCCACCTTCAGCAAGATTGGCACTTAATGTTTTTTTATCTTTCGTACCAATATATAAGTCTAAAATACCAGGATGATTCTTTTTATACTCCGAAAACTCTTTCGTCAAAAATGCTTCCTCTTCTGGAGTAACCCCGTCTTGAAGCATATTACGAATCATCTCACTGTTCGCATAATACCCCATATCTTCATCCGTTCTTTGAACAAATGTCGTAAGTTGCTCTGTCACAAGATCCATCGTATTTTGAGAATACTGGTCTAAGGAGCTCACTTCCTTCTCTTTCTGTAATTGATACATAGCTGTACCTAAAATTACGAACATCATTGAAATAAGTACTGAAAATACTACTGCAATTTTTAAACGTAAACTTCTCAACATCTTCCCCAACGCATCCCCTTCTCGTTGTATTGTAATCATATTAATCACTATATTAAGTATAATGGATAAAATTAAAAAATTGAAATTAATTCTCAACTCAATCCCATTAGAAAACCTACTACCACTTGTGTAAAAACAAATAGTTCATTATCCTTAAACTATATAATCTCATTCGTTCGGAGGTAACTATGTTACAAAAATTCGGTTTCTCACAATATGAAAGCCAAGCTTATGAAGTTGTCGTATCAAGCAACGAACCATTAGATGCTACAACGATTGTGAAGCATTCTGGTGTGCCAAAAGCCAAAATATATGAAGTGCTAGCACGCCTGATCGATAAAGGAATGGTAATGGATTCTGTTTCAGAAAAGAAAAAGCTGTATACAGCATTACCACTCAAGCTAGCAATTGAAAAATTAACGACAGAATTCCAATCTAATATTAAAGAATTAGAGACAACTATATCAAAAAAATCATTTACAGATGACCGTGTATGGAGCTTAAAAATGCAATCTTCTATTCGCGTTCAAAGTAAAGAGCTCATCGAAAGTGCAAAAGAATCGATTCGCATTTCAGCTTGGAACGATACTCTTTTAGAATATCTTCCGTTACTAGAAGAAAAAGCAAAACAAGCCGTCCAAATTGAATCTCTTATAGTTGGAGAAGTAGAAACGAATTTAGAAAACATGCATTTTCTAATTCCAGCTGAAGAACCTAACGCATTAGAGCGCTATTTACTACTCATCGTTGACGACCGCGAAATTTTATTTGCTGGTGTAGAGCAAGAGTCATGGCAAGCAATGAAAACAATGTCACAACCTTTCGTAAAGTTCTTTACAGAATTTTTCTATCACGACGTTGCACTTGCAAAGATTACCCAGAAACACCATGATCTCTTTATGGAAGATGAGGAAATTAAAAGTTTGTTGATGAAGTTGAGATACTAATACACATACGATAAAGTTCAACTAATCGAACTTTAATGGACAGCCCGACCCACCTCAAAATTCTTTGCTTTCATTGAATTTTGAGGTGGGTCTTACTGCCCATTAAAGCGGGATAAAAAACAAAAAGCATCTAGTGCGCCACTAGATGCTTTTTTTCAAATTATTGCAATGCAACTTTGATTTCATTTCCAATCCAAAACGGAATCTAGTTCTTTATCTAGACTCCTTTTTATTTTCCTCTTTTATCTCCATCAACAACTCAATCATTTTCTCATTCTGCTCCACTTGTTTCTCTGAATTTTGATAGATGAAACGAACCCATCTTAATACAAAAACAAATATTAATATCGGTAGTAGTGCAATTATCATACCGAATACCGAGAAATTAGACATCATTTTCCATCACCTCGCTGTATACACTTTCTCCATTTCCCTACTAAAACCTGCAATTTTTTACAAATCAAAAAAAGAACCTATCAAACGATAGATTCTTCTTTTGCAAACTGAGTAGAACGCCCTCTCGTAATCGAGAAAATCGCACAAAGTAGCGCTAATATAATAAAGCCGCCCCCTACCCAAGCGTTATATATAACAGATGATTTTTCAATAACAACTCCACCTACTGTTGAACCGAGCGCAATCCCTAAGTGAAGGGCAGAGTTATTTAAACTTTGCTGAATACCAGCTGATTCTGGTGCAATTTCAATTAAATAATTTTGCTGTGCTGGCGAAATAGCCCAGCTCAGCATACTCCAAAGTCCCATCATAATAATGAACAGCGGGAATGAGAATGTCATCATCGGCAATAGGAAGATCGCACACGCAAATACGATAATAATTGAGATAATACTTTTCTTCGATCCCCATTTATCAGCAAGCCAGCCTCCGAAGCCGCCCCCAATTACTGCTGCGATTCCGAAGATGAAATAAAATACACTAATCCAATTCGCTTCCACATGCATAACATCTTTTAAAAATGGTGTTAAATATGCATATAGTGTTAAATGACCCGTTAAAAATAAGAACGACGTTAACTGTGCACTGACGATTTTTTTATCTTTTAACGTAGCAATTTGCTCTCTTATTGATAATACCGATGTCGGTGGTACTTTCGTTAAGAATAATGAAATACAAGCGATTGCCATCACTGTTAAGATTGAAATGAGCACAAATGGTGCACGCCATCCATATGCATTTCCGAGCACAAGGCCAAGCGGTACTCCAAGTACAAGTGACCCACTAATCCCCATGAAAATGATTCCAATTGCACGCGCACGAAAATGCGGTTCTACAACGCTAGAAGCAAGTGTTACTGACAGTGCAATAATAAGCGAACCACTCGCCGCACAAATCACCCTTGAGAACATTAACATCCCATAATTCACACTACATGCTGAAATAATATTTCCGATTAAGAAAATCGATAATGCCCCAACATACAATGCTTTTCTTTCAAATTTCCCTGTTAATGCTAATAAAACAGGGCCTGATAAAGCAAATACTACTGAAAATATTGTGATAAGCTGACCAGCTGCACTAATAGATACTCCTAAATCATTGGCAACTAAATCAAGCGTTCCTCCTATAATTAGCTCAACCGTTCCGACTACGAAAGCCGCGATAGCTAAAATATACACACGAAAATTCAAGTCTTTCCCCACGCTTTCTATTTTGGTTACTACGATTATAGTAACCAAAATAGAAGTTGAACACAAGTACAATTTTTTTACAGTAAAAAAGGTAGGCGCATTATACGCCTACCCTTCACTCATGACACTTCATTTTTATTCTTCTTATTTAAATACCAATATACCGGAAGCCCCGTAAATACAATTCCAATTGATAAGAAACAACTTACCGGATCATTGATAATTGCACTACCAATTACAAAGAGCGAGCCGAAAATGGCAACGATTGGTACGATTGGGAATAACGGTACACTGTATGCACGCTCTTTATTCTTATTACGCTTTCTTAAAATGAAGACGCCAATAAACGTCATTACATAGAAAATATAAATAATGAATACGGAAATCTCAGATAGCTTATTCGGATCACTAATAATCATTAAAATAATTCCTAAAATGATTTCAACAGTAATCGCATTTGCTGGTGTTTTAAATCTTGGGCTTTCCTTCGCAATAAACTTAGCAAATGGAAGTTGTCCACGTTCTGCCATCGACATCGGGATACGTGGGAACGTTAAAATCTTTCCATTTAAACAACCGAAAATAGAAACGATAATACCGATACTAATAATTTTCCCGCCATATTCTCCAAGTAGCATGCCTGCAGCTGTCGCTGTTGCATTTTCTCCAAGGTCTACAATTTGTGTTGCTGGTAATACATTCAGTAACGCCAAATTAATTAATACGTAAGCAGCTGTTACAATTAAAATCCCAACTGTCATAGCTTTCGGTAATAACTTTGTTGGATTTTTCATTTCTCCACCAATCGAAGCAAGTAAAATCCAGCCATCATAAGCAAATAACGTTGCTAAAATTGCCATCCCGATACTTTGATTTTCTGATATTGGCACAACTACGTTAAAGATATCGCTATTTCCTTTCCAAAAACCTAACACAACAATTAATACGATTGGAATCATCTTCCCGATTGTCGTAATCGTTTGAACGATACCTCCGTATTTTGTTCCCATACTATTTACAACGCCAAGGAACACAACTGTTCCGATCGCGATTGGTAAATTCCATACTTTATCTAAATAGAAAAAATTAATCATTAAAGAACTAAAGTATAACCCTAATGTTCCAATAATAGCTGGCCCATAAACAATCGTTTGCATCCAGCCTGATAAATATCCCCAAAAACTTCCGTAAATCTCCTCTAAATACGTATACAACCCACCATTTTTCGGGATTTGCGCTCCAATTTCAGCTACTGTTAAACCACTTGCTAACGTTAACAGACCACCAATTATCCAAGCAAGAATCGCCATATTAGAACTCCCCGAGTAATCTAATACGCTGCCTGGTTTCATAAACACACCAGACCCAATAATCGTTCCTACTACGATAGAAAGTGCTACCGTTAAACCAATTTTGTTCTTCTCATCATGATGCATGCTGCGTATCCTCCTTCCAATCCTAGTGTGATGCAAAAATGAAATAAAAAAACACTCCTCCCTAAAAAAGGGACGAGTGTTGTATTCGTGGTTCCACCCTTGTTTCAATTCGCAAAGTAACACACTTCACCAATTTCTCAAGTCTACATAACGGTTTTTGCCGGCAAGCAATTACTAGATGTTCGTTCACTGCTGCAGTTCAGAGGTGGTAATCTATTTTTCCGTATTAGGAAGCTCACAGCCAAAGGCCTCCCTCTCTGAGAATCGTAAAAAATTGATCATGTCCTCATCATCACTTCTTGATGTCGAATTTTGTAGTTATTGTTCATTATATTGAATTGTTAGAAAAAATCAATATATTTTTTATATAACATATGAAATATTTCTCTTCTTATATTATAACAGAAGTTACGCCACTTCTCTAATTCCCTAAAAATGGTATAATTCATATAGGAGGTGCATCAATCATGATTGCTGTTTTTTGTATCATCGCTACATTTCTTTCTGTTCTATTCGCTATCATGTTCAGGTACAAGTATCCTGGTTATAGCATTTTAGCGGTAGCTATTATACCAGCTGTTTCCTTCTACGTATTAGGTAAATATCAATATACGGAAGTGTTTATCGGCTTTGCAATCTTCTACTGCGTCTTTGGATACATACTAACAATGAAAAGAATTTTATTGAATCATTAAAAGGGACCGATTTCTGTCAGCAGAAATCGGTCCTCGCACGTATCTTCCGGTTGCCCACACGAAAGATACGTAATTCGATTATTTATCTTCTTTGTTCATAAAAAACTTATGATGCGGAAGATCCACATTTAATGCCTCTAATTGTTTCTTTTCATTGTCTAAAATCGCTTTTGCTTTTGTTTTTGTTGCCTCATCTAATCCCGCAAAGATGTCTTCATGCTTCTCTTTCTCTGGGAGCTTCACACCTAGTTTTGTTAATTCTTCTTTTGCTTGCTCATGCGTTAATTTCCCGGACTTTTCCTGTTCAAAAATAGACTTTGCTTTTTCCTTTGTTGCTTCATCTAAGTTAGCAAGTATGTCTTTATGCTTATCCTTCTCTGGCATTTTCACACCTAACTTCGTTAATTCCTCTTTTGCTTGTTCACGTGTTAATTTGCCGGATTTCTCTTGCTCTAAAATTGATTTTGCTTTTTCTTTTGTTGCTTCGTCTAATCCCGCAAACATTTCTTTGTGTTTACCCTTTTCCGGGAACTTCACGCCTAATTTTGTTAATTCTTCTTTTGCTTGTTCACGTGTTAATTTCCCAGACTTTTCTTGCTCTAAAATTGATTTCGCTTTTTCTTTTGTCGCTTCATCTAATCCCGCAAACATTTCTTTACGTTTTTCTTTCTCTGGAAGCTTTACACCTAGCTCCTCTAACTGTTTCTTTGTATCATCCATAATCGTTTTTACTTTTTGTTTTGTAGCGTCATCTAAATCTTTTTTCGCCGTTTTTGTAGATTGCTCAGCTGCTGGAGTATTCGTTGCCGCGAATGCCGGGATGCCGACTCCTCCAATGATTCCGAATGATAAAGCACCTGCAATCGCTAAATACCCAACTGTTTTCTTCTTCATAGGAAATTTCCTCCTTCATATTTCTAATGCATGTACACTCTCGTATACAATGCCTATAGTAATGTTGGTTTCTTAAAATTTCCTTAACGACTTAACAAAAAAACACCGCTCATGATGAGCGGTGTTTTTCTATGCTTTTTGTAATTGTAATTCTTCACGTTCCATTATTCTTCTTAATACAATTGTTTGTGTCATTGTAAATAAGTTACCTGTTATCCAGTACAACACAAGACCCGATGGTGCCGCAAATCCCATAAATAAAATCATTGCCGGCATCATAATTTGCTGCATTTTCAGCATCTGTACTTGTTCTCCAGCTGTAATATTAGACTGGAAAACCTTCATCTGAATAAATGTCGTTAACGCTGCAATAATCGGTAATATATGATAAGGATCTGCATGTCCTAAGTTCACCCATAAAAACGAAGATGTGCGAATCTCTTCTGTTCGGCTAATCGCATAATACAAAGCAGAGAAAATCGGCATTTGTATAAAGATTGGCCAGCAACCAGCAAGTGGATTCCAACCGCCTGATTTCATTAGTTCTGACATTTCTTTTTGATACTGTTTTTGTTTTTCAAGATCTTTACTTACATCACCGTATTTTTTCTTTAACTTCTGCAATTCAGGTTGCATTTTCTTCATTTTCGCTTGGCTACGATATTGCGAAACAGCTAATGGAATCATTGCTGAACGAATAACGAGCGTCATAATAATGATAGCAATCCCGAAGCTAGCTCCCGGTATATGATGAGCAACAAATTGAATCATAAACGAGATTGGATATACAAAATAATGATCCCAAATTCCCGTACTATGTGCATCAATTGGGGCTGCATTACTACAACCAGATAAAACAAAAACAAGTAATAATGATAAACTAACGAGCGCAGTTCGGTATGATTTTAACATGTTCATTCCTCCAATGTTTCGTAATTATTTAGCGAAACATTGGTGTATACGGACCGACCTCGTCATTCTCTTCACTCGATTCTTGTCTGCGTACAGAACGAATCATTCCATATTTATAAAAAATCGAAAATAGCGGTACATTCCCCGCACTATCTTCACACGTATCAACTAACGCAAATGCTCTTTGTCTACCGCTTGATGCTTGCTGACGCACAAAGCGAGAAACGTTAGCAAGGAAGAAAACTTCTAATAAACAAAGTGCTGTCGTTACAAACGATATATATAGAATTGCATCCTGCAATAAAAATTCCATCGCTTCACATCCTTAATAAGGTCATTTTAGCACATTCGGCAAACATTCTCTATTTCCTTTTATCGTCAAAAAAAGTATTTTGCATATTTTCTCAAGAAAACAATAATTAAGAAACATTGTATTCGCTTTCTTTAGTATATTCACACACATCAATGAATAGGCTTGATTTATTAGAAATTTATAAAATTTTTGCATTATAATAAAACTATTGCCAGTTTTTGAAAAAACCTTTATTCTCTTCTTGTAATCAAAAATGAATATGGAGATGAAACATACTATGGGTCAACTAGGAGACGCCGATTACGTTCCCGACACCGCCTTTTTATCCTTCCCAGCAGCTAAAACATTTCACTTAGAATTTATCATACAGTTGGTTGTTATTTTCGTAGCTTCTATTTTGTATGCAATTTCTATGAATATGTTCTTTATCCCGCATAACATGATTAGCGGTGGATTCGCTGGAGTAGGGATGATTATCGGTTATTTAATGCACTACAATATCGGTGCACTTATCTTTTTACTAAACATTCCTCTTCTTATTTTAAGTCACTTTTACTTAGGCAAGAAGACAACCTTTTTAACAGCGTACTTTGTAGCTGTATCATCATTAGCGATGAACATTATCCCTGTACACCAAGTTTCAGACGATATTTTACTATCTTCTGTATTCGGCGGTGTAATCTGCGGAGCAGCTTCAGGAATCATATTCCGATTTGCTTCTTCAACAGGTGGATTTGATGTTGTTGGATTAATTGTAGCGAAATATCGCGATGTTTCAATTGGAGCAATCATATTTGTATTCAACTTAATCTTACTTGTTGTAGCAGGATTTATTTTCGGATGGGATATTACACTTTATACGTTAATTAGTCGATTTGTAGTCAGCAAAGTGATCGATGCTGTGCATACGAAACATATTAAATTGACGATAATGACAATTACAGAAAAAGGCGAGGAAATAAAAAGCGCCCTACTACATCACGGCATACGTGGCGTGACGATGGTAGATGCTGTCGGCGGCTATACAAACCATAAGAAAAAAATGATTTACACTGTCGTGACTCGCTATGAGTTAGGCGAAATGAAACGTATTATCCGTCAAGTGGATAACAAAGCATTTATGAATATTACTGAAACAGTTGAAATTGTCGGCCGTTTCAAACGTATATAAAAAAGCGCAAGGAATGGTATTTCCTTGCGCTTTTTATTTTTTACACTTATTACAAAATCAGATAATTCTATTATTATGCCTCTAAATATGTTATAATGAAAACAGACTCACAAAAAAAGAGTATATAGACTTGGAAGTTTCTCTTATTTTACAAGCAAAAAGAAACGAGCAGTCGGGTATATTTCAGACATCATACACGTAACGGTTTAAAAAACCGATCACTCTTCAATAATCTTTTTATAAAAAGATACGTACAACTAAAACTCACTTCAATATACTATACCTACCTTTTTGACTTCCAAATCATCTTATTACATAAGGAGATGAACATATGAATCAATATATACGATATACAATAGCTGTCCTGTTTGCTATTATCGGCGGAACAATCTGCTTCTGGACAAACACTCAGCTTGGAGAGAATATCATTTTTAATGGAATCGAAACACTTGTAAGCGCTTCAATTTTAGGTGGATACATTTTCTTCCTCTTTAATCCAGAAGAAAATGCGCAAAAAACAATGTTATTAACAATGATCGGAATCGTTGGCGGATGTATTTCCTACTCAATGACTAACTATACATTACCACTTCAATTAAGCTCAGCTTTCTTCCACGGTCTATGGACTTGGTTCATTGCATTCTGTCTAGCTGATGTATTCAACCTATTACAAGACAACGAAGAAGAAAACGGTCGCCAAATTGAAAGTAACTCGTAAGCTGGAAGGGATTCTTCCAGCTTTTTTTATGTTGGTTTGCATACCACGGCATCACAATAAAAAGAAGTTACCCTCACGGCAACTTCTTTCCCATATACCCCATCCAGTATCAACCGGATTATATCAGCGATTTTTCAAATATATCGACGATTTCTCCACTTATATCAGCGATTTTTTCATTATATCGACGGTTCGACACAGGATATCGACTTACCGACATTTTTCGACAATCAATTTTCATCTATATACCTCCGCTCGGAATCCGAAACGAAACGTGTGCCCCGCCTCTCACCTCACTATTTTCTACCTGAGTTTTACCACCATGCTTCTCAACAATTGTCTTAGCAATATATAACCCGAGTCCAAAATGCTCCTTGCTTCCTGAACGCGACTGATCTCCCTGATAAAAACGTTGTAATACTTTTTTCAAATCTCCTTCTTGAAACCCAGGCCCTGAATCATATACATGAAACTCTATTGCGTCATGCCAAGCACATACTTTCAAAAGCATCTTCCCTGACACCGGAGTAAATCGAACTGCATTCATTACGATGTTGTCCATTACTTGACTGATTCGCTCTTGATCAAATACTAAGCTTTGTATATCCTCATTATTTTCAAAGATGACATCCCAATCAATTTCTTTTTTTCTAGCTATGCATTCGTATTCTTCTAGTTTTTTAAGAAAGAATGGATTTATATGTACTTTATTTAAACGTAATTGAAATGAGAAACTCTCTAGCTCATTTACTATTTGGAACTCCTCAAGAAGCTTTGTCATTCTGTTTGTGTTTCTTTCAATCGTTTGTAAATACCGATGTAACAAATCTTCATTTTTCCATAAACCACTTTGCAAACCTTCTGTATGACCTTGCACAATCGTTAATGGCGTTTTTAAATCGTGAGAAATAGCTCTAATATATTCTCTCCTTTCTTCTTCTAACTCCCATTGTCGTGACAAACTAGTAGCTAGCGCTGCACGCATATTTTCAAACGAACTGACTAATTCACCAATTTCATTTTTCGCGTTGTACTCTAAATGAAAATTTAAATCCTGCTCTTGAATTCTTTTTGAGGCCTCTGATAGTTCAACTAGTGGTTTCTTTATTCTTTTTCCCATTCGATTTGAAATAATGTAGGACAAAATTGTAATGTATATAAAGGGTGAAGCTAAAAATAAGATTACAAAAAAGGAATCAACTGCCGAAGCAGTAGATATTGTTAAATGATAATTAAACCCTATCGCTCCTTGTAAATCTCCATTCCTATCTACTAAAGGCAGATATGTCGTAACTTCATTATCATCTTCTTCACCATAAATATTTGTATTAATAACACTCGAAATCGGTCTCTCATTTGTTATTAATTTCTTGTTATATGTACCATAAGAAATATCTCCTTGCCTATTAACAATTTGATATTTAATTCCCTCTTTAGGGACAATTTTCTCTAATCCATTTCGCTCTTTCTCATTTAACAATAGTATGCCTTTATCTTTTACATATTCTTTTATCATAGGTATTTTCTGTTCATAATAATTCGCAGGAAATACTTTCCCATTCTTCGTTAGCCAATACCAACCACTAGCCGCTGTTAAAACCGTTAGTATTAAACTACCAAGTAGAACTATTAAGAAGCCAGCTACTAGCTGTTGTTTAATCCTTAACCTTTGCATCAATTCTGTACACTCCACTTATATCCAATTCCCCACACCGTTTGAATATATGTATTTTCTCTGTCATATACACTAAGCTTTGTTCTAATTTTCTTTATATGCTCAACTACAGTAGAGACATCACTTTCACTATCATATCCCCAAATCTTTTCAAACAGCTGCTCTTTCGTCAAAACTTGACCAGCATGAAGTGCTAACATTTTCACAACTTCATACTCTTTTTTTGTAAAATGAATTTTTTCTTTCCCAGTCATTATTTCGTAGTTTTGCAAATCTATTAATATACTTCCATAGCGTAGAAATTCCTTTTGATCCACCATTCTTAAATCTGTCGTACGGCGCAAATTGGCAACAATTCTCGCTTTCAACTCTTTTAAACTAAATGGCTTACTAATATAATCGTCTCCACCAATCAATAAACCTTCTATCCGAGACCGTTCACTACTATCCGCACTTAAAAATAAGATTGGGCATGCATAAGACTCTCTCATCTTCTCGCAAACTTTAAACCCATTCATATCTGGCAACATAACGTCTAAAATAATGAGATCCACGCTATTATCTAATTTCTTCAAAGCTTCTTCACCACTTAATGCACTTCTTACTTCATACCCTTCCATGACAAGACTATCTTCAATAAATGTAAGAATATCTGGTTCATCGTCTACAAGTAGTATTTTGCTCGTCACGGCAAGTCCCCCCTAATTAAATATATCTTTTTTACACCAACTAAACATAGCCGCTATTGCACATCCTCCTAAAATTGTACCATTTATCAGGTAAAATGTTCCTTTCCCCTCACTTAATATTCTTAGAATTGATCCACTTCCAATTACAAAATAACTTAATTCTTCATTCACATATAAACTTGCTACTAATAAACCGACTATTACAAAATACGTAATGATAGCGTTTTGAAACCACAGACTTACAAAACTACTCAACATTGTTAAAGCACTTGCTATAAACCATAGTATTAAATAATATTTTACAGTATATAAAATAGAAGCATTCGCACTATAAATGACTTGTTTATCTAAAAAGAATGTCTCTTCTGCACGCCTTATAAAAAATGTTCCATATATATAACTCTCAATGAATGCCATTAACAAAAACAAACTTACAATGCTCATTTGAGTAATCCATTTCGCCAATAATAATTCCCATCTACCTACGGGACGAATCATAACAAGCCGATACGCACCAGATGAAATTTCACTATTAAAACTATCAATAAATAAGATTGGAAAAATTAATAAGAATAACGTAAAATACCATTCTCTTGTAACTGCGACAGGAAAGTTTAAATTACTTAAGATTACTTCTGTTCCTTTTGTATCATAAATAGCAACTCCAAAAGTATGAACCCATACGCTATGCAAAATAAGTAGCAGCCCAAAAATAGCTATTAATGCTTTCGTCTTTTTTCTATTAAAAATCCGTTCAAATTCACTTATAAGTATTTGTCTCATTCTTCACACCTCACACAAAATTATCTTTTTTCCCTATCCAATAAACTGTTACAGTATTACAAACAACAATGTATAGTAGTAAAACTACAGATCCAAAAAGAATCATTCTTGAGCTACCAGATAAAGATATAGCAATTCCTTCATGTTGCAATTTAATTAAAGAAGAATAATTAATATAAAGAAAAGTCGGGGATTGGCCTATCACTAACGCCATCGCTGGGTATCCAAAGGAAAATATAATGAATCCCATACCGAGAAGAGTCGCACTTGTTGTCGATTTACTTATAACCGACAGCATAATTAATATGCTAGCCATTGCTACTAAAGTAAGATAAGCAATTCCGTAATAAGAAATACAGTATAAGAACACGCCAAGTGCATTCGTTTTTTCCGTATGATAAAACAAAAGAATATTCGGTTCATGCTCAAAGAAAATATAGCCAATACAATAACTGCAAATAAAATAAACACTTATAAATAGCAAACTTACCGCTACTATCGTAATTATTTTTGCAATCAGAACCTCCGAATACGTATATGATCTTTGGATTACCATCCTAATTTGACCGCTATGATACTCTTGAGCAAACACAAGAACAATTAAAACGAGTAAAACAAGATTACATATACTCATAAGCATTTCAGATAATGCAAGGACGGGGAACGAATTCGCATATGTATAATCAACCGCTATCCTTTCGACCTCTTGATTATGTTTTAAATAGTACTTAGCAGCCCCAAGTAACATCACTGGTATCATCAAAAAACAAAGCCATGTTACTTTCTTCGCCCAAAGCCGCTCCCATTCCGAGCGTACTAACATCATCATGAGCTCATCATCTCCACGAAAATATCTTCTAATTCTTTATTCCTTCCTTGCAATTCTTCCGTCGTTCCCCGCCATATTAATGATCCTTCTCGAATCATGACCCATGAATCACACATAAGCTCCAATTCACGAATTAAATGGCTAGAAATGAAAAAAGTAATGCCCTTCTCACGCTGTAAGTCGAGTACAATTTTACGAAGCTGCTTAATTCCAACTGGATCTAATCCATTAGACGGTTCATCCAAAATGATAAAATCTGGATTCCCAAGAAGCGCCTGTGCAATACCTAAACGCTGCTTCATCCCTAACGAATACGTACCAACTTTATCGTCAGCACGATTTTCTAAACCGACGATTTCTAATACTTGCTGCACTTTATTTTCAAGAACTTCTCCACCAGTACGTAACGTAATCCTCCCTAGATTCCGCAAATTTTTTCGTCCTGACATATAAGGGAAAAAAATTGGAGCCTCTACAATTGCGCCTACATGCTGAAGAGCTTCTTTCCGATTTTTTTGTACGCTAATACCATTAACTAATATCTCTCCTTCATTTGGTCGAATTAACCCCATAATTGTTCGAATAAGAGTTGTCTTCCCAGAACCATTTGGCCCAACAAAACCACAAATCTCATTTTTATAAACAGAAAAAGACATATGACTTAGCAACGTTCTCCCCTTCACCTTTTTCGTCACATCTCTTACTTCTAAAACCGCTTTTTTCATCTCTACCGCCTCCTTACTCTAAGAATAGAAGGTAAAAATAAACAATTTATAAACAAATAAAAAGAAGTTACCCTCACGGCAACTTCTTTTCCATATACCCCATCCAGTATCAACCGGATTATATCAGCGATTTTTCAAATATATCGACGATTTCTCCACTTATATCAGCGATTTTTTCATTATATCGACGGTTCGACACAGGATATCGACTTACCGACATTCTTCGACAATCAAGACGCTCAACATACCCTATCCCCCAAGCAATTTACTGCCGAACTCTACGATTAAAAAGATAATTAATAGGATCGCGAGTATTTTTAATGCTACATATGCCACTTTAAAAACAACATAAATGAGCAAGACGATTAAAATAATCGTTAAAATTTCCATCTAGAATTCCTCCAAGCTTTGCTCTTCACATCTTATTTTACTCGCCCCACACTTTTTATGGAACGGCATAAGACGACATAGAAAAAAGAGGATACCTCACCCATCGTAAGATACCCTCTTCTTTAGCTGCTCAAACCATTCTCTCTCTAATTGTAAATATCCCATTTCACTATTCTCAGCGCTCTTCAATTCTTTATCCGCTTTCCTCATATAAATGTGTGACGCTTCCATATCGCCCTCTAAATATTTAATAATTCCTTGTGTACGATAATATCCGTTTAGGTCCATTTTTGTAATAGCCTTCCCATGTTCCTTCGCTTCTTGCAAAGAAAGACGATCCATCTCATAAAGAGCTTTATATAAAAGGTACCAACTATGAAAACTACTAACGAAAAACTTATTTTCTTTCGTTACAGGTTGTCGAACAATTGGTTCTATATACGGTATCGCTCTTTCCATTCCCTCTTGATCAGCTCTAGCATAAAAAACGAGCATAAGTCCGCTCATTATATCTCTTATACTTTTATCCTCTTTTAATTTTTCCTCACTAAGCTCTATTAATCTCTCATCCCAATCTTTCGGCCTTTTATAACTAAATAATTCACTCGATACTTGAATGTTATATAAATGCTGCTTAGCCTTTTCATCATCTTTAATTAAAAGAAGAAATTGCATGCCATCACTCAAAAACGTTCCTTTTATCGGTACGATTGTAGCTGCAAAAATCACAAAGTGTAAAACAGAAAAATATAAAAGATATTGATAATAACTCACCATGTATATGTAACCGGAAGTAATACCAAATAATAAACTCGTAATCGGTCCACCTAAAGTCATCCACGCCCATTTTTTTGAAAGATTCGGTGTCTCTATAGAAGGAGGCACTAACATCGCCACGCCTCCAAAGTACATCCACAATTTATTTTCTCGAATGCGTACTTTCCCCTTCTCTTTTTGAAAAGTAATCGGCCCTACTGTCATAAATTTAAAATTCAAACCGCCTATTAAACCAAACACTACATGTCCTAGCTCATGAATAGCTAGCACTAATAAAAAAACCCCAAATAATTCCCATACATCCAATATTACTTCTAATTTCCCAGTTCGGATTACTCCGTATAAAATGGACAGAATTAGCGCCACTGTCATTGAGCCAGCTGGCCTTCTTAAAATATCCACCTTTTTCTCCCCTTAATAAATCATTTTTCTATGCATTTCGTACATGAATTTTCCAAGATGCAATATCCAAATAAATGAGATTAAGCCAATTAATACAAAGTTGATATCACTAGCCACCGTATATATAACGGCAGCCCACCATACATATGCCAATATTGTATTCGTAAATTCATATGCTTTATATCCAGCCTCATGCACAATATGTTTTAATCCTTCATCTGCGTTTTTCGTCCACATTTTCATAGATTCCATATATGTTACACCTTGTTCAGGATATAGCTTATTATAACGATTTTTTGTTATGAGCCCACTAATCACTACAATAGTTAAACAAACGATAGAAGCTACTAAATTCCACACTGCAAATGAAACATTTGTATCCTGCAACAGTGCACGTCTACATGCAATAACTGCATATACAAACCATGCTTGCGTAACTATATCACCTATACGTAAATACATAATTACAATTCCTAATTTTCTACCTTGTACACTCTCTTCTTCATCACGTGCCTCCGCTAACATACGTGTATTCTTCCAAGTGTAATACATCATTACCATTCCAAAAAGAGTACATACCCCTATTAATATATTGGGTGATAATTTTCTCGGTTCATCCGAGAGTAAATCTAAAGCTATATAAGATGCAAAAAAGCCACCTACCATACTTAATATGAGTTTGCAAAAATTTAAAAATTGTTTTCCAAATTTACTCTTCACCATCATCTTCCCCCTCCACCAACATAAATATTTCCTCCACCGGTACGTTGAAAATTTGTGCAATTTTTAACGACAATACGATAGATGGTGCATAATCCCCGCGCTCAATTAAACTAATCGTTTGCCGCGATGATCCAATCGCTTTCCCTAAATCCCCTTGTGATAAACGATGCTTTGCCCGCAATTCTCTCACTCGATTTTGAAGCTTCATGTCTTCCCTCTTTTTCATTTATTTAATCAAATTGTAAATAATACCCTTATTTTTGTCGATTATAATTGTCATTTTGACGTTAATAATTGACAATTATAACCTATGGGATTTTAAACTGATAAACAAACAAAAGCTTATTAAAATAAAAAAGGCAGTGCATCTGCACTGCCTTCCTAAATTCTGACATAGAATGGATTCCATATTAACTTGCGTTTTGTAAGAATGCTCGTTTTAACTGTTTGCGGAAACGAACTCCTAACGTAATTGCTACAATCGCAATCACTCCAAAAATAATTTTACCAATGTGACCTTCTAGCGCTCCAAAAATATCATGTAAGTTTCCACCTAACCAGTAACCACCGATTAAGAAGAATGATACCCAAAATAGAGCACCTGAGTAAATTGTAATTGCAAAACGGCGGAATGGTAAGTTAATAATTCCTGCAAAGTATCCTGTAAAGTGACGTACACCAGGAATAAAGAAACCGATAAAAATCAAGAAGTATCCATACTTATCAAACCACATTCTTGTTAAGTCGATTTTTCTTTGTGTTAAAAATACGTATTTCCCATACTTTTGAACAAAGGGCATTCCTAATTTATTTCCTAAAAAGTATTGGATTGTCATTCCTACACTTGTCCCAATAAAGGATAGGATAATTAAAATCGGTAAACTTAAATCACCCTTATGTGCTAAAAATCCCGCATATGCTAACGTTGGCTCTCCCGGAAACGGAAGTGCAATATATTCTAACAGCAAACCAACAAGTACAACATAGTACCCGTATTGCTGAAATAATTCATGAATCCATTCCATGTCATCTCTCCTTTCAATCACGTGCAACTTCTTACTAATATTGTATAAAAAAATTGTCGAAATAACTATCACAATAGCTTACATTTTTATTACATTTTTGTAAGGCTCTCACTAAACTTTTACGTTCATTATGTACTCTCATTTTAAAACAATTTAACAAGTATACACTGCGAAAAATCAGGACCTTAATATGCACTTTTTATCCATTTTTTAACACTTAAAAATCGTTATATTTTGTTCTTAATAAAAAACCACTACAAACTCATACTAACTTCATATTAGCTTCATATACGTATTGTAAGATTATATCGGAATTTGTTTAAAAATTTAACCAATATATGACTAAACATTAATTTGAATAAATATTAATCGCTTTTCGAAATTGAAAAAAGGGTGAATAAAAAATGGAAGCTTATAAAATGCACGATTTTATTAATACAAATGTTGAATCTCACCAAAATGAAACCGTTTTTAATTTGCACATATGTGAAACAAATGAATTTGACGTAAGTTTAACAAAGTCTACAACACTGTCTTTTATCGTTTCAAAAAAGAACATTAAGATTGTTACGAAAAAATGGATTAATTCAAATCAAGAAAGCATGATTGGCAAAAGCTACATCATTCCAACGAAAGCTTTTCACTACTTCTTACCAATTATTTCTGAAACTGAAGATGAATTAAATATTCAAATTCAAAGTTTTGGACTACATGGCGAACTTTTATTAAATGAAAGATTACTTATTGATAAAAACAACAAACACAATGCCAAAATTACTACCTTCTTTGAAACATTAGATGAAAATGTAAATAAAGTATTACGAGGATTGCAAATTCATTGTATGTAAGACTATTACAATAGTAAAAAGGAGAACATAATGAAAAAACTATTATTAAGCGCACTATTATCATTAGGATTTCTAACTATTCCATTCACAAATGCTGAGGCAGCTGCAACAAATGATCAGCTTATCGTGAATACACAGTTAAATAAAATGGATTATTATCAAAACGGAAAATTCATAAAAAGTTTTACTGTCGCTACTGGAAAGGCAGCTACTCCTACACCTAAAGGTACTTTTCAAATCGTAAATAAAATTAAAAATCGTCCTTATTACACAGGCAAAATTAAAGGCGGCGATCCGCGCAATCCACTTGGTGACCGTTGGCTCGGACTAAACATGGCAGGAACTTACGGAACAACTTATGCGATTCATGGTACGAACAATAATCAGGCAATTGGTAAGTGGACAACATTAGGTTGTATTCGTATGTATAACAATGATATACACTGGTTATTTGAGCGTATTCCCCAGCAAGCTACTGTCACTGTAAAATAACCTCAAAGCGCGATTTACGTGTAGCCAAGAATTTTATGTCTTGGCTTATTTTATTTCTTCATTTACAGTAGCAAAACAACTGTATTTACATATATAATAGGAATAGATTGTGTTAGGTAACATCCAAACATTGATAAACATGGATATTAAAATTATACAGTTATAATATTTTATAAATTTTATAATACATACTATAATAGAATTACTGTAATTCTTAAATATTCAGTTTCACTAAACAACTCCCCTTGCTACTTTCATGATTATTTTATGGCAGGGGCTTATTATATGTATAAACAATCTGAGTCATCGAAAAAATGATGAATTCGAATATTGCAGTTAAAAGCGTTATTTAGGAGGTGTTACTATGACGCATATACTGGTGATTGAAGACAACCCAGATATACAAGAACTAATTCGTGAATTTCTAATGGCACAAAACTTTACTGTTGATGTCGTTGGTGCTGGAACAGAAGGTATACTTCTTTTCCAAAAAAATTCATACGATCTTGTCCTCCTTGATGTGATGTTACCAGATATAGATGGCTATAGTATTTGTAAAATTATGCGAGGACAATCTGATGTACCAATCATTATGTTAACAGGCTTACATAATGAAGAAAGTGAAATTAAAGGATTTGAATTAGGTATTGATGACTATATTACGAAACCGTTCCATTACACCGTATTTATTAAACGTGTAGAAGCTGTATTAAGAAGGGCAGCAACGAAGGAAGCCGAAGCTGCGACTATACTACAATTCCATGAATTGATGTTAAATTCTACAGCATACGCCGCTTATGTTCATGGTAATCAAATTGAATTGACAACAAAAGAATTTGAAATTATTTATACTTTACTGCAAAATCGAGGAAAAGTATTATCAAGAAGTGATTTGTTGAATAAGGTATGGGGCTATGAACATTATGGTGATGTAAGAGTTATAGATACACACATTAAAAACTTACGAAAAAAATTAGGAATTCCTTATATTAAAACGGTGAAAGGCATTGGCTACAAAATCGAATCGTAGCAAAGACAACATCACCAAAAATATTTTCATCAAAACCTTATTATTTTGTATTCTTTTATCACTTTGTCTTTATCAAGTTATTTACTTCTTAGCTTCAAACTACGATAAAGAACGTTTTGCGAAAGAAAATGGAACGCATACTACAGAACAAGCGGATTCAGATAAACAAAACGACCAAAGTAAAACGAATCAAAATAAAGCTGTATCACAGGGGGACATGTTTAATTTCCAATCTGCTATTATAGATTATAATTCTCTCTCTACAGCTATCAATCACCTTTTGCAGCCTAGCCAAACTGCAAAAGCAAAAGAACATACTCAAAATATTTCGGGGAAAAATAGCGCTTCTGCTCCACTTACAGAAACGGAAAAGCAAGTCGCTACTAATGATGCCTTACATAAACAAAATGCAGCAAGTAAAGCAAATGATGCACAAGATAATCCAAAATTAACAGATGTACTGCAGCAATTAGCTCCACATATTGGCGCAACAATGCTTGCACTCTCTCTGCTTGGATCTTTAATTTATGCAAAACTAATTGCTAAACCTTTTCAATATATGAGTGATGCTTTAAAAGATATTATGAATCTTGATTTCTCAGATAAAAAGCTACTCAACAAAAATACTGATCAAACAGATTTTAATTTACAAGTAGCTGCTTCACAAATACCAAATATAGTGAAGAATTTGCATGCGAGCAATCAAGATTTAAGAAATGAACTCAAAAAGGAGCAACAATTAGAACAATCCCGTAAAGAATTTATGTCTATGGTTTCCCATGAATTAAAAACACCAATCGCAGCCGTTATGGGACAACTAGATGGCATGATTCACGGAATTGGAGCTTATAAAGATAGAGATAAATATTTAAAACGCTCCTATGAAATGATGCAAGACATTAACATATTAACGGAAAAAATGTCGGAATTATCCAAAATACAAAACCCTCAATTTAAACCTGATTTAAAAGTTATCTCATTAACTAATATTATTGAGGACGTTATGAAGAAAGTAGATTATTTCGTATCTGTAAAGCAGTTAAATGTTCAATCTAACATTAAACAAGATGTACAAGTTTTAGCTGATCCCAAATTTATTCAAACTGCCATTTTTAACATTATTTCAAATGCAATTCATTATACAATTGACCATCAGCATGTATATATAAAGCTTTATGAAAAGCCAAACGGTTACGCATTAGAAGTATTAAATACAGGTTCACAAATAGATGAGGATAAACTTGCCCATTTATTTGAGCCATTCTATCGCGCAAACCCTGACAAACACGGCTTAGTACAAGGTAGTGGTCTTGGGTTATACATTGTAAAACAAATACTAGATAAACATCAATTTCCTTATGGTATACAAAACACGCCTCAAGGTGTAAAATGTTCTATTGTATTCCCAAAAGCAATGTAAAAACCTACTACAATTTCATATCCCAAATTCATACTTCGTATGAGTGGCGGAATTTTGTAGAGTATATGACTCTGTTTCGTTCGCCCGTTATCCTTATTTGGATAGCGGGCGTTTTTTATTATGTAAAAGGAGGATTTTCATGGAGAAATTTAAGTACTCATTACTCGTTTTATTCGGAGCTTGTAGCTACGGCGTACTTTCAACTATTTTCAAACTCGGATTCATTGATGGATTTTCAGCCCATCAACTATTAGGAGGTCAATATGTCTTCGGATGGATCGGTCTTCTTCTGCTCGTTCTTTTCGTTTCACGTCATAAAGTAACAAAAAAGCAATTCTTTTCCTTACTAACAGTTGGCACAACGATGAGTATGACCGGTATCTTCTACGCTATTTCGGTAGAAGAACTACCAGCATCTATCGCTGTCGTCCTACTTTTCCAGTTCACATGGATTGGTGTCGTTATTGAAGCCATTGCAAATCGAACATTTCCAAGTCGTGAGAAAGTTATATCTATCATTATTTTATTTACTGGTACATTGTTTGCAGGCGGTGTCTTTGAAGGCCTCGGACAAAACTTTTCCACAAAAGGTATGATCTTTGGTCTATTAGCCGCTGTCTCTTTTTCATTCTATGTTTTTGCAAGTGGGCGTGTTGCTACAGAAGTTCCGCCTTATACGAAAAGCTTTCTTATGACAACAAGCGCTACTCTTATCGTATGTCTATTCTTCCCGCCAACCTTTTTAACAGACGGTGCTTTGCAAGATGGCCTATGGAAATATGCTTTCTTCCTCGGGTTGTTCGGCGTTGTCGTACCTGTCATTTGTTTTTCAATTGGCGTACCGAAAGTAGGAACAGGACTTGGTACAATACTAGGAGCAGCTGAATTACCAACGGCCATTATCGCTTCTATTACACTTGTACATGAAGTCGTAACGTTCATGCAGTGGATTGGGATCATCTTTATACTACTTGGAATTTTTACTCCTCAGCTACTTACCGCTAGGAAAGAAAAGAAACATAGTAGCGTGCATAGTGCATGAAAATAGAAACTTGCATATAAATGTAAATACAGTTACAATGTGGTATAATTTCAAATCTATTTGGAGGTATAAATGACTATTTTAAGCGTAGCCTTTTTTGCCATTATGTGTATCTTCTTCCTAATAAGATATATGAAAGAAAAGAAATTTTACGATGTGCTCCTCATTCCCATTTGCATATATGCTGGGGCAGTCAAAACCCCTTTGGTGGAGTACTTAAACTTTAATACCACATTCAAAATAACATATGATATTGCAGCTATTATTCTCGTAATCCTTGCTGTGCTGTTCTTCTTAAAGGATAAGAAAGAGAATCCTACTGCATAACAAAAGACCTTTCATATATTTGAAAGGTCTTTTTCTCTATCTCACTTTACTGCTCCATATAACTTCTCTATCTCACACTCAATTTGTTTTACATCAATCCGTTCAAATAGTGGCTGTACACTATCAATTCTATTCGGCAACGTGGTTTGAGGCTCCCAATTTCGGTTCACAATCGATAATGTGTTTCTAACTCTTTCACTTGAAAATGGTAAAAACGGTTCAAGGAGATTTACAAAATTAGCGATGAGATACACACAATTATAAATCGTTTCTTCGCATGAAACTGGATCATCTTCCCTTTGTTTCCAAGGCTGCCTCTCATCAAAGTATTTATTTGCAAAACGTACTGCATCAAATATTGATTCTAGCGCCACCTTAAATTTAGTTTGCTCAATCGCCTCTCCTACATGTTTATATAATCCTTCTATTTTATCTTTCAGCTCTACATCAATACTTCCCTTCGGCACGATACCACCATAGTACTTTTCAATAAATTTTAATGTTCGGTTCACAAAGTTTCCGTATGCACCTAACAATTCACTATTATGACTGTAAATAAATTCCCGCCATGAAAAGTCAGTGTCACGATTTTCTGGTGCGTTCACTGTTAAAAAGTAACGAATAGAATCCGGATCATAGCGTTCTAATATATCAGGCACCCATATTGCCCAGTTTTTACTTGTAGATAATTTTCTTTTTTCCACTGTTAAATATTCATTCGAAACGATATGACGAGGAATTGCCCCTTCTCCTATTCCAAGCAATACCGCTGGCCAAATGATAGAATGAAACGGAATATTATCCTTTCCGTGCACATAATATGTTTTCGCTTCTCTATCCCAAAACTCTTGATCATCTTTCCCTGTTTTTTCAGCCCAATGTTTACTCGCCGAATAATATCCTGTCACTGCTTCAATCCATACGTAAATTTTCTTATCTTCATACCCTTCTACTGGAATTGGTACCCCAATTGGTAAATCACGTGATACAGCCCTATCTAGTAACCCTTCCTTTACGTATCTTTCTGTTAGCTGAATTGCATTGTCGCGCCATGTTCCTGTTTGTTTTGCTGTTTCTACAGCCACTTTGATTTGCTCCTGAAATGTATGCAATGCGAAATAGAAATGCTCTGTTTCCTGTACGGATGGTGTACTACCACATAACTTACATTTCTTTTCTAACAAATCGAGTGGATCTAAAATAGCTGAACACGCATCACATTGATCTCCTCTTGCTGCTTCATGACAATGCGGACATATTCCTTCTACATAACGATCAGGTAAAAACTGCGTACACGTTTCGCAATATGCTTGTTCCACTGTTTTTTTATAAATATGGCCTTCTTCTAATAAACGTAAAAAAACTTTTTGAACCGTTTTATGATGGTGCTCACTATCTGTACGTGTATAGCAATCATACGTAAAACCAAGGTTACGAAAACATCGCTGGAACTCTTCATGATACTGATCAGCAATGTCCTTCGCCGTCATACCTTCTTGTTTTGCCCGAATTGCAATTGGTGTTCCATTACAATCACTTCCCGAAACATACAACACATTCTCACCTTTTGCCCGATAATAACGTGCTAAAATATCTCCAGGTAACAAACTCGCAATATGTCCAAGATGTAACGAACCATTTGCATACGGCCAAGCGCCTCCAATAAAAATACTCATCTTACATTCCTCCTTTAAAATATAAAAAGCCCCGCCCTTATCTAAAAAAAGATAAGGGCGGGGCTGTATAAACAGTCGCGGTACCACCTTATTTCGCCAATTACTCACATAATTAGCCTTAACAAGTACGGAGCTATATGCTCTTATACTGTGGTTTTGATAACGAGTACCAACTCTCGTCGCCGCCTACTATTATCATTTCATAAGTTCAGGACGAAGCTCAAAGGCCATTGTTCAAATGAATATTCTTGCTTCTTCTCAGCTACCGAAGCTCTCTGGACAGAATGATTTCATTCTACTTTTCCTTTTCAACGCTTTTACGTATAACAAGTATTGTACGACTTAATAACAGAAAAATCAAACTTTTGTCCAAAAAGAAAAGGAAATCCCATCCTCCCGCCGAATACCTATACGTTCACAAAAGGAGTGATATGATTGAATCAAAAACAACTAAGCGCGCGGAATGAAAAAAGCTGGAATGCAGCTGCTTATGAAGCTTGGACGAATCGCCATGGGGCCCCAGCAGATTATGCAAAAAAGCTTATGGAAGATCCCATGCGCGAGGTAGATCACTATTTACCTTACATACAATCTCCAAAAGGAAAACGTATTATTAATTTACTCGGGTCAAAAGGAAATAAAGCTGTTGCTCTCGCTCTTTTAGGAGCTGACGTAACGGTTGTTGATATTTCAGCAAGTAATGCAAAATATGCAAATGAACTTGCGGACGCAGCAGGTGTCTCTATTCAGTATGTCGTTTCTGATGTATTACATGTGCAACTATCAGAGTCATTCGATATCGTATTGCTGGAACTTGGTGTACTCCATTACTTTCTCGATTTAAAACCGCTTTTTCAAAAAATTGCTACCTTGCTTAAGCAAGATGGAATGCTTATCCTTCGTGACTATCATCCTGTTTACACGAAATTATTAGGAGTCGACCACCCATCATTTCAGGCCAATGGAAATTATTTTGATGAAGAATTGATTGAAGATGATGTTGCTTATAGCATTCTTCTTACAGAAGCACAGAAAGAATCGCTACCTAAAACAACTATCCGTCGCTGGACGCTAGGAGAAATCATTACAACGCTCGCGGAAGCACATTTTAAAATTGAAAAACTAGTTGAAGAACACGGGCCACATCAAAGATGGGTCTTCCCTCCTACTGCACCGGAAGGAATGGAAGAACGTGTGCCAGGCCTATATACATTAATTGCAACAGCATGCAAAAAAGGATCCCTTCACGGATAGGATCCTTTTTGCATGCTCACGCATATAAGTTGAGGTTGGAGATTACCATAATTCTGTAGAATAGGACACAAGATATTTCAACATTTCGTCTCTGACTTACGTCGTCAAAAAGGGGTATGACCAACATAACGAAGAGTAATGTTATTAGTTGATACTGATAATCGTTATCAACTAATTAGAAGTATACATGATGTTTTTTCAAATTACAATAGCATTTCTAATTTTTATTTATGAATTTTTTGATATACAAATGTATACATTTTAAGAACATTTACTCATACTGATTTGCTATCTTCCATTATCTGCTATAATTTTCATTGAACAGATTAATAACTTCATAATAATGTTTTTATTAACTCTGTATTAACATTTATAAATCATAATAAATAGTTTTTAAAAGGTAGGGGTAACGATGAAATATGTTAGCATTCGAAAAAAACTACTGTTCACACTCTTAAGTATTTGTTCCTTATTTAGCATTGCTCTTATTGTTATTCTTTCATTCGCCATGAATCAAGCAAATGAAGTCGAAACCTTAAAAAATGATGTATCCAAAAGAGCAACCATTTTAAAAGAACGTGGTGATTGGTTCCAAGCACAAGTTGCTGGTTTACAAGAATATTTACTGTCACATGATCAAAAAGGATTGGATAAATTCAACCGAGAAGGAAAAAAACTAGCTGATACGAGAGAAAAAGTAACTAGTGATAAAAAACTTTCGGAAGGAATGAAAGAAGCCATTTTAATGGGTGGAAAATGGCGAAGCGTCATAGATAATGAAGTCCTCCCTCTCGCTCGCGAAGGAAAATGGGACGAAGCATCCAAAATCGCTTTAGCTCAAACCGATTATGTAAACGACCTTTTAAGTCGTTTTACGAAATATGCAAATGAAGAAAATGATAAACGTGACGCATTAATTGCTGACGTAGAATCTTCTTCATCTCTTATTCAATATATTATTTTCTTCTCACTTATTACATGTACAGTAACATCTATTTTATTAGCATGGTGGTTCTCTGGTAAACTCGTTAAACCGATACGACAAATTGATGAGAAATTAAAAGAATTAGCTTCTCAAGATGGTGATTTAACTGCTAGGCTGCACGTAACGAGTAAAGATGAAATCGGTGATATCGCCAATTCCTTTAATCAAATGCTCGCTAACTTACAACGTATCATACAACAAGTGCAACAAACATCAACAAGTGTAAAAGAAGCATCTGAAAATGTGTTTATTGAAACAACTGCTTCTATGGAAAATACAGCAAAAACGCAAGAAACTATGAATGCTCTTGAGCATAATATTCGTTCACAAGTCTCCAGCATCGAAGAAAGTTCAACTGCAATGGACGATATGGCAACGAGTGTTCAACGTATTGCAGAATCCGCCTCTTCTGTTGCTAGCCTAACTGTTACTACTTCAGAAAAAGCTGATAGTGGGAATAAAGTCATTGAGAAATCTATTACACAAATGCATACCATTAATGAAGCTGTGAACGCTACATCACAAGTAGTGGAACGACTCATTACACATACAAATCATATTGATACTGCACTTCAATCTATTTCTAATATCGCGGAACAAACGAATTTACTTGCTTTAAATGCTTCCATTGAAGCGGCTCGTGCTGGTGAACATGGAAAAGGCTTCGCTGTTGTTGCCGATGAAGTACGAAAGCTTGCTGAACAATCTCAGCTAGCAGCAACTGATATTAACCATTTACTTCATCAAATTCAAGCAGATACAAAAATAGCAAATGAAATGATGACGCAAGGTCAGTCAGAGGCTTCTGAAGGCATTACAGTCATTCGTACTGCAGGATCTTCATTCTCAGAAATTGTTAACCACATTAACAAAGTCTCTACACAAATGCAGGAGGTGTCTGCAACTGCTGAAGAAATGGCCGCAAGTTCTGAAGAAATGAATGCAGCTTTAAATAACATCGCTTCTATTTCAAGTGAAGTTGCCGCCGAAACATCACAAACAGCAACTTCAGCTGGTGACCAAGTAAACAAAATGAGTGTCGTTGCTAAAAAAGCATCTGAAATGAAAACGACCGTACAAGAACTTGAAGTTCTCGTTTCTCATTTTAAAACAAATGCTTAAAGTGAAAAAAGAGAGATTTACAATCTCTCTTTTTTCACTTTAAAATATCTCTTTCTATCTCTCATTCCGTCTGCTATAATTCCTAAAGGAAAGAAGAAAGCTTTATTCCAGACGGAGTAAAGCTTTCTTTCAATTTTTTACATTAATTAATTCTAATACTATGATTTCACAAAGGAGGATTTTATTATATGAGTTTTATTAGCATTCGAAAAAAACTAATGTTCATGATGGGAACGATTTGCGCTTTATTTGGAATCGCCTTAGCTTTTATTTTATTTTTTGCTATTGATCAATCTCGTCAAGCTGAAGCATTACAAAAAGAGATTTCCCCCCTTGCAACACAATTAAAAGAGCGCGGGGATGCTTACCAAGTACAGCTCTCTGCTTTAAGAGGGTATTTATTACAGCACGATCAAGTTGAATTAGACAAATTTAATGAAATGAGTAAACTTCTTGAAGATAAGAAGGATGAGCTTCTTTCAAATCCTAATCTTTCTCAATCTGTGAAAAGCACAATGGAATCAGGATCCACTTGGAGAAAATTTATTGAAGAAAAAGTTTTCCCTCTTGCAAAAGAACAAAAGTGGGAAGAAGCTTTACAAGTAGCTTATGCAGAAAATGGTACTGTTTATAAAGTAATTGGTGACTTCACAAATTATAGTAATGAACAAGCTAAGCTACGTGATCAATCTATCGCAAAAATTGATCAATCTTCACTACAAATTGAATATGTTGTCTTCTTATCACTTGTTATTTGTATTATCGTAGCTATCACACTTGCATGGTGGTTCTCTGGTAAACTTGTTAAACCAATTCAACAAATTGATAGCAAGCTAAAAGAATTATCATCTCAAGAAGGTGACTTAACAGCCCGCCTACAAGTAAATAGTAATGATGAAATTGGTACGATTGCAACATCATTTAATAAAATGTTAGAAAATCTACAACATATTATTAATCGTGTTCAAAAAACATCTGTGGAAGTACAAAACGCTTCTGAAAATATGCTAGAAAAAACGAATATATCACGTGAGGCAACAATAAAAGTTCAAAGCTCGATGTCTAGCTTAAATGCAAGTATTCAATCGCAATCTGCTAGCATGGAAGAAAGCTCAACTGCAATGGACGATATGACAGTAAGTGTTCAGCGCATTGCTGAATCTGCTTCATCTGTAACTGAACTTGCTGTAGCTACATCCGAACAAGCTAACGATGGAAATACTGTTATTCAAAAATCTGTTTCACAAATGACAACGATACACGACGCGGTAAATGCTACGTCAGAAGTGGTCGAACGTCTAATCACTCATACAAAATATATTGATACAGCTGTACAATCTATTTCTAATATCGCAGAACAAACAAACTTACTTGCTTTAAACGCCTCTATTGAAGCAGCTCGTGCTGGCGAACAAGGAAAAGGTTTCGCTGTCGTAGCTGACGAAGTTCGAAAACTTGCTGAACAATCTAAAACAGCGGCAACAGATATTAACCAGCTACTACATCAAATTCAACAAGACACTGAAACTGCTAACTCTATGATGTCACAAGGCCGTTCGGAAGCATCTGAAGGCATTCATGTTATTCGTGAAGCTGGCAATTCTTTCACGACAATTGTAGAACAAGTAAACAAAGTATCTACTCAAATGCAAGACATCTCAGCAACTGCTGAAGAAATGGCTGCAAGTGCTGAAGAAATGAACGCTTCACTGAATAACATCGCTTCTATTTCTACTGAAGTATCTAGTGAAACAGCGGCAACAGCACAATCTGCTGAGAAAAAAGTCGTTACGATGAATGAAATGACACAAACAGCTAAACAAATGAAACAAACAGTTGAAGAATTAGATCAACTCGTATCTCATTTTAAAACTGAATAGCCATTCCAAAAATATTCCTCTTCCAAGAGGAATATTTTTTTGAGCTCATTTCCTGCACTTTATACATATATCCGTTATAATGAGAATCGATATCATTAATATGTAGGGGGTGCTACACATGTCACAACAAGCATTTGAAGAAAAGTTATATGCAAACTTAGAAGCTGTTATTGACCCTGAACTCGGTGTTGATATTATTAATCTTGGATTAGTTTATGACGTTACAGCAGATGAAAATAATAATGCTGTCATTACGATGACGATGACTTCTATCGGTTGTCCAATGGCTGGGCAAATTGTATCAGACGTAAAAAAAGTATTATCAACGAACGTACCTGAAGTCAATGAAATAGAAGTAAATGTCGTATGGAATCCGCCCTGGTCTAAAGAACGTATGTCACGTATAGCGAAAATCGCATTAGGTATTCGCGACTAAATACAGAAAGACCTGACATCCTAGTCAGGTCTTTTTCTCTTATTATTTTACGCCTACTGCATCATAAGCTTTCGTTACAGCTTGTACAGCTTTAGAGTTTTTACCATATAAATCTTCAGCTGACTGAAGTGCTGCTTGACGCATCATCTTAAAGTCAGAGTTTGCAGTTAAATATTTCGTAAGAGCACGGTAATAAATCTTTTCTGTCGCTTCACGGCCTACTCCTGTTACTTTCACGCCGTAATGCTCCCCGCCTTCAGATACTAAGTATGCAGCTTTATTGTTAATGCTACTGTTAATATGAACGCCGCCATTATCAGCTGTTCCAGTGTAGCGTTTATTGTAATGATCTGGGTAACCTTCACCTGGTTTTAATGGGTTTGGAATAGACGCTGGATCTTTCAATGAACGAAGTGCATCACCAGGTTTACCAGGTGTATAAATGTCAGCACCTAAATCCCAGCTCTTCTTCTCAACCATAACACCCATAATATCAGATAACGATTCATTTAACGCACCCGGCTCATTTTTATAAACAAGATTTGCTGTATGCTCAGTGACAGCATGCGTTAATTCGTGACCGATAACATCTAGTCCAGCAGATAATGGAATGAATGTTTTACCATCGCCATCACCATACATCATTTGCACACCGTTCCAAGCTGCGTTATTCCAGCTTTCTCCAACGTGAACAGTAGAAATTAGCTTCGCACCTTTATCATCGAAAGAGTTACGATTAAATGTCTTTTTGTAGTAATCATATACTTTCCCTGCATTTACATGCGCATCAACTGCCGCTTTATCTTCGAAGAACTTAGATTTACTCTTAACTTCTTCTCCCGTATACCCAAGAATTTGTGAGAATAGATTAAACCAGTTTTCGTCCATATTCTCTGCATCAAATGTATGGATACCTTGTCCTCGTTTACCATCAAATAAGTTGAATTCTCCTGTTTTCGTATCTTGAGCAATTTCAAATGATTGTTTACCGCCCAATACTCCGTAACCAAATCCTGTAATGTTATCTACAGCGTTATATTTCTCAATCACATTTCCATTTGTCGCATCAACAAAGTAATGCCAATACCCTGGAGCTGGCTTTGAAATCGATGCTTTCACTAAGTATGCAAGATAGTAATTCCCATCTTTTTCATACACATATAAATCTTTTTTCACACCGTCATAATTCTTTACTTTACCAACTTCTTTTTCAATATCTGCCTTTGCAATTGTTTCTGCTTGCTCTGCACTAATCTTTGCAAATGCAGGAATATTTTTATCCTCTAAATTCGGAATAACTTGTCCGAAGAATGCTTTTACATTATTTTCTTTATCTAGTGTAACTGTTTGATCTGAACCGTACACAGGAATGTTATTATGTTTCTCAACTAGCTTCACGTGTGTTGTACCGGATTCAGCATCTTTTTCTTCCCCAACGACATTAAAGTGTTTATCCATATTTCCTGCTAATTTGAACATATCTTTCTTACTCTCTAAATATTGAAAGACCGTTTCTTTTTTATCTAGTCCTTCCGGTGCTTTCCATTCTTCACCTATGTATGCAGGCGTTTTAAATTCTTGATGGTATTGAATTTTTTGTTCTTCCGCTTTCGTTGTCGTTGCTCCAAATGTTCCAAATCCCCCGGCGATAACAGTTAACGCTAATGCTGATGAAATGACTTGCTTTTTCACTATAACATTCCCCATTCCCATAAAGATTTTTGACACTTTTATACAATTCTTGTTTTTCAAGTTGATACCTTTCCCTAAAATTTGAGAAAGTTTTTTCTGACAATTCCACTCAAAAAAAGAGGACATCTATCGGATGTCCTCTTTTCAAACCTTTTATTGTTTTTTCAATTCAATTGCTAAATAGTGAGATTGCTCTTTCGCTACAATATGAATATCTTCTTCTATCGCTTCTGCCGCATCACGCATAACAAGTGTCTCACCATTGATTACACTACTACCTTCAATTTGTACAAGATACAATTGACGGCCTTCTTTCACTGGAAAATGAATTTCTTTTCCAGCATGTAACGATAAAGCATATAAATTCGCATCTTGATGAATTTGAATTGGTGCCCCGCCTTCTACTTGAGATACCATATGAAACCATTCATTTTCACGCTTGTTCCAATCAAATTTAAACTCACCATAGTTTGGTTTATGGTCCGCGCGATCTGGTAAAATCCAAATTTGTAGTAAACGTAATGTTTCATTTCCTAAATTATGCTCACTATGAAATACACCCGTACCCGCACTCATATATTGAACATGTCCACGCTCAATTGTTCCGCGGTTCCCCATGCTATCTTCATGTGTTAAAGCACCGTCTACAACGTACGAAATGATTTCCATATCGCGGTGGGGATGCATATCAAAACCAGTTTGCGGTGCTACTAAGTCATCATTAATTACACGTAATGCACCGAAGTTCATGTTATTAGGATTATAATAATTTGCAAATGAAAAATGAAAATGTGTATTTAACCAACCGTGATTTGCTCTTCCCATATTTTTATGATCAACTTTTCTAAACATATCCTTCACCTCATATTATCTCGAATTCGAGATTTATTTTAAAATTTTTCTCACTGTAACTTTTTTAGTAATTGTAGTAATTGATGTTGTTCTTCTACATTTAAATTTTGAAACTGCTCCGCTTGGAATGTTTCTTGAGGCGGGATGATTTCTTCATATAAAGCTCTTCCCTTTTCTGTTAACGAAATATATTTTGTAGTACCTTCTTGTTCACGACGAATCCATTCGAGCTGCTCCATTTTATTTAAAAGCTGCGTAATATTTCCCTTCGTAACAAATAGCTTATTTCCAAGCTCTTGCTGCGTTAAACGGCCATGCCCTCCAACTTGAGCTAGTACATCAAACTGAGCGGCAGATACTTTCCATTCTTTCAAATGCTGATTCGTCTCACGAATACTTTTGTTATAAAAACGTGATAAACGAAACCATAGTAGTAAACCTAGTCTATCTTCTGTTTTCATTTCATCACCTCGCTCATTTCATACCATTAGTTTAGAACTAAACTTCATAAAAGTCAATTACTTATTTTTAGTAAGAAGCAAAGAAAGCACAGCGCTATTTCTCCACTATGCTTTACATTAACTTTCTATTTTTATATTCATCTAACTTCCTCTCCGCGAACTTTCTCGCATCTTTCTCAATCCATCTATCTTCGTACAATTCACTTCCAACATACAATACTTCGCTCTTATGCTGCATTGCATGACGAAATTCATGCAGTAGTGTTTTAAGGACTTGCTCATACTCTTCCCACATACAAACAAAAATTAATTGTTTTTCTTTATGATAAAAACCACCTACTGGGAATAAAAATTCCTCTTCTTCTTCTCCTAGTGATAAAAGGACATGATTCACATCACACGTATCACAAAAAATAACCGGTGTTTTACATACTTCAATCAGTGAAAATAAATCGTCTCTAAGCCTTTTGACATCCCAAGGAAGCTCCGAATCCAACACATACCAATTCTCCACCTGTTGATATACATTTTGAAACTGGAGTTCCATTTCTCTTTATTCCCCTTTCCAAGCACCCTTTTTCTATATGTATGCCACAATATGGTAAATATTAAACGTATTCTTTCATCCTTGAAAAAATGCCAATCAAAAAGGAATCTATGTCGTCATAGATTCCTTTTCCGTAATCACTTTTTCATACATATCTTTTACTTTTATTTTTTTAATTTAGTTAGTCTTCGTATCCCACTTAAAGATTTTATTTAAAAATTTATATACATTCTTTGACTCTTTTGTCAGAAGTGGACCTAAGATAGATAGTATAAGCACGTATAGTGCTGAGAATGGCTTCAAGACTGACATTAAACCACCAGCGATACCGATATTGGCCATAATGATGGAGAATTCTCCTCTTGAAACGATTGTTAATCCAATATTTGTTGACGCTTTATGAGATAATCCAGCTTGTCGTCCTGCAATCATCCCCGCTACAAAGTTCCCGATGATTGTAAGAAGAACTGCACCTAACGTTAACCATATCGCTCCGCCCAATGAGAACGGATCAATGCTTAATCCGAAACTGAAGAAGAAAATAGCTCCGAAAAAGTCTCTAAATGGAACAACGAGATGTTCAATTCTGTCACTATGCTCTGTCTCAGAGAAAACTAATCCTAAAAGAAGTGCTCCAATTGCTTCGGCAACGTGAATTGTTTCCGAGAATCCTGCAATAAAGAATAATGAAGCAAATACTACAATAATGAAAATTTCATCCGAACTAATATTAAGCAATTTATTTAATAACGGCGTCGCTTTTCTAGCTACAATAAAGAATAGAAGCATATATCCTAAAGCAATTCCAATTGAAGTAAGGGCACCTAAGAATGAAGCGTGATCCCCTAGAACTAATCCAGAAACGACTGATAAATATACAGCAAGGAATATATCTTCGAACATGATAATTCCTAAAATTAATTCGGTCTCATTATTACCAGTTCTTCTTAAATCCACTAACACCTTTGCAACGATAGCGCTAGAAGAAATCGTAATAATCCCCGCAATAATTAAGATTTCTAGTAAAGGGAATCCCATGATAAATCCGTACAATAACCCAAGTGAAAAGTTAATTAAAATATAGATCGTTCCGCCAATCGCAATAGAACGTCCAGATTTAATTAATTTTTTCATCGAAAACTCTAGTCCTAGATAGAACAGAAGGAACAGAACTCCAATCCGTCCAAGGAAGGAAATGACACTTGCACTTTCAATAAACTTGAAATCGATCACACCTATTGTCGGCGCGTGTGGCCCCACTAACATCCCAAGAACAATTAAAAACGGAATGACTGAGAATTTAAACTTTCCAGCAATTACTGCTGCAATTGCAACTAATACTAACGCTGTACCAACTTCAAAAATTAACGTATCCATCTAGTCAGTCCCCCTATTCGAAAGTAACTCATTAATAATTTTTTTAATTTCTTCTCTCTCACCTGAAACTACAAGCATATCGCCTTCCTCAATTACTGTTTCTGGTCCTGGATTAAATAGCTTTTTCATATTCTTTTTCATAACTGCAATAATCGTTACGCTATATGTTTTTCTTATTTCCAGATCGCCGATTGTTTTTCCGATTGCTGGCGCAGCATTCTCCACTTTAAACCACTCAATCGCCAAACCTTCAAAAACCATTTCAACATTTTCTAATGCTCTCGGCTTATATACCATTCCACCTAGTATGGCTGCAATTTGTCTTGCCTCTGAGTCACGTAATGAAATACTTGAGATACTTTCTTCATGTTCTGAATCAAAATGATACATTTCTCTACGCCCGTCATCATGAATAACAATCACCATCTTCTCGTTACCTTTCGTAACGATTTGAAACTTATAACCAATACCCGGAAGTTCACTTTCTCTAATATTCATATTTAGCTCCTCCACAACAATTTTTATTTGAATTTTCTGTTTTTCTGTCTTTTATTCATCCAATCAACTTTAGAAACTCTAACCATTCAGGATACCTGTGATTTGGAAATCTTTTATTGTAATAATAAGTGGCTCCTAAAAAGATACTTAAAGATGTAATGATAAAAAATATATTACTTCTCATTTTCAAACTCTTAAGGCTTACTTTCAATAAAGTTTCTTCTTTCAAATTATCCCCTCTTTCTCGCTCTACATTTAGTTTTTTAAAATGGAAACAATTCTAAAAATATTACGATGTAACATAATCATAACATAAAATAACTTTAAGTAACATAATTTTTTAGAAAAATTGATTCTCATATATTTTTTGCATATAATTTTCTTATTACGGAAAAAAGGAAGTGTATTATATGGTTGATATCTTTAGCAGATTCCTTGAGGTAACGAATAATATTTTATGGTCATATATTCTTATTGCAATGCTAATCGGCTTCGGTCTTTATTTCTCTTTTAAATTAAAATTTGTCCAAATTACTCATTTCGGTGAGATGGTCGGTTTAATTAGTAAAGGATTTAATCGAAAAGAAAAAAAGAAAGATAGCATCTCTCCGTTCCAAGCATTTTGCTTAAGTGCAGCAGCACGTATCGGTATCGGAAATTTAGCTGGTGTAGCATTAGCTATTTCAATGGGTGGACCTGGTGCAGTGTTTTGGATGTGGTTTATCGCCATCCTCGGAGCAGCTACTAGTTTCGTAGAATGTACGCTCGCGCAAATTTATAAAGTAAAAGATGGAAGCAGATTCCGTGGTGGACCCGCATATTACATGGAAAAAGGATTAAACAAACGCTGGATGGGTGTTTGGTTCTCACTTCTTATTACAGTTGCATACGGATTAATTTTCAATTCTGTACAAGCAAATACAGTAACAATTGCATTTGAAAATGCTTTTGGACTAGAGCGAACGATCGTAGGGGCTCTATTAGCTTTATTAGTTGCAGTTATTATTTTCGGTGGCATTAAGAGCATTTCACGTATTACGGAAATGATTGTTCCTCCAATGGCAATCATTTATATTGGTGTGGCTATTTTTGTCGTGATTAACAACTTTACTATGTTACCAAGCATTTTTATGGAAATATTTAATGGTGCATTCGGTTTAGACCAAGCCATCGCTGGTGGTATTGGAGCAGCAATTAAGTACGGAATTCAGCGCGGTCTATTCGCAACAGAAGCAGGTATGGGTAGCTCCCCTAACGCAGCTGCAACATCAGATGTATCTCACCCTGTAAAACAAGGACTTGTTCAAGCATTAGGTGTTTTCGTAGACACATTCTTAGTATGTACATCAACAGCATTTATCGTATTATGTTCTGGACTTTACAAAGGTTCAAATTTAAAAGGTATCGAATTAACACAAAATGCATTAAGTTCACAAATTGGACCGTGGGCAAGCACTTTCTTAGCGATTATTATTTTCCTATTCGCTTTCAGTTCTTTACTAGGAAACTACTATTATGGTGAAACAAATATCGCATTCATTAAAGAAAGTAAAACATGGTTAATGATTTATCGCGTGGCAGTTGTCGGAATGGTATTCTTCGGATCAATCGCTGCCCTTCAAACAGTTTGGAGCTTAGCTGATTTATTCATGGGACTAATGGTATTCACAAACTTAATTGCCATCTCATTCCTAAGCAAATTCGCCTACGCAGCATTAGTAGACTATATTAAGCAAAAGAAACAAGGAAAAGATCCTGTTTTCGTTGCAAGTTCTATCCCTGGCTTACAAAATACAGAGTGTTGGGATGGACAGGATATAGAAGAAAAACAGAAGGCTGTGTAATAATTAAAAGCGGAGGCGGCTCGTCCAGAATCGCAGGCTATTTGGAGCTCTCGACCTTGAAGCGCTTTTTGCTTCGAGCGAGAGAGCGAAATGACCGGAGATTCTAGCCGCTGGAGCTGGATATCACTAAAAGTGAAAGCAGCTCGTTTAGAACAACAGCTATATATCAAACAAAATCCCTATTACTCCAAGGTAATAGGGATTTTTATTTACAACAGTTCATAATTTGTTCAAATTAATTCCAGCAAAAGGGTTGATTTATACGAATTACTAGATTATAATAATTATAAATTAGTAATTGATATCACATAACAACTCAAAAGGAGATTGATCATAATGAACAAACAAGTAATCGAAGTATTAAACAAACAAGTAGCAGACTGGAGCGTTTTATTCACAAAATTACACAACTTCCATTGGTACGTAAAAGGACCTCAATTCTTCACATTACATGAGAAATTCGAAGAACTTTACACAGAATCAGCTACTCACATCGATGAAATTGCAGAACGTATTTTAGCAATTGGCGGCAAACCAGTAGCAACAATGAAAGAATACTTAGAAATATCTTCTATTCAAGAAGCAGCATACGGAGAAACTGCAGAAGGGATGGTCGAAGCAATCATGAAAGACTACGAAATGATGCTAGTCGAACTGAAAAAAGGCATGGAAATCGCTCAAGACTCTGATGACGAAATGACATCTGACCTACTACTAGGCATCTACACAGAACTAGAAAAACACGCTTGGATGCTACGTGCGTTCTTGAATCAGTAATACTTAAAAGCGGAAGCGGCTTGCTCAGAATCGCAGGCTATTTGGAGCTCTCGACCTTGAAGCGCTTTTTGCTTCGAGCGAGAGAGCGAAATGACCGGAGATTCTAGCCGCTGGAGCTGGATATTACTTAAAAGCGGAAGCGGCTCGTTCAGAGTCGCTTTTTTCTATGGAATGGTCGCGTGTATCAGTACATGAAATTTATATCAACGATTTTCCCTATATATCGACGATTTTTCAAATATATCAACGATTTTTTCATTATATCGACGATTCGACATAGGATATCGACTTACCGACAAATCATGACAAGATCTGCGTCCCTCTCCCCTACTTTCATCAATATATTACAATCTCTTTTATGTTAAAATATAGTAACATAGATTCAAAAAAAGCTTTTCCATATTCATCATTTACTACTTAAATGGCGGGAGTGGTTCAGTTGAAAGACTACTTAATTAGAGCATTTTTTGCGTTAATAACAGTTGGGATTGTCTTACTTATAGCTAATATTTTCAACATACGTATCGAAGTGAAAGACTATGCTTTCCTCGTTGTAGTAGCAATTGGTGGCGGCTGGGGTGGCTGGTACTTGTATAAAAAACAAAGTAATCAAAATGATAAAGGCATTCCAAAGTAATACGGAATGCCTTCTTTTTATTTCCGCCTATAATAAATAATGAAATTCAAACCGCTAATACAACCAATCGCAATACACATATTAAAACTCTGTGCATCCCCAGCTAGATTATACTCATCCACAATAAATCCAGACATAAACAACGTGATCGCTGAAACACCGATACACAATATCGAAATAAACCAAAGCGAAAATTCATTAATTCGCTCTTTCTTCTGTGTTGAAACAATTAGCATAACAAGAATAGATGCTGCTAAAATACTTTTAAAAACCGGCCTTAAATACACAAACTCCTCCATCTACTTCTCCTTTTCCCAAAACATTATATCTCAACATTAACATATTTAACCAAATTAAAAACACATGCCTTTTGAAGATAAAGTGACATGTGTTTCCAATAATCTCTATAAAATTGTATTATGATAACTGCTTCCACTTCGTTCCTAAAACAGGACGCTCGTAATTTTGTATTTCATGAATTAATTTATCAGCTGTCTCAGCTGAAACGATTAACTCTTTATTTGACGGATTCATAAATCCTTCTTCCGCTGCGCGTTCAACCATTTGCAAAATTGGTCCATAAAAATCTTTTATGTTCAATAAACCAACTGGCTTATTATGTATACCAATTTGTGACCAACATACTACTTCAAATAGCTCTTCAAACGTTCCGTATCCCCCCGGCAGTGCGATGAAAGCATCCGAAAGCTCTGCCATTTTCGCTTTACGTTCATGCATCGTTTCTACTTCAATTAATTCTGTTAACCCTGTATGAACGATTTCTCCTCGGAATAGACCGCGCGGCATAACACCTGTTACACGCCCGCCTAAACGAAGTACTTCATTTGCTACTTCTCCCATTAATCCAACGCAAGAACCACCGTATACAAGCTCATAATCGTTCTCAACAAACATTTTCCCTAACGCTATTGCCTGCTCTTTAAATTCTGGTCTCTCCCCTAAGTTGGAACCTGCAAACACACAAATCTTTCTCATCCTTACACCCCGAAACTATATATTGTTATGATACAATGAACATTGTACAACATATTGAGGGGATGAGAAAGAAATGGATATCGTTGCATTTCAAAGATGGGTTGAGGAATTTTACGAAAAACGAAGCTGGTCACAGTATAATGCCTTTATTCGCTTAAATTTCTTAACAGAGGAAGTTGGGGAAGTTTCACGCGTTGTTCGCGCAATCGAAATCGGTCGCGATCGTCCTGATGAAGACGCTAAGACAGAAGAAGAACTAAAACAAGAACTAAAAGAAGAACTTGGTGATGTACTATCTAATCTTATTATTCTTTCACAAAAA
Organism: Bacillus sp. FSL R9-9834; assembly: GCF_038006905.1. Classification (NCBI taxonomy): domain Bacteria; kingdom Bacillati; phylum Bacillota; class Bacilli; order Caryophanales; family Bacillaceae; genus Bacillus; species Bacillus sp. FSL R9-9834. The sequence goes on from NZ_JBBOWD010000001.1 coordinate 4,841,516, forward strand.
TATGATTTAGATTTGCAAGACATTATGGACGCACACGTCACAAAGCTTTCGAAAAGGTTTGAAACATCCAAATGAGAATATTATCAATTATGATATAATATTCTTGTCACAATACTAAGGGGGATTTTATGTTATCTAAAAAATTGCACGATGCACTAAACGATCAAATGAACTTTGAGTTTTACTCTGCCCACGCTTATATGGCAATGGCTGCTTACTGTACAGCCGAAAGCTATGATGGATTCGCTAACTTTTTCCTTGTACAAGCTGAAGAAGAACGTTTCCACGCAATGAAGCTTTACAACTACATTAATGACCGCGGTGAGCGCGCTATTATTACTGGATTTGATAATCCAAATAACGAATATGACTCTGTACTGAACGCTTTTGAAGTAGCACTTGAGCACGAGCGTGAAGTAACAAAACGTATTTACAATCTATCTGATATCGCCTGGGATGAGCGTGAACACGCAACAATTACATTCTTAAAATGGTTCGTCGATGAGCAAGTAGAAGAAGAAGCTTCATTCGATAGCATCATCCAAAAATTAAAACGTATTACAAGCGATTCAAACGCATTATTTATGTTAGATGCTGAATTAGAGAAACGTACATTTACGCCTCCAGCTGAGTAGTATTTCAATCACCTTAATGAATGGATTAAGGTGATTTTTTTATTTCTTCTCTCAGCTGAATAACCTTCGCCACATCTTTCTTATAAAACCTAGAAACCTTTTCAACAAAGTCACTATGAGTAAAAGTCCCATCGCCTTCTTCTACTATGCTCAAATATCCATGTATCAATTTCAAAAACGCTCTAGCATCTTCTCCAGTTAATTGATCAATGTTATCTATAATCTCGTCAAACTCCCTTAAAATATCCTGTTCTTCCAACCTAATTCCCCCTCTCTGTATTATTTATCATACCAAAACAAAAAAAGTCGTTTATCCTCTAAGTGAAAGATAAACGACTTTTTTACTATTTATTAAAGCATAACCCCAACGATAACCGCTGATAATATACTTACTAACGTTGCACCGTATACAAGTTTTAATCCGAATGATGATACAACGTTTGCTTGTTTGCCATCGATACTCTTCGTTGCACCTGCGATAATTCCAATTGATGAGAAGTTCGCAAATGATACAAGGAAGATAGATAAAATACCTACTGTACGAGCTGATAAATCACCAGCTACTTTACCAAGGTCAAGCATTGCAACGAATTCGTTCGTTACTAATTTCGTTGCCATAATTTGCCCTGCTGTTAGCATCTCTGATGTTGGGATACCCATTACGAATGCTAATGGTGAGAAAATGTATCCTAAAATGCTTTGGAATGTGATTCCGAAAATTGAATCGAACACACCATTAATTGCTGTAATTAATGCTACGAAACCGATTAACATCGCCGCTACTGTTACAGCGATAGAGAAACCAAGCATAATATATTCGCCTAACATTTCAAAGAATGTTTGCTTTTTATCTTCTTGTAATTCTAAAATATCGTCTTCTTCTTTCACGTCATACGGATTAATAATATGAACGATAATGAATCCACTAAATAAGTTTAATACAAGTGCCGTTACTACATATTTTGGATCAATCATTTTCATATAAGAACCGACAATTGACATCGATACTGTAGACATGGAAGATGCACAAAGTGTGTATAAACGATTTTTCGGTAATTTGCTTAATTGATCTTTTACTGTAATGAATACTTCCCCTTGACCGACAATTGCAGCTGCTACTGCATTATATGATTCTAGTTTTCCTAAACCGTTCACTTTACTTAATAGGAAACCGACTGCACGAATGATAATCGGTAAAATTTTAATATGTTGTAAGATCCCAATTAATACTGCTAAGAAAATAATTGGTAATAATACTGTTAAGAAGAATGGTGCTTGTCCATCATTTGCTAGACCACCAAATACGAAATTAACCCCTGCTTCCGCAAATTTTAAAATAGCGCCAAATCCATCTGCAATCCCTTTTACTAATACAAATCCGACCTTTGTATTTAGTAAGAAATATGCAAGTACCAATTGAATGACAAGCATAAGTGCAATTGGTTTATATTTAATTTTCTTACGATCTGAACTGATAAGGAAACCTAGTACAAATACTACAAGTAAACCGACTAGAAACATTACTATTTTCATATGTGAATCCTCCACTTCTCCCACGAGTTATCGGTCGTATAACGAATGACGTCTGACCATTGATGTTAAAAAAATTTAAAACCCCTAAATACTATTCAACTATTATCTAAAATCAGTAAGCGTTTACATAAATTGCAATTTATAAAAGGTAGCTTCTTCTCTCCTACCATACTTGAAAGTCTGAAATTGATACCACCTACAAATCAAATTGTAAGCGTTATCTAACTGAAAAGCAATATAAATTTAAAAAGATTTTTATATGTTAATATATTCCTAATTAATTGGTTTTTCTATGCAAATTTACCATAAAAAATAGCCCTAGCTATGAGCTAGGACCATCTTTTTTATAACATAACACCAACGATAATCGCTGATAGAATACTTACTAATGTTGCACCGTACACAAGGCGTAGACCGAATGATGATACTACATTTGATTGATTTTCATCGATACCTTTCGTTGCACCTGCGATAATTCCGATTGATGAGAAGTTCGCAAATGATACAAGGAATACAGAAAGGATACCAACTGTACGAGCTGATAAATCACCAGCTACTTTTCCAAGATCAAGCATCGCAACAAATTCGTTTGATACTAATTTCGTTGCCATAATTTGTCCCGCTGTTACCATCTCGGCTTGCGGGATACCCATTACGAATGCTAATGGCGAGAAAATGTATCCTAAAATAGCTTGGAATGTAATACCGAACATGGAATCAAACAAGCTATTGATTGCTGTAATTAATGCTACGAAACCAAGTAACATCGCTGCTACTGTAATCGCGATTGTGAAACCAAGCATAATATATTCACTTAACATTTCAAAGAATGACTGTTTTTTCTTATTTTCTAATTTCAGTGTATCTTCTTCTTCTGTAATATCGTACGGGTTAATAATATGAATAATAATGAAACCACTAAATAAATTTAATACAAGTGCTGTTACTACATATTTTGGTTCGATCATTTTCATGTAAGAACCGACGATTGACATCGATACTGTTGACATAGAAGATGCACATAATGTATATAAACGGTGTTTTGGGATTTTACTTAATTGATCTTTTACTGTAATAAATACTTCTGCTTGCCCAACGATGGCAGCTGCTACTGCGTTATATGATTCTAATTTTCCTAAACCATTTACTTTACTTAACAAAGTACCAATAGCACGAATAAATATCGGTAAAATTTTAAAGTGCTGCAGAATTCCAATTAAAACGGCAAAGAATACGATTGGCAATAACGCTGTTAAGAAGAATGAAACCTCTCCTTTATTAACAAGACCACCAAATACGAAAACGATTCCAGCTTCCGCATATCCAAGAAGTGCGCCAAACCCATCTGAAATTCCTTTTACTAAAATATAACCAATTTGCGTATTTAATAAGAAATAAGATAATGCTAGCTGAATAATAAGCATAATTGCGATTGGTTTATACTTAATCTTCTTTCGATCGGAGCTTATAAGAAAACCGAGTACAAATACAACGAGTAATCCTACAAGAAACATAACAAACTTCATTAATAAAATCCTCCATTTAACTCTTCATTAACGTTGAACGTCTGACCACTAAAAACAAGAAATAATCCGAACTTTCCATTTCTCCTCCAAAATCTTCAATCGGATAAGAAAAATCATAAAACCTCTTGTTTCAAAGGCATTTTCCATTCTAACATAAATCACAACTCATATCCGCACTTTTCTTTAAAAAATTACATTTTATTAAGAAACATTCATTAATGTTCGTCTTTTACTTCTTGCAAAGATTTAGATAAAATAAAAAAATGGGCATCAAGTTTCACTTGATACCCATTTCCTTATACCGCTTTTTCTTTATCTGCTACTCGCTCTTCCCAGCACTCTGTATTTTTCAGACCTGGAATTGAATTCGCATAGAAGACTGGATCTTTTCCTTGTTTCTTTTGCTTTACGTAATCTGATAACGCTGCAAAAGCATATTTAGAAAGGAATACGATTGCAACTAAGTTAATAACAGCCATAATACCCATGAATAGATCAGCTACATCCCAAACGATTTGAATTGTTGCTACAGACCCTAACATAACCATACCAAGTACAGCAATGCGGTACGCTGTTAATAACACTTTACTTCCATTTAAGAATTCAATATTCGTTTCACCATAGTAGTAGTTACCTACTAATGAACTAAATGCAAACAAGAAGATTGCAACTGCTACAAATATAGATGCCCACGGTCCGATATGTTGACTTAATGCTTGTTGCGTTAATTGAATACCATTTAAATCAGCTGCATTATGCACATCTGATAAAAGAATGATAAATGCTGTACAACTACAAATTAATAATGTATCTGTAAATACCCCTAAAGTTTGAATGAAACCTTGTTTAACTGGGTGCGTTACGTTTGCAGTCGCAGCTGCGTTCGGCGCACTACCCATACCTGCTTCATTTGAGAATAATCCGCGTTTTACCCCTAATAAAATCGCAGCTCCTAATCCTCCGCCTACTACTTCTTTAATTCCGAAAGCATGTAAGAAAATTTCTTTAAATACATACGGAATTGCCGTAATGTTTGTTACAACAACGAATAATGCTACTGCTACATAAATAATCGCCATTACTGGAACAATCATTTCAACCGCGCGTGCAATTCGCTTTACTCCGCCAAAAATAATAACTGCAAGTAAACCAGCCATTACAAGACCTACTAATCTACTATCTGTTTTGAATGCCCCATCAAAAGCAGCTGCTACAGTATTAGATTGTACAGCGTTAAAAATTAATCCGAAACTTACTGTTATTAATACAGAAAAGATAGCTCCAAGCCAGCGCTTATTTAAACCCTTTTCCATATAATACGCTGGACCACCACGGAACGTATTCCCATCTTTCACTTTATAAATTTGCGCTAATGTGCTCTCTACAAATGCAGAAGCACCCCCAATTACCGCGATTAACCACATCCAAAATACTGCTCCTGGTCCACCTGCTGAAATTGCAATAGCTACACCAGCTAAGTTACCAGTACCTACACGAGAAGCTGTACTCATACAAAAAGCCTGGAATGATGATACACCACTCTTCTCTTTTTGTGCTTTCCTCGTTTTCGAACTCGCCCCATCCCCAAGCAATCGAATCATTTCACCGAAGTAACGAACTTGGACAAATTTCACACGGAATGAAAAGTAAAGTCCTAACCCAATTAACATCGCAATAATGATATATGACCAAAGGACATTATTCACATCCCCAATTACCTTAGCTAAAAAATCCATAATTGCATTGCCCCCTCTTCCTAACAATAAGAAAATTATATTCTAAAAACTCTTAGTAATCAAGAACTTTATGTTAGGTTTTCTGACATCTATACGTTAACATAATTAACACGCATGATTTTTTTACATAAAACTATAACCAATACGCGCATTTATCCAATAATCAATCACTCATCCTATGCGACCAGTCATACCTTTAAGACAGTACGTTCCCTACAAATAACATGAAAAATGAACAACCAAAAATTATATTATTCATTACCTCTTACTCTTTTCATCATTTACTACAATAAAAAACGAGCACCGAATTCATCTCGATGCTCGCCTTTTCATTATACTGCTTTTTCTTTATCCGTTACCGCTGACTTATCCCAACACTCTGTGTTCGTTAAACCAGGAATAGAATCTGCACGGAAGACTGGATCTTTTCCTTGTTTCTTTTGCCTTACATAGTCTGCCAATGCAGCATACGCAAATCGTCCAAGAAGTGTAATCGCAATTAAGTTCGTGATTACCATTAGTCCCATAAATAAGTCCGCCATATTCCATACAACTTGAAGCGTCGCAACAGAACCGAATAATACCATTCCCACTACCGCAATACGGTAAATTGTTAACCAAGTTTTACTTTGTTTAATGAATTCAATATTCGTTTCACCATAATAGTAGTTTCCTAAAAGTGAACTAAACGCAAATAAGAAAATAATAATCGCTAAGAAGCTACTTGCCCATGGGCCAATTTGTGAACTTAATGCATTTTGTGTTAGTTCAATACCTTCTAAATTCGTTGCTTTATATGTACCAGAACATAGTACGATAAATGCTGTTGATGTACATACTAAAAATGTATCTACTAATACTCCAATCGTTTGAATAAAACCTTGTTTCGCTGGATGCGTTACATCAGCTGTTGCTGCCGCATTCGGCGCACTACCCATACCTGCTTCGTTCGCAAATAATCCGCGCTGAATACCATATTTCATCGCAGCACCAATACCGCCACCTACAGCTGAATCTAAACCGAATGCACCTTTAAAGATTTCCGTAAACACATCTGGTATTAAATAGAAGTTTTTAATGACAACGAAAATCGCTACTGCAATATAAATAAGCGCCATTGGCGGAACAATCATTTCCGACATACGTGCGATACTTTTTACACCACCAAAAATAATAACCGCAACTAATGCAGCCAATACAATCCCAACAATATAACGCTCAATACCAAAAGCATTTTTAAATGCTAATGTTACTGTATTTGCTTGTACTGAGTTAAAAATTAAACCGTAACTAATTGTAATAAGGATAGAGAACCAAATTCCCATCCAACGTTTATTTAAACCTTTTTCCATATAATAAGCAGGGCCACCACGGAAGCCACTGCCATCTTTTGTTTTATAAATTTGGGCAAGCGTACTTTCTACGAAACTTGAAGACGCCCCAATAATCGCAATAATCCACATCCAAAATACTGCTCCAGGTCCTCCCATAGAAATCGCTAACGCTACACCAGCTAAGTTACCAATACCAATACGGGCTGCTGAACTCATACAAAATGCTTGGAAAGAAGATACACTACCTTTTTTACGAGTCTTTCCAGTTAACCCATCACTCATTAAACGAATCATTTCCCCTAAATGAGTAATTTGTACGAATTTCAATTTAATAGAAAAATAAATCCCTAAACCAATTAACATTGCTATAAGAATATATGACCAAAGAATTGTATTTGTTGATGAAACGAATTGTTCCAAAATATTCATACAATTAACCCCTCCTTTTCTCCATAAAACGAATTATATTTAAAAAACATTCAAAAATCAACATTTTTCGACAATTTGCAATTTCCAAATATTAGACAGTCTTGCAGTAAAAATATCTCTATGACTGTTCTCCCTCTAACTGTGCATACTAAAACAAAAAATAATTCACAAACAAACCTATTGACAAAAATAACACCCTGTAACTATAATGATTACATCAGGTTGTAACAAACCTAATTACAACAAATTCATTTACTTTCAGATATACACTTTAACAAAACACTTTGGAGGGATTTATTATGAAAATCGGAATTATCGGAGCAACTGGTAAAGCAGGAAGTCGCATTTTAAAAGAAGCATTAGATCGCGGACATGAAGTAACTGCAATCGTAAGAAACGCTGCAAAAATTACAGAAGAAAATGTAAAAGTTTTAGAGAAAGATGTATTCTCTCTTACATCTAACGACCTACAAGCATTCGATGTAGTTGTAAATGCATTCGGTGCTCCAGCAGGCGAAGAACACCTTCACGTAGATGCAGGAAATGTACTAATTGAAGCTATGAAAGGTGCACCTAACACAAAATTACTTGTAGTTGGCGGCGCTGGAAGCTTATTTGTAGACGAAGAGAAAACAACACGTGTATTTGATACACCAGGTTTCCCGAAAGAATACCTTGCAACTGCTCAAAACCAAGGTAAAAACTTAGAAATTTTACAACAAACAAATGACATCACTTGGACATTCATCAGCCCTTCTGCACTATTTGCATTAGGAAAACGCACAGGCTCTTATACAGCTGGTAAAGACAACCTTCTTGTTAACGCAAAAGGTGATAGCTACGTAAGTTACGAAGACTTCGCAGTCGCAGCACTTGATGAAATCGAAAATCCAAAACACGTAAACGAACGCTTCACAGTTGTTTCTGAGGCTGAATAATAAAGAAAAGCTCGTAAAACATAATGTTTTACGAGCTTTTTTATTATCTCACTTGTTCTAAACCATTTGGAGTAATCTTAAAGGAAATCTCTTTAAATTTCTTCGCGTCCCCTTTTCCAAGTAACTCACCAGTTTTATACCAACTTAAACGATCAGATTCTGCATGATACACTTTTATCGTATCTCCATACTGGAATGGTGTACCGTTTACTTGTTCTGCAAAATTCTTTGAAGTTTCTTGCCCTTCTGCTGTTACATGTTTTTTCTCGTTTCCATTTCCATCGTAAATCGTAAGACCTATATATTGTTCATTTACAAAACGATAATGAATCGTATCATTTGTAAATGTTGCATGTAATTTCTTTTCATCATGATTTAGTGTAACAATCGAACGCGTTACATTGGACACTCCTTGATATACTATACTATCTCCATATGTAACTTCTACAGGAACTTCGGTCACTTGCCTATTTCCAAAACGATCCTTTGTCTCTACTTTTACTTTTTGTGCACCGATTTTTGTTGTATTTGGTTTCTCTACAAATCCAATTACTTCTCCATCTTTCACTTCAACAAAGTTTTTTGCATCTAATATTTCACTGTTTGTTCCAATTACTACTTTTTGAGGCAATGCTTTTACTTCTTGCTGCGCTCCCATTTGTTCAAAACCTTGCGTTGTCACTTTAAAGAACACTTCGTTAACACCATACTTCGCATCAATGAATTCATTCTTTTTATACACTTTAAAACGATCAAATTCTTTTTGATAAATTTTTACTATATCACCATATTCAAAAGCCATACCATTGAATTGCGCTGCAAATTCTTTTGTATTTTCAGATGCTTTTACTGTTACTTCTTTTTTCTCTTGCCCATCTTTATCATATACAGCCATCGCCATATACTTTTCATCTTTAAATGAAGTATGCATTGGACCTTCTGAATCTGTTGTACTGAATTTCTTTTCTTCATGATTTAATGTAACAATCGATTTAATATTCGTTCCGTCGTGCCATGTCCCGAAGAACATAATGCTATCTCCGTAAATCACTTCTACTGGCACTTCTGTTATTTGCTTATTTCCGAAACGATCTTTCGTTTCTACTTTTACTGTTTGTTTACCGATTTTCATTGTATTTGGTTTCTCCGCAAATCCAACTACTTCTCCGCCTTTTACTCCAACAAAGTTTTTCGCATCTAGCTTTTCAATTTCTGTTCCGACTACTACTGTTTGTGGCTTTGCTGTTACTTCTTGTAGCATGTCCATTCTCTCAAAACCTTTTTCTGTCACTTTGAAGAATAGTTCTTTCGTTCCTTGTTTTTCACCTTGACCAATAAGATTGTTATTTTGATACCATTTCAAACGATCTGGTTCCGCATGAAATACTTTCACTACATCTCCATACTCGAACTGCATACCATTCACTTGCTTCGCAAAGTCCTTTGAAGTTTCTTGCCCTTCTGCTGTTACATGTTTTTTCTCTTTTCCTTCTCCATCGTATAACGTCATTCCCATGTATAGCTCTTTATTAAAATATTTATGGATTTGACTATCCATATCAGTCGCATGGAATTTCTTATCATCATGCTTTAAAGTTACGATTGAAGCAATGTCATTGTTATATCCCACATATGCGATACTATCTCCATACGTCACTTCTAATGGTACTTCTGTCACTTTCTTATTTCCAAAACGATCTTTCGTTTCTACTTTTACTTTTTGTTCACCGATTTTTGTTGTATTTGGTTTTTCTACAAATCCAATTACTTCTCCATCTTTCACTTGAACAAAGTTTTTTGCGTCTAATGTTTCACTGTTTGTTCCGATTACTACTTTTTGTGGCAACGCCTTTACTTCTTGCTGGGCCCCCATTCGCTCAAAGCCCTTTTCTGTTACTTTAAATAATAATTCTTTCTCTACCTTTGCCTTACCTTGACCGATAAAGTCATTATTTTGATACCAATTAAAGCGATCTGATTCAGCGTGATACACTTTCACTACATCACCATACTCGAACTCTAACCCATTAATTGATTTCGCGAATTCTTCCGCATTTTCAACACCTTTTACTGTTGCTTTCTTTTTCTCATTTCCATTTTGGCCTAGTAATGAGAATTCAAAATACGTGTCTTCTTTAAAATAATAGTGTACTGGATTTGAATCGGCCATCGCACTAAACTTTTTCTGATCATGTTGCAGTGTTACGATGGATTTAATATTAGTATCATAATTAAGCCCTTTAAATACTAAACTATCACCATAACCAATATTCACTACAACAGGAATGAAATTCTTATTCCCTTTTTCATCCATAATCTCTACTTTTACAGTTTTTTCTCCAACTTCGGGCTTATCTTGCATAATTACGCCCGTTGTTTTGACACCCTTCCCTAAATTCTGTACGAGTTCTTTTGCCTTTTTCTCATCATATGTAGTACCAATTTCTACATTTTGGATTTTTGTATCATTCGGCTCACCGTATGGAACCTCATATAATCCAGTTTGTTTTTCACGAATTGGATTGCTGTCTGTAGATAACCATATTTCTTTTTCTAATTTCGGTAAATTTAATTTCTCTATCTTGTCTCTAGTATCATCCTTTGGAGTTAATCCCCATTTTTCAAAGAAAGGAGTTAAATTTTGACCAGCCAGCTTTGATGTCATGTAAATAAACAACTGCTTTTTCTCTTCATCAGATTTAGGCATTTCTGTATTTTGTAACATACGATACATCTGATGTAGTTTCGGATAAAATTGATCTCCATATGCTAAGTGCAATTGCCAAAACATAACTAATTTCTCGAATTCATCCATCTTCTCTTGTGCATCTGTTTGACCTAAATAAGCAAAAGCTGCCTTGTAGCGCTCCTCTTCTTCCAGCCTCGTTTGATGACCAAACTTAGTTTGAACTGCTAAAGAGTAAATATTAACGGTTACCTCTCCCAGGTCTTCCCACTCCCAAGGTGCCTGCTGATGTAAATGCCCAACTTCATGCCAAGGCCCCCATCCATCAGTTTTTAACTCTTTACTGTCTAATACATACTTCATCGCATTCTTAACATAAGAAGTGCGGTAATAGTATGCATTCATCCAATCGCCCTCTTCTGGATATCTATTTTCAACAAATTGAACATAGTGTTTTGGCGCTTTCGCCACTCCTACACTCTCTTCAGATAATCCCGAAATCTTATTTTCTATGCGAATGATTTGATCATGCAGCTTCAATAATTCTGTTGGATCTGTATTTTTCATATAATCTTGTACAGCATCATAGCTTGATGTGATTAGGCTTCTTTCTCCTCTTAATTCCACTGCATATGGATTCTCATACTTTTTCAACATTTCATCCCAATCTTTTTTCGTATGCTTTCCTAATATGAATAATGGAAAATGACTTCCACCATTAGTAACTTCAGCTGTGATATCACCTTGATTGTTCGGGTTATAGAAATACAGTATCCCGCCCACTGGAGATGATATTACATTTTCACCAGGTGTTAAATCAAATTCCTTAGGGTCTTCTTCATCATACGCATGTGTTCCTATAAAAGCTTTAATAGACTTATCACCTTTTATTTTAATTTTCATTTCTTCATTTGGCTTTGCATAAATCCCAGTTGGTTCATTTGCCGCTAGTTCCCAGTCCACCTTTAAACGATCTCGTTCCTCAGTGACATCACCTTTTCCAGGCACATAAAACGTCCTCTGCTCCAAACGACTCTCTTTGCTCTCTTCCAACTTTCCACCTTTAACCTCTTCCAAAGGTGCCGCATATCCTTTTGATGCTTCAAAAGCTACTGGTGATAATAATGTAGAAATACATATTCCAGCTACTAATACCCTACTCTTTTTCTTCTTCGACATAATCTGTGTCCCCTGTTCCTTTATTTAGAAAAACCATCCTATATATTTGTTTAATGAAAAATCCTATTATTTTTATAAAAACATGTAATAAATAAACGAACACCTTGCGCACCTGTATCTATTACTACCGCATTTCCCTCCATGTATTCGCTTTCTTAAATTGTAAAATTTTTATGTAATATGTCCTCCTCACTTCTCTCTATTTGTGATGAGTTCTCTTCGTACATAAAAAGAGAATAGTAAAAGATATCATTTAGTATTGTCATCTATACATGTAAAGTTATAAATAACAATAAAGTCTTACATTTTCTTCATATATGACCATCTATAGGTAGTTTTTCCAACTGAATTTTACACGCTTTACACTTTGTTTGATAGCCTTTTCAATTAGAATAATGTTACAATTTTGTGAATTTAATCTGTTAATCTTAACGTTTGGATTTTATTATATTTCGTTATTTTCAAATAGCTTTTATAACATAAAAACAGTGCTTTGTTTAGTTAATAGTTATTTTAATATAATTTTATATTTCATATATAAAAAGCATTGGTTAATACCAATGCTTTCATCCTTACCTTTTATATTGATTCGGTTTATGCGGTTCGTTTGGAGTATATGGTTTATTATTATGATCATGGCTATGTGTTTTTTTCCAGCTCACCGATAACTCCGGACTTGTTTTTTCCTCACTTCGCTCAAGTAATACGACTGCATTTTGAATCGTCGGTGTCCCTTTATAAGAAATTCCTTGTAACTTCGTTAATTTCCCGATTACTTTAAAGCTAAATCCACCAGCTGGTGTTTGTTTAGGAATTAAAATGCGGAACTTTTCTCCTACATTAAATTCCGTTTTTGCTTCGCCTTTTTCATTTACAAACTTCACGCCCGCTGGTGCACCTGTAGCTTGCACTTTATACGTTCCACTTTTTGCATTTGTTTCTACTGTATATAAGCCTGTTTCAAAAAAATCATTTTTCAATACCGCTTGTTGTTCCTCTGATGGTACGACACTCATCGTAATTTCTTGTAATTCTTCACTAGCATTTGCCTTAGCAACGATATCTTTCGTTAACTTTTCTACATTTTTATTACGGAAGTCTAAATCATTAATATCGATTTGTTTTAATGCATTCCACACTGCAAGCTGCGTTGCGTAATGTGCCTCTCTCCAATCAGAAACACCCAATTCTTGCGGGCTCTTTTGTGGATATCCATTCAATAGTACACGGTACACATTAATATCCACTTTCCCCATTTCCGGTAAATCTTGACCGCTTGGAGATTTCAAATCTACATTTAAGCAAAAAGCAATTTTCCCATCTGCCGTTTTAATAAGCTCTGTGCGGATTGGTTTCTTCTTGGACTTACTATAGCTCCAATCCATTTGATACTTTGTATGGTCCATAACTTCTGCGAATGCCTTTTGAAGTGGGAATAACACAAATAAAACACTTAAAAACATAGCTAAAATTTTGAACGATTGCTTTATATTCATGTTTACAGCCCCTTAATAACAAACTTAATACTAAGTAGTATTTATTTAGAAACTATTTTTATGCACAAAAAAAGAGTGCTTTTACACACTCTTTTTTCTCACCTTCATCTTAGAAATCAAAGTTATCAGGATCTGGACCAACACGGTGATTTTGGTTTAACGCATCGATTTTTTCCATGTCCTCTTTCGTTAATTCAAAGTTAAACACATCAGCGTTTGCAATAATACGGTGTTCTTTCGTTGATTTTGGAATTGTAATTACTCCATTTTGAAGATCCCAACGTAAAATCACTTGAGCTGTCGTTTTACCGTGTTTCTCCGCAATTGCTTGTAATGTTTCATTATCTAATAATTGCCCTTGCATTAATGGTGACCATGCTTCCATTTGAATACCTTGTTCTTTACAGAAAGCTTGTAGTTCTTTTTGTGTTAAACGAGGGTGGTATTCCACTTGGTTAATCATTGGTTTAATTTCTGCATCTTTCATTACATCTTGTAAGTGATGGATTTGGAGGTTACTTACGCCAATTGCACGTACGCGCTCTTCTTTATAAAGTGTTTCTAACGCTCTCCACGTATCTTTATATTTCCCTTCTACAGGCCAATGAACAAGATATAAATCTAAATAATCTAGCTCTAATTTTTTTAAGCTTTCTTCATATGCAGCAAGTGTCGTTTCATATCCTTGATCCGAATTCCACACTTTTGAAGTAATGAATAAATCTTCACGAGAAATGCCTGCTTCTTTTATACCTGCACGAATTCCTTCACCTACAGCTTTTTCATTTCCGTAAATTGCAGCTGTATCGATGCTGCGATATCCTGCTTTAATCGCTGATTTTACAGCTTCTACAAGTTCTGGCCCATCTTCTACTTTAAATACGCCTAAACCGAACCAAGGCATTTCTACACCGTTATGCAATGTTGTTGTACTTTGTAAATTTTTCATTATATTTTCTCTCCTTCTATTTCACTTGATCTCTTTTTTCTAAAGTCATACTCCACGCCGTTAAAATAACAGCACCTACTACCATCACACCGCCTACCCAAGCTGTATGAATTAATCCTAACGAGTTCGTTACAATACCACCTAAATAAGCACCAAGAGCGATTCCAGCGTTAAATGCCGCAATGTTAATCGCGGATGCCACATCAACAGCGCTAGGTACAAATCGTTCAGCCAATATAACAACGTATACTTGTAGTCCTGGAACATTCATAAATGCGAATAGTCCCATAAAAATAATTGTGATGAATCCAGCGACTTGAAACGGCGCTGTAAATGTTAAAACAAATAATACAATTGCTTGAATAAAGAACATGTAAAATAACGCTCGAATCGGATTATGATTTGATAATTTTCCGCCGACCATATTCCCAATCGCAATTGCAATTCCGTACACTAACAAAATAATTGTAACGGTACTTGCTTTAAATCCTGTCACTTCTTGTAATAGGGGAGATAAATACGTAAATGTTACGAATGTTCCCCCGTACCCTAATGCAGTAATGATAAATACAAGTAATAGTCTTCCATTTGTAATCAGCTTAAACTGATCGCGAAATGATACAGACGTACCTTTTTTTAAATTAGAAGGAATGAGCATACTGTTGGCGATTAAGGCAACGATTCCAATTGCCACAATTACCATAAACGATGCTCTCCATCCAAATTGCTGACCGATAAATGTTCCAATTGGCACACCTGTAATGGTCGCAACCGTTAAACCAGTAAACATAAATGCAATTGCACTCGCACGTTTATTCTCAGGTACAAGCGCAGCCGCAATTGTCGATCCTATCGACATAAAAACGCCGTGTGCAAACGCAGATACAACCCTTGCGATAAGTAACACAGTAAAGCTTGTTGCCACTGCCGCAATTCCATTACCAATAATGAAAATAATCATAATCCACATTAATAATGTCTTTCGCGACATACTAGCTGTTACTGACGTTAATACCGGGGCACCGAACGCTACTCCTAACGCATATAAAGAAACGGTTAAACCCGCTGTTGTAACAGAAACATGTAAATCCTCTGAAATAGATGGTAATAAACCGACACTAATAAATTCGGTTGTACCAATTCCAAACGCACTAATTGCTAGTGCTAATAAAGCAAACATACTTCTTCGATTCGTCTGCATAGCCGAAGAAGATACTGTATATGAATTCAATTGAACCCCTCCTTAATACGAGAAATCCAATCATAATAGTGTGAAAAAAGGCCTTTTTTCTTCTACAAAAATAACTTTATTGCTCATATATGCTATTATGAATGGCTTCGCTCTTTTTTTGAAGAACGCACTTAAAAGTACGATAGGTACCAAAAAGTAACATAGGCACTTTTTAGTACCGTACTACTCATTTCCCTCTTACGTATGCTATTATGGAACATATTCAACATGATAAAAAGTACGTACTTTAAAGTGCTATAGGTACTTTTTAGTAACATTTAAATGATTTAGCTTCTTTTGTTGGAGAAATGCAATCTAGATTCATCAAAGGAGATTTTTATATGAAGAAATATAACATTCCCGTTGAAGCGACTTTAGAAGTTATCGGCGGAAAATGGAAAGTCGTTATTCTTTGTCACTTAACGAAAGGTACAAAGAGAACGAGTGAATTAAAACGTCTTATGCCTGGTATTACACAAAAAATGTTAACGCAGCAATTACGCGAACTAGAAGACGACGGCGTTATTCAAAGAAAGGTATACAATCAAGTACCACCGAAAGTAGAATATTCCCTTACAGACTACGGTTGGTCTTTAGAATCCATTCTTGATTCCCTTTGTACTTGGGGCGAATGCCATCTTGAAAAAGAAGGTAAGACATCGATGCTAATTGCAGAAAGTGAATAAAAGGAAAAAGGAAAAAACGAACGTGAATTTGTTCGTTTTTTCCTTTTTTTGTTTATATATATGTACATTTCTAACTGGAACAAAATATTTTATACGCTTCCATACCTTGTCAGTACTACGTTATACACTCAATATCAAATAATTAGGAATCATTTTTATGTTAACATAGGTGTATATAGTATATAATATAGGATATATATTATATACACTTTCCGGTAACGGAGCTTTTCCATTATGCGGACAAGCCATATATCGGACAGTTCATAAATAATAAGTAAGACGTTATGGTTTTAGATTTATGTTTGCAGCTTACTTGCTGTCATAAATTTAAAGGCATTTTATTGTGTTTTGTGAAACTTTGTATAAAGTTTCGTAACCGTTTACTATCTTACTTATCAAAAATAAGAGTATTGCTATCGTAAAGGAGAATTGGAGATGCCAGAAACTATGACTCAAACAAAGCCAGAACAAGAAACTGTACAAATTTCTGCTAGCCAAGGACAACTTGATGTACTTGATCAGTTGTTAAAACCTGAGGTACAAGAATCATTAACAACACTAGTAGAACAGCTTCCAAAATTAACTGAGCTTGTTAACATTTTAACTAAGTCTTATGACTTCGCTCAAACTGTTGCTACTGATGAAGTATTAAAAAGCGACACTGTTGGTGCAATCACAGAGCTTGTAGAACCTGTAAAAGATACAGTGAAAAGCATGGCTGCAACTGCAATCGAAGCGAAAGACCGTGCTGACGAAAGCAACGAAGTTATCGGCCTATTCGGTCTTTTAAAATTACTAAAAGATCCACAAGCACAAAAAATGTTCCGCTTTGTGAACGCATATCTTCAAATTAGTGCAGAACGTAACAATAAATAAGTTAACTTATAACAACAATTAGTAAAGACGGGGGATATCATACTATGTCAAAACAAATTGTCATCTTAGGCGCTGGTTATGGCGGTCTTCTTGCCGCTTTAAACGTACGTAAATATTACAGCAAATCAGAAGCACAAGTTACAGTGATTAACCAATACCCAACACACCAAATCATCACTGAACTACACCGCCTTGCAGCTGGTAACGTGTCTGAGCAAGCAGTTGCAATGCCACTTACAAAGCTTTTCAAAGGTAAAGATATCGATCTTAAAATCGCAACAGTTGAGTCATTCTCAGTTGATAGCAAAGAAATCAAATTAGCTGGCGGCACTACTTTATCTTACGATGCACTTGTAGTTGCTTTAGGAAGTAAAACTGCTTACTTCGGTATTCCAGGACTAGAAGAAAACAGCATGGTATTAAAATCTGCTGCTGATGCAAACAAAATCTACAAACACGTTGAAGACCGTATTCGTGAATACGCGAAAACGAAAAACGAAGCTGATGCTACAATCGTAATCGGTGGTGGCGGATTAACTGGCGTTGAGCTAGTTGGTGAGCTTGCTGACATTATGCCTAAACTTGCAAAAAGCCACGGCGTAAATCCAAAAGAAGTTAAACTTCTTCTTGTTGAAGCAGGTCCAAAAATCCTTCCAGTATTACCAGACCACTTAATCGAACGTGCAACTACTAGCCTAGAAGCACGCGGCGTTACATTCTTAACTGGTCTTCCTGTAACAAACGTTGCTGGCAATGAAATCGACTTAAAAGACGGTCAAAAACTTGTTGCTAACACATTCGTTTGGACAGGTGGCGTTCAAGGTAACCCACTAATCGGTGAATCAGGTCTTGAAGTAAACCGTGGTCGTGCAACAGTTGATGCATACCTACAATCTACTTCTCACAAAAACGTATTCGTTGCTGGAGATAGCGCTGTTGTCTTCGCTCCAGACGGACGTCCATACCCACCAACTGCACAAATTGCTTGGCAAATGGGTGAGTTAATTGGATACAACTTATACGCTGCACTAGAAGGCAAAGCATTCGAAGAGTTCGCACCTGTAAACTCTGGAACACTTGCTAGTCTAGGACGTAAAGATGCTGTTGCTACAATCGGAGCAAGCAATACTCCACTTAAAGGCTTACCAGCATCATTAATGAAAGAAGCAAGTAACGTTCGTTACTTATCACACATTAAAGGTCTATTCAGCTTAGCTTACTAATCTGAATATAAGCCCGAATCATGCCCTGCATGGTTCGGGCTATTTTTATCCCGCTTTAATGGGCAGTAAGACCCCCACTGATTAAAGTTTCACTTTATCCGTAATTTTCTCTAACTTATTTATTCGTCAAAAAAATGATATACCCTTTAAATTTATCTAAATATACTGACTTTTTCACAATAAAAGCTGTCCCGTTTTGGAACAGCTTTTATTGTCACCTTTTGTCGGTAAATCGATATATCGAGAAAATCGCTGATATAATTCGAGTTACGGTCGATATATTTTAAAAATCGCCGATATAATTCGAGTTACGGTCGATATATTCGAAAAATCGCCGATATAATTTTTCCGTCTTGTTTACTATCCTAACTTCACAAGGCTGTAGTTCTTCTTCCCTTTACGAATAATAATAAATCGTCCATCAAATGAATTTTCTACCGTAACATCCGTACCTACATCCGTTACTTTTTCGCCATTCATAGAAATAGCTCCATTATTAATATCTTCGCGTGCTTGTCGTCTAGATGGTTCGATTCCTAAATCAACGAGCCATTCTACGATATTTTTCGTCTCTTTTGAAGACTGAAATGTTGGCATTTCTTTAAAGCCTTGTTCAATTTCATCGGCTGTTAACGATTTAATATCTCCGCTAAATAACGCTTCTGTAATTTTCACAGCTTGTAGCAACGCTTCTTCTCCATGAACGAATTTCGTCATTTCTTCCGCTAATACTTTTTGCGCTTCACGTTTATGAGGCTCTGTCTCTACCTTCACTGCCAACTCATCGATGCGCTCTTTCGTTAAGAACGTAAAGTATTTCAAGTATTTAACGACATCACGGTCATCTGTATTCACCCAGAACTGGTAAAATTCAAATGGTGTTGTTTTTTCAGGATCAAGCCAAACGGCACCACCTGCTGATTTACCAAACTTCGTACCATCAGATTTCAATAGTAACGGAATCGTCAATCCGAATACTTTCGCTTCGTGCCCTTCTAACTTACGAATTAAATCTAAACCACTCGTAATATTTCCCCATTGGTCACTACCGCCAATTTGCAGTTGAACATCTTCTTTCGTGTATAAATGATGGAAGTCCATCGCTTGCAGGATTTGGTACGTAAATTCTGTGAAAGAAATTCCTGTATCTAAACGACTTGCTACGATATCTTTTGCTAACATACTATTAATGCTAAAGTTTTTCCCGTAATCACGTAAAAACTCAATAATATTTATTTCATGTGTCCAATCGTAGTTATTTACCATCTTTACTTCGCTATTTCCGCCAAAATCAAATAGCTTTTTCATTTGTGCTGTTAACGCATCCACATTATGTTGAACTACTTCTAGCGTTTGAAGTTGGCGTTCTGATTGACGTCCACTTGGATCACCAATTGTTCCTGTTGCTCCGCCAATTAAAATAACCGGATGATGGCCAGCTAACTGAAATCTTTTCATCATCATAAACGGAATCAAATGTCCGATATGCATACTATCACCAGTCGGATCAACTCCGCAGTATAGCGAAATCTTTTTCTCTTCTACTAGCTTACGTAAACCTTCTTCGTCAGTCTGTTGATTAATGGCGCCGCGCCATTCTAATTCATCAATAATGTTCATTTTTTGTCATCCCCTTTATTTTTTAAAAACAAAAAATCCCTATGTCTATGACATAGGGACGATGATTCACCGTGTTACCACCCAGTTTGTATAAATAGCATAGCTACTCATACCACTCTCAGCAATAGTATCGATTGCCAATCCGCTTAGCATTACCTAAGATACTCCAGAGTGTAATTCACAAGTTTGTTTGTGCTAGGTTCCAGCATCCCCTAGCTCTCTCGTTAACAGTGACAAACTGCTACTGGGCTCTTTCAACGTATGTTATTTGTTAAATTATTAGCCATTATATTGAATTGCAAACAAATTGTCAACAATACCCAAATGTTATTTTAAAATAATTCGCAGTTTCATACGTATATGTTATTCTTTATCTTCTCCAATAATCCTTACTTCACGCTCTAACTTCACGCCAAATTTCTCTTCAACTGTTTTTTGTACAAAGTGAATTAAATCGATATAATCTTGTGCCGTTCCGTTATCAACATTCACCATAAATCCAGCGTGTTTTAGAGAAACTTCCACTCCACCAATTCGCTTACCTTGTAGTCCTGATTCTTGAATCAATTTACCAGCAAAGTTATTTGGTGGGCGTTTAAATACGCTACCGCATGAAGGGTATTCTAGAGGCTGTTTTGACTCACGTTTAAACGTTAAATCATCCATTTTTGCTTTAATTTCTTCATATACACCTTCTTCAAGTTCAAATCTCGCTTCAAGAATAATGTAATGGTTGTTCGCAAATACACTCTTACGATATCCAAATTCAAATGCTTCTTTCGTCAAAGTACGTAGCTCTCCATCACCTGTCATTACGACAGCTTCTGTTAATACAAACGAAATCTCACCGCCGTATGCACCTGCATTCATATATAATGCTCCGCCAACTGAACCTGGAATACCACAAGCAAACTCAAGACCCGTTAAGTTATGGTCTAGCGCAATACGCGATACGTCAATAATTGCTGCACCGCACTGTGCTACAATCGTCGTTCCTGTTACAGTAACACCTGTAATATGAATTAAACTTACTGTAATCCCGCGAATTCCACCATCTTTAATAATAACATTCGATCCATTTCCTAAAAACGTAACTGGAATATTATATTTGTTCGCATATTTAATAACTTCTTGAATTTCGTCATAATTTGTCGGCGCAACAAAAACATCTGCTTTTCCGCCAACTTTAATATGCGTATGATTCTTTAACATTTCATCTTGTTTCACATGACCTTCAGGCAATACCGTACTTAAATATTCATAAACCTCTTGCATATTCATTTTACGATTCCTCTATTTCTATATTCTTTTTATCCCGTTATACGGGCCCATAATATCCCCACATACATGAAATGAACCTAAAGTGGTGGATACAGTGTACCCAAAATCAATTCGAGACACCTATTAACCTCTTAATTTATAAGAGGTGCCACTCATATTAAAATATATATTGCATAATAAAGCAACCCAAATAGGCTACTAAACTTGACATGTCATCAGAAAGACAACAATTTGTAAAATATATTACTTTTTCAAAACACTACCCTTCAGTATCTTACTATACCACACGAAAATAAAGTGGTATTTTTTTGTAATTTTTGCTTTATTTTCATCAATAAAAAAGATGCTTTTACCTATGTAAAAACATCTTTTTCATTACTTATTTTAAATTACTTTTCGTTCTCTTCTTTTTCTTTATCAAACCATAACAGTTCATCGTTATCCACTTCACCATTATAATTGATTAAGATTTCTTCTCCTGCTTTTATATCTTTATAAGCATAGAAGTTAAATGTATGATTCTCAAAGACAATATCATACGTCGCATTCGGTGTATATGAATGATTGAATAACATGCCGTATCCTAAAAGGATTGCCGTATGATTAATCCCATACTCAAATGCGTAGTCAGCAAGTAATGTTTTCTCAATGTGTTCATGCTGTTCATTCGGGTAAGAGATAACTGGCGCTGCGTGTATCAACTCACCTTTTTTAATATCACGAGTTGCAAATACACCTCTATTAAATTCTCCATCACTAAGTTCAGAAGTCTTAACTTCGATCATATACGTCACCTATTTAATTCTTTCTTTGAAGTATTTTAATTCCGCTATTAGCTGAATTTCATCTTCTTAAGCTTGGCAGAAAACGAGCAGAAAAGCAATTAAAATCCGAGCAAGTCTTCGTTTAAATGAAAAAAGGGCACAAACGTTGTGCCCTTTTTAAGTGATATTACTTTTCTAAAATATTTTCTAACAATTTCACTTGCTCGCTAACAGTATGTAATGTCTTCACAGATGTATCATTTCGATGTTTTTCTTCTTCCACACTTGCTAACACTTCTTCTGTAGCTGCAGAAGTTTGCTGGATTACATTGGAAGCATGTGTAACATCCTTTACGATATTCGTCGTTTTAACTTGGAAACTTTCTTGATGACCAACGATTTCTCTCATTACATCATTAATTTCATCAATAAACTTCCCTAAATCCGTTACATTTGTTAAAACACTTACTAGCATTTCATTACATTCTTCTTGTACTCTTTCTGATTTCTCTACTTGCACTTCTACCTTACTTGCTTGATTACTAAAATCCTTCAAAATCCCTTGAATTCTTCCCGCAGAACGATTCGATTCCTCAGCAAGCTTTAATACTTCATTCGCTACAATAGCAAATCCTTTTCCATGCTCACCTGCTCTTGCAGCTTCAATATTTGCATTTAAAGCTAGCAAACTCGTCTGACTTGAAATATTCGTTATTACATCTACAATTTCATTAATTTGTTTCGATTGCATCATTAAATCTCTAAATATAATTCCTGATTGTGAAACAACATCATTTAAACTTCTCATATTCGCTTCAAAACTTCGTAGAGTATGTACACTACCTTTTGAAATTTCTAAGCTTTCATCAACACGAATCGATGCATTTCTTACTTGAGAAATGATTTGTTCAATATTTCCCTCCATATCGTTCAATACTTCTACCGAACGATGGATCATCTCTGATTGTGATTGCGTGCCAACTGCTACCTCTTCAAAAGCAAAATTGATTTCACTCATTGACTCCATCGATGTATTCATATTTTGTCTTAAATAATTGAAATTACGATCTAGTTTCACAACCGTTTCCTCAATAAGCCTTTGCGTTTCTTCTAACTCCTGAGCTTTTCTCATTACTTCTTGCTTCTCATCACTTAAACGAGCCAGTAAGTTAGAACCAATTTTCGTGACGCCCCACATAGCGATTGTCACGATCGCTAACAAGCTTGCGAAGTTTACAGCTTCAGATGCTGCTGTATAAGCAAAAAATTGCTCTGGCCAATAACTACAAAGAATAAATGTGATTACAACTGCCACTCCGCCGAGAATTACAACGAGACGTTCACTTAAATAAATAAGTGAAACGGCTAGTGTAAAATAGACCATTTGAAATACAGCTGGGCTTTCATTAAAAGCTTGTACCATAATGAAAGACATCGTAAGTAACATAAACGTCATGATATATTTATACATCGCTTCCATGCTTTCTATAAAAGTAAGAAGCGTTCCAAATACAACGACAGAAATACCACAAACCCAAAATGCGATTGCTCTCTCTGTAAAAATATATCCGTAATACCCAATCGCGATGATTCCAAGGAAGAAACTACAAATTGTAATAAACAGCAATAAATGATTTTTCTGTGATTCTTTCTCAAGGTTAGAAAAACAAGTTTTCTTTAACCATTCCATATATAGTCCCACCTTCTGCACTTAATTACTTCAGCTTAAATACCGCACTCACTGGGTTATGATCACTATTTTCAAACTTTAAATCTTTTCCTTGCACATTTACAATCTCAACATTCGGTGAAACGATAAAGCCATCAATAATCGTGACGAAGTTTTCACCTTCTACATACTTCTTCACATCGTCTCTCACCGTCATAACAGATGAGTCTACAGCCCACTTAAAGCCACCATCAGTAAAGTCCTTCGGTAACTCTACCAACCATTCAGGACGCTCTTTCACAAACTTCGGATCACTTAATTGAACGTTAGAAAGTAATTGATTCCAATCTCCGCCCATTATTACGTAATCACCATTTTTATAATGCTTGTTCATATATTCTTTTAAAAACTCTACTTGCTGTTTTCTAATTTTCCCGCCTTCATCGTACGCAGACAAATGTAAATTTACGAGTCTAACAAACTTCCCATTACTAACAGGAATTTTATGCTCAACAATCGCTCGATCTAAATCAAACAAACGCTTCGGCCAAGGCTCCATTCCAGGAAGCTGGAACCTCTCTGCTGTTTGAACTTTATATTTAGAAAATGTACTTAATCCAGCCTCCGCATATCCCATTGGACTTGTAATTGGGACAGGGACCCATTTTGTATCATAGTTCTTTCCGAACGATGAAGCATAATCAGGTAATCCATTTTTCAAAAATTCATGCCCATTTACATCAAAAGATCGCATTGATTTTATATCGACTTCTTGTAATAACGCAAAATCACTATTCTCATTTTGTAAAAACGAAAGCATATTCTTTAAGTTAACTTCCGTTTGCTCTTTACTACTTGAACCAGACCCCTTTCCTCCATCCATAAAGAAGTCTTGGTCCTTATCTAATCCGGCATATCCAATATTAAATGTTGTAACTTTAAATTCATTTCCTGTCGCTAATACGCGCTCTTTATTATTTTCCACCTTCAAACTTACAACATCAGCAGGCTGTTCTTTAGTAAGTGTCATATACCCTAAAAAACCACCTACAACTCCTACCCCTACTAAAATACATATAAGTACTATTTTTAATAACTTCTTCAAATAAACGCCCCTTTTCTAAAACACATAACTTAATTATCTTTATTTTCAGTTAACTAAAACTGAATGACAGACATAACAAATATTTTATCATATCAAAAACCTTATATCACTATATTTAGTTTATAAACAACAATTCTTGCTCTTACATTATCAAAAATACAAAATCCCCTAACTCCTTCACTGGAAATCAAGCGCAATGTTTAGTACACTATATGTAATAATTATAGGCGATGGAGTTCGCCATAAACGCTGCTTAGCTAATGACTCCTACCAGTATCACTACTGGTAGGAGTCTATTTTTTTGAGCAAGCTATTTAAAGAGGTGAGAAAATTGATTTATATTATCGTTGGCATTGCTGGCATATTAGGGGCCCTTTCTCGTTATTATTTAGGTCTTACGATTCAGGAATTTTGGCATCATACATTTCCACTAGCTACATTACTCATTAACTTAGTTGGCTGCTTCTTATTAGCATGGCTGACTACGTATATCGCTCAGCGAAACATCTTGCCTGCAGAAATTATCACAGGCATCGGGACTGGATTCATCGGTTCCTTTACGACATTTTCAACATTTAGTGTAGAGACTATTCAATTGATCAATCATTCCGAGTGGAGCATAGCCTTCTTATATGTATCATGCAGCATACTTGGTGGCCTCATTATGTCTGGACTTGGCTATACATTAGGTGATTTCTTAATTAAGAAACATCTTACGGAAGGTGATCATTTATGATAGAAGCTTTATTAGTAGCAACAGGAGGATTTTTCGGTGCCATTACACGATTTGCAATTAGCAATTGGTTTAAAAAAAGAAATAAAACTCCCTTTCCAATCGCTACATTTCTCATTAATATAACA
This sequence comes from Bacillus sp. FSL R9-9834, assembly GCF_038006905.1. Taxonomy (NCBI): domain Bacteria; kingdom Bacillati; phylum Bacillota; class Bacilli; order Caryophanales; family Bacillaceae; genus Bacillus; species Bacillus sp. FSL R9-9834. The sequence continues at coordinate 4,867,273 of NZ_JBBOWD010000001.1, forward strand.
GGAGCGTTTTTACTCGGATATATAATTGGCAACGGAGTCACTACAGGTTCGCAATTATTGTTAGGCACTGGATTTATGGGTGCCTTCACGACATTTTCAACATTTAAGCTAGAGTCCATTCAGCTCTTCAATCGTAAAAACCTTAGCATACTATTTCTATATTTAAGTGCTACTTATATCATTGGTATCCTCTTTGCATTCCTCGGAATGCATCTAGGCAGAATATAAAAAGAAAGCGACTCTTATCAGTCGCTTTCTTTTTATAAGAAGTAAGTCCCGCCATATGGAATGGAAAACACCCCCGCTGGATGCACATCATAATGCACACTTTGCATTGGAAGTTGTGAGTATGGCATATACTGTCCTTGCATCATTTGTGCCAAATATGCTTGTTGCTGCATTTGAATCACTTGATTCACAGCATGAATGGTTCCCTGTGCGCCAGCTAAAGTAATAGCTGCTCCTACTTGTCTTCCATTATAAAAATGATGGTTCATCATGATTCATCTCACTTATTCTTTTTCTTCCATATGGTATGTTTCTATCTCATAGTGAGTGTTTTGTCCCTATCTATTGCCCTTTTTCAGCTTTGAAGTAATAAATCCAAATAATAATACACCAATACCGCTAAAGGACAATACATAACTTATTGGTACTAGGAAAAAGAAAGGTTCTTCAAGGAATCCATTCGCTCCTACTTTACTGTTTGAAGCATGTATAGCTAAAGTAATAATCGCTAAAATCATGAAAGAAATAGCTACTACATATTTGTTTTTCATCTTGTACTCTCCTTTAATTTTCATTGATCTTATTACCATCATAATAAGCCCGACAGTATCACAAGTCAATAATTATTTATTGTTTTTCGATAAATAATTTCTGTTTACATTACAAAAAAAGCTATAGACACAATATTATCTATAGCTTTTTCAATCGGTTATTTCGTTCCAAAGTATGCCTTTTGGAACATACACATCCTTATTGCATTATGATAGTTACCATCCACGAAAAACTCGTCTAGCAGTTCACCTTCCACCATAAATCCAACCTTTTTATAAACATGTACAGCTTTTTCATTCTCTTTATCAACAACTAAATAGAGTTTATGCATATTTAATACAGAAAAAGCGTAATCCATCGCTAAACGCGTCGCTTCCGCTGCATAACCATATCCTTGATAGTTCGGATCAATAATAATTTGGAATTCCGTTCTACGGTGAATATAATCGATTTCTACTAACTCAACTAATCCAACCATTTCATTGTCCTTTTCAACGATAAATCGGCGTTCGCTTTGATCATGTATATGTTTATCGTATAAGTCTTGCAGCTCTACAAATGCCTCATACGGCTCTTCAAACCAATACGACATAATATGTGCATTATTATTCAGTTCGTGTACAAACTTTAAATCTTCTCGCTCTAATGGACGCAATTTCAATTCCTGACTCATTTCTATAACCTCCAAGTAAAAGAAACCTCTTCACTTAATTTCTCAATTTTTTTCAATTTCAAACGCCCTATTTACATTGTAAACTTTCAAGTAACTTAAAGGTCAAGATTTAATCAGCCCGATCCCCACCTAACTTCTTTGCTTTCGCTGCATTTTGAGGTGGGGGTCTTACTGCCCATTAAAGCGGGATAAAAAAGTAGTGCAAACCTTTGTCTGCACTACCTTCTCTTACTCTTCTTCTCGTAATGTTTCTAACACTTCAATTGCCCATTCACACCAGTCGATGTACATTTTTGAATACCTTATTCCATATTCAACAGTAATATACTCTCCGATTACCTGTTTACGAATAGACGACTGATCCGGAAAACTATAATCTTTCCATTTTTGAGTTTCCCGTATTACATGCGCTTCTCTATCAATTATCTTCTGTAATAGTGAAATAGCTTCACCTACTGAAATAACATTAAAACTTGAGGCTTTTAATAAAAACTCATCCTTTATACGTTGGGGCTTCGTTTTCGAATGAATAATCCATTCAACAAGAGCCTTTTCCCCCTCTTTCGTCAAAGAATATATTTTTTTATTTGGACTTCCTTCTTGATAAATATATTCGAACGTAACCAGGTTATCCTGCTCCATTTTTGATAATTCTTTATACACTTGTGAATGACTTGAATTCCAAAAATAAATGAGTTGTTCTTGAAACGTATGATACAAGTCATAACCAGTTTGTTCTTTTTTTGAAAGTAGTCCAAGTAATGCATAACGAATAGACATTCTTAATTCTCCTAACCGGACTTTGAAATTATGAATAATTTGTTTCAATTTTATTATATCGATTGTACTCCTTTTAATAAACCATTATTATAACCATATGACTATTTAGTCATATGTCATTTAAATAATAAAAGGAAAGGAGGATATGATGAAAAGGAATATACTTCCGTTAATGACCGTTCAATTTTTTATCTTTTTAGGATTCGGCATGATTATCCCTGTTCTACCAGAAATCATTACAAATTTACATGTACCGTCACATCATTTAGGGATGCTGTTATCTTCTTATTCGCTTGCTTCATTCTTAACAGCTCCACTTTGGGGAAAGATTGCTGATCGAGCTGGTCGGCGTCCTGTACTACTAATTGGTATACTCGGATATTCCATTAGTTTTTTCTTAACAGGTTTACTGATTGATAATGTAACTGGCTTATACATCACAAGAAGCCTAAACGGATTATTTGCAGGGGCATTATACACCGCTGCAACAGCTTCCATTGTCGATATGACCAATGAAAATGAGCGTAATCGTTATATAGGACTGATGGGTGCTTGCATTGGCATGGGCTTTATTGTCGGGCCAGCAATTGGCGGTATGCTAAGCCATTTTGGAAATGCGGTTCCTTTCCAAATTGCTAGCAATCTTCTTCTCATTTTATTTCTCTATACATGTTTTACTTTTAAAGAGAGTTTAAACAATGCAGAAGAAAAACATGCTGAAAATCCATTAAAAAAATTCATTCGTTTACCAGCCGCATCAATTGGATTATTTTTCATTACCTTCACAATTTCTATGGCATTAGCTGGATTAGAAGGCACTTATCAACTATTTGGTAAACAAGCAATCGGCATTACACCATTACAAATTGGCATAATTTTTTTAGCAAGCGGCCTAGTAGATGCATTTATACAAGGTGGACTCATACGCTACATTCGTAACGGAGATGAAAAACGCTACATTATAATCGGACAAATCATTTCTGCAACAGGCTTATTTTTAATCCCATTCATTACGAACTTACTATGGGCTGGTATTTGTTTATCCATCTTCACAGCTGGAAACGCACTCGTACGAACATGTACCTTATCCTTTTTAACAAAACAAATAAAAAGTGATCACGGTACCATTTCAGGCTTAAATTATTCATTTGACAGTTTAGGAAGAATTATCGGACCAGTATTTTTCACAATGATATTTACATCACAAGGGGCAATATCTTTCATAATAGGCGGCATGATAACGATACTTTCTATCGGATTCGTAATCCTATTTTCAAAAAAACAACATACATACGGGAGTGAACTGTAATGCTTAATACTTTTTATCAAATTCACGCGGGATCATGGGCAATTCTTATCATCTTATTTATTATGAGTTACATGCTTAACAAACAAGAATTTACACTGTGGGGGCAACGTGCATTTTATGTTCTTATGTTAGGTTCAGGAATCGGAATGGTAGTTATTCAAAACTTCCCTGTCATTTCTATGATAAAAGCAGTATTCGCTCTTATCCTTATTATGTCGATGGAAATTCTCGTAGCAAGAAAAAGAAGAGGACAAACTCATACGTTATGGTGGGGTGTATTTGCTATCACGTTCATCGTTATTTTATTAATCGGATTTCATATTATATAAAGTGAAACTTTAATCAGTGGGGGGTCTTACAGCCCATTAAAGCGGGATAAAGCAAAAACCCCTAAATATAGGGGTTTTTTACTACTCTTTTCTCAAATCCCTCATATTAGATATGTATAAAGCGATAACTAAAATAAGAATTGCTCCTGCGTATAATAACGTCTCCATCGGTTCCTCATGAGACACAATAATCAATCGAATTAACGCCGTGATTCCAATATAAATAAAATAACGTAACGGAAAATGGTAGTTCGACTTAAAATACTTAATAATCAATGCGATGAACTCGAAGTATAAGAAATAGACGATAATACTTTCAACCAATTTATACGACGTATATTCCTTTGTTGAAAATATGTATTGAATAAAAGTAATCGTCTCGTTAATTAAAAAAATAGATAAGACAATGGATAATATAATTAACGCTATATTTAATATCCACTGTAAAACACTCGCGATAAAATGATCAATATTAAATGATTTCATTTTCTCATTAAACTCCCCTTCGTATAAGTACATATTTATTATAGCAAAATTATAATTGGAGATGGGTTAAATCATATTTTCGCCCTTTGTTGGTGCCGGTGTGTGGGATGTTCATTGTTTTGAGGAGTCTTTTAACCGCAGAACTAGATTGCATATTAAGAAAGTCCCTCAATTTGCTATTGGTAGTTATTGTTCCAAACAGAAGTGTGTAGTCTTGTAAAGCACGTAAATGAGCATTTTTAGACGTACTATTACAGTTTGAGCAACGCCAGCCCTGTTTTTCTTTTAACATTGCCATTGTAAAACATTCCTCACACTGCACGCCCTTTAGTAATTCCTCTTTTTTTAATTTATATTGTGCCAAAATATTTTGTCGTTGCGGAATGTGCTCATTCATAATCTGATTTATAAGTCCATCTACATTACCAATTATATCTTCTTTATATTGATTTTCCATTTGTTTGATTCTATTAGGTAAATTTGCACCGTGGATAATTTTATTAGGAAGCATTTCATCTGAAGTTTTAATAATTGTACGAGGAGAACTAATTACAATGAGAGATTCAATCGGAATATTATATAAACCATGCAAACTCAGCCATTTTCTCAGCTGCATCTCTTGCCGTTTCACTTGTAAAAGCGGATCTGGAAAACCCTCTTCTGAAGCACCATCTACGATTCGAATGAGTTGATTAAACTTTGCATCAAAAATTAACGTACCAATGATATTTTTTATTTCAAGAAAAAGAAGAAAACATGAGGAAATTATGAGGGCATCAATTTGGAAATAATGTTTCTGATCAAACAATCTAATGTCATGTAAAATGCTATATTTTGTTTCAGATAGAAAACTAAGCGGATATTCAATTGCCTGCTCTCCTTTATAGCCAGCCATAAATTTCGCTAAATTTTCAGCCACCACGTTCCTTTTTGGATGATGAGCAGGCAATCTTCTAAGTAAAGCTTCTAATTGGAGCAAATGTACGGGCATTTTCCGTTCTTTCACAATCATCTTTATCCCCTCCAAAATATATCAGCGATTTTTCAAATATATCAGCGCAACTCCAATTATATCGGCGATTTTCGAAATATATCAGCGCAACTCAATTTATATCAGCGATTTTCATAATATATCGACTTACCGACAAAAAACGACACAACAAACACTCATAAACAGTATATCACCACATCTAAAATCGCACTGTAAGCATAATGTTACTCCTCCCTTTTGATTACGACATTTTAAAAACGAGAGAATCACATTCACCTTATGTAAAATAACTTTTTTATAAATGCAATCGCAAAAAAGCTGCTACCTACAAAATATAGACAGCAGCTACAGTATACATTTTATAACTAATAAACAGCGATCGGCCCATAAGGACCATCAATAATCTCTATTTTTGTTTCAAAAATATCTGTTAAAAGCGTTGGGTCCATAACTTCTTCTACTGTTCCAAAAGCAGCAATTTGTCCATCTTTCATAGCACAAATTTTGTCAGAGTATTTTGCTGCAAAATTTATGTCATGCATAACAGTCAAAATTGTTCTTCCGAATTCATTAGCTGCACGTCTCAAATGCTCCATCATTTGAACAGAACGAGCAACATCAAGGTTGTTCAAAGGTTCGTCCAAAAGTACATATTCAGTCTCTTGGCACAATACCATCGCTACATATGCCCTTTGTCTTTGACCACCAGAAAGCTCATCTAAATATCTATTCTCTAAATTCGTTAAATCTAGGAAGTCGATATATTTAGAAATAATAACTTCATCCTCTTTCGTTAATCTTCCCTTTGAATAAGGAAAGCGTCCAAATCCAACTAATTGTCTAACAGTAAGCCTCGTTACAAAATGATTTTCTTGTCGCAATATAGTCAAAACTTTTGCTAAGTCTTTTGATTTGGATTCAGAAACATCCATATTTGCTACTTGGATTTGACCTTCATCCATATCTAAAAGTCTTCCTATCATCAAAAGTGTCGTAGACTTTCCAGCACCATTTGGTCCAATTAAAGAAGTAAAGCCCGCTTTTGGTATTTCAATATCCAAAGGTCCTATTTTTACCTTATCAGTATAGAACTTTTTAACATTATCGATTTTTATCATAAAGCCCTCTTCCTTAAAACTATAGTTAAGAATATAATTCCACCAAATAATTCAATAATAACTGAAACTACACCTTGAGCATTGAATACATGATACATTAAAAAGTATGCGCTCGTCATTATTAAAAATCCGATTGCAAAAGCCATTGGGAAAATATATCTATGATCATAAGTTGCCGCCGCCTGATAACTCAAAGTTGCTACTAAAAACCCATAGAAAGTAAGTGGCCCAATTAAAGCTGTTGAAATAGACATTAAAATAGCTACTAATACAAGCGTATAAATTACACTAGGTTGATATTTAACTCCAAAGGAAGTAGCAACATCCTTTCCTAGTGATAACACATTTAAATTCTTAGAATGAGCAAAAATTAATACTGCTACAATTATAATCATCGGAATGACAATAGGAAAATATGCAGGATCTGCATGATTAACAGAACCAAATAATTTTGCTTGTAAAAGATCAAACTCTGAAGGCGCAAGTAACTTTCTCATGAAAGTTGACATAGAATTTAGTCCAGCACCAATAATAATCCCGACTAAAAGCATAAGTTGTAAATTTCCGTATTTACCGGAAAGTAGCCATCCATAAAGTATCAAACTCATGAGGACCATAACAAAAATTTGAAATAAAAATGGACCAATCCCAGTAAAATTGATCAATGCACTAGCACCAAAGAAGAATATTGTACTCGTGTGAATTGCTGAATAAAGTGATTCGAAACCTAAAAGCGAAGGCGTAATAATCTTATTATTCGTAATGGATTGGAAAGCAACTGTCGACAAGCTATGGCAAACAGCTGCAATAATCATTGCAACAATAGCTACAATCCTTCTCTTAACAACTGGGATAAAAGAAGGTGAATCTATCGGAACTGGATTGTTATACACTAACAGTCCATATGAAGAAAGGAGGCCTAAAGCAATCAATGTTATCAGTACAATCCAATAACGTCTTGCTTCCTTCTTAGAACGAAAAGCGCTAGCTGATCTACTTTCATTATGAAGGCTAGAATCGACTTCGACATTTTCTTTATTTCTATAATCTAATGTGATCATCGTGGCCTCCTTGGTTTTCTTTTTCTCAATAAAATAGTAATAAACACGACTGCTCCCACTGATGCCAGTATTAAAGAAACAGGTAATTCAAAAGGCTTTATAATTGTTCGAGAAATGATATCACAGGCAGTTATTGTACCCATTCCGATCAGACACACCCAAGGTAAATTACTTCTAAGATCATCACCTCTAAACATGGAAACAATATTTGGAACAATTAACCCTAAGAAAGGTAAGTTTCCAATAACAGCTGCAACAATCCCAACGGCAAAAGAAATAAGGGCCGTTCCAAAAAGAACAATTCGATTGTAATTAACGCCAAGGCTTGTTGCGACATCTTCTCCTAGTCCAGCTAAAGTCAATCTATTCGCATACATAAAAATAAGCAAAGTAACGATAACAATCAGCCATAAATATTCGTATCTTCCCACCTGAATGTTAGCAAATGAACCTACAAACCAAGTTTCAATACTTTGCGTCATTTGAAAAAGGAGTCCCAAAAAAGTAGACACTGCAGAAATAACTGCTCCCAGCATCAATCCAATAATCGGGACAATTAAAGACGAACGAAGCTTAACTCTTCTTAAAAATAGAAAGAAAATCATAGTTCCTATAAAAGAAAAAATGATTGCACCAGTCATTCTTTGAACTAAAGTCGGGGCAGGAAATAGTAAATACACAAAAAGCAGGCCTAAGCCTGACCATTCAATAGTCCCCGTTGTAGTAGGTTCAACAAATCGATTTTGTGTAATAAGTTGCATGACAAGCCCTGCCATCGCCATTGCAGCTCCAGTAAGCATTAATGCAACTGTTCTCGGAACACGAGTGATGAAAAACATCTCCATTCCGTCCTCTTGTCCACGTATATCATAAACGCCAGTAAACAGTGATATAATCCCTAAAATTAGAACAACTATAATCGCTATTATAAAAGATTTTGTCCATAATTTATTGTGATTATAAAACTGGGGTTGAGAAATATTCTCAACCCTAGAAATTATATTTTTTGACACTGCTTCGTACCCCTTTACACTACTTAGCTAAAGTTTTTGCGATATTTCCAAATAACTCTATATAAGTCTGAATTGATTCATTTGTGTAAGTATCTGCTGGTGCATAAATAACTTGTTTTTTAGAAACAGCAGTTGTGTTTTGAAGAGCTGGTGATTTAGAAATAACATCCTGAGCAGGAGCTGACTTAGCTGCATCAGATGTTGCTGCATCACGATCTAATACGAACAGCCAATCAGGATTTGTTTGTGCAATAGCTTCAACAGAAACGTCGTCACCTTTATGACCTGCAGTAGAATTAGAAACTTCTAATGCCGGAGTCCAACCGAAAATTTCATACATTGGTCCCCAAACACGACCAGTATGTGGAGCAGCAAAACCAATATTACCACCAGTAACGATAACACTCATAACTTTATCTTTTCCGTTATAAGCAGATTTTGCATTTTCAATAGATTTATCAAAATCAGCTACTAATTTTTTAGCTTCTTTATCTTTATCAAAGATTTTTCCTAAAGTAACAGTAGAATCTTTAAGTCCTTTTACTAAGTTTTCTCCAGGCTTAGTAGCCTTCTCAGAAACATCAACATTAAGATCAATAACTGCTGCATTTGGTACTAATTTTTTGATTTCTTCGTAATGGCTAGCAAATCTTTGACCAACGATTACAAGGTCAGGGTTTGCAGCTGCGATAATTTCAAGATTTGGTTCACGGTGATTCCCGATATTTTGAACTTTTTCATCCTTTTTATATGCTGAATCAGCAGGCATGACATCCTTTGGAGCAGCCGCTAATTTAATTCCCCAATCAGCTAAAGTTTCAAACGTTCTATTATCTAAAGCAACTACATTCTTTGGATTTACAGGAACTGTAACTTTTCCATGCGCATCAGTGATTTCTACTGTTTTTGGCTTATCACTACCATTATCTTTAGTAGCCTTCGAAGTTTCTTTACCTGAATCTGAGCAGGCTACTAACATTAAAGTGAAAACTGCTAGAATACTTACTAATTTTAAAAGCATAGTTTTTTTCATACGTATACTCCTTATTATGTAATTTATTTCGAAAATGATGACTTCCAAAGATTGAATTAGATAGTAACTACTATTCACCTAAATCAATATTGATAATCATTTTCATTTGAATATCCTGTAAATAAGTATAGTCATTAATTCTGTGAAAATCTTGTGAATGGTGTGAGTTAATAAAATTAAACATAACTTAAATATAATCTCAACTAATGCGCAACAAATTCATCCCCCACACGTACTAACCAGTAGATTAGCACCTTATAAACTGTGATTTCTACTGTAAAAAAAATGACCATTAATAGCTAATTTTTCATATTTCACATAAACTATTTTATCATTCAATCATTGAATAGCCTCTGCCATGTATCGTTTGAATATATCTGTCTTTCTTCTCACACTTTAACTTTTTTCTTACATATCCAATATATAAGTCTACTACATTTGGATTTACTACTACGTTATATCCCCAAACCTGATTCAAAAGCATTTCACGGCTCAATATTGTGTTTTTATTCTTGATTAAAAATACAAGTAAGTCGTACTCGCGTTTCGTAAGCGAGAGATTTTTACCGCCTTTTTTCACAATATTGCTAGATACATCAACAAGGAGATCTTTAAACTGAACAAAATTCGGCTCATTTTGCTGAGTATAATCACTTCGCCTTAAAATAGCTTGAACTCTTGCTACTAATTCTTCTTTCGCAAATGGTTTTCTTATATAATCATCCGCTCCTGCTTGTAACCCTGCTACGCAATCCTTGCTAGAAATATTGTCGGTCACAATAATGATCGGTGTCATTTTAACAAGTCGTATTTGCCTGCAAATTTCTGGTCCGGACATGCTTAATGAATCCCAATCTAATATGATAATATCCCAATCTTGTTCATATACTATATTTAAACCTTCGTTTTCATTGTGAAGTTTTAAAATGAAATGGCCTTCTTGCTTTAAACCACTTACGATTTTCTTCGCTAAAGACCGTTCATTCTTAATTACTAACACCTGCCTCACCGATGGTTCACCTCTACTTCAATATAACTTGGTTAGATAAAAAATTATTCCCAAAAAATAATTTAAGATTTATAAGTATTAAACTCCTAAAAAAAGTCATTATAACAGCTTATTAGGAGAACTCTATATAATCTTACAATAGATACGAATAGAAACACAAAGGATATGAAGATTTAAATACATATTATTTAATCATTAAGGATAGCTACAGTATTTACCTGCTTAGAATAACTATTTCTTCATATTCTGTTTCAAGGGTGTCCCCCCATCAACTAAAGCATTCTATAAAACCACAAACAAAAAGAACCATAACCTCACCAAAATGGAAAATTGTGGTTTACATCACACAATTTCAATTTACCTATAAGTTGTTCGCAAGAGATTTAGTGCACTACTTCTTGACTTTTAGAATATTGAACGCCGCATGTAGTGCAGATGTAATTTAACATATGTATGCCCCTTTGTTATAAACTTTCTCACAAGCTAATTATAAACCCGCCTTTTAGTTAACAAATTACCATTTATCAACAGTAAATCTCATTAGCAGGCATCAAATTATATATCCTTGTTCTCCTTTTCTAATAAGCATTTTATATCATTGCAAAAGAAAAAATAATAAAGAAACCGAATTCCTTAACAGGTGGAATTCGGTTTCTTACTACAATATTTAACTTCAATTAGGAAAGGATTGTCCACTTTAAAAGATAATATATTTATTTATATTTCGGATCGAAAGGTTTTACCTAACTGGTTACCTAGACCAAAATAATGACGGAAATTATATATAAGTGGGCTCCATTTATTTGGATCAATATGATTTTCTTCAAGGATGATTTCCTTATGAGCGTGTACATGTATAGCTTGTGTCTCAACAATGGCAAAATTAGGAGAATAATCAGGAATTCGAATATGTTTCACCCTTGCCTCAATTTGAATTGGACACTCCATAATTCGAGTAGGTTTTACCGTTTTAGACTCAGTAGGTGTTAATCTACTAATATCATATTTTTCTTTTTCATATGTAAATCCATTCTTTTTCTTATAATCTGGAACGGGATTTTTCCCTGTATAGGGGGCTAATTGTTCAACATTTTCCCATAATGAAGGACTCGGAACATTGATTACACATTCAGGATGTCGTTCTAAATTTTCGATAGCTTTCCCGCCAAGTCCAATTCCTAATATAATACAATCTCCTAATACCCATGATGATGACATAGGGCTGATGTTTACTGTTCCATCTTCATTTAGCGAATTTAGTAAAATCACAGGAGTTCCGTAGTATAGAATTTTAGGTTTAATAATTTCTGTGTTTGGAGCCTGATCCATTTTTTTCATCTTTATTTCTCCTCCTATTCATATATTCTTCCTTATTTATTGTAGAATATAAACATTTCGATTATCATCGAAGTATGGATTACATTAGGGGGAGGGAATTAAAATGAATGCAAACCCAAATGTAGCAATGATTGCTACTCTTGTGAGTGAAGCTTCTCGTGCAGCAATATTAACAGTCCTATTAGATGGTAGATTCCATCCTGCAAGCGAATTAGCATATATGGCAGGAATCAAACCACAGACGGCTAGTTTCCATTTGACAAAAATGGTTGATGCGAATGTAGTTACAGTTGAAAAACAGGGAAGACATCGATATTATGGAATTCGAAATCTGGAAGTTGCTCAAGTTATGGAATCATTTTTATCAATAGCTCCACCAATTGAAATTAAATCATTAAAACAGGCTTCGGAAGATAAAGCGATGCGTTTTGCAAGAACATGTTATGATCATCTTGCGGGAAATTTAGGAGTACAATTAACAGATTCTTTAATTAAAATAGGCGTTATTTATGAGGAAAAGGACGGATTTACTGTTACTGAAAAAGGAAAGTCATTCTTTACAAATTTTCAAATTGATCTTGAAAGGGTTAAGAAAAAGCGTCGTTCATTCACACACAAATGTTTAGATTGGAGTGAAAGACGTCACCACCTTGCGGGAGCATTAGGGAATGCCCTTCTAGAAAGACTATTAGAATTAAATTGGGTTCAACGTTTACCTAAAACAAGAGCAATAAAAATCACTGCTGACGGGGAAAAGGGACTAAAAGAAACATTTTCTTTTGATATTACAAACAACTAGGTTTTGAATAGAAAAGAGCCGATTTACTCTTAACAGGGTAAAATTCGGCTCTTTTCTATTCAAAAATTGCTTAGCGTATTTTTTTCCGAAATGCTGGCGAGCCCCCATCGCCAGCAACCTTAGGGCGCTAAGAGGTTATATGTGAGGATTATTCCTTTAAATTTCTAAGACTGTTCTAAAGATAGGTATAACAAATAAACCTATTAACTAGGCATTTAAAAAAATATTATGCAACCTTGGCACTTTTTGACAACATATAATCATACACAACACCTAAGATATCAAAGACGGTTTTCTTTTCATACCGGTGAGATTTTCTCCCGTTTTTCTCTAAAAGGTAAAACAAACGCAGCAAAACTTTTAATAATTCATGGATGCTTTTTTGTAGTCCCTCATAAAACAATAGATAATAATTCTTTATCATATAGATGGATTTGTATTCACTTAACTCTTTCTTTTTCTTATCCAAGAGTAACTGACGCATTTTGAACATCGTCGATGAACAGAGTAAAATACTAATGAGTTGCCCATATAAATGGCATTCTAAGCGTTCTTTCTTAATTTCTTTGCACCTGTCAATTTTAAAAAAAGATTTCCATATTTTGAACAAAATTTCAATTTTCCAGCGTAATGAATACAAGTCATGGATATGTTTCGTTGGAACATTTTCTGTAGAAAGATTCGTAATATACACGTTGATCCCACTCAACCGTTTACTTCGTTCTTTGTAGGTAATACCTTTCTTCTTTTCTTTTTTTACTTGTTCCTTCAACCTTTTCTCTGTTTGTTCTTTTGTTAATCGATGAATAATAACACGAGCTAGTAATTTTTGGTACTGTCCAATGTGCGCCTCTGAAATCTCCATTGTTTAACCAGGGGACAAATGATTCATGAGTTCTTCCATATCTAACTGAATATAGAGTGTCCCTTTCTTGATAGCGATGTGACGGGACCCCTATTAATAAAAATCCCCCTATAGATAGGTAAACCCAAAGGGATAAAACGATTAACTTTTTTATAATCGGTACGAATTTATTTCAAAGCTACAGGAGGCATAAGTTTGCCACAAACAAAAAGAACCATAACCTCACCAAACTGGCAAAATTATGGTTCAAATCACACAAAATAAAAAACCACCAAATATGTATTGGTGGAGACGGTGGGAGTCGAACCCACGTCCAAAAATATCGGCACTTAAGCTTCTACGAGTGTAGTCGATATATTAGCATTTCGCGAACTCTTCGGCCTATCGACAGGCTTCCAAGTTGCTAGTCTGGTTGTTCTCTTCCTTTGTCCTCAGACGGCGAACTCCGGCGTAGTCCACTTAGTTTGAGTCCCTTACCCTACCACATGGACGATGGAGGGAGGAACCTTTAGTGCAATTAAGCAGCTAAAGAAAGATTGTTTTGTTTGCCAATTATAGGCTTTGACGTTTTAACGAGGCCGATCCCCTCGACTCGCAACCTAAGCTCGAACTATCCCTGTCGAATCCGTAACGTCCCCATGATAAAAATGGAGCATACGAAGAAAATTTCGTGATAGCTACTAAGAGCTGTTTTTCAATGTGCAACAATCTTACATAAGTTATTATAACATACGCGCGCCGTTTTACAAATGTAAATATCTGTATTACATCTTTTGACGATCACGGAACGCGCGTGCAATTTCACGTTTTGCTTCTTTCTCTTTTAAATCGTGACGCTTATCATATTGTTTCTTACCTTTTGCTAAACCAAGTGCCATTTTCGCGAATCCATTTTTCAAATAGATTTTAAGTGGAACTAATGCATATCCTGTTTCTTTTGCAGCTCCCGCTAATTTATCAATTTCTTTTTTATGCAGAAGTAACTTTCTCGTACGAAGCGGATCATGGTTGAAACGATTTCCTTGCTCGTACGTACTAATATGCATATTATGAACCCATACTTCACCATTATGTACACGTGCAAACGCATCTTTCAAGTTCACGCGTCCAGCGCGAATCGACTTAATTTCCGTTCCTTGAAGGACAAGCCCTGCTTCGTATGTTTCTTCGATGAAATAATCATGAAATGCTTTTTTATTTTGTGCAATAACCTTACCTGAACCTTTTGGCATATAACGTCCCTCCTCTATTTTTACTATTGTAACAAATGTTAATAAAAAGCGAAAGTGGCTCGCTTAGAATGTGAGGTGGATGGAGCTTCTGACCTTGAGGCGCCCTTTGCCTCTCGGGAAGAAGCGAAGCCGCCGAACATTCTAGCCACTGTAGCTGGATTCCCATAAAAAGCGAAAGTGGCTCGTTCTCCAGCCACTAAGAAAAAAGAAAAAGCCTCGCTTTTTATCAAAGCGAAGCCATCCTTTTCTTACTTACGCTTTTTCTTTTTCTTCTTGAATCCTGGTACGTTTTCGAAGAATGCTTTTTTCTTCTTGCCGTTACCATCTTTTTTCCCTGGTTGGCTAGCGGACGCGGATGCAGATCCTCTTCCTTTACCTTTGCCACCACGGTCAAATTTTCTACCTGTGCCACGTTCTCCGCCGCGCTCATTACTGCGTTCGCTACGTCCGCCGCGTTTCTTTCTGCCTGTTCTTGGCTGTTCGATCACGACTGGACGATCTTTGAACTTACGACGAGGCGTACCTTTCATGCCAACGATTTCAAAGTCGATTGCCCGCTCGTCTTTGTTTACGTTAATAACGCGAATGGTAATTTCGTCACCGATGCGGAATACGTTACCTGTACGTTCTCCAATCATTGCGAAATGCTGCTCATCATAACGGTAGTAATCATCCGTTAAGTAGCTAACATGTACAAGACCTTCAATTGTATTTGGAAGCTCTACGAATAAACCGAAGTTTGTTACAGAGCTAATCATACCATCATACTCTTCGCCGATCTTATCGACCATATACTCTGCTTTTTTCATTTCGTCTGTTTCACGTTCTGCTTCAACAGCACGGCGTTCCATATTAGAAGAATGATCTGCAATCTCAGGTAATTTTTCACGCCATTTTGCTTGCGTTTCATTATCAACTTTACCATTAATGATATATTCACGAATCAATCTGTGAACAATCGTATCTGGATAACGACGAATTGGTGATGTGAAATGCGTGTAGAACTCAGTTGATAGACCAAAATGTCCTAAGCTTTCTGCATCGTAACGTGCTTGCTTCATAGAACGAAGCATTACTGTCGAAATGACTACTTCTTCTGGTTGCCCTTGAACCATTTCAAGAATTTGTTGTAGCGCACGAGGGTGTACTTCATTTGCACGTCCTTTTACCGCATATCCGAAGTTCGTTACAAACTCGAAGAAACGCTCTAACTTATCTTCTTTCGGATCTTCATGGACACGGTACATAAATGGTACGTTCATCCAGTGGAAATGCTCTGCTACTGTTTCGTTCGCGACAAGCATAAATTCTTCAATTAACTTCTCTGATACAGAACGATCACGCATAACAACGTCTGTCGGTTTTCCTTCTTCATCTACTAATACTTTCGCTTCTTTAAAATCAAAGTCGATTGCACCGCGGCGCATACGTTTTTCACGTAGGATTTGTGCTAATTGCCCCATCTCTTTAAACATCGGTACGAGCGGCTCATAGCGTTTCATTAAATCTTCGTCCTCATCTTCTAAAATGCTTCTTACGTCAGCATACGTCATACGCTCTGTCGTTTTAATTACACTTTGGAAAATCTCGTGCTTTACGACGTCACCTAAGTTGTTGATTTCCATTTCACAAGACAATGTCAGACGGTCTACTTTCGGATTTAATGAACAAATACCGTTCGATAGACGATGCGGAATCATCGGAATTACACGGTCAACAAGATATATACTCGTCGCTCTCTCCGCTGCTTCTACATCAATTGGAGAGCCTTCTTGGACGTAATGACTTACATCCGCAATATGAACGCCAAGTTTATAGTTACCGTTCTCGAGCTTCGTGACTGTAACAGCGTCATCTAAATCTTTTGCGTCTGCACCGTCAATCGTTACGATCATTTGGTCACGCAGGTCACGGCGATCTTTTAAATCTTCTTCTGAAATCGTTTCTGGTACACTGTTGGCGTGCTCCATCACTTCTTCAGGGAACGCTAAAGGCAAATGATGTTTATGGATAACAGATAAAATATCTACTCCTGGATCATTTTTATGACCTAGAATTTGAATAACTTCACCTTCTGCACTTAAACGATTCTCTGGATAGCTCGTAATTTTCACAACTACTTTATGACCTTCTACAGCGCCCATTGATGCGCTTTTCAATACGAAAATGTCACTTGTCCAGCGTTTATTGTCAGGTATAACAAATCCAAAGTTTTTGGACTCTGTATATGTACCAACTAGTTCTTTCGTTCCGCGTTCTAAAATGCGTACAATGGAACCTTCTTGACGCGAACCACTCGATTGAGAACTAAGGCGGGCTAATACTGTATCACCATGAAGCGCACCGTTTAATTCTGTAGGCGGAATGAAAAGATCGTCGTCTCCTGTTTTCTTCTCGTCTGGTACAACAAATGCAAAGCCACGTGCATGTCCAATTAACTTACCACGTACTAAATTCATTTTTTCAGGAAGACCGTAACGGTTGCTACGAGTACGAATAACAAGTCCCTTCTCTTCCATCGTTACAAGCGCCTTTACAAAATCTTTAAAGCCCTCAGAACCTTCAATCCCAAACGCCTCTTCTAACTCTTGTATCGTTAGCGGTTTATACGCTTCTTCTCTCATAAATAATAACAACTTATCAATATGTTCTTGTATGATTTCTTCCAAGCAAAAATACCTCCTTTAAACCCTTATATTATTTAGTGTATCCGAAAGATGGGGGATGTATAAAGCGAAACTTCAATCATCTCCCAATGATTTTTTTACAGCTTCCATAAAAAATTCCCTTATGAAAAAAAGAGGCAACTAGATCTTACCAATCTAGTTGCTCCAAGAAGTTATATACATCCTCATGTAGCTCGTCACGCTGTTTATCAAGTGTAATGACATGCGTAGAGTCTTCATACCATTTAATGTCTTTTAACGTTGATTCTACACCGTTATAAATAATGTTCGCACTATCTGTATTAATCATTTCATCATGACGCGCTTGTACAACAAATGTTGGGGCATAAATCATGTCCACATTGTTACGTACGTCAGCAATTAATTGTTGTAATGCTTTTAATGTATTCATCGGTGTCTTTTGGAATTCCAACATTTCTTGTTCGATTTGCTCTGGTGATTTTTGCTCACGCTTTTTATATTCGCGGGCATATGCCAATATACCTTGGTACATCGTTTCTTCACTCTTAATATACATCGGTGCACACATTGGGACTACACCTAAAACCGGTACTGTATAACCTAATTTTAGAGAAAATACGCCGCCAAGTGACAATCCAACGACAGCAATTTTCTCAAAACCTTTATCTTTTAAAAGCTGATATGCCTCCGTTACGTCTTGCCACCAATCTTCAGGACCTGTATGAACAAGCTCTTCTGGTGGTACACCGTGCCCTTTATAAATTGGGGCATGACAAGTGTAGCCTTTCTTTTCTAAGAAACGCCCTAACATACGTACATCAGCTGAGTTTCCTGTGAATCCATGTAGTAATAAAACAGCGCGGTCTCCACCCTCAAATGTAAATGGTTTCGGAGATGCTAATTTCATCATGTACTTCTCCTCTTTCTCTTCTGTAATCTAGTCGTATTCTTTCTATATCTAGTGTACCATATTTATATTTCTATAATCTAATTAGAAACATCTTTCAAATGACAAAACAAAAAAAGAAGAACCATTAGTACATCTTACTAACGCTTCTTCTTTCAATTCTATAAGTTTAAGTACGTAACACCAATTGTTAATGCGAAGAACAATACAGCTAAAACAATTGTAATACGGTTTAATACCGCTTCAATTCCACGTGCTTTTTGCTTACCAAATAATTGCTCTGCACCGCCTGAAATTGCACCTGAAAGGCCTGAGCTATTACTAGACTGCATAAGTACCATAACAATCATTAAAATCGATACAATAATAAGTAAAACGGATAATAACGTATGCACTTGGCGTACCTCCTACAAAGATTCAGTTATTGTAACTGTAGCATAAATTCTATAGAAAAGCGAGAGCTATAAGGTTGCTCTCGCTTTTCTTCTATTACATGAACATCATTGCAAATAGCGGCCCGAGCAAACATGTTAAAATCGCTGTTAATGTCATTGTTACCGATCCAATAACACCTTCATGTTCATTATTTTTCATCGCTCTCATTACGCCCATAATATGAGAAGCACATCCAAATCCGATACCTTTACCAACTGAGTTTGTAACGCGGCTCCATTTTAATAAAAGCGGGCCGGTAATCGTTCCAGTAATACCTGCAATAACAACGAAGGCTGCTGTTAATGACGGTACACCACCAACTTGCTCTGAAACACTCATCGCAACTGGCATTGTCACTGATTTTGGTAAAGAAGATAAAATTAAGCTTTTATCTGTTCCCATAAGTGACGCAATAGCAAAGTCACTTGCAATGGCAACTGTTGTACCTACTAGTACCCCGCCGGCAATTGGTACAACATATTTTTGAAGAACGTGGCGTTGTTTATAAAGAGGAATTGCAAATGCTACAACACCGGGTCCGAGCAGTTTTGCAATCCAGCCGCCACCACTTTCCATATAATGTTGATACGGTATATCAAGCATAATAAATAAGAAAGCCATTAATCCTGTTGCTACAAGCATTGGAATGGTGAATGGTGTTGGAAATAATTTATAGATTTTTTTAGATAATTGGTATAATAGCACCGTAAAAATAACCCAACCGATTCCGATCAATATTTGGCTCATCGCGACTCTCTTTCCTTTCTATTCGCAAGATATTGTCCTGTATGTCCTGCGACAATAATAATTAAAAATGTACTCGCTACAATTGTAATGAAAAGAGAAATTCCTTTACTCATAAAAAAAGCACCGTAATTCATTAGGCCAAGTGTTGGCGGAATTAATAAAAACGGCATAATAGCAACGAGTGTTTCTGCTCCTAAATCGAACCATTTCACTGGAAGAACTTTTAGGCTAAGTAAAACAAGTAAGAGGAACATTCCAATCAAACTTCCTGGAATCGGAATATTTAACATTTCTTGTACCCAAGTTCCAACCATATAAAAAACGTAAAGAGCAGCAATTTGGACAAGAATCTTTGTAAATTTCATGTTCATCATCCCTCTTGTTTATACGATCTTCTGTTAATATCTTTATCATAGTATAAATTGTAAAAAGCTGCAATTTATCAACTTGACAGCAAAAAACGCCTATGTTATACGCTTACAACCTTGATATGACTACATTTCTAAAAGAAAATTAAGTCAAAAACCTTGACCTAATATAAGAAGTTTTTATTTTCTGAATTTTAAAGGTTGTTATTTCAATAAAATAATCTTTTTATCCTTAAGCTTACATATATATAAAGTGAAACTTTAACCAGTGGGGGTTCTTTATCCCCCACTGATTATTAGTTGAACTAATTCGCTGTATTTCGAGGTGGGGGTCTTACTGCCCATTAAAGTGGGATAAACAAGATAGGGGGTGAACATATGCCCAAAAAAGTTCTCATTTTTTGTGATCCTGGGATTGATGATACGATGGCTCTCCTCTTAGCATTCTTTATTGATGAAATAGAAATCATCGGCATTGTTGCTGATTACGGCAATGTTCCAAAAGAGATGGCCGTACAAAATGCTCATTTTCTTAAGAATGAAACAATGAATAGAAATATTAAGATATTTGGTGGGTCAGAGCGTCCACTTACTGGTGTCCCACCTGCTTTTTTTACCGATGTACACGGGAAACAAGGGCTCGGGCCAATTATTCCAAAAGGGAATGTAACTAACGGGGAAATGGAGAATTTTTTCGAAGTTATTCCTCTTATTGAACAGTATAAAGATGAATTAATCATTGTAAGTTTAGGAAGACTTACCTCCCTTGCAATTTTATTCATCGTATGTAAACAGTTAATGAAGCAAATTAAATCTTACTACATAATGGGCGGTGCCTTTTTACACCCGGGTAATGTTACCCCTATTTCTGAAGCAAACTTTTATGGTGATCCTGCTGCCGCTAATATAGTCCTTCAATCCTCACCTAACATGTACATCTATCCATTAAACGTCACCCAATATTCCATCATTACACCAGAAATGGCTGAATATATTGAAGCAAAAGGAAAAGCCCCACTCGTCAAACCTTTATTCGATCATTATTACTACGGCTATTATAAAAATGCTCTACCACATTTAAAAGGTAGCCCCTTCCATGACACAATGCCAATACTCGCTTTACTTGATAACTCTATGTTTACGTATCACAAATCACCTATCGTTGTCATGACCGAATCTTATGCACAAGGGGCAAGCATTGGGGAATTCCGCGCTTTAGAAGAATCTAAACCATTTATTGATCGGCCGATTCATCAAATCGCAATTGATTTTGATTATAACCGCTTCTTTAAACATTTCATGTCACTTATGACGGATGAGCAATTTTAACATAAAAAAACAGACCGTGATTTCTCACGGTCTGTCGTTATTTTCTACAATTATCGTTTGATGTTGTAGAAAGATTTGATACCATCGTAAACAGCGATTTCGCCTAGTTCGTCTTCGATGCGTAATAATTGGTTGTACTTAGCAATACGGTCAGTACGGCTCATAGAACCAGTTTTGATTTGGCCAGCGTTAGTTGCAACTGCGATGTCAGCGATTGTAGCATCTTCAGTTTCACCAGAACGGTGAGATACAACTGCTGTGTAACCAGCACGTTTAGCCATTTCGATAGCTTCGAAAGTCTCAGTTAAAGTACCGATTTGGTTAACTTTAATTAAGATTGAGTTAGAGATACCTTTTTCGATACCTTCAGCAAGTTTTTGAGTGTTAGTTACGAATAAGTCGTCACCAACTAATTGTACTTTGCTTCCAAGACGCTCAGTTAATAATTTGTGACCATCCCAGTCGTTTTCGTCTAAACCATCTTCGATAGAGATGATTGGGAAGTCTTTGCAAAGCTCTTCGTAGAAATCAACCATTTCTGCAGAAGTTAAGCCAGTACGGCCTTCGCCTGCAAGGTCATATTTACCAGTTTCTTTGTTGTAGAACTCAGAAGAAGCAACGTCCATTCCTAAGAATACGTTCTCGCCAGCTTTGTAACCAGCTTTTTCGATAGCTTCGATGATTACTTCTAATGCTTCACGGTTAGAACCAAGGTTTGGAGCGAATCCACCTTCGTCACCTACTGCAGTGTTAAGACCTTTGTCATGTAATACAGCTTTAAGTGCATGGAATACTTCAGCACCCATACGGATTGATTCTTTGAATGTTGGAGCACCAACTGGTAAGATCATGAACTCTTGGAAGTCTACGTTGTTATCAGCGTGAGAACCACCGTTGATGATGTTCATCATTGGAGTTGGTAATTGTTTTGCATTGAATCCACCAAGGTAACGGTATAATGGAAGACCTACGAAGTCAGCTGCTGCGTGAGCTACTGCCATAGATACACCAAGGATAGCGTTAGCACCTAGTTTACCTTTGTTTGGAGTGCCATCTAATTCGATCATAGCACGGTCGATACCAGCTTGGTCAGTTACGTCGAAACCAACGATTTCTGGAGCGATAATTTCGTTAACGTTGTTTACTGCGTTAACAACACCTTTACCAAGGTAACGAGATTTGTCACCGTCACGTAATTCTACTGCTTCGTGTTCACCAGTAGATGCACCACTTGGTACGATAGCGCGTCCGAAAGCGCCGCTTTCTGTGTAAACTTCTACTTCTACAGTTGGGTTACCACGAGAGTCAAGGACTTCGCGAGCATAAACATCAATAATTGTTGACATAATAAATTCTCTCCTTTTTATATAAGCAAATTATTTAATAATTGTTTTACCTGTCATTTCTTTCGGTTGCTCAACACCAAGAAGTGTAAGCATTGTTGGAGCGATATCACCTAAGATACCACCTTCACGTAATTCTACGTCGTTCTTCGTAACGATGAAAGGAACCGGGTTAGTTGTATGAGCTGTCATTGGCTCTCCGTCAGAAGTTAATTCTTCGTCAGCATTACCATGGTCAGCAGTAATAAGTGCTACACCATCTTTTGCAAGAATCGCTTCTACAACTTTTCCTAAACATTCGTCAGTTGCTTCTACTGCTTTAATTGTTGGTTCCATCATCCCAGAATGGCCAACCATATCACAGTTCGCAAAGTTAAGAATGATAACATCATGTTTATCATTTTCGATTTCATTTACTAAAGCGTCCGTTACTTCGTAAATGCTCATTTCAGGTTTCAAGTCATACGTTGCAACCTTCGGTGAGTTAATTAAGATACGCTCTTCTCCTGGGAATTCAGCCTCACGACCACCGCTAAAGAAGAATGTAACGTGCGGATACTTTTCAGTTTCCGCGATGCGAAGTTGCTTTAATCCCGCTTGCGCAACAACTTCACCTAAAGTGTTATCAAGGTTCATTGGCTTGAATGCCACGTAACCATCTACTGTTTCACTAAAGTGTGTCATACATACGAATTCTGGAATGTGAGGTACTTTTTCACCACGATCGAACTCACGGAAGTCTTCGTTTGTAAATACACGAGCAATTTGAATTGCACGGTCTGGACGGAAGTTATAGAAGATAACTGCATCATCATCATTGATTGTTGCAACTGGCGTGTTATCTTCGTTAACAATTACAGACGGCAATACGAATTCATCGTAGATACCATTTGCATAAGAGTCTTCTACACACTCTTCTGCTGATTTATAAGTAGGTCCTTCACCATTCACCATAGCACGGTAACATTTTTCTACGCGATCCCAACGCTTGTCACGGTCCATGGAGTAATAACGACCAGAGATAGTCGCGAATTGTCCTACTCCTGTTTCTTTAATTACTTCATTTGTTGCATCGATGTAGCTTTGTGCTGTTTTTGGTCCAACATCGCGGCCATCTAAGAATGCATGAATGTATACTTTCTCAACGCCTTCTTTAGCTGCTAAGCGAAGAAGAGCAAACATGTGGTTCATGTGACTGTGCACACCACCGTCAGAAAGTAAACCGAATAAATGAAGTGCAGTACCTTTTTCTTTTACGCTTTTAATTGCACTTTGGAACGTTTCGTTCTTATCGAACTCACCTTCACGAATTGCAACGTTTACGCGTGTTAAGCTTTGATATACAATGCGGCCAGCACCGATATTTAAGTGACCAACCTCAGAGTTACCCATTTGACCTTCTGGAAGACCTACTGCCTCGCCACAAGCTGTAAGCGTTGTGTGAGGGAATTTGTTCCAGTAACCATCAAAATTAGGTTTCTTAGCTTGTGCTACAGCATTCCCGTAAGTTTCTTCACGAAGTCCGAAACCGTCAAGAATAATTAGAGCTGTTGGCTTTCTCATTTTACCGCCTCCAGAAGACCTAAGAACGAAGCAGGCTCTAAGCTAGCACCGCCAACTAAAGCGCCGTCGATGTCAGATTGTGCCATGTACTCTTTAATGTTTTCTGGTTTTACGCTACCGCCGTATTGAATACGAACAGCTTCTGCAGCAGCTGGAGAAACAGCCTCTGCAACAACTTTACGGATGTGCGCACATACTTCGTTTGCATCTGCAGAAGAAGAAGATTTACCTGTACCGATAGCCCAGATTGGCTCATAAGCGATAACAGTTGCTTTAACTTGCTCTTCAGTTAAACCTACAAGTGCTTTTGTCACTTGACCTGCTACTAGATCAAATGTTTTTCCGCTTTCGCGCTCTTCTAAAGTCTCACCACAACATACGATTGGTGTTAAACCATGTTCAAATGCTGCGATAGTCTTTTTGTTTACTGACTCATCTGTTTCAGCAAACATTTCACGACGCTCAGAGTGGCCAAGTACTACGTAGCCTACTTTTAAGTCGCTAAGTGCTACTGGGCTAATTTCGCCAGTGAATGCACCATTTTTTTCGAAGTGCATGTTTTGTGCACCTACTTGTAAATCAGTTCCTTCAGTCGCTGCTACAAGGCGCTCTAAGAATAGAGCTGGAGAGCAAACTACTGCATCAACAGCTGAAGCTGCTGGGATTTGACCTTTAACTTCCTCTACGAAGCTAACTGCTTCAGATAGAGTTTTATTCATTTTCCAGTTACCTGCGATAATTGGTTTACGCATGCTTTGCACCGTCCTTTTTCTTTGGCTGCTACTTATTTGTCGTTAAGACAAACTACACCTGGAAGCTCTTTACCTTCCATGAATTCTAATGACGCACCGCCGCCAGTAGAAATGTGGCTCATTTTATCAGCCATACCGAATTTTTCAACAGCTGCTGCAGAGTCACCACCGCCGATAACAGAGTATGTACCTTCTGCATCTGCTAATGCTTGTCCTACTGCTTTTGTACCTTCTGCGAATGGAGTCATTTCGAATACACCCATTGGTCCATTCCATACAACAAGCTTAGAGTTTTTAATTACATCTGCATAAATTTCACGTGTTTTAGGACCGATGTCCACGCCTTCCCAGTTAGAAGGGATAGAATCGATATTAACGATTTTAGTTGTTGCAGTTTCAGAGAATTCCTCAGTGATTACAACATCAACTGGCATGTAGAAGTTTACGCCTTTTTCTTTTGCAAGTTGCATAAATTCTTTAGCTAGTTCAATCTTGTCGTCTTCACATAGAGATAGACCAATTTCATGACCTAAAGCTTTAACGAATGTGTAAGCAAGTCCGCCACCGATGATTAAGTTATCTACTTTGTCTAATAGATGACGAATTACACCGATTTTATCTTTTACTTTCGCACCACCGATGATAGCTGTGAATGGACGATCTGGGTTAGAAAGTGCTTTTCCAAGAACATCTAACTCTTTTTCCATTAGTAAACCAGATACTGCTGGTAGGTAGTCCGCGATACCTGCTGTAGAAGCGTGAGCACGGTGAGCTGCACCGAATGCATCGTTTACGAAGATGTCAGCAAAAGCTGCAAATTCTTTCGCAAGTTCTGCATCGTTCTTTTCTTCGCCCGCATAGAAACGTACGTTTTCAAGAACTAATACGTCGCCTTCGTTCATTGCTGCAACCATTTCTTGTACAGCTGGTCCGAATGCTTCGTCTGCTTTTTTAACGTCTTTACCAAGAAGCTCGCCTAAACGTGCTGCTACTGGAGTTAAACGCATTTCTTCTACTACTTGACCTTTTGGACGGCCTAAGTGGCTTGCTAAAATAACTTTCGCACCTTGCTCTACTAAATATTGAATTGTAGGAAGAGCTGCACGGATACGAGTTTCATCTGTAATTTTGCCTTCTTTCATAGGTACGTTGAAGTCAACGCGGCAAAATACACGCTTACCTTTTAAATCTACGTCACGAATTGATTTTTTGTTCATTGGATTTCCCTCCGACTACTAGTTAGGATTGACAAAACCCACTCAAAAGCTTAACACATTTGCTTTTAAAACGAAAGAAGAGAGAGAGGGAACAAACCCTCTCCCTCGTTTTGTCATTGATAACTTATATAATTAAGAATTAAAGACCTTTTGAAGTCATGTAAGCTGCTAGGTCTACTACGCGGTTAGAGTAACCAGTTTCGTTATCGTACCAAGAAAGTACTTTAACCATGTTACCTTCCATTACCATTGTAGATAATGCATCGATTGTAGAAGAAGCTGTACATCCGTTATAGTCGA
This sequence comes from Bacillus sp. FSL R9-9834, assembly GCF_038006905.1. Lineage (NCBI taxonomy): Bacteria > Bacillati > Bacillota > Bacilli > Caryophanales > Bacillaceae > Bacillus > Bacillus sp. FSL R9-9834. The sequence continues at coordinate 4,893,698 of NZ_JBBOWD010000001.1, forward strand.
TAGATACTAATGGCTCTTCGCTGTATCCAAGGATACCTTTTAATTCGCCTTCAGCTGCTGCTTTGAATGCTGCATTTACTTCTTCAACTGTTACTTCTTTGTCAAGTTCAACAACTAGGTCAACTAGAGAAACGTTAGCAGTTGGAACACGTACAGCGCCACCGTTTAATTTACCTTTAAGTTCTGGTAATACTAATGCTACTGCTTTAGCTGCACCAGTAGATGTTGGGATCATGTTTTCAGCTGCTGCACGAGCACGACGTAAATCTTTGTGTGGTAAGTCTAAGATTTGTTGGTCGTTAGTGTAAGAGTGAATTGTTGTCATCATTCCGCGTTTTACGCCGAATTTTTCGTTTAATACTTTAGCGAATGGAGCTAAGCAGTTTGTAGTACAAGAAGCGTTAGATACTACGTTGTGGCTAGCTGCATCGTATTGTTCGTGGTTAACACCCATAACTACAGTGATATCTTCGTCAGAAGCTGGAGCTGAGATGATAACTTTTTTAACTGATCCACCTAAGTGTTTTTCAGCGTCTGCTTTTTTAGTGAAACGGCCAGTAGATTCTACTACGATTTCTACTCCGTAGTCGCTCCATGGTAATTGTGCTGGGTCACGCTCAGCGATAACTTTAATTTCTTTACCGTTAACAACGATGCTGCTTTCGTTAGCAGATACTTCTGCGTTTAAAGTTCCGTGAACTGTGTCATATTTTAAAAGGTGAGCTAAAGTTTTAGCATCTGTTAAGTCGTTGATTGCTACTACTTCTACCTCAGAGTTGTTAAGAGCTGCGCGGAATACGTTACGTCCGATACGTCCAAATCCATTAATACCAATTTTAGTCATTTGAATTTCCTCCTTGGGGGATTATATTAAAGGGTAATACCCTTTGTTAACTGTTTTGCTGCACCTTCATCTGTAATTAGAATTGAAGTGTGCCCTTGTTTAATTACAGCCTGTATTGCCTTTGCCTTTGAAGAACCTCCAGCGACTGCAACAACGTGAGATACATTTTGTAAATCCTCAAGTTGCATCCCAACTGTTCTTACTTTATGAACAACATTTCCTTGTTCATTAAAGTAGTAACCGAAAGCTTCGCCAACTGCTTCGCTTGCTTGAATCTTTAACCAATCTGCTTCCGAAGTATTTCTGCGACGTGCCATTGTTAACGCATCACCTATTCCATGAATGACGATATTGGAAGATCGAATCAACTCAAGAACTTCTTTCACGGAAGGCTCTGTCACAATAGACGCATATGCTTCGCTGCTAACATGGTCTGGAACATACAATAAGCGATAATTACTCATCGTATTTTGTGCCATCTTGGCACAAATGGTATTGGCTTCTAACTCGACGCCTTCTCCAATTCCACCACGTGCTGGGACAAATAGCATATGTAAATCTTTGCAATCAAGCTGCATCATGTCCGCAACAGCAGCTAGCGTAGTTCCTCCAGCCACAGCAACGATATTATTCGCTGTCAGACGGTCTTTTATACAAGTCACACAAGCACGGCCCATCTCCAGTTTGACCCAAGGCGATTCATCACTATCACCAGGGACAACGAAAACTTCATCCAAGTCTAATGTTTCCTTAAGTTGCTTTTCTAAAACCTTTAACCCGGAAATTTCTTTCATAAAGTCTTCCAAAGCAAGAACTAAAGCTGTTCCTTCTTCTGTCAAAGTCATTCCAGAAGAAGCGACGTGAACTAAGTTTTGTTCTTTCAAAACTTGAACTTCACTTCGCAATACTCGTTCTGTCATACCGAGACTTGCTGATAAATTTCTTCTTCCAATCGGCTGCATAAGCCTAATGTATTGAAGAATTTGCATTCTCGTTTGCATAACAGGTAGCAGATCAGGTAATAATTTTTTTGTGTTCTGAATCCATGAGCGCATATCTTTTCTCCTCACTACATCGGTTCATTTTCCCTTGTGGTCACTTTACGTCCCGTAGTGACATTTTGTGTCCCACATAGGTTAAAAAAATAATCCCTGCTACGTGTATTATTGTAACAGGAGATAGAAACTTATTCAACTCTTAACTGCATTCTTTATATAGTTTATTATGACACCTTTGTGAATGTTACCATATTCTACTTGTTTTCCGTCTATTTCTACAACCGGAATCATTAGGTGATATTTTTCTAAAAGGTCATTATCTTCATATATATCTATTTCCTCAATTTGAAAAGAATATTCACATTGTACTTCCTGTAAAACTTGCTTCGCCTTCACGCAAAGGCCACAATCATTTTTTGTATACAGTACAACTTTCATCTTCTTCACCTATCCGATCGTTTTTCGTAATGACGACGCTGGGATGTGCATTTGCTCCCTATACTTCGCCACTGTTCTTCGAGAAATAACGATTTCATGCTCTTCTTCTAATAATTTTGAAATCTTTTGGTCTGAAAGTGGCTTTTTCTTATTCTCCGCCTCAACAAGCGTTTGAATAAATTGTTTTACACGCTTTGTAGAAACTGCTTCATCTTCAGTAGTCGAAACGGCATTACTAAAGAACGATTTCATCTCAAATAAACCGTGTGGTGTTTGCACATATTTATTTCGCGTTGCACGACTAATTGTCGATTCATGGACGCTTAGCTCTTCTGCTACTTCTTTTAAAGCAAGTGGCTTTAAATACTCCGGACCTTTCCAGAAGAAATCACGTTGTTTTTCCATAATAATGGTCATCACTTGCAAAAGCGTTTGTTTTCTTTGTTTCAAACTACGCATAATCCACTGTACATGCTGATACTTTTCTGAAACGTAAGATGCTACTTCACTTTCACTATTATTAAGAAGCGCACTATATTCAGAATGAATTTCAATTCTCGGCATATTTCTCTCATTCATTTGTAAAACGAGACGATCACCGTCTTTTTTCACCGCCATATCAGGCACAATATAAAGTGGTTTATCAGAAGAAAACGCAAGACCTGGTTTCGGCTGTAATGACGTTATACAATTTACAGCACTCTGTAATTCCTCATTACTACACTTCAACACTTGAACGAGCTTTCGCCAATCTTTCTTCACGAAATAAGCGAAATGGTCTTCTACAACCTCTTCTGCTAATCCATTCCGTCTTTGTAAGCGCTTCAATTGTAAAGTTAGACATTCCTGAATATTACGCGCCCCTACCCCTGCTGGCTCAAGTGATTGGACAAGCTCTACAGAGCGGTCAACTACATGTAGCGGTGCGGAAAGAAGATTTGCTAACTCCTCGTTCGTTTCTTGTAAATACCCATTTCCATCCATGTTCATAATAATGAAAGAAGCTACTTTTCGCTCTTCTTCCTCTATTTTATAATACTGTATTTGATTTAATAAATGTTGCTGAATCGTTGTAGAATCCACACTGTAGATTTCCATCTGATTCTCGACTTGTTTGCTGGTACTTTTACTGTTGTTAGAGCTCTTTTTCTTCTCCCTCTCAAAACCACCTAACTCAATAAGGGGATTCTCTAACGATTGCTCATACAAAAACTCCGATAATTCTTGTACATTATACTGGAGCATTGTAATCGCTTGCCTTAACTCTTGTGTCATTGCCAAACGTAAGCTTTGTTCTTGTAAAAGACTTGCCTTCAAACTAATCTCCCCCTTGTTTCTATTGTACAATAAGTTTGGTAAAAGGAGAATGCTATCACAGACACCCATTCCAAAATATTATTAATTTATATGTATTAATGAGATTTACAACTTAAAACCGAAATTTGAATAATATTGAAAGAAAATAATAACGGAATTTAATTATAACCAAGTACTAATAGTAAATCTTATTATCAGATATAACAAGAGGGAAATAAAAAAAGTCCTAACCTACAAAACGTAAGTTAGGACTTTTTGACGCGCCCAGAGGGATTCGAACCCCCGGCAGACGTGGTACCGGAAACCACCGCTCTATCCGACTGAGCTATGGGCGCATGATAAAATTTTATAAACCGTTTATTATCAAGGTTTTAAGCCTTCTTCTATTCCGCTTTTCCACATTTAATTTCTTGCGAAAAACCTCTAATAGAAGTGAAATATAACAAGTAAATACCTGCTTATTTTCTTCTCATAATAATAGCAATAAAACCCAGCCAAATCAATAAAAATATCTGATACACATTATATAGAAGGAATCACGCTCCACACAAATAAAAAACTCTCTTAACTATTTATCTCACTATTCGCCGAGCAGTAAGACCCATCTCAAAATTCAGCTAAAGCAAAGAACTAAGGTGGGAAGATGAAGAAAACTCCCACTGAATAAAGTTTCACTTTATTCCTCTGAAGTAGAAAAGAACATCCCTGTAAAACTAAGTCAAGTGCTTGTAGGAACAACACCAACATTTTGAAAGTGTCCATTAAAAACTTAGCAAAAAAAAAAGGAGTCCCACGTTTTTTTTTATATAGAAGTATACATCCAAAAAATAAGACGGGTGAATAGAATACGTTAAGCGAGGTACATACATGGACATTTTTAAATTTACAAAGAATAACAAAACGACGGTAACAAAGGTAGATGGATCCAAAGAAGAAACGGACAAAAGTTATTCAATTGAAGGTAGCGGTACTGTAAAATGTGTTGTTGCGACAGTAATCGGTATCATTCTGTGGCACAACACAGACTACGTTTCAGAGTTAATTCCGATCCTAAGTAAACTATTGAAGTAACATCAAAACTCGTCAGAGGATGTACAGATTGCCATGCACGTCCTCTGACGAGTTTTTCAATTTAGAATCCACATAAATTCAACCATTAAAAAAGGAGCGAACCCGCTCCTCCTTTCGCTACTTAATTAACTTTCCTTTATACATTTTCCAATAAGAGTACAGCTCTTTCTCTGGCATATATGCCCCGCGGCTCTCCACAGAACCAGACACTGTAATCTTATCCCCTGGTTTAACATTAGCTAACTCTTTTTTATTATCAAAACTCGCAATAAACGTATGTGCTTGTTCCTCACCAGTAAACTCGCCCCACTGTTTAACGATTGGTTTCGTATTCACTACAACTTTAGAACCAAATACATCCGCTACATAACCGCTCCATGTAAACACTTTTTTATGAATATTTTCATCATAAAACTTACTATTTTCATCTGCGCTTAACGCATAATATTTATTTAAAAATTCCTCGAAAGGCAACGTCGTTAATTCCGCTTCTTGTGCTTTACGTTGGTCTTCTTCTACCTTTTTCTTTTCCGCTTCTTGCGCCTTACGCTGTTCTTCTTCTACTTTTTTCTTCTCAGCTTCTTGTGCTTTTAAGCGCTCAGCCTCTTCTTTATCTTTCTTCTTTTTCTCTTCTTCCGCTTCCTTCTGCGCTTTTTCTTCAGCTTTCTTTTCTTTTTCAGCTTGTTGCTCAGCCTTTTTCTTCTCTTCTTTTTCAGCTTGTTCTTTCGCTTTTGCTTCTTTCTCTTTTTTCGCTTCCTCAGCTTGTTTCGCCGCTTGAGCCTTTGCCTCCGGGCTAGGTTCGTAATTAACAGCTCCGACGATTAACATAAGAAACCCTATTGCCATAGCACCGATAATTTTTTTCTTGTATGGTCTTAATCGTTTCATAAAAAATGACAAAATAAAAACAACAGACAGGATTGGAAAAACAATAAATCCTACTATCGTCATTAACAAAAATAAAGTATTCATGTACAACCTCCGTATTAAAATTCCATAAGTGCCCATTATAAACGGATATACCATGCTAAATAAAGAAATTTATATTGGTATTAAATTCCTTACCTTCTATCCTTCCTATGAAATTACCTTCATTCTATACACTCGTCCCTCTTCCCAGAAGCTCCACCCCTAAATTTTCCAATCATAAATTCACTCCAACTCACAAATTATAATCTTTGAATTGATATTCCAAAGGGGGCTTCATTCAATGACTGTAATTACGAAATTAAAGCAAACTGTTTCTGGATTAAAAAGTGCACAAGCTAGCTTAGAGGGATTCGCTCTTGATACGGATAACCAACAAGCTAAGCAACTTTTCCAAACAGCTGCGCAGCAAACACAAACAATTATCGATTCTTTAAACCCACGTGTTGAAGAAGTCCAACAAGAAGAACCACAATACTCACAGCAATAACGAATCAGTCTTGCTGTGAAATAGAAAAAGGGTGATATGCAGTCATCCTTTTTCTATCACATTACATATTGCAATAGAAATGGAATGATGATTATGCGAAAGATCGGACTCATTACCGCGTTATTTATACTTCTATTTAGTTCTTTTACCGGTTGTGATCACAGCCCATTAGATAAAAAGGTAAAAAAAGAAGAAGCAAAACGAACAGAGAAAGAGAAAGGTCCCAAATTAACAAAGACGAGTACGGAATCCTTTAATCAATCTATATCACAGGGAGCGAAGAAAAGAGCTCTCGCTATGGATGAAATTATAAAGAGCGCAGCTGTGAATTCAAATTTAGATCTCTACATAGCAGTTAAGCCTGAGCATCATGAACGATTTGGGTTAAAACCTTTACGCAAGAAACTTCAAAAGCAACTAAGTGACGAATATCCCACTTTCGATGTTCGTGTTAGCACCGATAAAAAAATCTTTATGTTACTCGAAAAGCTCGAAAACAGAATCAAGAAAAAAGAAATATCTAAAGATGAAATCAAAAAACAGTTAAAACTTATCGGATCAGAAATGGAATCTAACACTTAACGCTTTCAAATAGAAAAGGAAGGATTTAAATGTCTAGTAAAGATAAAAACTTAACCCCTGTACAACAGGAATATAAAAAATTCGAGCAAGAACGCGAACCGAAGCGTCCTGTCTTAAAAAACTGTATAAAAGCCTTTTTCGTTGGTGGTTTCATTTGCCTAATTGGGCAACTCATTTCTACTTTTTATATTACGTATTTCGATTTCACTGAACGCTCAGCAGGGAATCCAACAGTCGCAACTCTTATTTTCATCTCAATGTTACTAACTGGGTTCGGCGTATATGATCGTCTCGGTCAATTTGCAGGTGCTGGGACAGCTGTACCTGTCACTGGATTTGGTAACTCTGTTATCGCAGCATGCATCGAACACCGAACGGAAGGATTTGTCCTTGGTGTTGGAGCTAACATGTTTAAATTAGCCGGCTCCGTTATTTTATTTGGTGTATTTTCAGCTTTCGTCATCGCACTTATTAAAACGATTCTCGTTCAATGGGGAGGGCTATAAATGTTACAAGGACACCGAACGTGGGTATTTGAAAACAAACCAGTTATCATTTCAACTGGAGTCGTTGGCGGACCGTTTGAAGCAAAAGGGAAAATCCCAGAAGACTTCGATATCCTTCATGAAGATTTATGGCTCGGACAAGATTCCTATGAAAAAGCACATAAAATTTTATTCGAAGAAGCTTGTAGCCGCGCCACTGAAAAAGCAGAACTTCGTAAAGATGATATCCAATTTGTACTCGCAGGAGATTTAATTAATCAAATTACCCCTACAAGCTTTGCTTGCCGTACACTGGGCACTCCTTATCTCGGATTATTCGGCGCTTGTTCTACTTCTATGGAAGGTTTAGCACTTGGGGCGAGTATCGTAAATGCAAAAGGCGCAAAATATTTATTAACCGGGGCATCAAGCCATAACACCGCTGTAGAAAAACAGTTCCGCTACCCTACCGAATATGGTGGACAAAAGCCACCTACCGCACAGTGGACAGTAACTGGAGCAGGAGCCGCTATTTTAAGCGATACTGGACATGGCCCTAGGGTAACATCCGCAACAATCGGAAAAGTGGTTGATATGGGATTAACAGATCCGTTTAATATGGGAGGCGCAATGGCTCCAGCCGCCGTCGATACAATTGAAGCTCACTTACGCGAACGTCAAATTGACGCCTCTTACTACGATTTAATCGTAACCGGTGACCTCGGGCATGTAGGACGTGAAATTGCTTATGACTTACTACATAAACACGGAACGAAAGTAACGAGCGAACAGTTTCAAGATTGCGGGCTACTCATTTATAGAGAAGGGCAACCTGTCATAGCTGGGGCTAGCGGACCAGGATGTTCCGCAACAGTCGTGTACGGTCATTTATTAAACCGAATGAAAAGAGGAGAGTTCAAAAAAATACTTGTCGTTGCGACAGGCGCTTTACTATCTCCACTTACATTCCAACAAGAAGAAACGATTCCGTGCATCGCTCACGCCGTTTCAATTGAATTCGGAGGTGCAACGCAATGATTTTTTTCTGGGCTTTCGTCATTGGCGGACTCATATGTGTAATCGGCCAACTTATGTTTGATGTCGGCAAGCTAACACCCGCTCATACAATGGCAACACTCGTTGTTGCTGGAGCTATATTAGATGGATTCAATTTGTATGAACCATTAATTGACTTCGCTGGAGCTGGGGCAACCGTACCTATTACAAGCTTTGGTAATGCCCTCGTTCACGGCGCAATGGAAGAAGCCGCAAAACATGGCATCGTTGGCGTTATTACCGGCATGTTTAAAGTAACAAGCGCCGGTGTATCCGCAGCTATCATTTTCGGCTTCATCGGAGCATTGCTATTCAAACCGAAAGGATAAGGTGTTCGTATGACAGTTATCGCTAGCGTCAAAACCTGCCTTGCTAGTGTAAGGGGCGCTCAAGCAAGTTTAAGCTCCCTTTCACTACATTCACAGGACGCAGAATCAAAACGTGTATTTCATGAATGTATGTTAGAAATGGACAGCATCATCGCTGATTTACAAAATAGAGTTTCAGTATTAGAACGTGAAGAACCTCAATATAAAGGGTTTTAAGTAGACTGGAGGAAATGACTATGTCTCACCTGCCGGAATGGACACTTGTCATTCTTCGCTCTGTATTCATATTAATTATTTTATTCGCTATTACGAAATGGTTAGGGAAAAGACAAATCTCTCAGCTCTCCTTTTTTGAATACATAGCCGGAATGACAATCGGTGACATCGCTGCCCAAGTATCTACAGGGCTCGATTCAAAATTTTTTCACGGCGTCTTTGCGATACTCATTTTCGCTGTGGTACCTTTTTTAACAGGAATCCTTTCTTTAAAAAACAAAACAGCTCGGGACTTCTTTGAAGGGAAATCTACTGTATTAATAAAAGATGGAAAGATACTCGAAGATAATTTAAAGAAAGAAAAATATACAAGTGACGAATTACTGGAACTTCTCCGTGGAAAAGATGCTTTCAGCGTAGCTGATGTTGAATTTGCTGTATTAGAACCGAGCGGAGAATTAAATGTATTATTAAAGAAAGATCGCCAACCACTCACAGCAAAAGACATCGGTTTAAAAGTGCCGAACGAAAAAGAACCACAAACTGTTATTATGGATGGCAATGTCTTAGATGAACCGCTATCCGCAAGTGGACATAACCGCGCTTGGCTACATGCTGAACTAGAAAAGCTCGGTGTTGTTATCGAAAATGTCTTTCTCGGTCAAGTTGATTCATACGGACAACTGACTATCGACATTTATAATGACAAACTACAAATGCCTTCTCCTCAAAACAAACCTTTATTATTAGCATCATTAAAAAAATGTCATGCTGATCTCGAACTATTTTCCCTAGAAACAAAGTCGAAATCAGCGAGCGAAATGTATAGTAAAAACGCGAAACAAATCGAAAAGATTTTAAATAAAGTAACCTATCTTTTAAAAGAATAGATATCGCAAGAACGCTTCAGTCAAAAGGCGTTCTTTTCTTTTTTTCTACAGTTTTTATAACGTTTAAATTTATGTAATTCGGTTATGATGTTGAAGATACATAAGCAGGGAATTTCAAAAACATAGCGAATATTTCATGGTACAACTACATATTTTTTTGATTTAAAGTGGTTTCGTTTGACCTTTATTGACCATAATTGTATTATAAGACTAAGAAAGCTTTATAAGGAGGAAATAACAGATGAATTTAATTCCTACAGTAATTGAACAAACAAATCGTGGAGAACGCGCTTACGATATTTACTCTCGACTATTAAAAGACCGCATCATTATGCTTGGTAGCGCAATTGATGACAACGTAGCTAACTCAATCGTTTCCCAGCTTTTATTCTTGGAATCTCAAGATCCAGAAAAAGATATTCACATCTACATCAACAGCCCTGGTGGTTCTATCACAGCAGGTATGGCAATTTACGATACAATGCAGTTTATTAAACCGCAAGTATCAACAATCTGTATCGGTATGGCTGCATCTATGGGTGCATTCTTACTTGCAGCAGGTGAAAAAGGAAAACGTTATGCACTTCCAAACAGTGAAGTAATGATTCACCAACCACTTGGTGGAGCACAAGGTCAAGCGACTGAAATCGAAATCGCTGCTAAACGTATCCTATTCTTACGTGAAAAACTAAACCAAATTCTTGCTGACCGCACAGGTCAACCACTTGAAGTACTACAACGCGACACAGACCGCGACAACTTCATGACAGCAGAAAAAGCTTTAGAATACGGTTTAATCGATAAGATCTTTACAAATCGTTAATAACTAAAAGCGGAAGCGGCTCGTTCAGAATCGCAGGGTGTTGGAGCTTTTACATCCGAGGCGCTTTTTGCCTCGAATGTAAAAGCGAAACAACCGGAGATTCTAGCCGCTGGAGCTGGATAGATTAAAAGCGGAAGCGCCCTATAACAGGGCGCTTTTTTTATATGCTGTTCTCCGCCCACATACCCCACCTAGTATCAACCGAAATATATCGGCGATTTTTCAAATATATCGACCGTAACTCCAATTATATCGGCGATTATTTTAATATATCGACGTTTCGACACAACTTATCGACTTACCGACAATTCTCGACAAGAACGCACACCCCACATACCCCCACCAACAAGCCCCAAACAACAAAAAAGCTATCGCACATACGCGATAGCTTCTTATTGTACATATGCAGCTAATGCTTCTAAAGCTTCTTCTGCATCTGAACCTTCTGTTGTAATTGTTATCATGCTACCAGTTCCAATTGCTAAGCTCATAATCCCCATTATGCTCTTTGCATTTACTGTCTTCCCATCTTTTTCGATGAAAATATCTGCATGAAAGCGATTGGCCTCTTGTACAAACAACGCAGCCGGACGTGCTTGTAAACCGTTTTTTAATGAAACCTGAACTCTTTTTTGAACCACAGCTCCATTTCCCCTTTAACCTCTTATTTTTTTGCTACCGTTTCCCCCGCGCGTAATTTCTCTGCAATATCATCGATTTTACGCAAACGATGATTAATACCCGATTTACTAATTTTCCCCCCGGATACCATCTCACCTAACTCTTTCAATGTTACATCTTGATAATCTCTTCGTAATTGCGCAATTTCTCGTAGTTTATCCGGCAATATATCAAGACCAACCGTCTCATCAATATAACGGATATTTTCAATCTGCCTTAGCGCTGCACCAATTGTTTTATTTAAATTAGCTGTTTCGCAGTTCACTAAGCGATTTACAGAATTACGCATATCACGTACGATTCGAATGTCTTCAAATCTTAAAAGTGCATTATGAGCACCTATAATATTTAAAAACTCTGTAATCTTTTCGGCTTCTTTCAAATACGTAATGTACCCTTTTCTTCTTTCCAACGTCTTACTATTTAAATCAAATCCGTTCATCAGTTCACATATAGCATCATTATGTTCCTTATATAACGAAAAGATCTCTAAATGATAAGATGATGTTTCTGGGTTATTTACTGAACCACCTGCTAAAAATGCACCGCGTAAATACGATCGTTTACAACATTTCTTCTCAATTAATTCTTGTGATATATTTCGAATAAATGAAAAGTCATCTCGAACGATATGAAGATCAGCTAATATTTCGCGCGACTTCTCAACAAGCCTTACGATATATACATTGTTTTTCTTCAACCGCATTTTTTTACGAACAAGTAATTCTACCGTCACGTCATATCCTTTTTTCAAAAGCGTATAAATTCTTCTTGCAATTGCCGCATTTTCCGTTTGAATATCGATTGATAGACGACGATTTGAAAAAGAAAGCGATCCGTTCATGCGAAGTAACGCTGATAATTCTGCTTTCTCACAGCATTCCTTCATCTCCAGATTCGTCAATTCTTTCTTTGTTTCTGATGCAAATGACACAGTCAACACCTCCTTATACGATTATTGTGGAACAAAAATCTTGTCCTATATGAAATGAGGAGCGTTACCTCAAACGAGGCAACGCACATCTACAACAGTGAATATAAAATAGAAGCTAATTTTAATGTATCGTGTCTTACAACACGGTCATCATACTTCGCTAATTGATCTTGAATCACATTAATATTATTTTCAGTAAAACGCTCTTCATCTACTACAACTGGCGCCGACATTTCTTCCTCATATAACTGACGTAATTCACAAGGAATATCACGGTTATTTACAATTGCAGTATCGATAAATGGTTCACCTAAATGATCATGTAACGCCTGCACATGGTCAAACGCAGTATATCCCATCGTTTCACCAGCTTGCGTCATAACATTACACACATATACCTTCTTCGCTTTTGCAGCAAGAACAGCGTCCCCAATTTTGTTAACAACTAAATTCGGTAATATACTCGTATACAAACTTCCTGGACCGAAAACAAGTAAATCAGCTCGTTTAATTTCAGTCAACGTTTCATGTAACGGTTCTACATCTTCTGGAGTTAAAAAGACACGGTTAATCTTCTTTCCGAAATAAGGAATCTTTGACTCACCTGTTACAATTTCTCCATCTTCTAGTTCCGCATGCAGTACTGCACTTTGATTCGCTGCTGGTAATACACGTCCTCTAACATTTAAAACTTTACTCGTTTCTGTAATAGCGTGGAAGAAGTCTCCTGTAATCGAGGTCATACCTGCCAATAATAAATTTCCTAACGCATGACCTTTCAGCCCATCTCCCGTTGTAAAACGATGCTGAAATAAAGCTTCCACCAGTGGTTCTACATCTGATAACGCAACAAGTACGTTACGAATGTCACCTGGGGGTGGAATTTCTAGCTCATCACGTAATCTACCTGAACTGCCACCATCATCAGCGATTGTAACAACTGCTGTAATATCAACCGGATATTGTTTTAATCCTCGTAATAAAACAGAAAGTCCCGTTCCGCCTCCCATGATAACAATTTTAGGCTTTCTCTCTTTTTTCATCCCTTAATGACCCTTTCTCTTCTCCACATCACGATGAGATACATGAACGCTATACTCTGGTTTCAGATGTTTCCCAAGGTATTCTGTAAGCGTAACAGAACGATGCTGTCCACCTGTACATCCAATTGCAATTACAAGTTGACTCTTGCCTTCTCTTTTATAATGAGGCAGCATGAAAGTGATAAGATCAGTCAATTTCTCTAAAAACTTATGCGTCTCATTAAATTTCAGCACATACGATGAAACTTCTTCATCTAGTCCTGTTAATGGCTTCATATGTGGAATGTAATATGGATTTGGTAAAAAACGAACATCAAATACTAAATCTGCATCAATTGGAATACCGTACTTAAATCCAAATGACATAACATTTACACGAAATGCTTGCTCAGTTTCAGTTGAAAATAGGTGAACAATTTTTTCACGTAATTCTTTCGGTTTTAAATCCGATGTATCAAGCACAATATTCGCGCGTGCCTTCATATCTGTTAATAAATTACGCTCTGCTTCGATTCCCTTTAACGGCAGACCAGTTGGTGCAAGTGGATGCGAGCGTCTCGTTTCTTTATAACGAGTTACAAGCGTACTATCTTTCGCATCTAAGAATAAAATATGAGGAATAATCCATGTACGTTCTGATAAATCATCAAGCGCTTCCCATAAATGTTCGAAAAACTCTCGGCCACGTAAATCAATACCAAGTGCTACTTTATTCATTTTTCCTTTTGAATCCGCCATAAGCTCAATAAACTTCGGCAATAACATCGGTGGTAAATTATCCACACAGAAATATCCTAAATCTTCAAAACTTTGTAAAGCTACTGTCTTTCCAGCTCCAGACATTCCTGTAATAATTACCATTTTTATATCATTATTCTCTGTCATCGTATCCTCTCCTTGACGGTTTAACTCGGATCTAATCGATATGAAAGCAACTCAAAATCTGGGGTATATACAAATGTACCGTAGATTATGCCATTTCCTTTAATTAAATAATCAATAATGTGATAATCTCCTGGTGCCATTGCTAAATCATCAATTTTATCAAATGTATGCCAACCAATGATGCCTTCTTCGCTCTCTAGTTTGTTTTCTCCTGCAAAATCTGTCGCTAAAAAGGAGAACATCATCCATTCAGAAACAACTTTATCACCTTCTTGGATGACAAAGGTGAAGACCCCCTTTAACGCTGGGTTCTTTAAATAAATACCTGTTTCTTCACGATACTCGCGAACAACAGAATCTCTTACAGTCTCACCACGCTCCATTTTCCCGCCTGGTGCAACCCACCAATTCCGGCGAGGTTTTTGGAGTAAGAGTACTTCATTATCTCTAATTAACACACAGTTTGTCACTCTTTGCATGTTTCTTCACCTCAGCTACTTGCAGCAAATTTCTCACTGCATACTCATTTCATTATACTATCAAAAACAGTTTGCTACAACGAAGGAGCCAGTCCCCCTTTCGCTAAGCACTGCTACTCAACAATTTTAAAAAAGCTTTTTATAACAAGCAATGTAAATGCCTGGACTTTCAGTGAATAGCATGAAAAATCCCCTTAACGACTTTTATCGCCAAGGGGACTCCAGCCCTTACTTCTTACCGAAATAAGTAACAATCGCAAATCCTAAAATAAAGGTAATAATTGAACTTATAACTGAAAATCCTCCAGTTGGAATACCAGGGAAAACAATTACAATCGAACCGATAACTAGTCCAATAATTGCCGCAAATGTCATACTTTTATATCGATCTAATAAGAAACTAATTCCTTTACTACTTACAACGAACCCTACCATAACGCCAGCACCAATAACTGCGATTAAAGGTAAGTTGAGTGTAGTTAAAGCATTAATTGCTGTCGGATACACACCAATAATTAATAAAATAAACGATCCGCTAATTCCAGGAAGTAACATCGCCATACTAGCCATCCATCCTGCGAAAAATAAACCAATTGCATTTAAAATTGTTAACGTCGTAATTGGATCTGCTGTCTTATCTGGTTTAAAGAAAGCTGTAATCGCAACAAGAATTGCTGCAACTATTAATAAAACAATGTGCTTACCTTTAAACGACGACTTTGCATCGGCTTCTCTCATTAACATCGGTAATATACTAATAATTAAACCGAGGAAGAAAAATTGAGTCGGTTCATAATGATTTGCAAGTAAATATTTAATAACGTGACTTAACGTTAAAAACGCTGCTGCCACACCAGCTGCAAGTGGAATTAAAAATCCTAAATGTTTTTTCCATTCACGACTAAAGAATCCGCTAATTGCCGCAAGCAATTGTTCATAAATCCCTAACACAACAGCGATTGTACCGCCGCTCACACCAGGAATTAAATCACTAACGCCCATACAAAATCCACGATATATATTACGCCATTCCATACTGAATAAATTCCTCATTTCTTATAGTGATTTTTTCCGTAAAGTTCAGTATATCAATAAGAAAGCTTATAATCCCAATATTTTTTGACAAAACTTTGACATTTTCACACACAAAAAAGAAGAAAGCTCCTATCGGTAGCTTTCTTCTCAAAAGGTATATTATCCCTTATTTTTCTGATACAGTTTTTAGTTCTTCTAATAATTCTTCTACGTAATGTTGTGCACTTTGTGCTGCAATACTACCATCACCTGTTGCAGTTACAATTTGACGTAGCATTTTTTCACGAACATCACCTGCTGCGAAAATACCAGGAACTTTCGTTTCCATACGCTCGTTTGTTTCAAGGTAACCATTTTCATTTGTAATACCTAGTTCAACAAATGGTTTTGATAGTGGTAACATACCGATGTATACGAATACGCCGTCAGTTTTGACTTCTTTCTCTTCTCCACTGTTTACATCTACAAGTGTTACACTTCCTACTTTACCATTTGCTTCGTTAATTTCTTTTATCGTGTGGTTCCAAATGAAGTCTACTTTTTCATTTTGGAAAGCACGATCTTGTAAAATTTTCTGTGCACGAAGCGTGTCACGGCGGTGAACGATCGTTACTTTTGATGCGAAGCGTGTTAAGAACACACCCTCTTCAACAGCAGAATCTCCGCCGCCAATAACTACAAGTTCTTTACCTTTAAAGAATGCGCCATCACATACCGCACAATATGATACACCGCGGCCGCCAAGTTCTGTTTCACCTGGTACACCAATTTTTTTATACTCTGCACCACTTGCAACGATAATTGCACGTGCTTTATATTCTTTTTTGCCAGCAATAATTGTTTTGTATTCTTTACCATCGATGACTTCTTTCACATCACCGTATGCATATTCAGCACCAAATTTCTTCGCATGCTCGAACATTTTATTTGATAAGTCTGGTCCTAAAATAGACTCATAACCTGGGTAGTTTTCTACATCTTCTGTATTTGCCATTTGTCCGCCTGGAATACCACGCTCAAGCATTAATGTGCTTAAATTCGCACGAGATGTATATACTGCAGCTGTCATACCAGCTGGTCCTGCACCAATAATAATGACATCATAAATTTTTTCTTCCGACACACTATTCACTCCTATCCATTCCTACACAATTAAGTTACCCTCATTATACTGTTCGCATCATTTTTTTCCCAATGATTTGCTTATCTATGTGTGCGTACGCTTAACAGCTTGCACATACTTTCGAACAGTCGCTACAGATACATTATACACATCTCCGAGCTCCGACTGTGTCATCTTATTTCCTTGTTCACTGCGTACAATATATTCAACCGCAGCTGACCAGCCGTATACATTTGTAAAAACTGCCCCAGATGTATATAAACGTATGAACGTACAAAACCAAAATTGTAAACACTCTTCGATTAATTCATCATCTTTTTTCGTATAATTGTATAAAGCATCCGCGATTCGCGCGCACTGTTCAAATTGCTGTAAATCAGCCGGAATACTCTTATGGCTATTCAGTAAAAAGAAATACTTTGCAAGTTGCGATACGATCGGAACACCATTCTTCGCCTGCGTTACATCAAAGAAGAATCCAACCTTCTCTGGCGTTGATAATTCATTCATTAAATATAAAGCTAGCATTTGTTCCTCTAGCGTCGCACTTTGCTGAAATGATTTTCGTAATTCTTCAAATAACACGTTTTGTCCTTCATCCGCTAAATTCAATGCATTCCACGGTTCTTTTCCCTTTTTATCAGGGTGCAATTCTACAACATGTTGCCACATTTTTTCAGCTACTTGCTGATCTTTTACCATATACGCAGAATATGCAAACCAATAATAAAAACTAACGTCTCCTTCGTATCCTTGACGCTTTAATAATTTGAACCATTTATATGCAGGCTCGAAATGACCAATTGTTGCAAGTGTCGTCCCAAGTTTCAAACGATGTTCAAACGAAATCGGATATACCGAAACTAACTGAGCAGCTAACGCCTCTACCTGTTTATGCTCTCCAATTGAATATAGAAAAATAAGTGTATTACAAAGCGCATGTATATTACCAGGATTTTTCTCTAAAATCATTTCCGTTAATTTCAGCGCCTTATCTACATTACCAGATTGAAAATGCGCAATGGCTAAATTATTATGCCCCGACCAAAATTCCGGATAATCTTTCGTAACAATTTCTAATGTAGCAATTGCTTCTTCCAATTGTCCGTTACGAATATAACGATTGGCTTCTTCCTGCATAACAATTAAATCATCTTCATCCTCAATCTCTTCCGCACCCATCGCTTCTTCTTCCATAATTTCAAGTAATTCTAATGTATCTTCAACAAATTCCTTCTCTTCTGCAACTTCTAAATAGCGATCCGCATACTTCTTCGCCTGCTGAAATAGCCCCATATATGCATAATTATTTGCAATAAAATAATAACACTGTTCAAGTTCTGGATTAGATCTAACAAGCTTAAAGAAGGTTTGATTCGACTCTTGATATTCACCAGCCTCAGATAATACTGTTGCTAATTGACATAAAATAAACGGCTCCTTCTCACTTTGTGCCGCTCTTCGAAAATATTTAATTGCATCTTGCAATTTTTGTCCTTTGTAAGCCCTCATCCCTTTTTTATAAAAGAAGTCCGCTAATTGATTAAAAGAGATAACTTGTCCGTTCTCCTTATATATTCTTTGATTTTTCCCCATATATCCTCCAGTTTTTTGTTTTCTTCGTTCACACATTCTTCTATCTATAAGTATAAACGATTCCGTAAAAAACAAAACAGTATATTATACTCAATTATTTCCTTTTTATTCATTAAAAAAGAAGAGAAATGTTACATTTTTAGTATCAACCTTCTCTAGCATCCATTTCTTCTTTCGTATAAATAACACGCATTGGATTTCCACCTACGAAAGCACCACTTGGAACATCCCTATGAACAAGTGTGCCAGCTGAAACAATCGCGCCATCTCCAATTTTCACACCTGGTAATATCGTTGTATTCGCTCCAATCATCACTTCATTTCCTATAATGATCTCTCCAAGTCGATATTCACGAATTAAATATTCATGTGCTAAAAGCGTTGTATTATAGCCTATAATCGAATTTTCTCCCACAGTTATCTTTTCCGGGAACATAATGTCCGGCATTACCATAAGCGCAAACGATGTTTTCTTTCCTACTTTCATCCGCAAAAATGTGCGGTACAACCAATTCTTGACCGATAAAAAAGGTGTATAACGTGCAATTTGGATAACCATAAAGTTTTTCATTACCTTCCAAAAAGACACTGTTTTATACACATTCCATAATGAATTCTCTCCTGAAACAGGATAGCGCGTTGTCCGTCGCACTTCACTCGCTCCTCTACTTATCTTTACGAACGATTCATGTCGGACAAAATCGGCAATAAATCACTCATTTTATCTAGCATAAAGTCTGGCTTATAAGCCTCTAAATACGCTCTACCTTTCAATGTCCATGAAACTGCAGCTGTTTTCGTACCGGCATTTTGTCCGCCAACAATATCATGATGGTTATCCCCAACCATCAATGCTTCTTCCGGTTTCGCATCTAATAACTGAAGCGCTTTTTGAAGTGGCTCTGGATGTGGTTTCACATGCTCGACATCATCAATCGTCACAACAACATCAAAGAACTCATCAAGCTTTGAGAACTTTAATCCCATTTCAACGGTTTGTCTCGCTTTCGTTGTAACAATACCAACCTTATAGCCTTGTTTCTTTAACTCTTGAACTGTTTCATATACAGTTTCATATTCTTCTACTAATTCATCATGATGATCATGGTTAAATTGACGATAACTCGTAATTAACTCTTCAACCTTACTTTCATCAATCTTGCTGAAAGTATCATGTAAAGATGGACCGATAAATGGCAATACATCTTCACGCTTATATTGATTTGGATAATATGTATGTAAAGTATGTAAAAAAGAAGAAATAATAAGTTCGTTTGTATTAATTAACGTTCCATCTAAATCAAATAACACTGTATTTATTCTCATTGCCTTATTCCTTTCTCTTTCCTGAATATGAAAGAAGCAGCATCTTATAATAAGATGCTACTTTTCTCTAATTTTCTAAATATCTTTTATCAGCTTGCCCCATTTTTCGTCTCACAATAATGAAAATAATAGAAATAACAACAAGTCCAATTGACATTACTTGTGCAATACGAAGTGGTCCTAGCATTAAACTATCTGTACGTAACCCTTCTACGAAGAAGCGCCCTACTGAATACCAAATTAAATATGTGAAGAATAATTCTCCGCGGCGTAAATTCACTTTTCGTAATGCAAGTAATAGAATTACCCCCGCAAAATTCCATAATGATTCGTATAAAAACGTTGGGTGGTAGTAAACACCATCAATATACATTTGATTAATAATGAAATCCGGTAAATGAAGGCCTTCTAAAAACTGCCTCGTTACTTCATCACCATGTGCCTCTTGGTTCATAAAGTTTCCCCATCGGCCAATTGCTTGTCCTAGTAAAATACTTGGTGCAGCAATATCAGCCAACTTCCAGAATGAAACCCCGCGGCGTTTCGCAAAAAGAATCCCTGTAATAACAGCCCCGATTAAGCCACCATGAATCGCCAAACCACCTTGACGAATATTAATAATTTGACTCGGGTTTTGCGCGTAATATTCCCATTCAAAAATAACATAGTACATTCTCGCAAATAGAATAGCGATCGGTACTGCAATTAATACAAGGTCAACAAATGTATCTTTTGGAATACCTAGCCTTTCTCCTTCGCGAGTTGCTAGCCAAAGACCTAATAGCACACCTGTACCGATAATAATCCCGTACCAATAAACAGGAAACGGTCCAAGTTGGATAGCTACGCGGTCAAGCTGTGGTACAGAACCTAACAGCATATGTATGACCTCCCTCTCCAATGTTTACTCCTGATTTCCTAACTCAATCGCACTCATTAATCGTTCTGAGAACTGCTGTGCTGCATTGACTCCCATACGTTTTAAACGGAAGTTCATCGCTGCCACTTCAATAATAACAGCTAAGTTTCGACCAGGACGAACTGGAAGTGTAATCTTCGTAAGTTCTGTATCAATAATCTTCATCTTCTCTTCATCAAGACCTAAGCGATCATAATTTTTCTTTTGATCCCAAATTTCAAGATTAATAACAAGTGTAATACGCTTATAATTTCGCACTGCCCCTGCACCGAATAACGTCATAACGTTAATAATGCCTAGACCACGAATTTCTAATAAATGCTCAATTAAATCTGGCGAGCTTCCAACTAACATGTCTTCATCTTCTTGGCGAATTTCTACACTATCATCCGCAACAAGGCGATGACCACGTTTTACAAGCTCAAGAGCTGTCTCACTTTTACCGACACCACTTTGTCCTGTAATTAAAACACCAACGCCGTAAATATCAACTAACACACCGTGTACAGCTGTTGTTGGTGCTAACTTACCTTCTAAATAATTTGTTAAACGACTTGATAATCTCGTTGTCGTTTGAGAAGAGCGTAATAAAGGCATGCCTGATTCACGCGATGCTTGCAGCAACTCATCTGGTACATCTTGATTACGAGTTACAATAATACATGGCGTCTCCTCAGTACAAAGCGCTTTCATTCTCTCTTGTTTTTGCTCTGACGTTAACGTGTCAAAGAACGTAAGCTCCGTCTTTCCAAGAAGCTGCACGCGATCAGCTGGATAATATGTAAAAAATCCTGCCATTTCAATACCAGGTCGTGATAAATCACTTGTATCAATCGGACGATGAATTCCTTCTTCACCACTTATTAACTCCAATTGAAATTGTTCAATTAAATCTTTTGTCCTTACTTTCGGCATATGTATAAACCTCCACTCCGCTGCGGGTTCAGTCTCATTTGATGTAAAATTCCATTCTACCGGATATTGTACCATTTTTTTCTGGAAACAAGAAATACGGTTTCTAATAAATAGAAAAAAACATTTCATACATATCATGAAATGTTTTTCTTTTTGTCATTTTCTCTTTTTTTCATATAAAGGTTCCACAATTGCCTTTTCAATAATCATATTAAAAATTGAAATACAAATTGCCGCAACGATCGCTACACCGAAACCTGATATATTAAATGCGTCTCCTAATAATGAATCTGCTATTTTTAACGTAATCGCATTAATAACAATTAAGAAGAACCCGAAAGTTACAACAGTAATTGGTAGCGTAATTAAAATTAAAAACGGTTTTACGAACACATTTAAAACAGCCAAAATAATACTCGCAATAATTGCAGTTTGTATATTTGCTACGTAAAACGCGTCTGGTGCAATCCCTTTTAAAAGTCCCGATACAGCGATTAACACAACACTATTTACAAGAAGTGATACAATCCATCTCATTTTCTTACACATCCTTTTAAACATATATCTTTCATCATACGCTAATAGATAATAAACGCAAGTATCAGCAAACACTTATATCAACTTATTCTACTCTTCATGCTTGTATACCTACTAACACTTCTTTGCGAAATAAGGCCCACACCATCTATGCTCATGCGTTTTCACAAAAGTCCAAGTGAAATCTTTATCTACAATGTAAATATCGCCTTTATACATATCATCTGTTTCACGTAATATATCATCCATACTTAATACACTTGCATCTTTTATTAGTAGTACATCATCACAGTGTTGATAGAAGATGTAGCACTCCTTTTTCACTTCATTATGAAACGCGTTTTCTGCTTCTTTCCCCTTTAAGTATTTCTTTTTCTCTTTTCACATTGTGGTTCTATTAAAATAATTATCGTACTATTCCACCGCTATATTTCAATTCATACACCTTTTCATCACCTATGAGAATAATTTCTTTACCTTGAAAACAATCAAGAGTGCCTTCATACTCATTCTTGAAAATATATGTACCTGATTTATAGTAATTTGGACCACGATAGATAGAATTCGTATCAACTGACCTTAATGCTTGGCGAAGAAAGTTATAAATTGGACCCATGATATCCCAATCTGAGTTTGGGTTAGTGACACCACCTGAATAGACCATTGACCAAATGGGACGATTCTCAAACTCTACAGTTTCTTGTCCAATAAAAAAAGCTGAACCAAAATAAATATCTCGATAAAAATAATCACCGCTACTGTACTCAAGTTGTTTCGATCCGTTTAATAACGCCTGAACCGATGCGTCATCTCCCTGAGATGCATATGTCCTTCTTTTCGCTTCTACAATAAATTGGGCAAGTGATTTATGATTAATTGACATAATCCCCCTCCATTACAATTCCATTTTGATACCTTATAAATTTCTTAAAACCCCATCTTCTCCCCCTATACAATAAAAACCGAGCGTCATTTCAACTCGGTTTTTATTACTAAACTTATTGTGATAACTCTACTTCTTTTATTCTCTCTTTCATTCTTGCTTTATCACGATCTAAAATCTCTTTTAAATACTTACCTGTATACGAGCGCTCTTCTTTCACTACTTGCTCTGGCGTTCCGGAAGCAACGATTTGTCCACCTTTGTCTCCGCCCTCTGGTCCAAGGTCAACGATATAATCCGCTGTTTTAATTACATCTAAATTATGTTCAATTACAAGTACCGTCTCACCGCTCTCAACAAGACGTTGCAACACTTCTAGCAGACGTGCGATATCATGCGCATGTAAACCAGTCGTTGGCTCATCTAAAATGTATAATGTACGACCTGTAGAACGACGGTGTAATTCAGAAGCTAATTTCACACGCTGTGCTTCACCACCAGATAACGTCGTAGCTGGTTGTCCTAATTTCATATAACCAAGCCCTACATCTACAAGCGTTTGAAGTTTACGCTTAATTTTTGGGATATTAGCGAAGAACTCTACCCCGTCTTCAATCGTCATCCCTAACACTTCAGAAATGTTTTTATCTTTATATTTCACTTCTAACGTTTCACGGTTGTAACGTTTACCGTGACAAACTTCACACGGAACGTATACGTCTGGTAAGAAGTGCATTTCGATTTTAATAATTCCATCACCACGGCACGCTTCACAACGTCCACCTTTTACGTTAAAGCTGAAACGTCCTTTTTGATATCCGCGCACTTTCGCTTCATTCGTTTGGGCAAACACATCACGAATATCATCGAACACACCTGTATAAGTCGCAGGGTTAGAACGTGGTGTACGACCGATTGGTGATTGATCAATATCGATTACTTTATCTAAATGCTCAAGACCTTTAATCTCTTTATGCGTACCTGGCTTCGCTTTCGCTTTATATAACTTTTGCGCTAACGATTTATATAGTACTTCATTAATCATCGTACTTTTACCTGATCCAGATACACCTGTTACCGCTACAAACGTACCAAGCGGGAATGACATTTTCGCGTTCTTTAAGTTATTCTCCTTTGCACCGACAATTTCCACTTTTCGTCCGTCACCTTTACGTCTTTCAAGTGGAACTGGAATAAACTCTTTACCGCTTAAATACTTCCCTGTTAGCGAATTCTCATCTTGCATCACTTCAGCTGGTGTACCTGCTGATACGACTTGTCCACCGTGAATACCTGCGCCAGGCCCGATATCAAGTAAATAATCAGCTGCCATCATCGTATCTTCATCATGCTCAACAACAATTAACGTATTACCTAAATCACGCATTTCTTGCAATGTACGAATAAGACGATCGTTATCGCGCTGATGCAAACCGATAGAAGGCTCATCAAGAATGTAAAGTACGCCAGTAAGACGAGAACCAATTTGTGTCGCTAAACGAATACGTTGCGCCTCACCACCTGATAAAGTTCCTGCGGCACGACTTAACGTTAAATAATCTAAACCGACGTTCACTAAGAACCCAACGCGCTCCTGAATTTCTCTTAAAATTAAATGAGCAATTTTTTGTTGTTTCTCTGTTAGCTCCACACTTGAGAAGAATTCCTGTACTTCTTGAACAGAATATTTCGTTACATCAGCAATCGTTTTTCCGCCAACGAAAACAGCTAAACTCTCAGGTTTTAAACGTCCACCTTTACACTTCGGACAAGCTTGTTCTGCCATATACTTTTCCATTTGCTCACGAATGTAATCAGAACTCGTTTCGCGATAACGACGTTCAATATTTGGAATAACACCTTCAAATAAAATCTCATTTTCCTTTACTTGACCAAATTCATTTACATAGCGGAAATAAACTTTCTCTTCACCGCTTCCGTACAACACTTTATCAAATAAATCTTTCGGTATATCTTTCACAGGCACATCCATATCAACGCCGTAGTGATTACATACAGATTGTAAAAGTTGTGGGTAATATTGTGAACTTGTCGGCTCCCAAGGCGCAATCGCATGTTCATTTAATGATAAATCCCAGTTCGGAATAACAAGTTCTAAATCTACCTCTAGCTTTGAGCCAAGTCCATCACAAGAAGGACATGCACCGAACGGACTATTGAATGAGAACATACGCGGCTCTAATTCTCCGATTGAAAAACCACAATGCGGACAAGCATGATGCTCACTAAATAGAAGTTCCTCTTCCCCCATAACATCGATTAACACTCGTCCCCCGCCAAGCTTTAATGCACTTTCAAGTGAATCCGCAAGACGGCTTGCGATTCCTTCTTTTACAACAATACGATCTATTACAACTTCAATGGAATGCTTCTTATTTTTATCTAACGCAATATCTTCAGACACATCAAGCATTTCACCATCAACACGTACACGAACATATCCTTGCTTCTTAATATCTTCAAGTACTTTCACATGTGCACCTTTACGGCCAGAAACGATAGGAGCTAACACTTGTAATTTCGTACGTTCAGGATATTCAAGGACGCGGTCTACCATCTGCTCTACTGTTTGTGATGTAATTTCAATGCCATGATTCGGACAAATTGGCGTACCAATTCGCGCAAATAATAGACGTAAATAATCATAAATCTCCGTTACCGTTCCAACAGTTGAACGCGGATTACGACTCGTCGTTTTTTGATCGATTGAAATTGCTGGTGACAATCCTTCAATCGTATCTACATCCGGTTTATCCATTTGCCCTAAAAACTGGCGTGCATACGCAGATAACGATTCTACGTATCTGCGCTGCCCTTCTGCATAAATCGTATCAAATGCTAATGATGATTTCCCCGAACCAGACAATCCCGTTACAACGACAAGCTGATTTCTCGGAATGGTTACATCAATATTTTTTAAGTTATGTGCTCTAGCACCTTTTACAACGATAAAATCCTTGCTCTTACTCACTCTTTTCACCCTTCCGCTTTTAATTCTAATAGTAAATCTCTTAATTCAGCTGCACGCTCGAAGTCTAACGCTTTTGCTGCTTCTTTCATTTCTGCTTCCATCTTCGCAATTGTCTTTTCACGCTCTTTTTTCGTCATCTTCTTAGCTGGCGTTGCTTCATACGTTTCTGTTTCTTCAGCAGCTGTCGTTGCACGAATTACATCACGCACACCTTTTTGAATCGTTTTCGGCGTAATACCATGCTCTTCATTGTAAGCTTCTTGTATACTACGACGACGCTTCGTTTCTTCAATCGCAATTTCCATCGATCTCGTTATGCGATCTGCGTACATAATAACGCGGCCGTTTTCATTACGTGCTGCACGACCGATTGTTTGAATTAATGAACGTTCTGAACGCAAGAATCCTTCCTTATCAGCATCTAAAATAGCTACAAGTGATACTTCTGGAATATCTAACCCTTCTCGTAATAAGTTAATACCGACAAGAACATCAAACTTACCAAGACGAAGATCCCGAATAATTTCAATACGTTCTAATGTTTTCACTTCAGAATGCAGGTAATTCACCTTAATCCCTACATCTTTTAAGTAGTCTGTTAAATCCTCTGACATCTTCTTCGTTAAAGTTGTAATTAATACACGTTCATTTTTTGCAATGCGATCTTGAATCTCTCCTAATAAATCGTCAATCTGCCCTTCAATTGGTCGTATATCAATTGGCGGATCTAAAAGCCCTGTTGGACGAATAATTTGTTCTATTACTTCTGGCGACTGCTCTAATTCGTACGGTCCCGGTGTTGCTGAAACGTAAATAACTTGATTCGTTTTCTCTTCAAACTCATCAAATGTGAGCGGTCTATTATCTAAAGCTGATGGCAGACGGAATCCATGATCCACAAGTACTTGCTTACGCGCTTGGTCCCCGTTATACATCGCTCTTACTTGCGGCACTGATACGTGCGACTCATCCATAACGATTAAGAAATCTTTCGGGAAATAGTCTAATAACGTATACGGCGTTGCCCCCGCTGGACGGAGTGTTAAATGACGGGAATAGTTTTCAATACCTGAACAAAAGCCCATCTCGCGCATCATTTCTAAATCATAACGTGTGCGCTGCTCTATACGCTGCGCTTCTAACAACTTGCCGTTATCATTTAATTCCTTTAAACGCTCTTCTAGTTCTTTTTCGATATTTTCAATAGCGACCTTCATTTTTTCTTCACGTGTAACGAAGTGAGATGCTGGGAAAATTGCTACATGATCACGTTCTGCTAATACTTCCCCTGTTAACGCATTTACTTCGCGAATACGATCAATTTCATCACCGAAAAACTCAATTCGGATACAATGCTCGTCAAGTGATGCCGGGAAGATTTCAACTACATCTCCGCGCACACGGAATGTACCGCGCTTGAAATCAATATCATTACGTCCATACTGCACATCAACAAGTTCACGAAGCAATTGATTGCGATCCTTCTCCATACCAACTCGAAGTGAAACAACTAACTCGCGGTATTCTTCTGGAGAACCTAAACCATATATGCATGAAACACTCGCAACGATAATTACATCATCCCGTTCAAATAATGCAGACGTTGCCGAGTGACGCAATTTATCAATTTCATCATTAATCTGTGCGTCTTTTTCAATAAACGTATCTGTTTGCGGCACATACGCTTCTGGTTGATAATAATCGTAATAACTAACAAAATATTCAACTGCATTATTTGGGAAAAAGTCCTTCAACTCACTATATAACTGTCCTGCTAACGTTTTATTATGAGCCATGACAAGTGTTGGCTTTTGCACTTCTTTAATGACATTTGAAATCGTAAATGTCTTACCCGTTCCTGTCGCTCCAAGCAACACTTGCTTTTTCTTTCCGCTATTAATTCCCTCTACAAGCTTCTCTATAGCTACCGGCTGATCACCTTGCGGGGAATACGCTGAGACAATTTCAAATTGACGTTCCAAGAAAATCCGACCTCCTCATAAAAATCTGTATTATTATTTTACCACGAATGCCCATAAAAAACCTAAAAAAACGAACAGATATTCGGTAAAGTTTTCGACAATATATACATAGAAAAAGGAAGGAGTATATACTTCCTTCCTCTACTAACTCTATTTTTTAGGTACATATAATACATCATATCCATTGCGCCCATCTTCATTCGTACAATCTATTAGCTTATAAGTGGTTCCTGATTCGCGCTCGTCTTTAACAATACTTTTACAACTATCTTTATATAACCCTTTATTATCACCGGCAAATTGGTCTTTTCTATTATCTGACACATAAAGTATATCGTTCTTACTACGCTC
The DNA here is from genome assembly GCF_038006905.1 of Bacillus sp. FSL R9-9834. Taxonomy (NCBI): domain Bacteria; kingdom Bacillati; phylum Bacillota; class Bacilli; order Caryophanales; family Bacillaceae; genus Bacillus; species Bacillus sp. FSL R9-9834. The sequence goes on from NZ_JBBOWD010000001.1 coordinate 4,921,845, forward strand.
TAACGTTTGAAAAATCGGGTCACCTTCATGGGTATACTGTACAATTCTTATTTTATCAACTTCCCTTTGCTCGACATTCAAAACGAACTTTTCAAATTTATCTAGATTGAGAATTCCTGCTCCCTTTACAATGACATCATTCTTCTTATCAATTGTAGTGTTAGATTGTGAGCATGCTACTAACATAATCAAAAAACTACATAAACACCCCCACTTTTTCATAAGCATTCCTCTCCTAATCATTTAATTGATATACTCTTCTCTCAACTTATAGCAAATCCTTTTCACGAATAAAAAAACAGCCGCTAGAGTTTCCCCTAACGACCATTTTTCACTTTATTTCTTTCTTCTAAAGAATGCTACTACACCTGAAAGCAGAACTAATAAAGAACCAACTAACGGATAAGCAGATGCGCTTGCTCCTGTTTGTGGTAACTCTTTTGCAGAGTTCGTTCCATTACCTTTATTACTTTCATTATTCGTATTACCTTGATTGTTTATAGTATCTTTATTCAAGTTAGTTGTAGTTTTATCATCTTTGCTGCTTGGATCATCCTTACTGTTCTGATCGTCTTTTTCTTTTTGATCATCCTTACTGTCTTGGCCATCCTTACCACCTTGGTCGCCCTTGCCGCCTTGGTCGTCTTTCACTTTCACTGTTACTTCTTTTTCACTAATTACATTTCCATCTTTATCTTTCACAGTTACTGTTCCTTTTCCGTTCTCTTCATCCACTGTGATTTCTACGTTCACTTTCTCTTTATCTTCTTCTTTTAAACCTTCAATCACTTTTGTTTTATCAATCTTATCTTCTTTTACTTTCCCTTCAACAATGTCTTCTTTATTTACTTCAATTTTGTCTTGAATTTCAATCACATTCACTGTAATTTCCGCTTCTATTGTTTCATCTGCTTTATCTGTTACTTTGATTTTCACTTTTTGTTCGCCGATTTTACTTGTATCTAAACCTTCTACTACAGCTTTATCTGTTAAATCACCGTCTTCTTTATCTATTACGGATACCTTCGCTTCTTTCTTCACATCAAAGTCTTTCTTACCTTTTTCTACGAAGATTTCGTCTTTGTCCACTTTGATAACTGGTTTTTCATTGATTACCTTGTTATCTTGGCCATTCTTACCATCTTTTCCATCTTGGCCGTCCTTGCCGTTTTGACCGCCCTTGCCATCTTGGCCGTCCTTGCCGTTTTGGCCGTCCTTACCATCTTTTCCATCTTGGCCGTCCTTGCCATCTTGGCCATCCTTACCGTCTTGACCGTCCTTACCGTCTTGGCCGCCCTTGCCGTTTTGGCCGTCCTTACCGTCTTGACCATCTTTTCCATCTTGACCGTCCTTACCATCTTTTCCATCTTTTCCATCTTTTCCGTCTTGACCGTCTTGGCCGTCCTTGCCGTCTTGGCCGTCCTTGCCGTTTTGACCGTCCTTACCGTCTTGGCCGTCTTGGCCGTCTTGGCCGTCCTTGCCATCTTGGCCATCCTTGCCGTTTTGACCGTCCTTACCATCTTTTCCATCTTGGCCGTCCTTGCCATCTTGGCCATCCTTGCCGTTTTGACCGTCCTTACCGTCTTGACCATCTTTTCCATCTTGACCGTCCTTACCGTCTTGGCCGTCCTTGCCATCTTGGCCGTCCTTGCCGTTTTGGCCGTCCTTACCATCTTTTCCATCTTTTCCGTCTTGGCCGTCCTTACCATCTTGGCCGTCCTTGCCGTTTTGGCCGTCCTTGCCGTTTTGGCCGTCCTTACCGTCTTGACCATCTTTTCCATCTTGACCGTCCTTACCGTCTTGGCCATCCTTGCCATCTTTTCCATCTTGACCGTCTTGGCCGTCCTTACCATCTTGGCCGTCCTTGCCGTTTTGGCCATCTTTTCCGTCTTTTCCATCTTTTCCGTCTTGACCGTCTTGGCCGTCCTTGCCATCTTGGCCATCCTTACCGTCTTGGCCATCTTTTCCGTCTTGGCCATCTTTTCCGTCTTGGCCATCTTTTCCGTCTTGGCCATCCTTACCATCTTTTCCAGTCTGATCATCTTTCGCCTTGGTCATCCTTCACTTTCACAATGACCTCTTTTTTACTAATTGTATTTCCATCTTTATCTTTCACAGTTACTGTTCCTTTTCCGTTCTCTTCATCCACTGTGATTTCTACGTTCACTTTCTCTTTATCTTCTTCTTTTAAACCTTCAATCACTTTTGTTTTATCAATCTTATCTTCTTTTACTTTCCCTTCAACAATGTCTTCTTTATTTACTTCAATTTTGTCTTTCACATCGATGACATTCACTGTAATTTCTTTCTCACTTGTACCCGCATCTTTATCCGTTACTTTTACTTTCACTTTTTGTTCGCCAATTTTACTTGTATCTAAACCTTCTACTACAGCTTTATCTGTTAAATCACCGTCTTCTTTATCTATTACGGATACCTTCACTTCTTTCTTCACATCAAAGTCTTTCTTACCTTTTTCTACGAAGATTTCGTCTTTGTCCACTTTGATAACTGGTTTTTCATTGATTACTTTGTTATCTTGATCATCTTTGCCGTTCTGATCATCCTTACCGCCTTGGTCGTCCTTACCGCCTTGGTCGTCCTTGCCGCCTTGGTCGTCCTTACCGCCTTGGTCATCCTTGCCGCCTTGGTCATCCTTGCCGCCTTGGTCGTCCTTACCGCCTTGGTCATCCTTACCGCCTTGGTCGTCCTTACCGCCTTGGTCATCCTTGCCGCCTTGGTCATCCTTACCGCCTTGGTCATCCTTGCCGCCTTGGTCATCCTTACCGCCTTGGTCGTCCTTACCGCCTTGGTCATCCTTGCCGCCTTGGTCATCCTTACCGCCTTGGTCGTCCTTACCGCCTTGGTCGTCTTTCACTTTCACTGTTACTTCTTTTTCAATAATTACATTTCCATCTTTATCTCTCACAGTTACTTTACCTTTGCCGTTCTCTCCGTCCACTGTGATTTCTACTTTCACTTTCTCTTTGTCTTCTTCTTTTAAACCTTCAATCACTTTTGTTTTATCAATCTTATCTTCTTTTACTTTACCATCGACGATATCTTCTTTATTTATTTCAATGTTATCTTTCACATCGATGACATTCACTGTAATTTCTTTCTCACTTGTACCCGCATCTTTATCCGTTACTTTTACTTTCACTTTTTGTTCGCCAATTTTATTTGTATCTAAACCTTCTACTACAGCTTTATCTGTTAAATCACCGTCTTCTTTATCTATTACGGATACCTTCGCTTCTTTCTTCACATCAAAGTCTTTCTTACCTTTTTCTACGAAGATTTCGTCTTTGTCCACTTTGATAACTGGTTTTTCATTGATTGCTTTGTTATCTTGATCATCTTTGCCGTTCTGATCATCCTTACCGCCTTGGTCGTCCTTACCGCCTTGGTCATCCTTGCCGCCTTGGTCGTCCTTACCGCCTTGGTCATCCTTACCGCCTTGGTCGTCCTTACCGCCTTGGTCATCCTTGCCGCCTTGGTCATCCTTACCGCCTTGGTCATCCTTGCCGCCTTGGTCATCCTTACCGCCTTGGTCGTCCTTACCGCCTTGGTCGTCCTTACCGCCTTGGTCATCCTTGCCGCCTTGGTCATCCATACCGCCTTGGTCGTCCTTACCGCCTTGCTCATCTTTAACCGTTACTGTTACTTCTTTCTCACTAATTACATTTCCATCTTTATCTTTCACAGTTACTTTGCCTTTTACGTTCTCTTCGTCCACTGTGATTTCTACTTTTACCTTTTCTTTACTTTCTTTATTTAATCCGCCTACCACTTTTTCTTTATCGATTTTGTCTTCTTTTACTTTACCTTCTACGATATCTTCTTTATTTACTTCGATTTTATCTTGAATTTCGATTACATTTACAGTCACTTTTGCCTCTACTGTTTCTCCAGCTTTATCGGTTACTGTTACTTTCGCTTTTTGTTCCCCGACTGTTTTTATATCGAAATCTTTTACTTCCGCTTGATCTGTTAAATCTCCGTCTTCTTTATCCGTTATCGTTACTTTTGCTTCTTTTTTCAAGTCGAAGTTTTTCTTATCTTTTTCTACAAACACTTCTTCTTTCTCAACTTTAATTACAGGCTTTTCATTGATGACTTTGTTATCATCTTTCACTTTTACCGTTACTTCTTTTTCTACTTTGTTTCCTTCTTCATCTGTTACGACAACTTTTCCTTTGCCATCTTTATCAATGATAATTTCGACTTTTTCTTTCTCACCTAAACCTTCACCGATCTTCTCTTTATCAATCTTGTCATTTGTTACTTTGCCATCGACGATATCTTTTTCTTTCACTTCAATCGTATCGTTGATTTTCACTACTTTCACTGTTACTTCTTTATTTCCTGTTGCGCCTTGGCTATCTGTTACTTTCAACGTTACTTTCGATTCGCCAGCTTTGCTTGTATCAACTTTTCCTTCTACTTCAATTTTCGCTGTTAAATCTCCATCTTCTTTATCCGTTGCTTTCGCTCCTGATTTCTCAATTACATACTTCGCATCGACTTGATCTCCTACAAAGGCTAACACCTTACCCTTCACTTCTATCATTGGTGCTACATTGATTTTTACTAGTTCTGTTACAGTTTTGACTTTGACTTCTTTTTCACTAACTGTATTTCCATCTTTATCTTTCACAGTCACTTTACCTTTGCCATTCTCTTCGTCCACTGTGATTTCTACTTTCACTTTCTCTTTACTATCTTTATTTAAACCGTCTACCACTTTTTCTTTATCAATTGCTTCATCTTTTACTTTACCTTTATCGATGTCCTTTTTATTTACCTCAATTTCATCTCGAATTTCAATGACATTCACAGTAATTTCTGCCTCTACTGTTTCCTCAGCTTTATCGGTTACTGTTACTTTTGCTTTTTGTTCTCCAACTGTTTTTATATCGAAATCTTTTACTTCCGCCTGATCCGTTAAATCTCCATCTTCTTTATCTATTACTGTTACTTTTGCTTCTTTTTTCACATCGAAGTCTTTTTTGTCCTTTTCTACGAACAATTCGTCTTTTTCTACTTTAATTTCTGGTTTTTCATTAGTTACTTTCACTTTGATTTCTTTTTCACTTACTACATTGTCTTCTTTATCTTTCACAGTCACTTTACCTTTGCCATTCTCTTCGTCCACTGTGATTTCTACTTTTACTTCCTCTTTACTATCTTTATCTAAACCGTCTACCACTTTTTCTTTATTAATTGCTTCATCTTTCACTTTGCCATCAACGATGTCTTTTTTATTTACTTCAATTTCATCTTGAATACGGATCACATTCACTGTAATTTCTTTTTCTGCTGTTTCTCCATCTTTATCTGTTATTGTCACTTTTACCTTTTGTTCACCCGTTTTATCTAGCTCTAGAGTACCTTCTACTACAGCCTTATCTGTTAAATCTCCGTCCTCTTTATCAATCACTTTTACTTTCGCTTCTTTTTTCACATCGAAGTCTTTTTTATCCTTTTCTACAAATACTTTATCTTTTGCTTCAATAGATGGTTTTCCATTAATTTCAGGAGTCACATCTCCGGTTACCTGATGACCGTTTTTATTTGTTACGGTTACTTCGATTTTACCGTTGTTTACTTTTGTAGTTACCTTATCTTCATCATTTAAACCTTCTACAAGTTTTTTAGGATCAAAGTTATTACTATCAAGATCTTTTTGATTTACTGTTACTTTATCTTGAATACGAATTACACGCACTTCAACATCTTTAGACGTTGTCTCATTATGTTTATCAGTTACCTTTAATGAAACTTTTTGCGTGCTAACTTTTTGTGTATCTACTGTACCTTCAACTTGAATTTTGCTCGTTAAATCTCCATCTTCTTTATCCATCGCTTTTGCTTCTGCTGATTTGATTACATCTACTTCGTCTCCAACTTTAGCTAAAATGGAATCTTTCGCTTCAATTACTGGCGCTTGATTATTGGCAGCAGATTTTACTTTTACTGTCTTCACGTTAATATTGTCGTACTCATCTTGAACTGTAAAAGTAACTTCTTCTTCAGCAGATGCTAAGTTTTTCAAATCTTTGTCATATTGAATTGCAACATTTTTCGAAACATCGTCTTTAACCTTTAATAATTCTTTTAGCTTCTCATCTGTTAATGTAGATGGATCATCAACTTCAATTTCATCTGTACCAATCGTTGGTGATGTTACATCAACTACAATGACGTTTCTTGTATCAACTAATTTTTCAATATTTCCTTTATCAAATAAGAAGCTTAACAACCCACCTACTAGTGGAATTTTATCTAAAATAGTTTTCTTCACTAAGATATTGTAATTTACCGTATACGAACCTGGAGCCGGATTCCTTGTATTTAATCCGTTATAATGTATCGTCCCATTCTTTCCTTCAACTAATGGTCCATTCACTTCTTTAGATAATAAATCTAATCCTAAAATATTTTTCGTAGTAATACTTTCTAATAAGCCCTTCGTTGCTGTAATTGTACCTGTTGGGATAGTTGCTGGTTTTCCAGCCTCTTTATACATATTTTGTTCCCCATCCAGTTTAAATACAGGGTCATTCTTACTTAACGTTAAAACAGTCACACCATTGACTGAAATTAAACCAACCTGATTCCCTTTTACTTTTAACACACCGACTTTTAATTGTTTGTTAATCTCTTCAGGACTTACATCTGAATTTAGCTCTAATACTTTTAAACCAACTAGTCCTTTTAACAACTTCACATCTGCTAATTCTAGTTTTTTATTATTACCACCTTGAATATTTAAAACTTCAAGTCGTGCTAAATCATGTAATAAACCTACAGACAATGTTTCCAGTTCATTATTAGCCAAGTCGAAAATACGAAGATCTAAAAACTTAGATTTTTTTTCAGGAATGCTTTTAATTTTATTATTCGATAGTAGTAACGCTTGTAGTTTAGGTAACTCCCATACACTATCTGGTACTGCTGTTATTTTGTTATACGATAAATCTAATACTCTTAATTTATCAAAGGACATATTATCTGGAATTGTTGTAATCGTATTGCGGGATAGATCTAAAATTTTCAATTCTTTTAGCTCTAATACTTGTTGAGGCACTTCTGTGAGATTAGAATTTTTTATATATAAAGCATTTAATCCTGTTAAGTATTGTAAACCTTCAAAGTTTTTAACACCTTTACCACTTAAATCTAGTACGTCACGTACATTACTTAATTGTTCTAGCGTTACTTCATCGCTAGTAGTCCCCATCTTTGTTTTCACAGCATTTCTTAGCGCGCTATCTGGGAATGTTGTATTAAGATCAATTTTAAGATTATCTTTTGAACCTTTATCTGTTTCAGCAACTTGCAAACGATCATACTGCTGTTGTTTATTATTTATCTCTGCAGCATATCCGTGTGTGACAGATGCACTCAAAATCCCAATTGTACATACTGTCGATGTAATCTTCTTCATGTGTCTATTTTTTTTCTTACCCATTTTGCTTATACCCCTCCGTAAGTTGAATTGTCATATATATACAAACACATGAATTGTATCGAACATTTCGCATTAAATTTCATTGTGTTTTTGCATTATATAACGCAAATTCATAATATTCGGAAGAGTATTGCCTCAGTTAAAATTATTTACAATAGTATCCATATTAATCTAAAATTTAGTTGATTTACCAATATATATGTATAAGGTGTAGCGATGACAATGAAGCAACAGCAAATTCAACAATTATTAAGTTTTTTATTAGCCCAACACGATTGGACTACTGTTCAAAAAATATCCGAAGAATTACAATGCAGTAAAAGAAGCGTTTCAAATTACTTAACCCTTTTAAAAAATACATATGGAGAAAACATCATTTTATCTTCAAGGGGAAAGGGAATTAAAATTAATCAACTCAACTTAAAAGAAGGAAAACAAAGTATACAAAACAAACAAGAGTTATATTTTTTTCAAATTTTACAGCTTATACTTAACTATCCAAATGGATTAACAGTAGCAAAGATTGCTACTACACTAAATGTCAGTCAAAGTTATTGCCAAACTTTATTACAAGCTCTTCGTCTTCAGTTCACTAAGCACGATGTTACTTTAACAAAACAGCCTATCCGTCTAGAAGGTGACGAGCTACATATTAGAAAATTAATTTGTCACTATGCCCATTTAACTACACAGTATAGTAATGGATTACAACTCTTATTTCACGAACAAGACATTTCGATAACCAAATATACAATACAACAAATAGAAAGAAATACTGGTACACTTTCTGATATTGGTTATAAACGTATTCATTGTTTATTACTTACATGTATTATTCGTTATCGTCATAAGCAATTTATCAAAAACTTGGAGCCCGATCTCTCCTTTATATTAAAAAATCCATATAGTGATTCTATTTCTAGTCTTATTGAACAAATAGAAAATTTAACAGGTAATAAACTTTTATTTCCTGAAATCCTTTATTTAAATTGTTGTGTAATAAGCGGTCTACATTTCGAACATCAATTTCCACTATATACAAAGAAATTCGATATGCTTATTCCCACGATTTTAGAGGAACTTACTCAAAATCTAATTTTTACGTGCCCGCAAGAAACTATCATTGCAGATTTAAAATGGCTAATTTTTAGATTTTACGTTTTTCAAAAGTTAAATATCCATATCTATCATCCGCAATTACAAAATTTAAAGTCTAAAATTTATTATTATTATGATATAACTCGTAAAATTGTACACAATTTTACTACTAGTAAGCAGGAACCAGTTTCTGAACATATATTAAATTATCTTGCCACCTATCTATTTAGTGTTTCAGAACCTAAAAAGAAGGCCTTACCAAAAAAGTTATTACTTTTATGTACAACAGGTAGTGGGTTAGATTTATATACGAAAAAGAAATTAACTTCTTTATCACCTCATTATTCAGTTACAAGTATTCATACACTAAGAGAAGTGACTTCTTTATTAACAGAAGAAAAGGAGCACTTCGATTGCATTATCTCTATCGGGATATGTCCAAGCATTATTGATTGTGACATTCCTATCATTTCATTCCCAATTGATATCGATGAGCAGGACTTTACAATTATTCCAAAGACTTTAGAAAATGCATGAAAACAAGAAGCTACTTTCCCCTAAGAAAGTAGCTTCTTTTTCCCTTTCTCCTTCTTCGGAAAAAGAACATATGAAAATGAAATAGCTGCATCCACTAAAAGTATAATCGCCCAAACTTGGCTAACCCGACTCGCTGCTTTATTTAAAACAATTCCCGTTTCTAACCAATTACGCCATTGTTCAACCGGAGCAAGACCGTACAGAAAGAAAAAGAAAATATGCACAACAACAAACAAACTAAGGTGCAATACCCAATTTTTTATTTCCTGCTTCGCATAAGCCATACCTGTTAATTCTACCTGTTCTTCTATAATAGGCGCCGGCTCATTTCGCCATTTGGCAACTAACTTTTGCGCAAATATATCAAGCTTCTTCAAATCCTTTTTCCCGTAAAAGACTGCATACAATAAAATGATTACCGTAATGATTTGAAAGTTAGAGAACTTTCCTGTTTGATAGTAATCCACTACTCCTAAAGTTAAAATAAACACTTCATTTATGAGTAGTACAATCCCCATAATAAAACTCGCCTTTTTCAAACGGAATCCGTAACGGAGTAAAAAGAAACCGATAGCTGATAACCAAAATACAATCTCTGCCCCAATTAAAAAATACCAACGATATTCTGCAAGTATACTCATTTATCCTTCTCCTTTTCATCATATATACGAAAAGCTTCATCCATATATAATAAAAGTTCTTCTTCGATTGGATACATGCTCATTTTCTGGGAATCTTCTTTCGATTTTCTAACTTCCCATAACTTATCTAAAAACGCTTCGTCACCATTAGCCATCTCTAAACACTTCTGCATTAATCTCTTCGTTGCCCCTTGTACCTCATCACTCGCTACTTCTTTATCATCTTTCATAAAAGCGCGAAATTGCTTTAATAAATCTACCCACTCTAAAACATTCGGATCTTCTTCACTCATATTCGGCAAATTCTGAAGCAATTTTTGTTCTTCCTTTGAAAACACTTCATTTTGAAATATTTCACGTATACGAGAAGACTGTTTCGAAAGCTGAATTAATTCAAACATAACTTTCCAATCGAGCTCTCCCTCTACATCTACCGAATAAACAACCGCTTGTAAAACACGCTCCATTCGATTAAATTTCTTTTGTTCTTCCTGTACAAATCGAAGTTGTTTTTCAAGAGAATTCTTTAAATCCAACTCACCTTTTACTAACATATTCGCAGTTTCTTTTAACGAAAATCCCATTTCCTTTAAAAATAAAATTTGTTGCAAACGAATAACGTCCGCTTCACTATATAACCGATGTCCACCCTCTGTTTTACCACTCGGCTTTAATAAATCTATTTGATCATAATAACGTAATGTGCGTACTGTTACCCCTGTTTCTTTCGTCAATTGTTGAATTGAAATCACTATCATCACCTCTTCTCCTTCATTATAAAAGATGACGTTACGTAACTTTCAAGTATTTTGTAAAAAAAATACAAAAGGCTGTTTATACGCTTCGTATAAACAGCCTTTACGGAAATAACCCCTTTTGCACAGCACGACCACAAAATAAAATAAGTGCTCCGACAACAACGCTCGTTGCTGTTTTATGATAATGAGCTGAAACTAATAAATAATACGATAAACCTACAGTACCAAGCATAATACAAATACTCGGCACTGGATTATGAGAGAAGTTCTGCATTCCCCAAAACAAAGCAAAAATAGCTGTAGCGACACATAATACCGGTAATCCCATCCCAGTTCCCCTTTTTCTATCTATTCCTTGTTGCTAACACGCTCGTCGATGCCATACTTATTAATAGACCAAAAATAGCAATATATAATAACTCATTTACATGTACTACTGGCCTGTCTAAATACTTATTTACACAAAGATACATAATGAATAAGAAAACGAAGCTTGTCATACTAATCGCAAAATATGACTTCATCTTGTTCACAACTCGCTCATCAATCGACGGTATTCCCTCTTCTTTCAAACGCTTCTGTTCTCTATATTCCGCAATGCCATATAAAATGACTAGTGCTACATTCGATATGAAAATAGTTCTCCACGAAATACTTAAAATCATTAGACTCACATTTAAAATAAAACCCGCTAAAAACAAACTTCCTATAAATCGTATAACCTCTTGCTTACTCATACACGATCAGCCTCTTTACTATTTCTATATCTCCATTTCGGCCAATAGTTCACAAAGAAATAAACAAACTGCCCTAGTACAAATAACACAAACGGCATACCAGCACTTCCGTAAACAATTAAATTGTACAAACTCCATATGGCTAAACTAATCGCTAAAAACAACCCTAAATATTTAAACGCTTTATCTGACTGAAATCTCTCAAACTCATCCTGCATTTTTCTCTCCCCTTACTCCAGCGTAAATATTTCTTCCACCTTCACTCCAAAATATTTGGCGATTTTTAAGGATAACTCTAGACTCGGGTTGTAATGATGGTTTTCAATCGCCACGATTGTCTGCCGTGTCACCTGCATCGCCTTTGCCATTTCAACTTGCGTTATATGATGTTGCTTTCTTAATTCTTTAATTTTATTTTTTACACCCATAGGCTCCACCTTCGAAAGTAAAGATATCTTTACTTTAATTATAAATATTTTCCAACTACAAGTAAAGATATCTTTACAAATTTTAGAAAAACGTCTCATTAAACATCTACTCTAACAAAGTACAAAAGTAATTCAATTTATATCAGCGATTTTTCAAATATATCAGCGCAACTGAAATTATATCGGCGATTTCCCAAATATATCAGCGCAACTCCATTTATATCAGCGATTTTTCGAATATATCGACTTACCGACAAATACCGACATTCGTAGCAAGGTAAACATAAGAAAAAGCTGCCCCCAAATATACCTTCGGGAACAGCTCTCTCCTTTACTACATAAATCCTAACGCATATACAAGAACATATCCAAGCACCGATAAGCAAACCGAGCCAATTAGCCCTGCCACGAATGCTTTGCTTCCTAACTTACGGAACGTTTTAAACTCTACATTTAAACCAAGCCCCGCCATCGCCATTGCGATAAGCATATAAGCGATGACTACAATATATCCCGCAACAACTTCTGGAATAATCCCGAGCGAATGCACTGCACTCATTGCTAAAAATCCGAAGATGAACCATGGAATTGGAAGGTCGCGCCATGATCTTTTTTCCCAGCTTCCTTCACTCTTACCAAACCATAATCCAATTAAAATCGCTACTGGTACAAGCATTGCAACGCGCGTTAACTTCACGATAACTGCGATGTCTACAGCCACGCTTCCTCCTGGCGCCGCAGCTGCGATGACATGAGCAATTTCATGCAGCGTCGCCCCTGAGAATACACCATAACCATACGGAGATAGGCCAAGCACTGGATATAACAACGTATAAATAAGCGTAAATATCGTACCTAAAATTGCAATGATTGCAGCCCCAACTGCCGTTTCATCATCTTTTGCTTTCACTTGCGGCGCAATTGCCACGACCGCTGCCGCGCCGCAAATTGCTGTCCCGCATGCTGTTAAAATCCCAAGTTTCTTTTCTACCTTAAATACTTTCGTTAGTCCATATACAACGAAAATCGTAAATGTAATAACAACCGCAGCGATAACCAATACTTTCGGTCCCGCCTTCGCAATATCAACAAGATTTAATCGCATTCCAAGTAAGATGATCCCGAAGCGCAGCAACTTCTTACTCGCAAAATTCGTCCCTGCAATCGCATCATGAGGAACTCCAATTGCCGCACGCCAAACCATCCCAATTAGAATAGCAATTACTAATTGTCCCATAATATTTAAAAATGGAAGCTCCGCTAAATATTTCGCCACAATTGCGATTAATAATGTAATCCCAATCCCTTGCGAAAATCCAAAACGCTTCTTCTTTTGTATAACAAGTGTTTGTTCCACTTTGAACCACTCCAATAATCGTATTGGAACATGCATGTTCTTTCTACTTACATTATAAGAGAGTTTCTATAATAAGTTTAATACCAATACCAAATCTCTATCATCAGAAATACTTATGATAAGATGATAGAAAAAGAAAGGAGCAGATGATATGAACGTAGACATTTTAAAAATTTTTGTTACGGTTGTTGAACAGAAACACTTCTCTCGTGCAGCGGAATTATTAAACCTTTCACAGCCTGGCGTAAGTATGCACATTCGCAACTTAGAAAGCGAATTTGGAACTACACTTATTCAGCGATCCCCGAAGCACGTTCAAGTGACCGAGGCCGGAAACATATTATATATACACGCAAAGCAAATGCTCTCTCTTTACGAAGATGCCAAACAAGAAATTAACGAACTACATAACGTTGTAACAGGAACGCTTCGCATCGGTGCTAGTTTTACAATTGGCGAATACTTACTTCCAAAAATACTCGCTAACTATGCGAATGAAAATCCGCACGTCGAAGTCCATACTTTTATCTCAAATACAGAAGACGTCTTGCAAAGTCTCCGATCTAATCAAATTGATATCGGCTTAGTGGAAGGGCAAGTCGTATACGCTGACGTTGACGTTGAAACATTTATGCAAGATGAAATGAAACTCGTCGTCCCGCCAAATCATCCACTGCTCCGCACAAATGAAATAAATGAAAGGACACTCCAAGATCAAGTGTGGGTATTAAGAGAAAGTGGTTCCGGAACACGTGCTTATAGCGATCGCTTTATTCATCAACACCATTTAAAAATGAAACGATTCTTTACCTTTAGTAGTATCCAAAGCGTAAAGGAAGCTGTCGCTGCCGGGCTTGGCATCGCTATACTTTCTGATTGGACTGTACGGAAAGAGCTACTGGCAAAAGAACTATTCCACGTCGAAATTCCAAATGAACAACTCATCCGTCCATTCTCCATCGTGCGCGGCAAATATTTTATTCCGTCTAAAGCTATTCAAGTGTTTTTAAATCATGTAGATTACTTTGCGAAAAAACAGAGTTGACCTTCACATTAGTGTGAAGGTTTACAATACATGTAAAAGGAGTGAAACGCATTGCGAATTGGGGAGTTATCAAAAGAAACTGGCGTTAGCGAAAGGTCACTAAGACATTACGAAGAAAAGGGATTACTCCCTTCGAAGCGCCTCGCAAATGGCTATCGTGATTTTGACGAAAGTGCCATCGAAAAAGTGGAGCTTATTCAAATGTACTTACAAATTGGCTTAAATTTAGAAGAGACGGCAAGGATGCTGCGCTGCCTTGAAATTGAACCGCACTTATACGACAATCCGTGCAGCAGCATCCTTACGCTTTATGAAGATAAACTTAATGAAGTAACAAAGCAAATTTCATTGCTTTCCAATATTCAAACGAATTTGCAAAAACACGTTTCACTCCTAAAAAAAGCAAAAGAAAAGGAATGATTACATGTTTGTTATACACGGCAGTTCAAGACAAAATGGAAATACGGAAGCTTTAACACATATGATGATTGATGGAATTGAAACAGAACAAATTTATTTACGTGATCACACAGTCTATCCTATTACAGATCAGCGTCATGATGCAGGAGGATTCCAACCTGTAGATGATGACTACGAGCAGTTAACGAAGCGCATGTTAGAGCACGACACAATTATCTTTGCTACACCATTATATTGGTACGGGATGAGTGGTCATATGAAAAACTTCATCGATCGCTGGTCACAAAGCTTGCGTGATACATCCCTTCATTTCAAAGAAAAAATGAAAGGCAAAAAAATGTACGTTGTTATCGTTGGCGGCGATAATCCGAAACTAAAAGCATTACCGCTTATCTCCCAGTTCCAATACATCTTTGATTTTGTTGGTTCATCATTTGAAGGTTATATTATTGGGGATGCGAATGGATTAAATGAAATTCAAAATGATGCTGAGGCGCTAGCGAAAGCACAAATTTATAATAACGAATTCAAAAATCACAAGCTGAAATAAGTTTGACAAACTCGTTTGTATGCGCATACAATAAAAGTAATATTATGAAAGGAAGGTACTTTGACCAATGAAGTTCTAATTCTCTTATTTATTTCATCCATCACAAATAGTGAACAAAAATGATGAAAACTAGCAGAGGATTAGTCTGTCCATTTGTCGATACTTTCTTTCGAAACGATCATGTGAAAAATCGTTTATTTATGTACGATTTTTACATGCAAGGACGACATTTATCCTCTCTAGTGAAACTAGGGAGGTTTTTTTATGACTATTTTATTCGCACGTAATATTGAAAAAAGCTTTGGTGATCGTACACTATTTACGTTACCATCACTGGAAATTCAATCACAGGATCGCATAGGAATTGTCGGAGTCAACGGTGCTGGTAAATCTACGTTATTACAAATATTAAGTAAAGAAATAGAAGCTGACAAAGGCATAGTAACTCATCATAGTTCTATCAGCATCATTCCTCAGCTTAGCGAAGAACTACCAGAAACCGCTTCTTCTCTCGCAAAAGGAAAATGGTGCATTTCAAACGTTACAGATTCAATGAGCGGCGGTGAACGAATGCGTCTAAAGATTGCCCACGCTCTTGAACAGAATGCAGGCATTTTATTCGCTGATGAACCAACAAGCCACTTAGATATGGCCGGTACAGAACAATTAGAAAAGGCACTTTTATCTTATAAAGGGGCACTTGTTTTAATATCACATGATCGTGACTTTTTAGATGCAATATGTACAAAAATCATCGAAATCGAAGACGGCACTATTCAAGAGTATAAAGGTAATTATTCAAACTATCGCAAGCAAAAAGAACGTGAGCGAATACAAAAACAAGCAGAATATGAGCAATATGTACAAGAAAAAAATCGTTTAGAGCAGTCCATTTTACAAAAAAAGCAACGTGCTTCTAGCATGACAAAAATCCCAACACGGTTCAGTTCATCTGAATCTAAACTGTATAAATTAAGTGGGGCTCATGGCCAAGAACAGGTTAGTAAAGCAGCGAAAGCATTAGAAACACGTCTTGAAAAACTAGAAAAGAAGGAAAAGCCAAAGGATCTTTCTCAAGCTCAGTTTGACGTGCAATACCATACACCCATTCATAGTAAAGTGGCATTACAGTTTAATAAAGCAACAAAGAAAATAGATGACCGCACACTATTCAAAAATATGAACGGAACGATTGTCCCTGGTGCAAAGCTTGCTATTTTAGGGGCAAACGGAAGTGGAAAAACGACCCTGTTCAACATGCTTCTTGCAAACGAGCGTGGCATTCAGCTTTCGAAAAGTTGTAAGATTGGGTACTTTGAACAAACACTATCCATTTTAAAAACGGATAAAACCATTTTAGAAAATGTGCTAGAAGAAACAAACTATACAGAGTCGTTCGTTCGCACAATACTTGCACGGCTTCTATTCCGCCGTGAAGATGTTCATAAACCTGTGCACGTTCTAAGCGGGGGCGAGCGAATGAAGGTTGCACTCGCAAAAGTATTTTTAGGAAACTATAATATGCTTCTGCTTGATGAACCGACAAACTATTTAGACTTAGCAACACAAGAAGAATTAGAAAGCATGTTACAAGAATATCCTGGCACTATACTTTTTATTAGCCATGACCGTGCCTTTATTCGCTCTGTGGCAGACCATATTCTACAAGTAGACGAGAGTGAACCTAGAGTATTCCACGGTAATTACGAGCAATACACCAAGAGAACAACCGAGGATTCTGTAAACGTTACTGAACAAGAATTGTTACGATTACAAACAAAATTAACAGAAATCATCGGCCGAATTTCCATACCAAATCATCACGATGACATTAAATCTCTCGAACAAGAATACGAAACATTATTAATTGAAATCCGGAAATGTAAAGAAGCACTCTAATGTCTTCCCTATATATCGACGGGACATTCCGCATTTCCCAAGAAATATTGAAACTTCGACATAGCATACAAAAAGCCGTGCACCAGCACGGCTTTTTACTTTATATACGAACAGCAGTCCCGCTCACCGCAACCATTAACATCCCTTCGCGAACTACTTCATAATCCACGTCGATACCAACAATTGCATTCGCATTTTTTTGTCTTGCGAAAGTTTTCATTTCTTCCATTGCGATGTCGCGCGCTTCTTTTAATTTACTTTCATAAGCGCCAGCACGACCGCCGACAACGTCACGAACAGAGGCAAAAAGGTCACGAACGATATTCGCGCCCATAATCGCTTCTCCATTGACGATATCGATATACTCAATAATTTCTTTTCCTTGAATTGTAGACGTTGTTGTTACAATCATACTTTATTACCTCCCATATGAGATTTTTACGTACTTATAGTGCACTAATTCCGTACAAATTATATTTACGAACTAAACTGCGCTTCGTATAACCTACTGTATCCCCCGCCTTGCTCAATTAATTCATCATGTGAACCTTGTTCTGCAATCCCATCTTTATTTACAACGACGATGCGATCTGCATTTTTAATCGTTGCAAGTCTGTGAGCGATAACTAACGTTGTACGACCGACAGATAGTTCAGCAAGTGATTTTTGAATCGCAAGTTCCGTCTCTGTGTCTAATGCGGAAGTCGCTTCATCTAATATTAAAATTGGCGGGTTTTTCAAGAACATACGAGCAATTGCTAGACGTTGTTTCTGTCCACCTGAAAGTTTCACACCGCGCTCACCAATAACGGTATCTAAACCGTCTGGTTGTGAGTAAATTAAGTCTTCTAATTGCGCACGTTTTACTGCCTGCCAAATTTCAGCTTCTGACGCCTTTAAATTTCCATAAGCAATATTTTCACGAATCGTTCCAGAGAATAGGAACACGTCTTGCTGCACAATTCCAATTTGCTTACGAAGTGAAGATAACGTCATGTCTTTCGTATCAATACCATCAATTTGAATGGATCCAGATGATTGCTCATAAAAACGTGGTAATAAGCTACATAACGTCGTTTTCCCAGCTCCAGATGGTCCAACGAACGCAACTGTTTCACCTGCATGTATTTTCAAACTAATATCATTTAAAATCGGTTCTTTGTTTTCATATCCGAATGTAATGTTGTTATATTGAATATCACCGTGTACATGTTTCACTTCCATCGCATCTTTAGAGTCTACAATATCTGGCTCTGTTTCAAGAAGCTCTACATACCTTTTAAAACCGGCGATCCCTTTCGGATAACTTTCGATTACCGCATTAATTTTTTCAATTGGGCGGAAGAAAATATTCGTTAATAGAACGAATCCGATAAATCCACCGTACGTTAATTCACCTTGCAGAACAAACCATGTACCGCATATTAAGACGAAGAGCGTTACGAGACGCATGAGCATATAACTAATCGATGAATTTAACGCCATAATTTTATACGCCATTAATTTCGTTGTACGGAAACGAGCGTTGTTCACAGCAAATTGCTCTTTCTCAAACTTTTCATTTCCGAATGCTTGTACAACGCGAATACCACCAACGTTATTCTCAATACATGCATTGAAATCAGCAACGTCTGAGAATAAACGTCTAAACGTACCTGTCATTTTTTTGTTGAAGTAAAGTGCTAACCATAATAGGAATGGAATGACGAAGAACGTTAATAGCGCTAACTTCCAGTTGATCATCATCATAAATGAGAATGCCCCAACTAAAGTCATTACAGCGATAAATAAATCTTCTGGCCCATGGTGAGCAATTTCCCCAATTTCCATTAAATCGTTCGTAAGACGTGAAATTAAATGACCTGTTTTATTATTGTCAAAAAATCTGAATGATAGCTTTTGAATATGATCAAATAATTTTTGCCTCATATCTGTTTCAATGTTAACTCCAAGCATATGTCCCCAGTATGTAACGACATATTGTAAGCCTGCATTTAACATATACACTGCAAGTAAACCGAAACAAGCCCATAAAATAAGCGTCCAGTTTTGCCCTGGCAATAACTTATCAATAAATTGATTTACGATAAGCGGGAAGCCAAGTTCTAGTAATCCTGCGACGACCGCACAAGAAAAGTCGAGTATAAATAAACCTTTATACGGTTTATAATAAGAAAAAAATTTACGTAGCATATCTTCCCTCCATTTTCCAAAATCAAAAAGACTCCCTAAATGATAACCATTATCAAATAATTATTCAAGTGATTCGACTATGAAACTAAAATAAGGTTTGCGATAGTTGTCGTTTTTTGCCGGAAAGTCGATATATTTGGATAATCGCTGATATAATTTCAGTTGCGCTGATATATTTCAATAATCGCCGATATATCTCAAGTTGCGCTGATATATTCCGATAATCGCCGATATAAATTTCATGTACTATAACTACCGCCCATCTTACACAAAAAAAGGCATCACCACAAGGTGATACCTTTTCTTCTATTACATCGCTTCCGAATCCCATTCATGCTCCTGCTGAACAAACACAATACCCAATTCGTGATGTCCACCAGCGTATAATGCCGTTTGAGCAAGACGTAACTCTCCGTTTGTATCTAATACTTCTAACTTACAAAATGCTCCTGTCGTCTTCGTTTGAAGCGCATCATAAAATTCCTCAGCACTTCTTGGAATGACTCCATTTACTTTCGTAATCATTTCTCCAGGCAGTAAATTCAGCTCTGCTCCAATTGTATTTGGAATTGTATCTAGTACAACGAGTCCATCATTACGTGCAGCGAAGTATGCTGGTCTTGTTTCATCCGCAATTTTCTCTTGCATGGAAATTGTAAAACGTCCAAGCATTGCAACGCCCATTGCAATAATGGCAAGTACGTGCCACCAATAACTTGCGATTCCTAAAACAAGCACAAGTCCTGCTAATCCGTACACACGTCTTCCTGTAAATAATAAAGCTTCCGTCGGCTCATAACTTCTAATCCTTCTCATAAATCCAATTAAAAATGGAACGAGGAATAGAGAATATGTATGTGAACCGATTGAAACGACAGGCCACCATGAAATAAACTGCGTTACTGCTTCACCTGGTACAAGAATAAAAATAGGAACGATCCATAAACGCTTTGATTCGTGTAAACCAATCTTTAGTCCACGCTTCCCCTTCCTAATCTTCGGCGTCGAATATCCTACTGCATTTTTAGAAATCAGCAAGCCCTCTACAATGAGCATGATGCCTAGCAAAATAGCAAGGGATACGATTGTATTCTCTTCACCTTCTCCAAGCTGTAAGAAAGAAACTGGTAGCTTAGAAGATAATAGAACACATACAATCGCGATACTAAACGTATAAGCTGCTGATAAATATCGATACATAGCAGTTAATCCAAATAGTAACGTCCAAAGTAAAATGGCCCATAAGCTCGCCTTAGAAACAACAAGTCCGAGCCCAATCGTAATGATAGATACGATTAATCCGTATTTAACTCCCGCCAATAAAGATGTTCGAAGTTCAAACCAAATATCATAAACTTTAAAAGAAAAATCTTTTCGTTCTCGTAACATACGTAAGTATCCAACGAAGATACTACTTATTAAAAATACATAGACAGCAGGGTGTAAGAAAAAACGTCCAACTGCCCGCATTATTTCAAAAATCCATGCCTCCACGAACCCATTCACCACCATTTATATCATTCTTTCTTTTTATATTATCATAACTGGACAAACGTTTGTTTAACACAAAAAAATACAGGCAGCAAACTGCCTGTATTTCTTTTTATCCCACTTTAATGGGCAGTAAGCCTCCCACCTCAAAATTCAGCGAAAACAAAGAATTTAGGTGGGGAGTCAACTGTCCATAAAAGTCCGATTGGTTCAACTAATAATCAGTGGGGGATGAAGCCCCCCACTGATTAAAGTTTCACTTTACTTCGCCATTAATTTTAATGCTGACTGTAATTGTAGATCATTTTCTCCAGAACGGATTTTTTCAATAATTTTCGTTTGAATCGCCTCAGCTGTCTTTTTATCGAGCTGTCCTGTCGCCTCCATCTTATTCGCATTTTGGAATGCTTTCAGTGCTGATTCTGTCTCTTTACTAAAGTATCCATCTTCACGTCCTGGTACATATCCTAAACTCTTAAGCATTTCTTGGGCATGTTTTACTTGTACATCATTTGCATTGTATGAAAGTGTTTTTTCAATTTGAATTGGTGTCGCATGATAATAATCTGGTTGTTTCACTTCTACAGTTGGCTTGATTCCTTTTTTATGAATCCAGTTTCCATCCGGTGTTAACCATTTGAACATCGTTAGTTTGATGTTGCTGCCATCTTTAAATGGAACAGCTTGCTGAACAGTACCTTTGCCAAACGTTTTTTCACCAATTAAATCATATCCTTCTCCCTCTTTTAGCGCACCCGCTAAAATCTCTGAAGCAGAAGCACTTCCGTTATCAATTAATACTGAAATCGGATATGGTTTTCTCTCTTTCAGTTCCGTAGAGAATTTCTTCTTCTCACCATTTCGTTGCTCTACTTGTAGCATCGGCTTTTTATCCGTCATAATTTCTCCTAGTATCTCTTCTACACTATTTAAGTAGCCACCAGGATTACCACGTACGTCAATAACTAAGCCTTTTATGTTTTTCTTCTCTAACTCTTTTAACTGATCCTTAAATTCTTTCGCTGTATTTTCAGCAAAAGAAGTGATTTGCATATAACCGATATCTTTTCCGCTCTCTTGTTTCACAGAGCTAAACACTGTGAAGATTGGAATTTTTTCACGCTTAATTTTAAATACAATCGGATCAGCCACTCCTGCACGCTTAATTTCAATCGCAACAGTCGTTCCTTTTTTACCACGAATCTTTAATACCGCTTCCTCACGTGATAAATCTTTCACACTATTTCCATCTACAGATAAAATTTGGTCATTCGGTTTAATTCCAATCTTTTCTGCCGGTGAGCCTTTAATTGGAGATACGATAATAAGCTTACCATCCGTTTTGTTCACCTCAGCCCCAATCCCTTCTAACTCGGGATCAAGCGATTCACTAAACTGTTTAGCCGTTTCTTTATCCATATACGTGGAATAAGGGTCCTTCAGCGTAGACAACATGCCTTGTATTGCACCTTCGACTAATTTTTCATCTTTCACGTCTTCCACATAACGTGAATCAATTAGTGCATACGCCTCATTAATTTTTGCCAAATTCCCTTGCGCAGTGCTAGCGTTTCCATTCGAAATTGTTTGCGTTACTTCTGCTGGGTTAACCCCAAATAAAGACATACCTGCAAACATTCCGCCAGCACCAATTAAAAATGCAACAACCATTCCAATAATTGCAACTCTACGTTTCAATGCGGAATTCCCCTTTCCAAAACACACAGGTGGTGTAGCAAAAGGCATCACACAGTGTGTGATGCCTTTACCTATTTCTACTATATGATAAGCTTGTACGAATTATGTTTGCAACTTTTTATACTTTTAAGAAGCGACGAATTGACATTACACTTCCCCACATACCGATTAAAGCCCCGATTAACACTAGTAAACCAGCTAATTGGAATACGAATGGGCTGTATGGTAGAAGTTCGAAAATTGTTCCGCCAAGTTTTTCGTTAAACACACCTTGCAACGAATTATACGTAACTAGAATTAAGCCAATTGGAATAATTGATCCTAATACTCCTAGGAATAATCCCTCTAATAAGAACGGCCAACGAATAAACCAGTTTGTTGCACCTACAAGTTTCATAATTTCGATTTCTGTACTACGAGCATAAATTGTAATTTTAATTGTATTAGAGATTAAGAACATCGCTGTGAATAAAAGACCAGCAATTAACACAATCCCGATGTTACGACCAGTTTTTACAGTATCAAATAATCGTTCAACTTGCCCTTTTCCGTACTGAACATTACTTACAAACTGCATTTTTTCAATCTTTTTCGCAATTGTTGCTGTATCTGTTGGTTCTTTTGCTTTTACAACGAATACGTTTTTAAGTGGGTTATCTTGTTCAAATAACTCAAATGTCTTTCCGCTATCGCCTAAGCTTTTAATTAAACGTTTTAACTCTTCTTCTTTAGAAGAATATTTAATAGAGTCTACTTTTGCAATCTTACTCATATCATCTTCTAATTTCTTTTGATCAGCTTCTTTTGCTGCTGGATCAATGTGTACACGAATTTCTACATCTTGCTCTACTTTCGTCGCAAAATGGTTCATATTCATAATCGCTGTTAAAAAGACACCTACAAGTAATAATGTAACTGTTACTGCACTAACAGAAGCAAACGTCATCCATCCGTTACGTGATAGATTCTTTACACCTTCTCGCAAATGTCGACTAAGGGTCTTAGCCTTCATATCCGTATCCTCCCTCCATCTCATCTCGAACAATTTTTCCGCCTTCAATCGCGATTACACGATGACGGATTGTATTTACGATATCTGCGTTATGTGTCGCCATAACGATCGTTGTACCACGCTCATTAATGCGTGTGAAAATCTTCATAATATCAAGAGCTGTTTCAATATCTAAGTTACCTGTTGGCTCATCGGCAATTACAACCTTTGGTCTATTAACAATTGCTCTCGCAATCGCAACACGTTGCTGCTCTCCGCCTGAAAGTTCGCTTGGAAGTGCGTCTGCACGATCTTCAAGACCTACAAGACCTAACACTTCTGTTACACGCTCACGAATTGCATCTGGCTCTTCTTCAATTACTTCTAAGGCAAACGCAACATTCTCATATACCGTTAATTTAGGTAGTAATTTAAAGTCTTGGAAAATCACGCCTAATTGACGACGGAAATATGGAACGTCTCTTTCTGCTAATGACTCGATAGTAAGACCATTTACATTAATTGATCCTGTAGATGGCTTCTCTTCACGATACATCATTTTAATAAATGTAGATTTTCCGGCTCCACTCGGTCCAACTACGTATACAAACTCGCCTTGTTTAATGTTAACTGTGAGACCAGCAATGGCTTTCATACCATTCGGGTACTCCTTATAAACATTCGTCATTTTTATCATTATTTATCACCCAATACTTAATGATTTTTTTCGAAATACTTTTCTGTACATTTGAAAATAAAAGCTAAACCTTCATTCTCTTTTAACCGACTCTTGTTGAAGGTAGTCTACTTATACTCTTTTTCTAAGCAATACTACTCTATGTAATATATTTCAGCAAAATTCTACAAACCTCATTGTAACATCAAACGGTTTCCAGTTTGGATACATTTTTGTTACAGTTATGTTACATTCCAAAAAAAGGGAAACGAGTTGATTATATAAATCAACTCGTCCATTTTACCCCTTTTTATTTATGTTCAGCTAACCATTCAGCTACTTTTTTCGCATCTTCACCTTGAATAAGTCCTGGTGACATTGAACCGCGACCTTTTTTAATAATTTCTTCGATATCTGCCGCGTCGTACTTACCGCCTACTTTTCTTAAATCAGGTCCAGTTGCTCCTGATAAATCTGTTGCGTGACACCCAGCACAACTTCTTTGGAAAATTTGTTCTGCACTGTCTGTACTTGCAGACTGGTTCGAAGGTTTACTCTCTTCTTTATTTCCACACGCTCCTAAAGCAAAAACGACTGATGTTCCTAGCGCAATAGCCAACAATTTCTTTTTCACTTCTATCGCTCCCCATTGTTGATATTCTTTTCATTCCTAACACACTCATTTTCATTATAAGCATTATCTTTATATAGAAAAACTAAGGTATATTTCATATTCTTCAAAAATACAGCGGGAACCCTAATGATATAAAGCTTTTATAAGTTGTTTCAATTCTGTGAACAACTTATAAACTTCTATAAAGGATCCTTTTTGAACGGGAATTTAGAAAAAACCTGTAGAAAGCCTTACTCAATTGCCAATCTGTTTTACTATTTTCTACTTTTTACAAAACAATATACAACATTGTATGCTACATATAATCCCATCAAAAAGAGAAGTTGTCGTTTCCAACTTCTCTTCCTCTGTACTTCATCCATATAAATAAAATAGCACTCTTTATGTCCTCTATATCCTCAGCGTGCGCCAACAATTTTGTTGGCTTTTTTTCACTTAGCTTATTAGATGCGAGAACGTAAGTAAGCATCAATAAACGGATCAATTTCTCCATCCATAACTGCTTGCACATTACCGACCTCTGTATTTGTACGGTGATCTTTCACAAGAGAATATGGGTGGAATACGTAAGAACGGATTTGGCTACCCCATCCGATTTCTTTTTGCTCTCCGCGAATTTCATCTAACTCCGCTTGTTGCTCTTCTAATTTCTTTTGATATAATTTCGCTTTTAACATCTTCATCGCATGCTCACGGTTTTTAATTTGAGAACGCTCTGACTGACACGTTACAACCGTATTTGTCGGTGTATGCGTAATACGAACTGCTGAATCTGTCGTATTAACGTGCTGTCCACCCGCTCCACTTGCACGATACGTATCAATTTTCAGGTCTTCTGTACGCACTTCAATTTCAACTTCATCATTGAACTCAGGTACAACTTCACAAGATACGAACGATGTATGACGACGGCCTGAAGAATCGAATGGAGAAATACGTACAAGACGATGTACACCTTTCTCTGCCTTTAAGTAACCGTAAGCGTTATGACCTTTAATTAATAAAGTAACACTCTTAATACCAGCTTCATCACCTGGTAAGTAGTCAACCGTTTCTACTTTAAATCCACGTTTTTCAGCCCAACGTGTGTACATACGTAGTAACATAGAGCCCCAGTCTTGTGACTCTGTTCCACCAGCACCTGGGTGTAATTCTAAAATGGCGTTATTTTTATCATAAGGATCGCTAAGTAGTAACTGCAGCTCATACTCATTCATTTCTTGAATTAAGCCTTTTACTTCTGATTCAAGTTCCTCATGTAAATCTTCATCATACTCTTCTTTTAAAAGCTCATGCGTAATTTCTAGGTTTTCGAACGTCTCATCTAGCTGACGGAACTTTCCAACCATATCTTTCAGTGCATTTGCTTCGTTAATTACAGCTTGTGCGCCTTGTTGGTCATCCCAAAATCCTGCGCCCATCATTTTCTCTTCTAATTCTGCAATTTGTTTCTCCTTAGTAGGGAGGTCAAAGAGACCCCCTAAAAGCCGCTAATCTCTTAGCCATTTTCTCTAATTCCTGTCTAATTTCTACTAATTCCATTTCCTTCACCTCTATGTAATTGCTGTTACTTTCGCATGAAAACAAGGGAAACTCTCTCCACTTATGACGGAGAGAGTTTAATCCTTCTTAATTATACATTTTTGATGTAAAAGTTTGCAAAGCAACCTGGGCTACCGCCCTATATTACTTCCCAATGCCACAGCAGTTTTTATATTTTTTACCGCTACCACATTTACATAAATCGTTGCGGCCCACTTGGTCACCTTTTACAACTGGTTTTTTCTTCGCCTCTTCGCCATCGCTAGATGGGTGAACAGCTTCACCTTGAACAACTTCTTGACGCTCTAAGTTTTGTTCAATTTCAGCTTTCATAATGTAACGAGAAATTTCCTCTTCAATAGAAGCAATCATTGATTCGAACATTGCGAATCCTTCCATTTGATACTCACGAAGTGGATCAATTTGACCGTAAGCACGTAAATGAATACCTTCACGAAGGTGATCCATCGCATCGATATGCTCTGTCCATTTCGTATCTACAACACGGAATACAACAACTTTTTCGAACTCACGCATTTGCTCTTCTGGCATAAGCTTTTCTTTGTCATTGTAACGCTCTATTAACTTCGCGATAATTGGCTCGCTCATTTCCTCTGGAGCAAGGCGACGTAATTCTTCTTCTTTCACATCTCCTTCTTGCAGAAGGTTTGTATTTAAGTAGTCAACAAGACCTTTAATGTTCCAATCTTCTTCAATTTCCTCTTGTGTATGAAGTGCAACCGCACGCTCTACTGTAGATTTCATCATACCTTCAATGATACCGCGTAAGTTCTCAGACTCCATTACCTCTTGACGCTGTTTGTAAATAACTTCACGTTGCTGACGAAGTACATCATCGTATTGTAGTAACTGCTTACGTGCATCATAGTTATTTCCTTCTACACGTTTTTGCGCAGATTCTACTGCACGAGAAACCATTTTACTTTCGATTGGCTGAGAATCATCCATACCAAGGCGATCCATCATCGCTTTCATATTATCAGAACCGAAGCGGCGCATTAGTTCATCTTCCATTGATAAGTAGAACTGCGTAACACCTGGGTCCCCTTGACGACCAGCACGACCACGTAACTGGTTATCAATACGACGACTTTCGTGACGCTCTGTACCGATAACGGCTAAACCAACGTTTTTCACATCGTCTCCAAGCTTAATATCTGTACCACGACCTGCCATGTTCGTCGCAATCGTTACAGCGCCTTTTATACCTGCTTCTGCAATGATATCCGCTTCACGCGCATGGTTTTTCGCATTTAAGATGTTATGACGTACACCTTTACGCGTTAACATTTTTGAAATAAGTTCTGACGTTTCAATCGCCACTGTACCGACAAGAACTGGTTGTCCTTGTTTATGACGATTTACAATATCCTCAACAACAGCATTAAATTTACCTTCCATTGATTTGAAGATTAAATCCGCACGGTCATCACGAATAATCGGTTTGTTTGTTGGAATTACGATAACGTTCATATTATAAATGTTACGGAATTCCTCTTCCTCTGTTTTCGCTGTACCAGTCATACCAGATAACTTTTCGTACATACGGAAGTAGTTCTGGAATGTAATTGTCGCAAGCGTCATACTTTCATTTTGAATTTCTACGCCTTCTTTTGCCTCGATAGCTTGGTGTAACCCTTCGCTATAACGACGACCTTTCATAAGACGACCAGTAAATTGGTCTACAATTACGATTTCGCCTTCTTGTACAACATAATCTGTATCACGATGCATAACAACGTGCGCACGAAGTGCCTGATTAATATGGTGAAGAAGCGCTACATGTTTTAAATCAAATAAGTTTTCAATATGGAAAGCTTTCTCCGCTTTCGTAATACCATCTTCTGTTAACATTACATTTTTCGTCTTCACATCAAATGAATAATCTTTTTCATTTTCTAACGTACGAACGAATGCATTTGCAAACATGTACAGCTCTGTTGATTTTTGAGCTTGTCCAGAAATAATAAGTGGCGTACGCGCTTCATCGACTAAGATAGAATCGACTTCATCGATAATAGCAAAGTGCAGTGGGCGTTGAACGCACTGCTCTTTATATAAAACCATGTTATCACGTAAGTAATCGAATCCAAGCTCATTATTTGTGCTATACGTAATATCAGCAGCATAAGCCTCTTGTTTCTCTTCGCGTGACATACTGTTTAAATTAATTCCTACTGTTAATCCTAGGAACTCATGAAGTTGTCCCATTTCGCTCGCATCACGTTGTGCTAAGTATTCATTGACTGTAACAACGTGAACACCTTTTCCTGTTAAAGCATTTAAATATACAGGTAATGTAGATGTTAACGTTTTACCTTCACCCGTTTTCATCTCAGAGATATTCCCTTCATGTAAGGCAATACCACCCATTAACTGTACGCCATACGGACGCATTCCAAGAACACGAGTCGCAGCTTCACGAACAACCGCAAAAGCTTCAGGTAGTAGATCATCTACTGTTTCACCTTTTGTTAGACGTTCTTTAAATTCAAGCGTCTTCCCTTTTAATTGTTCATCAGTTAATGGCTTAATAGATGGCTCTAGTGCATCAATTTGCTCAACTGTCTTCTGCATACGTTTAATTTGGCGTTGATTTACATCAAACACCTTTTTTAAGATACCGATCATAGGAAATACGCTCCTCTTTTTATTAAAATAAAACTTCCGATTGTTTTTTCTTTTTCTCTATTACAATCAGTCGTTATAAAAATCAAATGTATGTTATGCCAATTTTTCTCCTAATTAAAAAAACTAAAATGTATATACCTAATGATAATTGTAACACTTGTCTTATAACTATGACAACAATCGGCCGAATGTCAGGCCTTATATTTAAAAAAGTTTTTATCCCGCGTTAACGGACCGTAAAATTCCCACCTCAAAATTCAGTTGGAGCCAAGAAGTTAGGTGGGAGATCAACTGTCCGTAAACGTCCGATTGGTGAGGGCTAATTAAAGTTTCATTTGTTACGTTTCTTTTCTCTATCTCATCATTTCAATTTCACATTACAAATTTCGTATTAAATCTAAATCGATAATTACAAAAAGCCGAAAATTTCACCGGTGCAGTATCCATAGATACTTACACCTGCGCAAAACCTCCGACTTGAAAAGATAATATTATTTTGCAAGAGCTACTCAATCATGGCATCCCAAAAGCACACTTAAAATATATCTGTATCAATCATGTATTAATTTATTGGTATTTCTAATTCATGATATTTCCCTTTCTTATCTTTCACAAAAGAAATGAATTTCACTTTAGTTGATTCATTTGAAAAGTTTTTATAATTTTTATAAGGGTCATCTCCTATAAAATAATTTGTCCCTATATATCCTCGCACTGTTTTACCAGCAGGTATTACAGGATCAAACTGATATTTTTTAGGTAATTCTATTGAATAAGGGATTACATTATAAAACTCGCCTATTTTAGAATAAAACATTGTATTGGAAATAGACTGATTACTGAGCAAATTAATATCCCGATTCGTTGTATTTGTAATATCTAAAGGTAACACATACGTCACTACTTCACGGTCTTCATAAGGATCATAAACTTTTGTAGGATCAAGAGGATCAAGTGCATGAAATGTAACTCCTTGACCATCTTCAAAAGTTCTATTAGATAAAAGCTCACCTTTTATGACTTTATAAGATTCATTATTTTGATTTAATGTTTTAAATCTAAAGAAACTAGCAAATGTACATAGCAACATACACAATCCAATGCTTATTAAGACATGTTTTCTTGTCACTCTTAATCTACCAACCTTCCATTATTAACATGTACAATGCGATCTACTATTTCATTATCTAGAACATGCACATCATGACTAGCTACAATGATAGTCGTTCCTTTAGATTTTTCTACTTTCAAAATATCCAAAACATCTTTTATCCCATCACTATCTAAAGCATTCGTTGGCTCATCTAATAACAATAGTGTTGGTTGTTCCATTAAAGCTTGCGCTATCCCTAAACGTTGTTTCATACCTAAAGAGTATCTTTTATACTTTCTCTTATCTGTTTTATCAAGTCCAACCCTTTGAATAATATTATAAATTTCCTCATCAGAGATTTTATTGTTAATCGATGATAAAAATTTCAAATTCTGAAAACCAGTATACCCTGGAATAAAACTTGGATATTCAATCAATATCCCCATTGAATCCGGAAATTGCTTTTGTTTTCCAATCATTTCATTATCTACGTAAACAGCTCCAGAATTTAAACGCATCAATCCTGATATAGCACGTAAAATCATTGTTTTACCAGAACCATTATGCCCCTTCAAAACTAAAAACTCTCCTTTTTTTACTGACAAACTAATATTATCTAACACAATATTTCCCTTTAATCTTTTCGTCATACATTCACATTTAATATAATTGTCCATAAATTATTCACCTATCACATCTAGTTTTTTTAAACAAAAACTACCTAACAAAATCATTACAACAACAATTACTACTCCGATTAAAAGTAACTCATGCCATTGAATAGATTGATTATTACCTAAAGTCAATTGAATTGAGCTGTGATCAACAAAATACCAACGATTTGGCATAACAAAAGAGCCTAAAAAATAAATACTATGAAAGAAAATAGACAAAAATAGGTATAACAACATTAGTACAAAAACAATAGTTATTGGTATATAAAATGTTAAAAACTCAAAAATCAAAGCTAATAAAAAGCTTATAATAATTTGAATTAGCATAGTACCTACTATCTTATAAGAAAATTGACTATATACATTTGAAAAAGAATGCCCGCCAAAAGTAAGCAAATAATAAACAGTAAACCAAATCAAATACATAACAATCCAAATACTAATTATGTAAAAAAACAAAGATAGTATTTTCGTTAACCAAAGAAAATGCTTCTTCTTAACACGAGGAAATAAATAAACACCATTCTGCTGAATATCTGAAAAAGCAAACTTCCCTACTAGCAACAAAGGAGTAATTTGAAAAAATATCCAATAAAACGGGATAGAAAATCGCCCCTCCTTATAAAAATAAGATAAATCCACAAAGTCTACTCCATGAAAAAATCGATAAAAGGTAACATCTACTAATACAGGTTCTTTACCATTACTCAGAGGCTGATTGTATAAAAAGGTAACTACAATCATAGCGTAAATTAAGAATAAAAAAGCCATTATCTTGATGGAATCTCTAAACCTTACATGTAAATCTCTTTTTAACAAATGATATAAAATCATAATGTAAACTAGATCACCTCTGTCTCATCATTCATAGCAATATAACTTTTTTTAGATAAAATCCATACACTTATAAAAAAGATAAAAAAACATCCAAATAAGCGTATAAGTAAACCAGTAGCATCTTCAAACACATTTATATAAAAAG
The DNA here is from genome assembly GCF_038006905.1 of Bacillus sp. FSL R9-9834. Taxonomy (NCBI): domain Bacteria; kingdom Bacillati; phylum Bacillota; class Bacilli; order Caryophanales; family Bacillaceae; genus Bacillus; species Bacillus sp. FSL R9-9834. The sequence continues at coordinate 4,953,418 of NZ_JBBOWD010000001.1, forward strand.
CATTTGTAAATAAAAATCCATGTAATATAAATCTATCTAATAAAACGGCAGTAATCATACATATTATTACAAGTAAACTAGGTAAAAATAATTGCAATAAAGCACTTATCATACATATAAAAATAGTCGCAAATAATTGAATGCAAAATAACAATGCATAATTCACAGAAATACTATTTACAGCCATCATATTTGACATCAAAAATAACTGTAAAATCATACCCCCAGCAAAAAAACAAACGAAAACGAATAGTTTCAAATAATATATAGAAACTAATTTCCATGCATTATTCACTCGGTAAACTACATAAATACTAAAAAAATTCGACATAGAATATACAGAAAAAACGATTGTTAAAGGAATAAATATGGTCGACAAATTATAAAACGACATAACCTTATACAGGGTTTCCAATTCGTTCATTTTCTCTTTTACAATTCCAGATTCAAAATAATTGAACAAGCAACCAATGATACTAACATTAAGTAAAAAGAGAATACTGAACCAAATATATTTCATCCTTATAGTTTCTTTCATTACATTATAAAAGAACATGCTTCCTACTCCCCCGTAAATAAAGAACTACAGAACAAAACCAAATACATAACAGCACACTAAGAAAAATTTGTAATTCAAAAAAGCCGAAGTCTTTAATTAAATAATCTTTAGGATTGAGAATTCCCTTTCCAATACCAAGCCAAAAAATATGTAAAATAAATGGCACTAAATAAATAAAATAAACTCGTTTTATAAAAAACGACACTGATAAAGCCAAACTTGAAAAAACCGCACCGTATAAACCATTTAAAAATACATACATAAGAAAATATAAAGTCGGATACTCATAATAAACCGTATGAAATTGAGCTGTTGGTGAAACAGTAGCAGCCATATAATTTAATATCGGATGCGGAGCAACTGTCGGATAAGTCATCACATATAAATAAAAATGAAATAGTAAAGGGACACTTATAATAAAAAAAGATACAATAAAATTAATAAAATAAAGTAATCTAAAATAATGACGCGTTCCCATCTTAGAAATGACAGGATAAATAAATCCATAATTTTTATCAATTCTATAAATCCCAGCTACAGCCATTGCAGAAATCATAGGAAATATAAGTAGATAAAATTCACTATAAAATGGTAATCTATTAAAATGTAAAATGTTAGATAAATATGGAGATACCTTTATGATCCCAGCATCATTAAATCCTTTCGTTGTTACACACATAGAAATATATTGAGCAGTAACAATTACTAACATAATAAATAAAGACAACCAAAACATCCTGCCTTTTAAAATCCTCCCTAAAAAGTAACTCATCTACAGCTCCTCCATAAACCATTAATGAAATTTAAATCTTTTTTAATATGAACATTTGATCCGCAACACCATAACATTTATTTTCTTTATTTAACCAGATGTAACGAAAAGAAACATTTACTCTCTCACCTTCAAATTTAGGAAACTCAACTTCATACTGATAAACATCATTTGTACCTTTTCTTTTTACACTCTTAACTTCTTGTTTCCACTCAATTACTTTTCCATCAGTTTGTTCAATCCGCCCCAAAAGATACGCTGGTTTTTTCTTCTTCGTAACACCCGTTAAAAAAACATAATAATTTTCTGGTATAACTCCTGACTTTAAATTTTTATCTGAAAGCCTATCTTTTATTGCAGTATCATTTCTATCTATTTGCCCTTGAAAGAAATCATCACCAGTTTCATTTTCCAAGAATACTTGTTCAAAAACAGTATTTTTATTAATTTCTTTCAACTGAATACTTTTCAAATTATCTTTTTCCGTTAAAGTATCTTCAATATTTACAATAGGTTCATCTACTTTCTTATGGCAAGAAGCTAATAAACAAATAATCAATATAAAACAACAGAATAAAATATATTTTGAAATAAGCTTCATTGCAGCACCTCCTATTCAAAAAATGAAATAGTAGAAAAAGTCGTATAATCCAGATGACGAACTAGACGACTTTTTCTAACGTTACATAATAAATAATTTTAATTTATAATTTCTAAATCAATATTCAGTGTAAGGTCCACTAGGTCTTACACTATCAGGACTCCAAGCAGTAGGATAAGCATTATTTTCTCTAGAATAACCACCGAATCTCACAGGTACATTTTTCCCATAGTTTTCATATGCGTAATTTTGGAAAAGATACGTTTTACCTGGTCGCACCGTTCCTTCATGCTTACCTGACTCACCTGAAACATTTACCCAATCTCTATCACCTTTACCTTTATTTTTATCCGCTTCTGTCCAAACATTGAAAGAACCACCGCCCTTCTCACTGCTCTTCACACGCATATACATAGAAGTAGGTGTCTCTTTAGGACGTGCGTTAGTAAAATCATATGCACTCCAAAGTCTAAAGGTAAATTCTACATGATCATCCCTTGTATCAGCATTAGCTGGTTCGGTTAAAACGAAAGTACTAGCTAAAATACCTAAAGATAAAACAGATCCAAGCATAAAACGACTTTTTTTCTTAATACTCACTAAAAGCACCTCCGATAATTTGTAGCATTATACTAATCTTATTTTTTCACCGAGGGAATAAATAAAATCTCTATAACGCAATATAACAATAACAATCTCTCGATGTACTCTCAATAGCATTCAGAAAACTTAATGTTATATTTATAATGGTAAACATTTTGACAAATTAACAAAAATAATAATACACTCCTAGCAAAAAATTACTTATAGAGATAACTACTTACCTATGCCTGTTCCAAATCATAAAGAGTAACTCACCTTTCGAAAAACAAAAACTAAAATATAAAAAAGCGCAGCCATTTCGGCTACGCTTTTGAATTATTATTTAGTTTCGATTAAACCATATTTCCCATCTTTACGGCCATATACAACATTAGTTTCATTTGTATCAGCATTTGTGAAGACGAAGAAATTATGCCCTAGCATATCCATTTGTAGGATTGCTTCTTCAACGTCCATCGGTTTTAAATCGAATCGCTTTGTACGTACAAGTTCTAGTTCATCCTCTTCTACCTCATCCAGAACAGCTACTGCTTCTGGAAGGATAAAGTTCGTTTTCATAGAACCTTTCTCACGTAACTTACGATTTACTTTTGTTTTATGTTTACGAATTTGTCGCTCAAGTTTATCAACTACTAAATCGATAGCAGCGTACATATCGCTATTAGTTTCTTCTGCACGAAGTAATAAATCAGTAAATGGAATTGTTACCTCGACACGTTGCTTGTCAGAGTATACTTTTAAATTAACTTTAATCTCTGGGAATGTATCAAAATAACGCTCTAACTTACTTAGTTTTTTCTCTACATATTCCTTTAATGCTGGAGTTACTTCAATATTTTCACCACGAATGTTGAATTTCATAGATGAATTCCTCCTTTCAAGCCTATGTACTATAATTTCGACACCGGCTTAAAAACTCCTTCTAACTTTTTTAAAAAAATTAGTGGAATTGCGATTTTTTTATCGTTTTTTGTTGAAATGAAAAGATGCATCGTTTCTATCTTTATTTTATCCTATTAACATCGTGAATAACGAATATAACTGTGGACAATTCGTTACAGAAAAGAAACAACTTTTTGACAACTCCATTCATAACAAAAACCCCTTGCAAAAAAACAAGAGGTTCTACCATATATATAACGTTGCCACAAACGCAGCTTTCTCTTCCCAAAAACAATATACCTACAGTTTTACAACATTAGCTGCTTGCGGTCCACGTGCTCCCTCTACAATATCAAACTCAACTTGTTGCCCTTCTTCTAATGACTTATATCCATCTTGTTGAATAGCAGAAAAATGAACAAACACATCATCACCGTCTTCACGCTCAATAAACCCAAATCCCTTTTCTGCATTGAACCATTTTACTCTTCCTTGCATGTTCATTCCATTCCCTTCACTCTAAAAATCAGGACATTTGCCCCATAATTTCACTATAACGAATGACAACATACGAAGTCAAAGAAGACTTATCGCCTTTTTATTATCCCTTTCGACAGTTACAGATTAACTTCTACAGAGCGTCAAACTAGAAACTTCGCTTGCTCCTTTATCATAGAAAAGACTTCCAATTTGTCTCACTGTAATTCCTGTCGTATATACATCATCAACAAGTAAAATATGTTGACCATGAAACATCTCTTCTCTCTGAAAATAAAAAGGATTACTTCCCGAAAGCCTTTCTTTACGCGACTTCTTACTTTGCTTTTCTGTTTCCTTCCTTCTTAATGATGAATAAAAATTTTTGACAGGCAAACAAGCTGCTAATAACTCTGCTTGATTAAAACCTCGCTCATATTCCCGTTCCCTACTAAGCGGAACAGCAATAACAGTTGAAACGTCCGTAAAATACTTTTGAAATAACTCCCGAAAAGATTGATAAAAAATACGAACTAACTCCGCATCACCTCGAAACTTAAACTGCGCTAGTATACCTTTCATGTCATCATTGTACACGTACAACGAACGATTTTTAAAAGGACGATATCCTTCCTCATTCCTCCATCTTATACAGTCCATGCAAATGTCATTTTCTTTATATCGAGTAGGTAAGTCATCTAAAGGACGACCACAATCCATGCAAATTCCTCCTATAATATAGGAAAGTTTTTGCTCACATCTATCACATACATATTTTTTGGGGGACTTTACAAAGAAGGCGTACCAACTAACTGTTTCCACCATATACTCATCACAAAGTAAACAATGCATTAATCGATCAACCCTTGTTCTTTCGCATTTTTGTTCATACTTTGAATATGTTTTTTCGCACGTACCATTGCCTCTGTCTTACCGTAATGAAAATACATAACCTCACCATATGGCTCTTCAAAACTACGCCCCGCTCGGCCTGCAATTTGTACGAGCGCACTCTCTGAAAAAATTTCTTCTTCAGCTCCTAACACAGCCACTTGTAAGTTCTTCACAGTTACTCCTCTTTCTAAAATTGTCGTTGTAACTAATAACGGAATGTCTCCCTTTCTGAAAGATGCTACTTTTTCTTTTCTCATCGAATCTTCTGCATGCACGCCATCGATTCTATTATCCAACCCTTTCAACAACTGACTTATTTCTTCTATATATTGCACATGAGGAACAAATAAAAAAATAGGATACTTTTTGTTTAAGTTCATTTTTAACCATTGTAGTAACACGCGAGGAATTTTTTTATGATGGAGGCTTTTCTTCCAATTTCCGCACCAACTAAATAGAGGAACTGGTAACGGGTGACGATGGTATCGTCCTGACACAATAACACCTTTTTGTTTCCCCTTTCTGAAATTACGCTTCCACTTTTCATCAGGGGTTGCAGTTAAATAAATACGCGCTGCTTTCTCTTTCATTGCTTGTTGCACTGCATACTGTAACATTTGATCCGCATGATACGGGAAGGCATCAATCTCATCTACAATCATCACATGAAACGCTCTATAGTAACGTAACAGTTGGTGAGTCGTTGCAACGACTAACGCTGCATCTTTTTTATGATCTACACTCCCTCCGTATAAAGCAGCTACAGTTATACTCGGAAACACTTCTTGTAATCTCGGCGCTAATTCCAGTACAACGTCCGTCCTTGGCGTTGCGATACAAACTCTTTCTCCTTTTTGAAGCGCCTCTTCTATACCGTAAAATAACATTTCTGTTTTTCCAGCCCCGCACACAGCCCAAATAAAAAAAGATTCTTTCTGCTTAATCGCTTCTATAACTCCTTGCGCCGCCAACTCCTGACCAGTAGATAAAGTCCCTTTCCAATGTAACCGTTTTTTATGACACTCTCCTGTTCTTTCAGCAATCCCGCGAACAAGTACAGTACATTCACTAACTCTCCCCATCGTGATACACTTCCGGCAATACGCGCATGCTTTACCGCACCTTTTACATAAAAATGATGCAAATAGCCGCTGCTCTATATTTCCGCAGCGCTGACATATATATTTAGAAGCCTTCTTCGTTATACCTTGTACACATACAACCTCTCCCTTCTTTTTCAAATCACTTAATTCTCTCCGTAAATCTGAAGAGAGTTCTTCTAATAGCAACTGTTTTCCAACAAGCATTAGCACTCACCTCCAGCATTACTATAAACCTTTCTTATAATCTCGTAAAAACGCAAAAAAGCCGATAACCTACTTATAAAATAGTAAGCTATCGACTTTATACACATGTTTTATTCGATTATAAATCCTAGAATCTACCGTATCCTAAGAAATGTTTTTGGTTGTAGCTACTGCTTAAGCTAGAGTAAGCAATCCCTTTGTCACCAGCATGAATCATTTGGCCATTGCCAACGTAAATACCAATGTGAGATGGACCATCTTTATAAGTATTTTGGAAGAATACTAAGTCCCCTGGCTGTGGGCTACTTACTTTAGAAACTGAATTCCAGTAACCATTAACATCTTGACGACCTACACCGAATACGTAAGAAATGAATCCACTACAGTCAAAACCACCGTTTGATGGAGATGCACTTCCCCAAACATATGGTAAGCCTAAGTATTGTTGCGCTTTACCAATTACGCCAGGAGCTGGAGCTGGGCCTGGTGTCGGTTCTGGTTTTTTATCTTCTTTTTTAGGTGCTTCTTTTTTAGGCTCTTCCTTTTTAGGTTCTTCTTTTTGAGCTTGTCCACCGTTGTTTGCTGGTGCAGCTGGTGCAGCTTGCTCTACTGGTGCTTGTGCTTTTTGAGCTTGCGCATCTTTAGCAGCTTGCTCTGCTTGTTTTTGAGCAGCAGCTTCTTGTGCAGCTTTTGCTTGTGCTTCTTCTTCTGCAATGCGTTGTAATTGTAATGCTTGTTTTTCAAGCTCTTTCAATTGACTTTCCGTACTTGTCATTGAAGTTACAACTGTATCCATTTTACCGCTTAAATCGTTTACTGCTGCTGCTTTTTTCGCTTTTTCAGCGTCAAGTTCTTTTTTAGCAGTTTCAATTTGAGCTTGTGCTTCTTTTAATTCTTTTTGCTTTGTTTTTACCGTTTCAACATCTTTTTTCACGTTCGCTTGATCTTCTTGTTGTGTTTTCATGATATCTTCGTCAGACTCAAGAATTTTAGAAACAGAAGTTAAACGATCAACTAAATCTGCAACGTTTTTAGAGTTTACAAGAACTTCTGTTACAACGTTTGTGTTTGGTTGCTCTTGAAGTGCAACTAAACGTTTTCTTAATAACTCTTCACGTTTTGCAATTTTCGTTTGTAATTCTGCAATATCTTTATTTTTCTTTTCGATTAATTGCTCAGTGTCCGCAACTTTTTTCGTTGTTTCATCAAGCTTTGCAGCATTCTCTTGAACAGACTTATCTAAACCTTGAATTGTTTTGTTTAAGTCATTCATTTGTTTTTGTAATTCATCACGTTCTTGTTGTTGTTTATGTAAAGTGTCATTTTGTGTATTAATTTGTGATTTCACGTCAGAAATTTTATCTTCTGCAAATACATTTGGTGTTAGTCCTGAAAACATTAACCCTGCCACTAATGCGCAAGATGCCATTTTTAGCTTTTTCATTTTATTTTTTACACCGCTTTCTTTTTTCTTTTTTCCGTATATAACCTATAAAATTTATACCATAATTCGGGATTTTTTTTGCTAATGTTACGCTTTTGTAAAACAAATGTAATATTATATGTAACTCTATCGCAAAATATGCATATTTTTGTATATACGTGTAGAGTTTTAAAAGTTTTTTTAAGCAAAGAAAAAAACGCAAGGTTTCCCTTACGTTTTATTAAATATACTAATATGGATGAAATCAAAACGTTATTTCATCCATTTCTCAGCCCAATTTTGGACTTCATCCATAACACTTTCTAACGCTTTTCCCTTGTCCGTTAAGCCATACTCGATTCGAACTGGTACTTCTGGATAAACATTACGAACTACAATGCCTTCGCTTTCCAATTCCTTTAAACGCTCTGATAACATACGATCGCTCATATTCGGTATAATATCTGCGATTTCTCTAAAACGTTTTGACTCTTCCAGCAAAGATTTAATAATTAAGCCAGTCCACTTCTTACTAAGCAAAGTAAAAGCTGACTCAAACTTTGGACATAAACAAGAATTATGCTCCATATGTTTCACCTCTCTTCTATTATAATATAGTTTCTTGTAAAAAGTAAGTTATAAAACTTTCCTCATTATTTTATTTTACGTACATTTTACCATTTCCAAATATTAACTTGTCAACTTCACGTAAAATATCCGTAAAAAAACCCTCTTCCGAAAGAGAGCTTTTTATATCTTTATTACTTCGTATACCATCCAAGGCCTAATGCACCTTCACCTAAATGCGTTCCAATTACAGCACCGAAATAACCTGTGCAGATTGTAACATGAGGATATTTTGCTTCTAATTCTGCCTTCCATTCATTCGCTTCCTCTTCACGTTGTGCATGAATGATAACTGCTTCCATAGGTACACCTTTACTTGCTTGCTCATCAAAAATTTCAATGATACGTTTTAGCGCTTTTTTACGCGTACGAATCTTTTCAAACGGGATAATGATTTTGTCTCTAAAATATAAAACCGGCTTTACTTGTAACAGACTACCGATGAAAGCTTGCGCACTATTTAATCGGCCTCCACGTTGTAAATGGTGTAAATCATCTACTACAAAATAAGCGTCCATCGTTTTCTTCATTTCATCAAAACGGGCGATAATCTCTTTCGGATCCTTCCCTTCGCTTGCTAGCTTTGCACCTTCACGCACGTAGAATCCTTGTACTTCACAACTAATTTCAGAGTCGTACGTATATACATCAATACCCTCTACCATTTGACCAGCTGTCGTTGACGTTTGATATGTACCACTAATCCCACTTGAAAGATGAATGCTAATAACTGCATCATAATCCTTAGATAATTCTTCATATAGCTCAACAAACTTTCCGATTGCTGGTTGAGAAGTTTTCGGAAGCTCTTCTTGCTCACGTACTTTTACATAAAAATCATCTGCTGAAATTTCAGCTTCTTCTTGATAAGATTCCGTTCCAAACACAACGTTTAATGGAATCATATATATATTGAGTTCATCACGAATATGCTTCGGTATATATGCTGTACTATCAGTAACAATAGCTGTTTTCATTTTCGTACCTGCCTTATAAAAAAGTTTTTATTTCCTAATTTTACACGAAAACTAAAAATGGTGCATCCATACATGAAAATGCGGGTTTGAAATTATACTTATCATCTCGACAAATTACAACAAAAAGGTAAAATACTCATCAAAAATTTCAGCTTATTTATAAAAAATGTTTGAATATAAAAACGCCCGCTTTTAAAATGTAAAGTACTAGTCATTTTGATGGATAGGGGCGTATACAAGTGTTATTACAATATTTAACAATAAAAGACTACGGTGAACACGAAATTGTTATTCAAAAATCAAGATTCATCTGTTATGTTAGTCGTGCTACAACCGAAGAAGAAGCTCAAGAATTCATACAAAAAATCAAAAAACAAAACTGGAATGCAACACATAATTGTTCTGCGTATTTAATTGGCGAACAAGATCAAATCCAAAAAGCAAATGATGATGGTGAACCTAGTGGTACAGCTGGCGTACCTATGTTAGAGGTACTAAAAAAACGCGGTTTAAAAGATACCGTCGTTGTCGTTACCCGCTATTTTGGTGGCATCAAACTGGGCGCTGGTGGATTAATTCGCGCATATGGAAAATGTACAAGCGAAGGCATTAATCATGTCGGTGTTGTCGAGCGAAAGCTAATGCGTATTATGCAGACCGAAATTGATTACACATTACTTGGCAAAATTGAAAATGAATTACGCAATTCAAAATATGCCATTAAAGATATACATTACCTCGAAAATGTCACATTTGATACGTATGTAGAAGAAGATGGAAAACAAGCATTCACGGATTGGATGATTGAATTAACAAATGGGAAATGTACAATTACAGAAGGAGATATGTTGTACTTAGAGCAAGATGTTATCTAAGAATAACTACTGTATCGCCTTTAAAGATTAATGTAGTGAATTACTTTCCTACAAATGAACTAAGGAGATTATATATGGAAGAACGTTATTATCATCTCCAAAATAGCAGAATAAAAAAGAAACGAAGAAGAAAGTTTTTCTACTTCCTTATTTTCTTATTTTTATTTGGTAGTGTAGGACTTTATATATTAAATTCCTACTCTTCTCTCATGGGGATGTATAGTGGTTTTACTCGTGAAAAATCGGATTTGAGAACCGAAGATGTAGAAATTACAAAGGAGCCTTTTACACTCCTTATTATGGGTATAGAAGATTATGCAACAGACGGCCAAAACGGTCGTACAGATTCATTAATGTTTGCGACAGTCAATCCGAAAACACAAAAGATTTCGCTTATGAGTATCCCTCGTGATAGTCGCGTTCCAATTGTCGGAAAGAATAAAGAGGACAAAATTAACGCTGCGCATGCTTACGGCGGAGAAGAAATGGCAATCAAAACTGTCGAAGGTTTCCTAAAAGTACCTGTAGACCATTATGTTAAAATTGATTTCCAAGGATTTAAAGGTATTGTTGATGCTGTTGGCGGTGTTACTGTTGATGTTCCCTTCGATTTTTGGGAGCGTTCAGACGTAGATTACTACAAAAAAATCCAATTTAAGCAAGGACAACAAGAATTAAATGGTGAAGAAGCACTCGCTTACGTCCGTATGCGAAAGCAAGATCCAAATGGTGACTATGGTCGGGCCGCTAGACAAAGACAATTACTAGCTGCTGTTGCTCAAAAACTAAATTCCACCTCTACCGTATTTAAAATTAAAGATTTAACAGCGGTCGTTGGAAAATATATAAAAACTGACATTCCTATTTCTGATGGCCTTGCTCTTTACAAGAAACTTTCTGGGTTTGATCCTTCTACAATACAAACACTCAAACTTGAAGGAGAAGACAAAAAAATAGGTGGTATTTATTACTTCCTTCCAGATCCAAACGGTGTTGAGGCAGTACGTAACGAAATTAAAAAAGAACTAGGAGAAAAGGTAACCACGCAAGAAAATTCAACAACAAAAACGGAATCCACTCCTTCTTCAAATTCTAACTCTAACGAGAAAGCGAAGAAAGAAACGAATCAGAATCAGAACAAAACACCAACTGATCCCCCTCCTTCTACGAATGCTCATGCAGAGTGGATTATGAGAAATCAGCAATAAAAAAGCCAAATCGCATGCGATTTGGCTTTTTTTTATTTATTAAAGTGTTTTAAAATTGCTTCTACAATACGCTCTGATGCACGGCCATCACCGTACGGATTAGACGCTTTTGACATCTTATCATGAGCTTCTTTGTCTGATAACAACTCATCAGCAAGGCTAAAGATTGTCTCTTCGTCTGTTCCCGCTAATTTCAACGTACCTGCTTCAATACCTTCTGGACGCTCTGTTGTATCACGAAGAACAAGAACTGGCACACCGAGTGATGGTGCTTCCTCTTGTACCCCGCCAGAGTCAGTTAACATTAAGTATGAACGAGCTGCAACATTGTGGAAATCAATTACATCTAGCGGCTCAATTAAATGAATGCGGCCATGATCGCCTAAAATATCATTTGCAGTTTCACGAACAACAGGGTTCATATGAACAGGATACACAACTTGTACGTCTTCATGCTTATCAACAAGACGCTTAATTGCACGGAACATATTACGCATTGGCTCTCCTAGGTTTTCACGGCGGTGAGCTGTCATAAGTACAAGACGATCATTTCCAAGTTTCTCTAGTACAGGATGACTATATGTTTCTTTTACAGTCGTTTTTAGCGCGTCAATCGCTGTATTTCCTGTTATGAAAATGCGTGATTCATCTTTATTTTCTTTCTGTAAGTTCGTTGCTGATTTTGCTGTAGGTGAGAAATGAAGATCTGCCATTACGCCTGTTAATTGGCGATTCATCTCTTCTGGGTATGGAGAATACTTATCCCATGTACGAAGTCCTGCTTCGACATGACCTACTGGAATTTGATTGTAGAAAGCAGCTAAACTTGCAATAAACGTTGTCGTCGTATCACCATGTACAAGTACGATATCAGGCTTTGCTTCTTTCATTACTTTATCCAAACCTTCTAAACCACGCGTTGTAATATCGATTAAAGTTTGGCGATCCTTCATAATATTCAAATCGAAATCTGGTGTAATTCCAAAGATACTTAATACTTGGTCTAACATTTGACGATGTTGTGCTGTTACAGTCACAATCGATTCAATTTTCTCAGGATGCTTTTGCAACTCTAATACAAGAGGTGCCATTTTAATTGCTTCTGGACGTGTCCCGAAAATTGTCATTACTTTTAAACGTTCAGTCATTTCATTGCCTCTTTTCTTTCACTAGTTACAAATCCTATTATGACATATAAGAATATACATGAATACATACCTTTTTAACGAATAACAGAAAAATCCCTCTTATGAATACTTTCTCTTCCAACGGAATAATAATCTATTCCTTGTTTCTTGACATCCTCATTAGTATAACAATTTCTTCCATCAAATAAAATAGGCTCTCTCATAAGTTGTGCGTACTTTTCTAACGGATAAGCTCTGATTGCTTCCCATTCTGTCACGATAAAAGCCGCACTCGCTCCTCTAATCGATTCATCTATACATTCGCTATATTGTATAGTCTCCCCAAAGATATTTTTCATATTGTGAATTGCCTTTGGATCATATAGAACTACATCCGCACCCATATGAATTAATTCTTGTATCATAATAAGGGACGGTGCGTCTCTTATATCATCCGTATTCGGTTTAAATGCTGCTCCCAGCACTGCAATCCGCTTCTTGTTCATATTTACTACTTTCTTCGCTTTCTCAATCAATAACAACTGTTGTTTATTATTCACTTCAATGACGGCTTTTAACAAACGAAAATCATGCGCCACATTCCCTGCAATTTGCACAAGCGCTTTCGTATCTTTCGGAAAACACGATCCCCCGTAACCAATGCCCGCATTTAAAAAAGACGCCCCAATTCTCTTATCCATTCCCATTCCTTTTGCAACATCTAATACATTAGCTCCTACCTTCTCACATATATTTGAAATTTCATTGATAAAACTAATTTTTGTCGCTAAAAAGGCATTCGATGCGTATTTAATCATCTCTGCACTTTTTATATCTGTAACATACGTTTGCAAATGTAATTTACTATATAAATTCTCAACTTTTCGCGCCGCTTCCTCATTATCAGCTCCAATTACAATACGATCTCCCTGAAAAAAATCGTAAATCCCTGAACCCTCCCGTAAAAATTCGGGATTCGATACAATATGTAATTCATGCCTATTTTGTAATTTCTCCTCAATCCATCCCCTCATAGCACCATTCGTCCCTACAGGAACAGTACTTTTTGTAACAACAATAATGTCTTTAGTCGCATATGCTCCAATATCAAAACATGCATTTTGAATATATGTTAAATCTGCTGTCCCATCTAATAACGATGGCGTTCCAACTGCAATAAATATAAATTCTGCATCATGAAATGCTTCTTCTTTACTTGTTGTAAAAGTTAAACAATTATTCTCACACGCATCATTCATTAGTTCAGATAAGCCAGCTTCATAAATAGGCAGATCCCCTTGTTTTATCCGTTCAATTTTCTCATCATCTATATCAAAACATGTAACCGAATGTCCCAATACTGCCAATCCTACTCCTGTAATCAACCCAACGTATCCGGTACCTATTATCGTAATTTTCATTTCCTTTTCGCACAGGAATATACAATAGAAAATATACGAATACATAGAATTTACCCTGTGCTTCCCCCTCTCACATTAAAAATGAGAAAACTCTTTTACTTCTTTATTATATGAATTGCTTTCTTCATTCTTTTTTAAGTTTTTGTAAAATTAAATATTGTCCATAAAACCAATAGAAATTTTACCGAGATTAAAGCTGCACGTTCAGGCTTGAAAAATTCCCACATTTTAACACGGAACTTACTCATTTCTACGTGTAACACTTATAATATTGAAATAAAATTATTCGCTATTAAAGAGAAAGAAAAAATGTCATATTCCAAAGCCGAATACGATTAACCTTCTCAAATGATTCAACATTCTGTATACCATTGTCATATATTCTATCTGCTTCCATTTACCATAAAACGAAAAAAAGATTGAATTCTAATCTTTTTGTGATACCATATGTTATGAGCCTGTAAATAAACATCATAATTTTCAGATAAATATATTAAAAAAAATTACGTTAGACTATAAAAGGGTGGGGTATTAATGGACTCACAAGTGATTTATGCCATTTTGGCATCTTTCATCACTGTACTCGTCGTTACTCCTTTAGTTATTAAGTTAGCTTTTAAAATAGGAGCAACAGATAAGCCAAACGCGCGTAAAGTGCACCAAAAGATTATGCCTCGTCTTGGCGGGTTAGCAATATTTATTGGTGTGGCTGTTGGATTTGTTGTCGGTGGCTTATACGAACAAAGAATGTTATCGATAACGCTAGGTGCGATTATCATTGTAATCATCGGTATTTTAGATGATATGTACGAGTTATCTGCGAAGGTAAAATTCGGTGGACAACTATTAGTTGCCATTATGATTGTAAAAAGTGGATTATTAGTGCAAGTATTATATATTCCAATCCTCGGGGATACTGAACTTGGATGGCTTGCTTACCCAATTACAGTATTTTGGATTGTAGGTATTACAAATGCCATCAACTTAATTGACGGCTTAGATGGATTATCCGCTGGTATTTCATCTATCGTACTGGCAACGCTAGCATATATGGCCTTCACTAGCCCATGGGGTACTGGAGCTGCTATTATCTTACCACTAGCATTAATTACATTAGCAAGTACAATTGGATTTTTATTCTACAACTTCCATCCAGCAAAAATTTTCATGGGAGATACAGGAGCACTATTTTTAGGATACTGTATTTCTGTTATATCGTTACTTGGATTATACAAAAGTGTAACGCTATTCAGCTTTATCGTTCCAGTTATCATTTTAGGCGTGCCTGTATTTGATACGACATTTGCAATTATCCGTCGTATCGTAAATAAAAAACCTATTTCAGCACCAGATAAGTCGCATTTACATCACCGTTTACTTGCAATGGGCTTCTCTCATCGTAAAACGGTACTAATTATATACGCATTCGGTATTTTCTTTAGTGTAAATGCAATCATTTTCTCTAGTGCGACATTATGGTTATCCATTATTCTTCTTTTCGTTTTAATCTTCTTTACAGAGATTATTGCTGAAGTAATTGGACTTGTACATGAACGTTACAAACCACTTATTTCCTTTTATAAAAAAGTGAAAAAACGCGAAGACTAATTGTAGTATAGCCTTTACTATTATGAAATATTCAAATAGCATCCTCTTTCTTATAAGAGGATGCTATTTTTTATTCGTTATTTTATATTTCCAAAATATAGCTTGTTTGAGAGTTCCACTATTGGAGAAAGATATACATAATAAGAAAAGGATTATATTTTCTTTTTTACATCTTGATTGTCAAACTGAGGGTGAATGTTATGATCAAGCGAGTATTTCAATACATTATTTTATTTTTAACGATTACTATGTACGCGTCATCTCATGCAGGAGCAACTACAATTCCCCCTGCTGAACATCATCCAAATGCCAAAACTTCCTCTTCTACAAAAAAAATCGCGTACTTAACATTTGATGACGGACCAAACAAATATACTACGCAAATTTTAAACATCTTAAAAGAAAAGAACGGAAAAGCAACTTTCTTTGTTATTGGTGGAAAAGTACCACATTATAAAAAGACAATGCAACGATTAATTAAAGAGGGACATTATATCGGACTTCACAGTATGTCCCATGATGTAAAGCGCCTTTACACTGGTGATCCATCTGCTTTAATTACAGAGATGGAACAAGCACAAAGCATCGTTCAGCAAGTTACAAATTTAAATACGCATCTCGTTCGTGTCCCATATGGTAGCATGCCTTACTTAAAAAAGAATTACCGTGATGCACTTGTATCAGCCCAGTATAAAATGTGGGATTGGACAATCGATACATACGACTGGAAAAGCTATGACAATCCCTCTGCCATACTAGAAAGGGTACGTAATCAGAGCGATGAACAAGTCGAAGTAATTTTAATGCACGATTCGAGTGTAACCGTACAAATACTGCCACAAGTAATTGATTACTTACAGTCACAAGGATACAAGCTTCTTCCCTATAATCCATCTTCTCATCTCGAAGTAAACTTTTGGAAAGACACAAGATTGTAACAGCTTTAGTGCCTATGTGCTAAAGCTGTTTTATTTTTCTCTTCCCACCCTTCCCATTTTTGTGTAAAATTTTAAATAGTGATGAAGTTTCGAGGTGAATAGAAATGAAACGAATAGATCTCATTTTTAACGCAATACAAAAAGGCAATTATACAGAAGGTGTAACTGCATCAGAACTCGCTACCCTGTTGCAGCTAGATCGAGCCAATGTAAGTAGCGACTTAAACAAACTCGTAAAAGATAAACGTTTATTAAAAACAAATACGCGTCCTGTTCGTTTTTATATAGAAACGAACACTTCGTTGGAAACGCATTCAAAAGAAGTAACTTCATTAGATACATTTGCAGTTGAAAATACGAGCCTTAAAATCGCAATCGAAAAAGCGAAAGCTTCTATTCTCTATCCTCCAAACGGTATGCATACTTTACTGCTCGGAGAAACAGGTGTCGGAAAATCCATGTTTGCTTCTTTAATGCACGAATATGCAATTGAAGTTGAACAGCTTCCTAAAAATGCACCATTTATCGTCTTTAACTGTGCTGATTATGCAAATAACCCACAGCTACTACTCGGGCAATTATTTGGGATTAAAAAAGGAGCGTATACAGGGGCAAGTGATCAGAAAGGGTTAATTGAAAAAGCACATGAAGGGATTCTTTTCTTAGATGAAGTACATCGCCTTCCTCCAGAGGGACAAGAAATGCTTTTCACCTTTATTGACCGCGGAGTATATCGCCGCCTTGGAGAAACAGAAAACGAACGTAAAGCACAAGTATTGATCATTACTGCTACAACAGAAGAGCCAAATTCATTTTTATTAAAAACATTTACAAGACGTATACCAATGACTGTCACGCTGCCACCACTTCGTGAGCGTACACATAAAGAACGTTTTGCTTTACTGCAACTATTTTTCACAAATGAAGCAATTCGCTTGCGAAAAGAAATTCACGTTAGTCCGAATGCAATGCGTGCTTTCGTCTTTTACAATTGTCCCAATAACATCGGCCAATTAAAAACAGATGTACAAATTGCCTGTGCGAAAGCCTATTCTGACTTCGTGACAAAGAAACGTGATTCTGTCTATGTTTCAAGTACAGACTTACCTTGGTATATGAAGGAAGGGCTCTTCATTGAAAGAAAAAGCCGTCATTTATACCAAATACCGAATGAAACATTTATATTTACAGGTGATGAAGGTTGGAGTAATCATAAAGCAGAAAACGAAAAACAGTCTTCTATTTACGATTATATTGACTATAAATATGAAGAGCTTCAAGCTCGTGGTATTGAAGAGGAAGAATTAGAATTACTAATAGAAAATGATATTCAAAGCTTTTTCGTACAATATTTTAACCAAATGTCAAAAAAAACAAGTCATGAAAATGTTTTTAAAATTGTAGATCGTAATATCGTTTCCGTTTGTGAAAAAATTGCTGAACTTGCTGAAAAACATTTATCCAAGACATTCGATGAAAAAGTATTTCTCGCTTTAAGTTTACATGTACAGACAACTCTACAACGTTTACAAGCTGGAAAACAAATTCATCACCCACAATTAAATCAAATTCGTACGAAATATAAAGAAGCTTTTTCCGTAGCTATGCAATGCATTCAACTACTGGAAGACGAATTACAAATAACAATGCCTATCGATGAAGCAGGCTTTTTAACAATGTTCTTCGTTGTTGATCCAATTCCTGCCTCACAAACAGAAGTAAAAGTATTAATATTAGCGCACGGCAACGGCATAGCAACAGAAATGGCAAACGTCGCAAACGAGCTGCTCGGCATTGAGGAAGTAACCGGTATCGATATGCCGTTACATGAATCGCCGAAAGATTTCTTAGAGCGTGTGAAAGTGTATATGAAAACACTCCAAAATGTAAACGGGCTTCTCTTACTCGTTGATATGGGATCTCTCGCTTATATTGGTGATATATTAGAAACTGAGTTCAAAATTCCGGTACGTGTTCTTTCCATGACGAGCACTCCACATGCACTAGAAGCTGCTCGAAAAGCTCAGCTTGGCTACTCGTTAGATGCATTATATGAAACAGTAAAGAACTTAACACCGTTTTACTTAAACGTACAAGAAGAAAAGAAAAAGCCACTATCACCAATGAAATCTGTTATTTTAACAGCTTGTTTAACTGGGGAAGGCAGTGCTTTAGCTATTCAAAAAATGTTGGAGAACTATTTGCGATTTGACAAAGCCTTAATTGAAATCATTCCAATTAGTATCGTCCATGAAAAAGATTTAACGAAAATGATTGAGAACATAAAAAAAGAGCGGAATATCATTTGTATCGTCACAAATTTCGATGTGCAGGTGCCATGCTTAACTTATCATTTCCAAGACATTGTAAACTACACAGCGATTCAGCCAATTCAAGAATTAATTACGTATGAAGAAACATATGCAAAAATGGCTGATATTCTTGAACAACAAATGCAGCGTAACGACGGAGCACTACTTATTAAAACGATCCGTTACGCATTAAATACAATTCAAGAATTAATTTCCTTACAGCTAACTCCTGACAGTTTAATGGGTGTTATTCTTCATATGAGCTGTATGGTTGACCGTCTTCAAAAAGGAGAAAGCCTTCTCCCTCATCCAGATAAAGAGAAACGAAGACAAGATGAATACTGGATGTATATGAAAGTAAAAAAAGCATTGCAGCCAATTGAAAATACATTTGAAATACAAATACCTGATGACGAGGTGTTTTATGTTATGGACTTCTTCATTAAAAATCAGCCTGTAAAAAATTAATCGAGGCTGTTTTGTAGTATATCGACCGTAACTCGGATTTTATCGGCGATTTTCAAGATATATCAGCGCAACTCGAGTTTTATCAGCGATTTTCAAAATATATCAGCGCAACTCAGGTTTTATCGGCGATTTTCAAAATATATCAGCGCAACTCGAGTTTTATCAGCGATTTTTCTAATATATCGATTTACCGTCAATAATCGCTAAAATTCGCACCTTATAACAGAAAAGGCTGTTCAATATGAACAGCCTTTTTTCTACTTCTTTACTTTCCTAATTCTCCCCCTGATTTCGCCTTTCTTATTAGACTTCGTATAAACATTTACATATACATTCGCCTGAATGATTTCTTGCAATAAGCTATCAAACGCTCGCCCTTGTAAAGGCCCTTCAAAATCCCCCACATTAACTACACCAGTGACGACTCCTTCATTAACACTAATACCTTGCTTTAATGGACCAAATAAACTTAAAACAATTGGACCAATTTGATCTGTTTTCCCTAAATGAATTTGGCATGATGTAACTTTTTCGATGTTTTTCAATATGACCCGATATTGCAACTTCTTTAAATCCTCACTAAATATAAACTCTGCTACGCCATAAGCTTCTGTATTTACAGGAGGTATTTCCCTCTTACCTGTTAACCTCGCAAAGAAATGTGTTGTCATACGGGCATTCTCCTTATATAAATTTCCCAGCACTACTTCTACTACTTTATGGTTTATACATAATCATTTATGACTTTTTCAAACTTTAATTACGAAGAAAAGATTCACACAATCTTTACATTAGAATCGTTCCTTTTGCTTTACTACCTCTTGTATAATGCACATAGAAAAACATTCTAGGAGGTTATTTTGGAAAATAACAAATATACTATTCACAAATTATTAGAGATTTTTCTCGTTGCATTTAAATTAGGACTTACTTCATTTGGTGGCCCCGTCGCCCATCTCGGCTATTTCCACCACGAATATGTACAAAAAAGAAAATGGATGGATGAACGAAGCTATGGAGATTTAGTAGCACTATGTCAATTCCTCCCTGGTCCTGCTAGCAGCCAAGTCGGTATGGGCGTTGGATTATTAAGAGGCGGAGTATTCGGAGCTATTATTTCATGGATTGGATTCACTTTACCGTCTATGCTTGTTTTAGTTTTCTTCGCCTCATTCCTTAATCAGTTCGATCTTGGAAGTACTGGCTGGATTCATGGACTAAAACTTGTAGCAGTCGCTATTGTCGCTCATGCCATATGGGGAATGGCGCAAAAATTAACGCCAGACCGAAATCGTGCGACGATTGCAATTGCAACTGCCTCAATCGCCCTATTATGGCCAAGTAGCTGGACACAAGTCACTCTCATTATCATATGTGGCTGTATCGGCTGGCTTTTATATCGCAACCAACCAATTAGCCAATCTCAACATATAAAAGTACCTATTTCAAAAAAGATAGCAGTTTCTTGTCTCGTCTTATTCTTCGGACTATTACTACTGCTACCAATATTAAGACCGTTCTCTTATTACATCGCTTTATTTGATAGTTTCTATCGCTCTGGTGCACTTGTATTTGGAGGCGGACACGTCGTGCTGCCCCTTCTTGAAGGTGAGTTCGTACAAAACGGAATGATGACGAAAGAACAATTTCTAGCTGGATACGGATTAACACAAGCAATGCCAGGACCACTATTTACATTCGCCTCTTATATAGGAGCAGTGTTAAACGGGACGCTTGGAGCAATACTCGCAACAATTGCGATCTTTCTTCCTGCTTTCTTACTCGTTATTGGTGTTTTACCATTTTGGAACAGTGTGAGAAAAATATCTTTCATACAAGGCGCACTACTTGGAGTCAATGCCGCTGTTGTTGGTATTTTAATTGCTGCTTTTTATGATCCTATTTGGACAAGCACAATTATGAACGCTGTAGATTTTGTTTTTGCGTCTCTTCTCTTTTGCTTGCTTGCTTTTTGGAAAACACCACCTTGGGTTATCGTTATACTCGGAGCCTTTGGCGGATATATTCTATCCATTTTATAAATATAAAAAACGACGGCATGATATAGCCGTCGTTTTTCTATTAAAACTTCACAAGCTCTATTCCTTCAGGCAACTCGCTCTCTGTTAAAATACGCAATTCTTTCACGCGATCCATTACGTAAGAAGAACGCTTCACAAGCTCTGGATCAATATACGCTGGATGAACCATAATTTCCACCGTTTGTTCACCTTGTACTCTTTCTTTTAACTTCACAAAGTAATCTTCCGTCACACCATCCGCATAAAAGTCACTGTAAAATACGTCAGAAAACGGGCGTACTGCTCGCTCTTCCTCACAACGACGAATTGGAACATTATATGTAGCCGCTAATCTCTCAAGAACATCGTGTAAAATCGGTAATCCATGCACGTGATGATGACTATCTAAATGTGTTGGCGTTAATCCGTAAGATAAGAATTTCTCAATTTGAGCAGTCCATTCTCGCTCGACTTCCTCTGGATTTATCTTCCCTTCCCATACGACGCTTTGTTTATGAAACAATCCATCGCTACTTACAAGTGATGGTACATCTCCAAGAAGCGGTTTCCCCGCCGTTAATACGAGATGTACGCCTACTCCTAATGTGTTATGTTCTTTCGCTAAACGTATCGCATGCTCTGTTCCTGGCATATTCATCATCATCGTCGTTGAATTTACAAGTCCATTTATATGCCCATCAATAATACCGTAATTTGTACCTTCTGTAAGACCAAAATCATCTGCGTTTACAATTAACTTAATCATCGTAATACCTCCTAATAAAGTGAAACTTTAATCAGTGGGGGGTTTTCTTCACCCCCCACTGATTATTAGTTGAACCAATCGGACTTTTATGGGCAGTTGATCCCCCACCTAATTTCTTTGCTTTCGCTGAATTTTGAGGTAGGGGTCTTACTGCCCATTAAAGTGGGATAGAATAAAAAAAAGCGGGCTAAATAGCGCCGCTTTATTTCTCTACCTTTTTGAAGAACTGCGGAAGATGTTCTTTATGTGCTTCCAACATTTCATCTAAAATTTGTTTTGCCACTTTATCTGATGGTACAAGTGGATTAATTGTCATAGCAAGCAGCGCTTTATGATAATCCCCTGTAACAGCAGCTTCAATTGTTGTGCGCTCGAATGATTTAATTTGTTGTACTAAACCGCGAACTGGTACTGGAAGATCTCCAACTGCAATTGGTTTTGGACCTTCTTTCGTAATAATACAGTTCACTTCAACAGCCGAATCATGTGGCAAGCTTGCAATTGTTCCGTTGTTTCGTGTATTAACAGGCTGGATATCACCTTTATTATTATAAATAGACGTAATTAAGCTACATGCTGCGTCACTATAATAAGCGCCTCCACGTTTTTCTAATTGTGGTGGTTTAATATCTAAATTCGGGTCTTTATATAACTCGAATAAATCATCTTCTAATTGTTTTACTACTTCTGCACGTGTACCTTTTTCAACCGAAGCTTCTTTCTCTTCTTCTAGCATTTCACGTGTTTTGTAGTAGTAACGATGGTATGGACATGGAATTGCACGAAGGCCACGAATAAAGTCAGGTTCCCAGTTAAGCGCAGCAATATTTTCCATCGTAATTTGCTTTTCTGGATCTGTTACAAGCTCTAACACACGATCCATTACACTTACGCCATCTAAGTATACGTCTAATCCATATACCATGTGATTTAAACCTGCAAAATCAACGTGAACACGACTTGCATCTACTTCAAGCAATTTTGCAAGACCCATGCGGATTCCGATTGGAACGTTACATAGACCAACTACTCTTTGAATATTTGTATAACGAAGAACAGCTTCTGTTACCATACCAGCTGGGTTTGCAAAGTTAATTAACCATGCATTCGGACAAAGCTCCTCCATGTCCTTACAAATATCTAAAATAACAGGAATCGTTCTCAATGCTTTGAATAACCCACCAGGACCATTCGTTTCCTGACCGATTACATCATATTTTAACGGGATTGCTTCAT
Source organism: Bacillus sp. FSL R9-9834 (assembly GCF_038006905.1). Lineage (NCBI taxonomy): Bacteria > Bacillati > Bacillota > Bacilli > Caryophanales > Bacillaceae > Bacillus > Bacillus sp. FSL R9-9834. The sequence goes on from NZ_JBBOWD010000001.1 coordinate 4,976,520, forward strand.
CTTTTGCGCGAGCTTCTAATAAACCTACGCGAAGCTGCGTCGTTACGAAGTCAGCATCCTTTAATGCTTCGCGACGATCAAGCGTTAAATGTACCTCAATTGGTAAACCAGATTTTTTCACCATACGTTTCGCTAAGTTACCAACGATTTCTAACTTTTCTTTTCCTGCCTCAATATCTACTAACCAAATTTCACGAACAGGAAGCTCATCATAACGTTTAATAAATCCTTCAATTAACTCTGGTGTATAACTAGATCCACCGCCGATTGTAGCAATTTTAATTCCAGTCATGCTTTATTCCCCTTTCGCTTCAAGCTTTTTATAAAGGTCAATAAACTCTGCTGCTAATTCTTTTACTGTAATCGCATTCATTAAATGATCTTGTGCATGAATTAAAAGAACACTAATCTCTGTTTTTTCTCCTCTTGCTTCTGATTGTATGAGCTCCGTTTGAAAATGATGCGCTTCATTAATCGCTTCTTTCGCCTTTGCCATCGCTTCATCAGCTTCTGCCATTTTCCCCTGTTTGGCAAATTGAAGTGCCTCCATCGCAAAGCTTCGTGCATTACCACTATTTAAAATTAATTGAAATGGAATTTGTTCTGCTGTAGTCATCATAATTACCGCCCTCTCTATTATCGTTCAACCGATTGAAATACCCCTTCAGTTTGAACATTTCTATTAAAATATTAATTTATGAATGATAGTTTGGTGTTCTTGTAGATGAGTATCATCTTTTTGAACATGATATAAAGGTAATTATTCTGACGAGCTATAGAAACTCGTCAGAATAATATTTTTTAAAGTGATACTGAATTGTCGCTTCCTTTTGTTTCAGCTTTTGCAGCTTGTACATACGTACGGTCACACATTAATACGAATGGATAGTAAATCAATACTGCAATTGCAAAGTTTACTACTTGTAATGCTGCACCAGCGATACTTCCGCCTGCTACAAGATAACCACTAAAGATTGGTGGCATTGTCCATGGAACTAAAGCAACTGTTTTTGGTACCCATCCTAAAGAGATTGCTGTATAAGAAGTAATAACTAATACAACTGGTGTCAGTACGAATGGGATAATTAATGCTGGATTTAATACAATTGGTGTACCGAAAATAACTGGTTCGTTAATATTGAAAAAACCAGGACCGATAGATACACGGCCTACACCGCGAAGCTGTGCACTTTTCGCAACAAGCATTACTGCAACTAAGAATGCTAACGTTGCACCAGATCCACCGATATATACATATACATCAAAGAATGGTTTTGTGAAGATGTGCGGTACATCATATGCAGACATACCATCGTTAAATAATTTAATATTCTTTTCTAATGCTGGTAAATAAATTGGGTCAATAATACCACCAACGATATTAGGACCATGTAATCCGAAGAACCATAATACGTGAATAAGTAATGCTACAATAATTGCACTTGGTAATGTACCTGCTAAACCTTGTAATGGTACTTGAATTGTTTCAAATACGATTTTATGAATGCTTGTTCCTGCTAATTTCACTGCTAATTGAATACTTGCTGTTACGATTAAAATAACGAATGCTGGAACTAATGCTGCGAATGATTTCATTACTGCTGGTGGAACACCATCTGGCATTTTAATTGTAATATCTCTTTGAACAAAGAATCTAAATGCCTCTGTTACAAGAAGAGCTACAATTATAGAAACGAATAAACCTTGTGATCCAGTCCATGCTAAATCAATACCGCCTTCTTTTGGCGTTGTCGGAGAAATAATAATTAATGCACCGAATGTAATGATTGCTGCTGACAACGCGTCAACGCCGTAAGATTTCGCTAAATTATAACTTATCCCTACTGCGACTATGAGGGCGAGTATAGCGAAGGAACCTGCCCACATACCGCCGCCGATATCTTTCCAAACTTCCCCGAATGCACCTTTCATAAATTTTTGGAATGCATCCACTGGTAAGTTATTAATAAGTATTGCAAATGATCCAACTAAAATAAGAGGCATAACTGCGATAAATCCATCACGGATCGCAACTAAGTGGCGCTGCGATCCAATTCTACCTGCGATTGGGACTAAATATTTCTCCATAAATGCAATAAACTTTTGCATTTTGCTTCCCCCCTAATTATTTTTTTAGTGTTAATGCGTGATCTAAAACTGCTTCTCCATTCATCATGCCGTAGTGCATTGGATTGATAACGTCGATTCCAACGTTCTTCTCATCAGCAAGCGTTTTCATTGAAGAAAGCATGTAACGAACTTGTGGTCCTAATAATAATACATCCGCTTGATCGATATTTGTTTTTACTGCATCCCCAGATACAGCCCAAATCTTTCCTTCTAAACCTCGAGCTTTTGCAGCCGCTTCCATTTTTGTAACTAGTAAACTTGTAGACATCCCTGCTGAGCAACATAATAAAATATTCATTTGAAAATCCCCCTTGTGTAGTATAAAAAATTTATATTTTGTTTATTTTTCTTTACGCTATTTATTAATGCAATTAGCGTGCCAACTTTTTAAAACCACTAAAATCAGCACTTTTTCGACCATTTTCTTTGTGTGTTAACGCTTTCAATTAGTGTGTCGAACAAAAAACACACAGTGTGTTATAAAACAACACGCTTTTAACACATAACTGTATGAAAATAGATTAGTGTTTAGTTGTCTAGTTGTATTTAAAACAAAAAAACACTAAAAAAATTTTTTAGTGTTTTTTTCCCCATGCCCGTCAAGCTAAGATTTTAAAATAAACCCAAAACGAAAAAATGAGATTTTTTTATCATAATGTCAGAAAACCATCATTATAATTCGTATATTAAGTGAATAGAGAATGGAGCAAAGAGTGGTGATAGGAATGCGAGAAGTAGAAATAGTAGAAGGGTTGCGAAAGAAAGATATGAAAGCATTACATGCAGCAATTGATCAATATGGAGATTTAATTTATAAAGTTGTTCACGGTGTATTAGATACATCCCATAGTAAAGTGTTAGTAGATGAGTGTGTTGATGATATTTTGTTAATCATTTGGTACAACATTGATAGTTATGATGAGAAACGCGGAAAATTTAGAAATTGGCTTATATCTATCGCGAAGTTTAAAGCGATAGATTTTAAGAGAAAGAGTAATCAAGTATATAGATTACAGGAATTTCAGCAGGATATATATGAAGAGAGAACGGGCACAAATCAAACAAAAGAAGAGGAGGAAGAAAACTTTTATCTTTTAATTAGGTCGCTAAACAATGAAGATAAAAAAATTTTTATAAAAAGGTATCTGGATGAATATAGTGTGCAAGAGATTGCTTCTGAATTAGGGCTGGCAACAGATACTGTGTATAGCAGGCTTTCAAGAGGACGAAAAAAAATAAAAAAGATAATAGGAGGGGAAACTGATGCGCAAAGAGGAACTGTTGCAGGGTTTAAATAATTTACAATATAGTGATGAAGATGTAGCAGAATATAATGTTGAAACAAAAGTAGATGAAAAGAAAATAGGACGTGCAAAAATGGTAGTAACAAAAAGTATTTTGATGCAGCGTTGTTATCATCAGGTGCAAGGTAATTTACAGCAGGGTGAAGAGATTTTATATAGCATGGCTGCGTCCAATCCGCGTGTAAAGGGTTGGCAAACAGGGACAGCTATAACATTAGGAATCGGTTTTCTTTCTATGAATTTTGGTATTAATAACGTCCTCGTTGTTACAAATAAAAAACTGTATGTGTTCTTTGTAAATCAATATTATAACGATGTTGATTTGAAAATATATCAGTTAGATGAAATTGTCTCTATGAAAACAGTATTAGATCGTAAAAGCGGCAGTGAATTTTTATATATAAAATATACAAACGGGAAAGAGTACGTACTTTTAGGGATTAATGAGGAGTATCGTGAATTGTTTGAAGTAGTATGTAACGTGCCAAAAGGAAGTAAAATAAAGCTGTCGCTACAGGATAGAAAATTAAAATGGATATTAAGGGGGAAAAGAAGTCTCTTTTATATCTTAAGCTGTTCAATTGTATTCTATTTGTTCTATAAGGCGTACGTTAACTTTATGCCACTTTAAAGGGCAGTAATATCCCATGGCCATCAAGCTAAAAAAATGAAATAAAAAACCTTGCATACGCAAGGTTCATTCAGTTACCGACATCTTCTTATATAATTCTACAAATTCACTCGCTAATTCCTTCACCGTAATTGCATTCATTAAATGATCTTGCGCGTGCACCATCAGAAGGGTGACTTCGGTCTTTTCACCACCAGCTTCTTTCTGTATGAGATCCGTTTGTACACGGTGCGCCTCTTTTAATTCTTCTAACGCTTCTTGTAATTTCGCTTCTGCTTCTGTAAATTCTCCACGCTTTGCACAATCAATTGCTTCCATTGAACAACTTCTCGCATTTCCCCCATGCAAGATTAAGTGAAAGGCCTTCGTTTCTATCGTATCCATTTTAGTTCTCTACTCCCCCTTTTCTTCCGCTATTTTTTGTTTATCCCATATTTTTAAGAACGGTAAATATATGACGAACGCTAGTGCAAAGTTAACGAGTTGCAAAATCACACCTGAAATTTTGCCACCCGAGCCTAAATATCCACTAAATAGAATTGGTGTCGTCCATGTTACAGCAGCACCACTCGGGCGAGCTACCAATCCCCATTCCATTGCGAAATAAGAAACAATTGTTAATACAACAGGAACTACTATAAATGGAATAAGTAAAAGTGGATTCATGACAATTGGCATACCGAAAGTTACCATTTCATTAATGTTAAAGATACCAGGTGCAATTGACAATCGTCCTAAACTTTTTAATTGCTGACTTCGTGCAAACAATAACATTCCGACAACTAAGGCTAATGTTGCACCAGAACCGCCCATATAAATCCATAAATCAAAAAACTGTGCAGTAATCGTGTTCGGTACATCTTGGCCCGCTTGAAAAGCAATCCGGTTCTGATCCATTAACGATAACCAAATCGGGCTCATTACACCGCCCACAATTGTAGCTCCATGAATTCCACACGCCCAAAGGACATGAACGAGAATAACCGCTATAACTGCTCCCCAAAGACTAGCACCAAGTATACTCAGCGGTTCTTGCAGTAGCTTCCCTACAACATTATGAATGCTTCCGAAAGTTGTGTGTTCAAAAATCAATCTAATGATCCAAACAACTGTCACAACAATAAACCCAGGAATAAGCGCTGCAAATGAACGCGTTACTGCCGGTGGAACTGTCTCAGGCATTTTTATAATCATCTTTTTTTGTACAAGAAATCGGTATATTTCAGTAGATATAATTGCAATAATCATCGCTACAAATAAACCTTGGCTTCCCATTAATGCCGCTGGAATTACTCCATCTACCAGTATACTTTCTTTCGTACCCGGCATGATATATGCAACTTGAAATGGAGTTGCAAGTAAAAATGTCACAAGCGACAATGCCCCGGATGCTAAAGCGTCCACTTTATAATATTCCCCAAGCCTGTAAGCGATTCCAAAAACAGCTATTAAAGCCATTATATTAAAAGTTGCACTAACTGGATACCCTAATGCTACGTTCCAGTTTTTCCCGAACAAACTCGCCATGAATTCACTATACCCAGGGATTGGTAATGTACTAATAATAAGAAAAATTGATCCTATAATTAAGAACGGCATCGTCAATACAAGTCCATCACGAATTGCTAGCAAATGCCTCTGCTCTGCAACCTTTCCTGCTATCGGCATTACATATTTCTCTAAAAACCGTATCATCTATCCCACTCTCCTCATGGTTTCATTGACAAAGCTGCTTGCAAGATAGCTTCTCCATTACAAAGTCCGTAATGGACGGATTGAATGACATCAACAGGTACTCCTTTCTCCTTACATAATTCTTTCATTTTCGGTAATAAATAACGTACTTGCGGTCCAAGTAAAAGTACATCGGCTTTATCAATATGGCTATTTACTTCAGAACCTGATACAGCCCAAATCTTTACCTCTATCCCTTTTGCCTCTGCTGCTTTCTCCATTTTTGTAACAATCAAACTGGAAGACATTCCCGCTGCACAGCAAAGTAAAATATTCATCCCTTTTCCCTCCCCCTTTTTCCAAACCTAAGTTACGGCGCATCCCTTACCACAACTAGGTTACAAATATATATGTCTAGATTTCCTGCTGTATGCCGAGCTTAAAAACAAAAATTTCTCGGTTTTCACGCTATTCCATCTATCCGTATTCTCCTAGTAAAGAGGGCTCTAACTCGCTATAATAATTCAGTATGATTTTTTATAATTGATAGGAGGATATATTTATGAAGGCATATCGCTTTCCACTTATTTTATTATCTTCTATCCTAATTGGTGGTTTCATTGGTTATTTCATGGGTGCCGATGCAGTTGCTTTAAAGCCGCTTGGTGACATTTTCTTAAACTTAATGTTTACGATTGTTGTACCTCTAGTGTTCTTTAGCATCGCGTCATCTATTGCTAATATGGATGGATTAAAACGTTTCGGTAAAATTATGTCTAGTATGGCTGGGACTTTCTTATTTACAAGTATTTTAGCTGCTATTTTTATGATTATTGTCGTGAAAATATTCCCTCCAGCACAAGGTGTTGTATTAGAACTAACCCAACCTGACAAAGCTGAAAAAGCAGTTAGTGTTGCAGATCAAATCGTCGGTATTCTAACAGTATCTGACTTCTCGAAGTTACTATCTCGTGAAAATATGTTAGCTCTTATTTTCTTCTCTATCTTAATGGGAGTTGCAACTTCAGCAGTTGGTGAAAAAGGAAAACCATTCGCTACATTCTTACAAGCTGGTGCAGAAATTTCAATGAAAGTCGTATCTTTCATTATGTACTACGCTCCAATCGGACTTGCTGCTTACTTCGCAGCATTAGTTGGTGAATTCGGACCACAGCTTCTTGGAACTTACTTCCGAGCAGCAATGGTATACTATCCAGCGTCTCTTATTTACTTCTTTGTATTCTTTACGTTCTATGCATACCTTGCAGGTCGCAAGCAAGGTGTACAAGTATTTTGGAAGAACATGGTCTCTCCTACTGTTACATCTCTTGCAACTTGTAGTAGTGCCGCAAGTATTCCAGCGAACTTAGAAGCAACGAAGAAAATGGGTATCTCTTCTGACGTTCGTGAAACAGTTGTCCTTCTTGGATCTACACTTCATAAAGACGGCTCTGTTTTAGGCGGCGTATTAAAAATTGCTTTCTTATTCGGTATTTTCAACATGGAATTCGAAGGACCGAAAACATTAGCAATCGCACTTGTTGTTTCTCTATTAGTAGGAACAGTAATGGGCGCTATTCCAGGCGGCGGTATGATTGGTGAAATGTTAATCGTTTCTTTATATGGCTTCCCACCAGAAGCATTACCAATTATCGCAGCGATTAGTACAATCATCGATCCTCCTGCAACGATGTTAAACGTAACAGCAGATAACGCTTGTGCCGTAATGACAGCTCGCCTTGTAGAAGGTAAGAACTGGATCAAAAACAAATTTGCTTAATAAATAGAAAGAGGATGCTCGTTTTGAGCATCCTCTTTTTGTCATTATTTGTTGATAAGTCGATATTCCTTGTCGAAACGTCGATATATTGAAAAAATCGTCGATATAATCTATTCCGCCACAAATTTGTTAAAACCTTCACAAATATTCCACATCCATTATTCATTCTCCGTACTATAATCATGTATGGAAAAGGAGATGGACATTATGACTCAAAGCGCACCTGAATTTAAAGTTTTGCAAAGCATTGCATTCCTTGCGGTCGTTTTGCAAAGTTCCTTATTATATACAATGAATCAAGGAAATGTCTTACTTGAGCAATCTCTCATTATGGGCATGCTATTTAACCTTGCAAAATTTTCAGCACCTGCATTCATATTTATCGTCGGCTTCCACTTAATTCGTCACTATACAAAGCAATTAGTATACAAAGAATATATTTCTGAAAAAGCCGCACATTTACTCATTCCTTATTTCTTCTGGTCTGTTCTTTACTTATTAACAACAAACGATATGATTACACTACAAAGCGGAATAAAAAGTTTATTACTCGGAACAGCCGCACCTCATCTTTGGTACGTGATTATGATGTTTCAAATTCACCTACTGTTCCCTTTGCTGTGCACACTATTTTATTGGTTTCAAAAACGAACAGAAAATAAAAAAGACATATATAAATATATGACCATCTTTGCTTCTCTATATTTCCTCTTAATGTGGTATTCTTCGCACTACATTTTTAATGGAGAGAAATTGACTAGCTCAACCATTTTACATTATACAGATCGTTCCTTCTTCTTCTATTCGTTCTATTTCGTCATGGGAGGAATCGCTGCTGTCGCACTAAAAGCGTGGCGTACATTTGTCATAAAACATATTCCGCTTATTACAATCTTATTTTTCGTCTTATTTTTATTCATCAATTATGAGTTATTTAGTTTTTACGGAGCAAACTCTATTCATTTAACCGTTTCGACTTATTTAAAACCGTCTATGTTTTTATATATCGTATGCGAAATTATCATACTTTACGTGCTATCTATTACAATCGTACAGCGACGCGGTTTCTTATATAAAGCTTTACGATTTATCGGGAATTACACGTATGGTGCTTATTTAGCTCACTTTTTCTTCTTGCAACTATGTACAAAGTTTCTTTCTTTATTCACACTGCAAGAAAACACAATATTATATAGCTTATTATTATTTACAATAACAGCCACAATCTCGATTTCAACAATGGTCATATGCAGTACACTACCATTTCATACATGGATTACAGGACCTTCTCCTAGGGCAAATATGAAATGGGCTAAGATTGCACTTCGGAAAAATCACGAAAAGGTATTCAAACCATATCTTTGATATAATAGAATTCCATAAAAGAAAAGAAAGTAGGACACACCTATGATTAATCAAATTGGACAAATTATGCTATATGTAAATAATCAAGATGAAGCAGTACAATTTTGGACTGAGACAGTAGGATTCCAAATTATTGCGGAAGAAAATAACGGACAAGGTTTTCGCTGGATTGAAATTGCGCCGTCAAAAGAAGCAGGCACAAGCATCGTCCTTCACGATAAAGAGTTAATTGCAAAAATGCAACCTGAATTAAACTTACATACACCTTCACTTATGTTCTTCTCTAACAACTTAGATCAACTGTATAAAGATCTTTCTGAGAAAAATGTTACTGTTGGACAAGTTGTAGATTTACCTACTGGCAGAGCTTTTAACTTCGCTGATAACGAAAACAATTACTTTGCGGTAATGGAACGCAAATAATAGGCCAAAAAATGGTTCTCCTTTCATACATATACATTGAAAGGAGAACCATTTTATATTTTCTCTATAGTTTTACGCTTCTTTCTTCTATATAAAGCAATTAGAAATGCACCTACAATGATAGCACCTGCTCCTATCATTCGTTTATCTACTCCAACAACTTCCTTAATCTCTCCTTTTTCCTTTTCGTCATATGGAACACGGTGTCCTCGAACGAGTAACCTATGCGTGTTTACACCATATGGCGTACATGTAATTAGTGTCACATAATCCTGACTTTCAGCTACCGTTAAATCATCCGTTTCTTCTGGTAGCACTACTTTAATTTGATCTACTTTATATGCTAATACTTTATCTAAAGAATGAATATAAAAAATATCCTCTTCTTTTAATTTATCCAAATCTGTAAATAATACAGCAGATGGCAACCCCCTATGTCCAGTCAAAATAGAATGTGTTCCTTCTCCGCCAACTGGCAAAGAGGAATTCTCTATATGACCTACCCCTCTACTTAAAACATCCTCAGACGTTCCATGATATATAGGAAGCTTCACATTAATTTTAGGAATTTCTACATAGCCCATTACTTCTCCTACATTCAACATATCTACGTAAGAACTGGAATTTCCACTCTTATCGGAACGAAATGGATCTGTAACGGTCTGTCTCTCCTGTTGTAGTTTCTCATTGTACTCTTTCGCTTCTTTTTCTTTACGTTTAATTTCTTCCCTTTGCAGCTCTTTCACCTTTTTGTCATATGTACTTACTTCAGAATAATGCGCTCTTGTCGCTAACCAATTACTCACCGTCGGGTATAAAAAAATACTAAGTCCTACTAAAAAGATGCATCCAAAAATAATATTACGTTTCATAATATACCCCTTTATTATGCATATGTAGTTCCATTTATCCCGCTATTTACCGGGCAGTAAATAACGAAAAGAGGAAGATGTTCTTTCTCCCTCTTTTCTCCCTATACTCGTACGCTTATTAAGCTTTTCTTCTTAAGAACATAAACGCTGCGCCCATTAATACAAGGCCAACTACTGTGAAGAGGATTGTCCCAATTCCACCTGTTGCAGGAAGGATCCAGCCACTCTTATTATTTTCTACAGTTAATTTCACCGTTTGGTTATCCTTATCAATCTTAACTTTAATTGGCTCTCTTAATTTTTGATAAGATTTCACTTCACCTTTATCAGTATACTTCGGTGCTTCAATTTCGACGATTTCGTATTCACCGTAAGGGATGTTGTCCCAATTAATAATCCCATCTTTATCAGATACACCGACAACGTCAACACCTTTTACTTTTACGACTTTACTATCTTTTCGTAATTCAAATTTCGCACCTTCTAAAGCATCTTTAGTTGCACCGTCAATTTTTTTCAATGAAATTTTACCATCAGTTACGATAACCTTTACAGGAGGTGTTGTTGTTTCATCGTCTGGTGGTGTTACTTTATCACCAGTTTCATAATCGATCTTTGCTATATTTTCTATTACTGTTCCACCGTTAATATCTCCATTTACTTTCGCCTTGATTTGCAAATGTAGTTCTTTTTTATCTTTTAACGCTGCAAAATTCTCTACAGTCACTGTCACTAATTGACCTGCAGCAGTCTTTTCACCTAACGTTACTTTTACAACATCAGAAGATACTTTTTCACCATCAATTGTAACAACTGGTGTACCGATAATTGTTAATCTTGAATCCACGTTATCTGTTATTACGTATTTCTTGTACAGATGAATATCACCTGGTAGTTTCGTTTTAATGTCGTATGTGAATTCTTCATCTACGTTAATTGGTAAACCATTTAAATTACCGTTAATCTTCTTATCAATTGTCGGTTTTTTATAGTTTATAATTTTATCTAGTTTTACAATTTCCCCATAGCCTGCTTGACCGTCTTTAGGGAATGCACCTGATTTTTCAACTTTAAATTCATATTTTTTAGGATCTAAAACATACCCTTCTAGTGCTTTTGACTCTTTGAAATAATATTCTCCATACAATAAACCGTCAACGCGGATTTTACCATCCTTATCTGTCTTTAGATTCTTTAATTCTTTTCCTGCTTTATCTACTACTACTTTATCAGTCCCTTTATGATATAGTGTGAACTCTACATCTTTTAATGGTTTACCTGCATCGTCTACTTTCGTTAATTCTACTGCTCCACGCTTGATTTCATTTTTTGGATAAATATGAACGTCGTAGTTTAATTTTTTACCTTCTTTATCAGTCATTGGGATATCAATTGTATATGGCTCTGTATTTATATTTACGTTATCTGGACCGCTAACTTCTTTCACTAAGTAACGACCGATTGGAAGGTCCTTAAAAGTTACTGTACCATCTTCACCTGTTACGTCGCTAATAGGTGTTGCATTGTCAACTTTCTCAACAGCTTCTTTTACAATTTCTCCATTTCTTTCAATCACTTTAAAAGTTGCAACTTTTACAACTTCATACTCTACTCCTTTTATCGGTGTTGCCCCTTCAGGAACTTTCTGACCAGGTTCACCAGTTCCTGCTTCACCTTGTTGTCCATCTTTTTCATGCGCATACTTATGAATTGTTAAAGACCCTTTTGTCGGAACCTCATTTGCAGCAAATGCACTTGGCAGCGTTGAAAGCATTAATATAAATGCTAAAACCATACTAAATACCTTTTTCATACTCGTATTGCCCCCTTTATATTTTATAAATTACTGTCCCCTTTTCGGAAATAGAGAAATAGCGTTAACACAATGAGTAATGTGCTAAATAAGTAAATGAGATTTGTTCCAAACCCTCCTGTATTCGGAATGACCCATTCACTCTTGTTGTTCTCTACTTTCAACTTTTGCAAAGGTGATGTAAGTTCTACATGAATTGATTCCTTCAAGATCATGTAACCTGTCGGTGCTTTTATTTCTTTAATTTCATATTTACCGAATACTAGCGGTTCAGAAATTGCTTTTCCACTTTCATCGGTTACTAATTTTCCGACTACATTTCCATCTTTATCGATAATTTGAAACTCTGCATTTTTCAGTTTCAACGTATGATCCTTTGCATCTACTTTTTCAATTTCAATTTTCCCTGACGGAGGAGGTTCCACTGCTATTTCTACTGATGGTTTTTGTGGAGAAATATTATCTCCTTTTACCGTACCTACGTTCAGTATTTTTTTATCTTCATAACCATCTTTTATCTTCACTTGAAATACGATTGTATGCCATTCGGTATCTTGAATGTCTCCGAGTTTCCCTATTACTTTTCCAGCCTTATAATGACCACTGTCAGTATCTTCGGCATCCGTTACTATATTGCCATCCACCCGAATTGATCCTGGTACATATTCCACACCTTCTGGCAATTGGTCTTCTACTAAAGAATTTTTTATGATGCTATCTTTGACTGTATTACGAACCTTAATCGTATATTCAATCGTATCTTTTACTTCATACTTCTTACCTTGTTGTAAGTTCTTTACTTCTTTCACTGATTCCACTTTCGGATTCTTATAATCTACTTTTACTAGTTTTTCAGGTTCCTGCGGTGTAATGTTCTCTCCTGTTACCTTCGCTTTATTTACTATTTCTTTCCCTGCTTGATTCGTTTTCACTTTCACATGGAACACTACTGTATGCCACTCTGTATCTCGAATATCTCCAAACTTCCCGGTTATTTTTCCAGTCTTATAATGGCCACTATCCCCATCTTCTGCATCTGTGACAACCTTCCCATCTATTCGAATCGTCCCTGGCACATATTCCACACCTTCTGGTAATGGATCCTCAATAATAGCATTGTTTATCACGCTACTCGCTACGTTATTACGCATTTTCACTGTATATTCAATCGTATCTCCGACTTCATATATGCTCTTACCTTGCTGTAAGTTCTTTGCTTCTTTTACCGTTTCTAGCTTTGGATCTTTCGGTTCTATTACAATAGATTTCTCTGGTTCTTGCGGTGTAATATTCTCACCTGTTATTTTTCCTATGTTACGAATCGTTTTATCTAACTGATCCAATTTTACTTTCGCTTGGAAGGTAACTGTATGCCATCCTGTATCTGTAATATCACCTAAATTCCCAATCACTTTACCTATCGTATAGTGGCCGCTATCTTGATCTACAGCGTCCGTCACCGCTTTTCCATCTACTTTAATGGTCCCTGGTACATAATCTACCCCGTTTGGTAATGAATCTTCTATTACAATCTTTTTCGCGATGCTATTCTCAATTTTGTTACGCATTTTAACTGTGTATTCAATTGTATCTCCGACCTCGTACTTACTCTTACCTTGTACATTTTTCACTTCTTTAACCGACTCTATTTCAGGGTTTCTTGCAATAACCTCGTTTACAACTTCATTGGAGTTTGTATATTCTTTTGAGCCCTTCAACAAGTTGCCATAATCTATTCTTGCCTTATTCGTAACTTGTTTTCCAATATAACTTGGTAAAGCCCTTACTTTAAATTGAACTGTAATTCCATTTGGATCCTCTTCTGTATTTTGTACGTCGCCTAATTTAACAGTGACTTTTTTGTCTTTATAAAAGCCTGCATCATTATCTTCTGCATCTGTTATAGCTTTTTCGGTTCCATCAGCTTTTAGTTTTATGGAGCCCGGTACATATTCTGTTCCATCTGGAATCATGTCAGTGAACATTGCTTCACCAGCAACATCTCCGCCGTGGTTTTTAACGTTCACTGTATACGTCAACTCATCTCCCGCATACACTTTCCCTTCTGGACTTACAGATTTTGTTGCCGTAACACAAGGTTCTGTTCCTAGGAAAATATCATCTAGGAAATTTCCTACTGATAGGACATTTCCGTATGTTTTGACAGCCTCAAAACCAAATCGAGTTAACGTTTGACCTGCTGGAACTGTATAAGTCCCGCTATAGCGACCCCACGCTTTATTATCATCTTCCATCGTTTGAATAGTAGGTAAGGAAGTAATATTCGCACTTGCTGATCCGATACGAACTCGCATCGTATCTTTCCCATCTCTTCCCCTATGAGCTAATCTCCAATAAATCGTTTGCCCTGGAGTCGTTTTCACATCTTGATATAACATTCCAGGTTCCCTTGCATTTAGTTCGGCAAATTGCTCTCCTTCTGCTGGAAGTGGTGAAGGCAATGGTATTCTATCTCTCGTTCTCCAAATTTCGATTACTTTATAGCGATCTGTCGTTCTCCAGCCCTCTACATTATCTTGATCAATAAAGAAGTCTTTCGTTATCCTTGGCTTTTCAAATCCACCATTTTTAAGTACAACTCTATTTTGCTGAACGCACGTGTTATCTACTAAACTTGCTGGTGCAATATCTTTTATCCAGGAAGACGTCCCAATCCGTTCCTCTCCAACCTCTACAGGAATATCCTTTGCTACATTCTGCTCATAAGATGGACCTGGATCAAAATCTTTCGCAGCTTCTGGATTTGGCTGCTCTTTTACAGAATCTATCTCTATATCTTTCGGTTGTTCTGTTATAGAGTCTGTCTCCGCATGCATCGTCATGTTGTCAATAAAACTGATAGGTATATCCGCGAACACTAATAAAAGCATCAACAGTACTAAAAAGGTTTTTTGTCTTCTTAGCTTCTTTTTTCGCCTCCATATGTTCATATACGATATCCCACTCCTCCCCAGACTTCTTGACTTATTACTACGGCATTTGCATTGTACTTTCCATGTCAAACAGGAAAATTAATTTACATCATTAAGAGTGAGGATCGGTAGTTTCCAAAGAAATGGTTCATCATTATACGTATAAGAAAATTTACTGAATGATTATCCAGTAAAAAGTCCAAACAAACCAACATATAAAGTGAAACTTTAATCAGCCCTCACCAATCGGGCTTTTATGAGCATCAGCCCGCCCCCCACCTAACTTCTTTGCTTTCGCTGAATTTTGAAATGGGGGTCTTACTGCCCATTAAAGTGGGATAAACTATGTATGCCTCCTCTTCCTTTCTTAAAAACATTTGAATACCTTTCCTATCATGTAAAACAATGCCAATATTTAATTTGTACGTTCATTATATTTATTTCAAAAAAACTTTTCCATAATATTCTAACAATTGGCATAGTCCAATTTTAGAATATTCAAAATACTTAAAGCGCATATATATAGAAAAACAAATTAAACACTCTCACTATGCACCCCTTCTCTTATATAGGAACTGGTGTATAAAAAAATAATGCAATACTCTTTTTGCTACAAGCAAAATAAAAAGAAGTCATCCCTGGTCATCTCCCTGTCAAGTAGACAGTCATAAAAAGAGTATTATGCCACGGCCTTTTCCCGATATTCTATCGGGGAAAGGCCGTGAAGTTTTTCTTGGAACCTTTCTGTATTATAGAATTGAATGTATTCTTGAATTGTTTGATAAGCCATTTCATACGTTTTTGGACGCACTAAATACAACTTCTCTGTTTTTAAATGTGAGAAGAATGATTCAATACATGCATTATCAAAACAGTTTCCACGTCTAGAATGACTACCGATAAATCCTAATCTTTCTAACTGCTTTGCGTAAGACTTTGATGTATATTGAAACCCTTGATCTGAATGTAAAAGTGGCTTAGTAGATAAAGATTTCCCCTCTAGTTGTTGTAATGTAGTTAAAACCAAATCTAAATCATTTCTTCGAGACAACTTCCAAGCAACGATTTCATTGTTATATAGATCTAACACAGCTGACAAATACGCGAACTGATCTCCAATTCGTACATAAGTAATATCCGTCACATACTTTTGATTTTGTTTGTCCGCTTGAAATTCTCGATTCAAATGATTGTTAAATATCACCGATGTTTTTCTTCCGTAAAATGGACGTTTTTTCCGGATAATAGATTGAATGCCTAACTCCCTCATGAGACGACGAACACGTTTATGATTCATTACCATTCCTTCTCGAGCTAAAGCACGGGTCATACGTTTATATCCATAATAAGGGTGCTGACGATGAATAGATAAAATATGTTCTTTATGCCACATATCCCTTTTTTGATGTAAACGATGCACGTTATGATATTTTCGCCATTTATAGTATCCAGCCTTAGACACTTCTGCAATTTGAAATAACCATTTGAGTGGGTATGTTTGGCGTAGTGAATCGATAAGAGAAAATCGTTCTTTCTTTAAGACCATTCCTTCCCGTGTAGATTTGGATTGCGCTTTTTTAAATATTCAACCTGCGCCTTCAAATATGCATTTTCTTCTTCAAGACTATTAAAATTCTTACGATTCCAAGCACCACGTTGATCATCAAATGACTGCCCTTGTTGAGAGCGTTTTACCCATTCTATAATTTGTGCATCGCTCTTTATACCAAGGTGTTCACGAATTTCCCGTAATGATTTTCCTTCTTCTATTCGAAGACGAACTGCTTCTCGCTTTAGTTCTTCTGTATATTTTTGAAATGATTGTCCCTTTCTTGCCATAAAAAAATCCCCTCCAGATAAAACAGTATTGAGTCCATCATACCAGATGGACTCTTTTTTTACTGTCTACCTAAAGGGGATAATACCACCCCAAAAAATCGGATAACTTCTTTTTATTTTAAGAAACTTGTTCGGCATTCGTTTCCCTATGTTGTATATGGCTCGTAATCCAAGCAATTCCACCAGCAACAACGAGATAGCATAACAATATTAAAATTTGCATTTGTAATTGCGACCAATCTCCTAAAGAAATCACATCTTGCAATCCTCTAAGAGAATGGGACATTGGGAGAAATTGTCCAATCTTGCTAAGAACAGCTATATTTAATTCTCCTGGGAAAGTACCACCGCTCGTCGCTAATTGCAAGACGAGAAGCGTTACCGCTAAGAACTTTCCAACAAGACCAAACACCGTTACTAACATAAGAATAAACGTCATGAACGTAAAGGAAATCACGATACTTGATAATACAAAGAGCGGCACACTTGCAACTTCTAATTTCATAACTCCTAGCACAACCACATCCACAAGTAATGCTTGAATAAGTCCAATTACATATACCAATCCTAGTTTATTAATAAAATGTACCGTTCCGCTTACCTTCATATTTTGTCTACGGCCAAGCGGTAAAATATTTGATGCCATAATTCCGCCAACATAAAATGCAAGCGATAAGAAATATGGTGCAATACCCGAACCGTAATTAGGCACGTCAGAAACTGTTGACTTCACTAATTGAACCGGCTCTGAGAACATCGTATTGCGTGCATCATCATTGCGAACATCCGCTATCTTCTCTGCGCCCTCTCCCAATTTCGTAGAAAGTTCTTTCGCACCATCGTCAAGTTTAACAAGTCCGTTCGTTAACTGATCAGCACCATGATTCAGTTCTGTTCCCCCGCTCGCAAGTTGATTGACACCTTCTTGTAATGATGTAAATCCAGTTCCCCATTTCGTAAATCCACTAGCTAAATTTGTAGCACCATCTGCTATCTTTTTCGTTCCAGCAGTAGCTTCATTTAACTTAACTCCGAATGTATTCATACCTTCTTCAACCTTATGCTGACCATCTGCAAGCTTCTGTGCACCTTGTGTCAATTGTTTCTGACTATTATTTAAAGTGTTTGTTGCTTGAGCTAATCCATTAGAAGTAGCGATAATCTTTTGAAAAGCAGGATCTTGCTGCACCTCTGGATGACTTTTCACGTACTCTTCTAATTGTTGTTTTACACTATTTGCTGCATTGTCCGCTTTCGCTTGTCCTTCAGCCAGTTTCTCACTTCCGTTCACCCATTCATTTGTACCAGCACTTAATTCACTAATCCCTGATTGTAAGTGTTTTTCACCTTGCGTCAATAACTCCATACCGCTATGAAGTGAGGTTGCTCCTTGACTTAGCTCATTCGCTCCATCAGTTAAGGCTGATTTGCTAGAAGCAAGTTTTTCACTTCCCTCTTTCACTTTTGATGTCCCGTCACTTAAACGATGAATACCATCTGCAAGCTGATTTGCCCCATTTCTTGCATCTGTCGTTCCTTCATGTAACTTCCCAGCACCATTACTTGCATCACTCAACCCTTGTGCTAAGTCTTGAAACTTTGAAAAGACACCTTCTGTATAAGATTTCGTAATACTATTTGAAATTTTTGTTTTCATATTTTCAACAGCTGTCGTTCCAATTTGCGCTGCTACAAAGTTTTTACCCGGATTTACTTTGTACTGCAATTGTGCTGGTTCTGGTTTCTCATCCATAAGTGTACTTACCTTTTTAGAGAAATCGGCTGGAATCGTAACAACCATATAGTACTTATCTTCTTTTAGCCCTTCCTCAGCATTTTTTTCTGATACGAAATGAAAAGCCAGTTCCTTATTCTCTTTTAAATTTTTTACAAAATCGTCTCCTGCATGAATTATTTTCTCATCCATTGCAGCACCTTTATCTAAATTTACAATCGCAACAGGTAATTTATCTAATTTTCCGTATGGATCCCAATATCCAGCTAAAAAGAACCCTGAATAAATTAAAGGAACGATTAACAAAAAAATTAAAGCGATACGCCCATGTTTATGGTGCCACATCGCTTTCCAATCTTTAAATACAAGTTGAATTCCTTTCATGAAACATACTCCTTCTCCGAATTTAACACCGTTAGAATGGTTTAACAGATTTACTATACACGTCCATTTTCATACTGTATAATACATCTTTAATTATCAATCCATTCCTTTTGGTCTATAGAAAGGAGAGTCAAAATGGAACTTCTTCAACTAAAATACTTTCAAACAGTTGCACGATTAGAGCATATGACAAAAGCGGCTGAAGAATTGCATATCGCACAGCCTTCGCTCAGCAAAACAATTGCTAGATTAGAAAAGGACTTAGGCGTTCCATTATTTGACCGCCAAGGGCGACAAATTACATTAAACTCTTTCGGGAAAGTATTTTTAAAACGAGTAGAGCGCATTTTTCATGAATTAAGTGAAGGCGAACGAGAAATTAAAGATTTAGCTAACTTACAACAAAGCTCTATTACGCTGGCTGTTTCTATTCCAAGAATATTACCAGAACTACTCGGTTCTTTTTTACTACAACATCCTAACGTTCGATTCCAACAGTTTCTCGCATCTACTCCTTCTATGAAACGACAACTAGATAATATAGAAATTGACTTTTGCATTTCTTCTGTGCCAATTGAAGGCGAAGAGATTATTTGGGAACCACTTATTACAGAAGAAATTTTCTTAGTCGTCCCTTCAGGGCACCGTTTATCAGAACGTGAAAGTGTATATCTGCATGAAGTAAAGGACGAACCGTTTATTAGTATGAACACTGGTTATGGATTTCGGCACTTAACAGATGAATTTTGTAAAGAAGCTGGCTTCACTCCACATATCGCTTTTGAAGTAGATGAACCAACCGTGATTAGCGACCTGATTAAGCAAGGCCTCGGCATCGCTTTCGTCCCAAGTTTAACTTTATTAAAGAACTCTACTTTAGCATTAAATAAGTTACGTATTATTGAACCAAATTGTGAGCGAACGATTGGCTTAAGCTGGTCAAAAAAACGTTACTTATCGAAAACTGCCCAGCAATTCCGTGAATTCGTGATTGATTACTTCTCCAATATTAGGACTTAAAATGATATCAAACAATAAAAGATGCCATCCCCATAGGGTGGCACCTTTTATTGTTCACTCTTCTCTAATTCTATTTCAGCTAAAAGCGGCAAAACATTATCAAAAATATGCGTATTTTTATTTTCTCCTGTTACATATCCACCGTAATATCTACTAAATACGTTGTCATTTCGGAATGTGGCCATATGATCATATAATTCCTTTGCAAACTTTGTATCACCTGTTTGTAGTACATACAAAATCGTTAATCCGTAAGCCGCAGGCGATTCATAATTCACAGTTTGTTTTCCCGTTTCTAAATTGTAACGACCGTATAGCTTTCCATCCTCCTGGAATTTCTTCTTTATAAATTCCAAATAAGCATCTGATGAAAGGCCACCTAAACTACGATGATATGCAACGTATGATTGGTCAATAAGATTCACTTCTTTGTCGTACGTAAATGTGCCATCTGCTTTATACTCTTTCGGGAATGCCCATCCATGCCTTGGATAATCTGCTAAAAATTGAACGACTTCCTCATATTGCTGAGCAGAAACTTTTCCATACTTTTTCATATAGGAGAATGCGCGCGGATTTATATATGACGTTGTTGCAAAATCATTTTGTTTCCTTGCATCTGCATCATAATAATCAACATAATAATTACCTTTCTTATTATAACGAATTACAGCATCACTCAATTGATCCGCTAAGTTTTTATAGCGCTCTTCCTTGTACATTTCATAAGCGCGATATAACTGTTCTATAATACGAAGATCATCAATAAGTGCATTTGTAGCTGACTGCATTTCTCCCTTTTCAGAGATTTTCCATAAAACAATTTGGTTCTTATGTACAAAGTTATTTTGAATAACTTTAACTTGTTCATCGAATAACGCTTGATCGTCTTTATCGAGTGTATATTGCAGCCATAGCCCTGCTGATTCCGATAAAGCTTCACGGCCTTTCGCTTCACCGGTACCTGCTTTTGTATCTTCTAAACGATATGTAGCAAGCGTCCCATTTTCATTCACCATATGTCTTAAAATAAAATGTTCCGTACGGTTTCCTTGCAAAGCTGACCAAAATACAATTCCACCTAAAGCGATTAAAAGAATAACGCCAATCACTATATATATACGTTTCCGCAAACTTTTCACCTCTCTAGTAAGGCTATCCTTAATTTTACCAGA
The DNA here is from genome assembly GCF_038006905.1 of Bacillus sp. FSL R9-9834. Lineage (NCBI taxonomy): Bacteria > Bacillati > Bacillota > Bacilli > Caryophanales > Bacillaceae > Bacillus > Bacillus sp. FSL R9-9834. Next base: position 4,997,598 of record NZ_JBBOWD010000001.1, read on the forward strand.
ACATACGTAAATGTAAAAAAGACAATCTATTAGATTGTCTCCCGTTCCTCTATCCCTCACAAGCCTCTTTAGAAGGTCTATATAGCGATTCTACGAGTCGATCATACTCACTACGCGTAATCTCTTTATTATACAGCTTCAATAATAAATCTCTATGCTCTTTTGAAAATGCCATCTTTTTAATGACTTCAGGATACATAAAACATCCTCTCCATTTCACATAAACTTCTTCACTTCGAAAAACAGAACTTATGTTCGCATAAAAGATTATAAAATATTCCTTACTAAAAAACAAACAAAACATTATTAAACATTAAATTCTTTCTATTTATAATATTCAAACATAATATTATCATATCCACTTTTTAAATACATATATATTTTTGGAAGTTTTTTTGAATAAATCTTCCAATTCAATCAGAAAATAATGGCAAAAAAGAAGAGGAGTTTACATATGGATACGGTAACATTAGCAAGAGCATTTTTCGGTTCTTCACTAGCATTCCACATTATCTTCGCAACACTTGGTGTCGGACTTTCATTAATGATTTTTATAAGTGAAATACTCTACCACTGGAAGAAAGATTCCGACTACGCCATTATGGCGAAAAGATGGACAAAGGCCTTTGCCATCCTTCTTGGTGTAGCAATTCCAACGGGAACAATCGTTGGTGTGCAAATCTCACTGCTTTGGCCTGGTTTTGCCAAAATTGTTGGGCAGGTTATTTCTGTGCCCTTTCAAATTGAGATTTTCGCCTTCTTTTTAGAGGCTTTGTTCATGTCGATTTATGTATATGCAGCTGACAAACTACCTCCATTCATGAGATTAATCTCGCTATTCTTCGTCATGATTGGTGCCACGGCATCTGCCGTGCTTATTACATCGGCAAATACATGGATGAATACACCCGCGGGCTTTTCAATGGGGCCAGATGGATCCGTTTTTAACGTTGATCCGTGGAAAGCTTTCTTTAATCCGAGTTTTGGCACGAGCGCATTCCACGTTGTGATTACAGCCTACGCAACTGGAGCTGCCGTCATTGCCTCTATCGCCGGATTTAAATTATTAAAGAAGAATGTAAGTGAACGTGAAGTGGCATATCATAAAAAAGGACTACTGTTAGGACTCGTCGTGACATTTATTACAGGCGCTACGATGTGGCTTTCGGGACACGAATCGGCAATTGCTTTACATAAGCATTCCCCTGAAAAACTGGCATCTGCTGAAGCTTTATTTGAAACGACATCACATGCACCGTTATCAATTGGCGGCGTTGTAGATCCTAACACACTTGAACTAAACTACGCACTAGAAATTCCGAACATGCTTAGCCTACTAGTAGGACTAGACCCTAGCACTGTCGTAAAAGGACTAAAGGAATTTCCACAAGAAACATGGCCACCATTTTACACGCATACACTGTTCAATTTAATGGTTGGCACTGCTGCCTTTACCTTTGCAGTTGCAGCAATTGCCCTCTTATATTGGTACTTTGTTTACCGAAAAAAAGGAACAGAGCTACCGAAGTGGCTTCTTTGGGGAGCTGCCGCATGTGGACCAGTTATGATGCTCGGCATTGAATTTGGGTGGATTTTCAGCTGTAGCGGTCGTCAGCCATGGACCATTTACGGTATGCAACGTACAGTCGACGCTTCTACACGCGCTGATTTTGTCGGTCCTTTATTTATTCTATTCATCATTTTATATATTGGACTCGGTATTTTAACAGTTTTCGTATTACGGACATTCTTTAAGAAACATCCGCTTACAAATGATTTACATCACGAAGGAGGCGATTCTCGTGCATGAGGAAAGTATTGCAATCATCATCTTATGGGCTCTTATTTTCGTATACAGTATATTAGGGTCCATCGATTTTGGAGCAGGTTTTTGGGGCATGGTATACGCAAAACATCCAACGCTCGCTGCCAAGCTTGCCAACCGATACTTATCACCGACTTGGGAAGTAACAAATACATTTCTCGTCTTTGTCGTTGTCGCTTTTCTCGGTTTCTTTCCGAAAGCCGCTTTCACCCTTGCGACAGTCATGTTCGTACCAGTTATGTTAATTTTAATACTCATTGCAATTCGCAGTACATTCATGGTATTTGCTTACTCTGTGCCAAAATATCAGTACCTCCTTCGGGTTATTTCAGGTATTACTGGGCTCTTAATTCCAGCCTTATTAATTACCGTTTTACCTGTTACAGAGGGGGCTTATATTACAATGTCTGAGGGAAAAGAAGTACTCCTGTATGGAAAACTTCTTTCTAGCCCGGTGATCTACTGTTATATGCTCTTTGGGCTAACTTCGGAATTATTTCTTTCCTCCCTCTTTCTTGCTGATTTTGCGAGAGAGCAAGGTTCAGAAGATTCGTATAGAATTTATAGAAGAAACGCCATCATCCTTGGTCCTGCAACACTCGTTACGGCGATTATCGCCCTCGTTGTAATGGATCCGGAAACACACTGGCTTATGCAAGGGCTCATAAAGCAATTCCCGTGGTTTACAGTTTCTATCGTTTTATTCGTTATCGGGTACTCTTCTCTTTGGTGGACAAACAAGAAGTATGGCACACTAGGATACCCTCGCATTGCCGTTTTAGCAGTCGTCGCTCAATATGCATTTGCAAGTTATGCTTACGGCGTTGCGCATTTACCGTATATTATTTATCCTGATGTAACTGTATTTACAAGCTTTACAACGGTCGAAACATTCTATGCATTGCTTATTCTATATGCAATTGGGATTGCAATTTTATTACCAGGATTTATTTTCTTCTGGAATTTATTCTTGAAGGATCGAACTTTTTTGAAGGAGAAATAATTATTGTAGGGCCTGTTCCAAAAGGTATTTTGGGATGGGCTCCTTTTGTCATGTTTTGTCGATAAGTCGATATAATTTAAAAATCGCTGATATATTTTGAGTTGCGCCGATATATTTCAATAATCGCCGATATATTTTGAGTTGCGCTGATATATTTCAATAATCGCTGATATATCTCCATGATCACCTATATAAATTTCATTTACTATCTTACTGCCCCATTAATTTCTAGACTCCTCTCACAATAGTTATTTCACTAAGAGAGATACTTGTCCCATAACTTGAAAAACACATATTCATTGCACTCCGTTATACGTCTAGTTCTTCTTATTTTTTGCTGAATATACTACCAATACAAACCTTAAGACAAGCTACATTGCTTTGAGGAAAAGTAGAAAGGTAGGTAAAATATGAGCATTGAAATATGGATTACTATTATTGTATTCTTCTTAACGATGATTGTTATCTTTTGGCGACCTCGTGGTTTAAATGAGGCGTGGCCGGCAGCAATTGGCGCTGGCATTATCCTGATTACTGGACTTGTATCAAAACCAGACGTCATGGACATTATTAGTAAAATTGGCGGTGCCTCCATAACAATATTAGCGACCATCGTTATGGCGGTTATATTAGAAAGCTTCGGCTTCTTCCACTGGTCCGCAGCGAAACTTGCAAACTTAGCAAAAGGCTCCGGACGCCGCTTATACTGGTATATTCAATTATTATGTTTTCTTATGACTCTTTTATTTAATAACGACGGTAGTATTTTAATTACAACGCCAATTTTAATTCTTCTCCTAAAAAATCTTCAATTAAAACCGCATCAACAAATCCCTTATTTATTAAGCGGTGCTTTAATCGCTACTGCATCTAGTGCACCAATTGGTGTAAGTAATATCGTAAACTTAATCGCATTAAATATCGTGAATATGACTCTTTATATGCATACTGCTATGATGTTTGTACCTGCAACATTAGGACTATTGTTTATGTCATGGCTTATGTATACGGTTTTGAAGAAAAAACTTCCGAAAAAATTGCCTGTTTCTTCATATGATATTGAAGAAATATTCTTCACGAAAAACTTTCATCCGTTAAAAGGAAAAAATTCAGTTGATACGAAGCAAAAACGGACAAGGTTCATGCTAAAAGTATTAGGCTTCGTCTTCCTTATGCGCTGTCTTCTATTCGTTGCATCCTTCTTATCCATCCCAATCGAGATTGTTGCCGTACTCGGTTCACTCGTTCTTCTCATCTGGAGATGGTACTACTTACGAACGAACCCTGTCGATATTTTGAAAAAGACACCTTGGCACATTTTAATTTTTGCTTTCTCTATGTATGTCATTATTTACGGACTTCACAACGCAGGATTAACAGCAGCACTTGTCCAATGGCTTGAACCAGTTGTAAATCAGCATCTACTTTATGCTAGCTTTACAATGGGCGGACTCGTTTCCCTCCTCTCCAACGTCTTCAATAATCACCCTGCACTTATGATTGGTACAATCACATTAACAGAAATGGGACTAGACCCAATCACTTTAAAAACGATTTACCTCGCAAACATTATTGGTAGTGACATCGGTTCACTACTATTACCAATCGGTACGCTAGCTTCCCTCATTTGGATGTATATCCTGAAACAAAACAAAATTAAAGTAAAATGGAAAGACTATTTAAGTGTATCCCTTATCGTTATCCCGCTCACAACAGTCGTCACATTATTCCTCTTATTCTATTGGGTACATCTCTTCTTCGCCTTATAAAGTGAAACTTTAATCAGTGAGGGGTCTCACTGCCCGCAAATAGCAGGATAAACAACAGAAGCCCGCTTTGCTACCGTCTTAGCAAAGCGGGCTTCTTCTATATTTAAGTTAGGTACTACAGTGTGATCAATCAAGTAAAGAGGTGTAACGTGTTATTGGTATAAATGACTACCCGTTTCTTTAAATTCTTTCGCTTTCTCTTTCATTCCTTTTTCAATTGCTTCTGTCGTTTCTAAATCATTTTCTTTTGCATATTCACGAATATCATGTGAAATTCTCATACTACAAAACTTCGGTCCACACATGGAACAGAAATGAGCCGTTTTCGCACCTTCTGCTGGCAATGTTTCATCGTGATACTCCATTGCACGTTCAGGATCTAAAGATAAATTAAATTGATCGCGCCAACGGAATTCAAAACGAGCTTTTGAAAGTGCATCATCACGCTGATGAGCCGTTTTGTGCCCTTTCGCCAGATCAGCTGCATGCGCAGCGATTTTGTACGTAATAACACCTTCGCGTACATCATCTTTATTCGGTAAACCTAAATGTTCTTTCGGCGTTACATAACAAAGCATCGCTGTTCCAAACCAGCCAATCATCGCAGCTCCAATTGCGGATGTAATATGGTCATAACCTGGTGCAATATCTGTCGTTAACGGCCCAAGTGTATAGAATGGCGCCCCCTGACAAATATCAAGCTCTTTCTCCATGTTTTCTTTAATTAAATGCATCGGTACATGCCCAGGCCCTTCAATCATAACTTGCACATCATGTTTCCAAGCAATCTTCGTTAATTCACCAAGTGTTTCAAGCTCAGAGAACTGCGCTTCGTCATTTGCATCTGCAATCGAACCTGGACGTAATCCATCTCCAAGAGAGAACGAAACATCATACTGCTTCATAATTTCACAAATCTCTTCAAAATGAGTGTATAGGAAGTTTTCTTTATGATGGAATAAACACCACTGCGCCATAATTGAACCACCACGCGAAACGATACCTGTCGTACGCTTTGCAGTAATGGGAATGTAACGAAGTAATACGCCAGCGTGAATCGTAAAGTAATCTACGCCTTGCTCCGCTTGCTCAATTAACGTATCACGATACACTTCCCACGTTAAATCTTCTGCAATTCCGTTTACTTTTTCAAGAGCTTGATAGATTGGTACAGTTCCAACTGGTACAGGCGCGTTACGAATAATCCACTCACGCGTCGTATGAATGTTTTTACCTGTAGATAAATCCATAATTGTATCTGCACCCCAGCGAGTAGCCCACGTCATCTTCTCTACTTCTTCTGCAATAGAAGAAGATACAGCAGAGTTTCCGATATTTGCATTAACCTTCACGTGGAAATTACGTCCGATAATCATCGGCTCTGCTTCAGGATGGTTAATATTCGCTGGTAAAATAGCGCGACCTTCCGCAATTTCCTTACGAACAAACTCAGGCTCTACCCCTTCACGAATCGCCACATATTCCATCTCAGACGTAATGATCCCATTACGTGCATAATGCATTTGCGTAACATTTGCACCTTGCTTCGCTCTAAGCGGTTTGCGATCCATCTGCGGGAAAACAGGTGTATGTTTTGAAGCCACCTTCACACCATCATCCTCTGGTTTCACTTCGCGACCTTCGTATGCTTCTACATCTCCGCGCTCTAGAATCCAAGAGTGGCGCGGCGCCTGCAACCCCTTTTCTAACTCCACTTTATACTCTGGATCCGTATAAGGACCGCTCGTATCATACACACGAATTGGCGGATTCGGAACACCGTTTGTATCGCTTTGTTCAATCTCACGCATCGGCACCTTCATACCTTCGCGTGGTCCATCCACATACACTTTCTTACTTCCTGGTAAACTCGACTTCAATTCAATTTGCTCAGCCGAAACAGACTGTTTCATAACCTTTGTTGCCCCCCTGTACGTGACAAGGACGAGATATGGCCAGCGTATGCCAAAATAAAAAGAGCCAGGTCCATAAAAAAATAAGGACCTGGCTCATAAAAGACATCATTATGTAAAGCCGTTAACTTCCCTACGCTGGTACGAGCCAGATCAGGTCCAAAGGGTTAAGAAGTTCACGCGCTTCTCTCTCAGCCTACGCATACGTTAGGCACCCCTAGTTTATCACTGATTTAATTTTCAATACTTTCTCATCATACACGATAATCTGAAAAATGCAAAGTTTATTTCTGTCGCTCTTTACGGAATCATCCAAGTTAAATAATAAGCCTGAACATAAGTCATAATCCCCACAATTATTACGAAGAACAAACTATGCTTTACTGTAAACCGGAATAAATCTGATTCTTTCCCAGCAAGTCCAACTGCTGCACAAGCAATGGCAATCGATTGTGGAGAAATCATTTTACCTGTTACACCGCCCGTTGTATTTGCTGCAACGAGAAGTACTTCAGATACACCGACTTGCTGCGCTGTAATTGCTTGTAAATTTGAGAATAATGCATTCGCTGACGTATCAGACCCTGTTAAGAATACGCCAATCCATCCTAAGAATGGTGAGAAGAACGGGAATAGTCCGCCAGTTCCTGCTAGTGCTAACGCTAGTGTAGAAGATAGCCCAGAATAGTTTGCGATAAATGCAAATCCTAATACAAATCCAATAGATAGAATTGGCATTTTAAGTTCACTTAAAGTTTCTTTAAATGTTACCACTGCATCTTTTACACTCATTTTCAAAATCAGCATGGAAATGAGACAAGCAATTAAAATTGCTGTTCCCGTTGCTGATAATACATCAAACTTCAAAATTGCCTCATAAGGCGTCGCTTTATTTACAATAGGCTCTGCTTTCATTACTAAATTGTGCAAGCCTGGAATTTCAAACTTAAATACAAGGCTTTCTAACGCGCCTCCTGGAGCAAATAATGCTTTAAAGAAACTTTGACTCCAAATGACTACCATAACCGTTAATACGATAAATGGAGACCATGCCTTTACTACTTTTCCTAACGTTAATTTCGGCATCGATGCCGCTGTTGTTGCAGCTACTTCTCTATTTGCTTGCCCTGATTGATAAATTTCTTTCGGTTGCCATACTTTTAAGAACAGCGCTAAACTAACTAAACTTACAAGTGCCGACGTAATATCCGGAAGTTCTGGCCCTAAGAATGTCGCTGTTATGAACTGCGTAATTGCAAATGAGCTACCTGCTACAAGTAAAGCAGGCCACGTTTGTCTTACTCCTTTCAACCCGTCCATTAAAAATACGATAAAGAATGGAACAAATAATGATAAGAACGGTAATTGATGTCCAGCCATTTGTCCAATTTTATGTGGATCAATACCTGTTACTTGTCCAGCAACTGTAATCGGAATACCCATCGCTCCGAACGCTACTGGTGCTGTGTTTGCAATTAAACAAAGACCTGCTGCATATAAAGGATTTAACCCAAGACCTGCAAGAAGCGCTGCCGTAATCGCTACTGGTGCACCAAATCCCGCTGCCCCTTCTAAAAATGCTCCGAATGAAAAACCGATTAAAATAACGAGTAAACGATGGTCATTCGTAATGGATAATACAGATGCACGAATCACATCGAATTGACCTGTTTTCACAGATATTTTATATAAAAATACCGACATAATGATAATCCAAGCAATTGGCCATAATCCGTATAAGAAACCATATCCGGTCGCTGCCATCGCCATCGTGAACGGCATCTTATAAGCGAATAATGCCACTAAAATTGTAAGTACAACTGTAATAAATCCTGCCACATACCCCTTCATGCGGAAAACTGCTAAAGCTAAGAAAAAAAAGATAATCGGAATAAGTGCCACCGCTGCCGAAATCCAAATGTTTCCGAACGGATCATAAACTTGTGTCCATGTATTCATTGTTCTCTCCCCCTAAAGAATCCCCTTTTAAGTAGAATAACCTCATCAATAGACTATCAGGTCATCATACCTTTAAACCTAAAAATAAAAAAACGTTTAAGAAAACGTTTTCAACAACTTTCTTTTATACTGTACCATAACAATTTCCATTTAAAAAGATTTTTTTGAAAATTTTATTATTTAACGAAAAAATCTTACAAAATCGTCATGTTCTTGTCATGTTCATCGATAGAAGGCTCGCTACCTTTCCTGCATAATAAAGGTATAACAACGGATATTATTTATGAGGTGATATATATGAACGGAAACAAAATATTAGCAGCTTTATCATACTTTAGTGTATTATTTGCCCCTATCTTATTCCCGATTATTGTGTGGATTGTGGGAGATGTGGAAACGAAACCACATGCAAAACGTGCTCTATGGACACACATTATCCCAAGTATCGCTACATTCATTGGCATGATTATTTTAGGAGTTATGGGTCTTGGATCTGATCAACCGGATGTAACACTGGGCATCGGTACAATGATTGTCTTATGTATTTGCGGAATCATTAGCTTATACTACTTCATTTGGAACATCGTGAAAGGTATTAAAGTACTGAAAGCTTAATTTCCTTTTTAAACAAACGTTTGATTAAAAAGAAAAACCGTCCCAAAATACCTTTTTGGGACGGTTTTTTATCTTCTGCGTTTCTTCTTTTTTCTCATCATTTTCTTACGGCGCGTATTCACTTTATCCGCTATAATGTGAAGCGTGCTTGCCACAACAATTCCCATTACGAACGTTACAATTTCAACCTCATGTTCCTTCGCCATTTCTATTAAATTTCCGTCAAGCGCGATTACATTTAATAGGAATAAAAACGGAGAAAACACAATTAACATGTATGCAATACGAATCACATCACCAAGTATAATTGTGTGTGTAAAGAAGGAGCGATGCGGCATCACCTTCTTATACGGATACCAAAATATACGCAGGAACCCCCATTTATTATACGCATTACTATACGTATCTAAATCCGGTGTTAAAAATGTAGTACCTACTAAAAAGCCAATTGCAAAAGTTAATAAAAAATCAAAATTTGTTAGTCCATACGAAAAGAGCAGAAACAAAACAACCGGAAGGGATATTAAGTTTATTTTCGTATGCGTTCTTCCTGATGGCATAATGCACTTCCTCGCTTACGTTCGCCCTGTCACCATGTGACAGTTCTTACCTATTGATCTAATTTCTGATCGATAAAGGATGTGTCTATATCCGAACCAAACCATTCTGCCAACTTCATTCGTGCCTTATCTTTTACATCATCATCGACGTATAGCGACGCTTGTAATAGCGCAGCCATTAACGCCCCTAAATCATCCGTATAACCAATTCCAGCAACGAAATCTGGAATCGCATCAATCGGTGCAATAAAATAAGCAAGTGCTCCAATTACAATAATTTTCACTCGTTTTGGAACATCTGGTTTCTGCAAAACGTAAAACAACAATAAACTTGCATAAATGACTGACTGCCCTGCCTGCTTTGCGACATGTTTTACCTTCTTCCAAAATGCTTCAACTGAAAATTTTTGCTCCATGTAAAAGCCTCCCTATTTTTTAAACGAAATAAGCTACAATATGTTTTCAGTAAAAGTTCATCAAAATTACACATAATCTATCAATGAACTTTCATTGTAACAAACAAACCCAAAAAGAACAAGTGTTCGTTAATTTTTACATACTTCCCTTCATATAATAGGTTTCTAGATAACCACTTACCCATTGTCATTTCTTATTTCTCAACAAGAAATTTTTCACTTTCACTTAACATTCTGCTCTACCTTTGTTATATTTTCTAGTTGACGGACATATAAACGAATGTTAAAGTTTTCTCTGGTAGTGACAAATCTCATACAAAAAATGTAAAATGTTATAGTGTTTCTCAGAAATGAATTTTGTTGTATAATACAGAAATGACGTTATGCTTATGAGTAACACAAGAAACTAAAAGGGTATGCATAGTTATAGTCGTATATGGGTGAATATAGAACCTCTAATTATGGCCAAGAAAACTATGTATTTTTTATTTTAGCATTTTTCGCTCCAAAATCGACCAAGCCTGATAGAGAAAGGGTGGAAATGAATGAAAGAAACCTTGAAATCACAATTTCAAAATGTGCGTTTCACTGCATTCGTAGCTTTAGCCTTATGGTTGAAGACATATCTTATTACACGCACAAGCTTTGATTTAAAACTTGAATCTTTCATGCAAGAATTCATTTTATTCCTGAGCCCATTAGCAGCATCATTACTGCTTGTTGGTCTTGCATTATTTGCAAAAGGGAAAAAACGTAACTATATAGCACTTGGAATTAATTTTGTCTTAACAATCGTTCTTGTTGGTAACGTAATGTTCTACGGATTCTACAATGACTTCGTTACTTTACCAGTACTAGGACAAACATCTAACTTCGGAAGTTTAGGTTCTAGTGTAAAAGAATTGTTTAACTACAAAATTATCCTTGCATTTGCTGATATTATCGTATTCTTCATTTTATTGAAGAAGATGAAGAATTTTGCACCGACAGAACGTGTAGCACGCCCAATGCGTTCCCTATACTTCGTGTCAACAATTGCTATTTTCTTCGCAAACTTAGGATTGGCAGAAGCTGAGCGTCCAGAACTATTAACACGTTCATTCGACCGCGTTATGCTTGTTAAAAACTTAGGTTTATATGTACACCAAGTATATGATCTTGGCTTACAAGCAAAATCAAGTTCACAAAAAGCATTTGCTGACGGCAGTAAGTTACAGGAAACAGAGAACTACGTAAAAACAACGCAAAGCAAACCAGATCCAAATATGTTTGGTACTGCAAAAGGGAAGAACGTAATCGTTGTCTCTCTTGAGTCATTACAAACATTCTTAATTGGTGCAACAGTTAACGGACAAGAAGTTACACCATTCTTAAACCAATTTACGAAAGAAAGTTATTACTTTGATAACTTCTTCCATCAAACTGGGCAAGGAAAAACATCTGATGCTGAATTCTTAGTAGATACTTCAATGTATCCACTAGACCGTGGTGCTGTATTCTTCACACACGGTAACAACGAATACACAGCAACTCCAGAAATTTTACGTCAGCAAGGATACTACACTGCAGTATTCCACGCAAACAACGCAACATTCTGGAACCGTAACATTATGTATCCGGCACTTGGTTATGATCGTTACTACAACGAGCTTGACTATAAGATTACGCCAGAAACGAAATTAAACTGGGGATTAAAAGATATCGAGTACTTTGATCAATCTATCGATATGTTAAAACAAGTGAAGCAACCGTTCTATACTCGCTTCCTTACTTTAACAAACCATTACCCATTCACTTATGATGACAATACAAAATTAATTGATGAATACAATTCTGGTGATGGCGTATTTGACCGTTACATGGTAACAGCTCGCTACTTAGACGAAGCAATGAAACACTTTATTGAGCGTCTAAAAGCAGAAGGTATTTACGACAACTCAGTTATCGTATTCTACGGTGACCACTACGGTATTTCTGAAAACCATAACCGTGCAATGGCACAGTTCTTAGGAAAAGAAGAAATTACTGCATTTGACCATATGAACTTACAAAAAACACCGATGTTTATTCACGTTCCAGGTCAAAAAGAAGGTAAAACAATTTCAAAACCAACTGGTGAAATTGACATTAAACCAACTATTCTAAACTTACTTGGTGTAGACTCTACGAATGACGTTCGATTCGGTCATGACGTATTCTCACCTGACAATAAAGGGTTCGTTGTTCTTCGTGATGGTAGCTTCGTTACAGATAAGTACATGTACACGAACAGTACATTCTACGACCGTGCTACTGGCGAAGTTGTACAACTACCAAAAGAAGAATCTCAACCACTTATTGATCGTGCCCAAAATGAATTGAACATGTCTGACAAAATCATTGAGGGTGACTTACTTCGCTTCTCTGAAAGCAACAAGATCAAAACTGGTGAAGTAAAGACAGCTATTAAAGAAGAAAAGAAGAGCGCTGAGTAATCTCAGCCTCTTTTTTTATATTCCTCCATACAATTACTTATATTCATTAACTTTAACATTACATAACCTTTACCAAATATTCACATAGAATTAATGAAGTATCTCTATAATAAAATATGTAAACGAGGTTCTATATATTTCTTATCTCTCATCTGTAATAAGATCCCTTAAAGAAATATGTGAATCGTTTATTTCTACTTTCTTATAATTGTCTTTCAATATGTTTTGTTTCCATACACAAAACATTCAATAAGACGATGTCCCTATGAAAGATAGCTACCCTCCTTGTGCAGCATTCCATAAGAATGTTGCTTTTTTTTATTTAAAAGCAGGATTCTTATTTCTTATTTTCGAATTTGTATATACGAAATGCTGTAAATCACTACCACTTCTCTACCATTTACAAATACATATACGTCATATGTAAAGAATTACTCACATAAAAATTACTGTAGTGATTTTTATTCCAAATGAATGAAAGCTTCACTTTACTTATGCACTTACGAAAGGATGGGACGAAAATTGGCATATGAAAGATTTGTACTTTGGAATGATGCAGTTATTGATACAACGAAACAAAAAACGTACATAGACCTTGAGGAAAGAGGCTTGCAGTTTGGAGATGGAGTCTACGAGGTTATTCGTCTATATAAAGGGAACTTTCACTTATTAGATCCGCATATCACAAGATTATATCGCTCCATGGAAGAAATAGAATTAACACTCCCTTTCTCAAAAGCGGAACTGATTACCCTACTTTATAAACTAATCGAAAATAATAATTTCCACGAAGATGGAACGATTTATTTGCAAGTATCTCGTGGTGTACAAGCTCGTACCCATACGTTCTCATATGACGTCCCTCCAACAATCTATGCCTATATTACAAAGAAAGAAAGACCAGCGTTATGGATTGAATATGGTGTACGTGCCATATCAGAACCGGATACGCGCTGGCTACGCTGTGATATTAAATCATTAAATTTATTACCGAATATATTAGCTACTACGAAAGCGGAACGAAAAGGTTGTAAAGAGGCCCTTTTCGTACGAAATGGTACTGTAACTGAGGGAAGCCACTCTAACTTCTTTCTAATTAAAAACGGAACTCTTTACACACATCCAGCTAATCACCTTATTTTAAATGGCATTATTCGTCAATATGTTCTTTCTTTAGCGAAAACCCTTCGTATTCCAGTACAAGAAGAGCTTTTCAGCGTTCGTGATGTTTATCAAGCGGATGAATGCTTTTTTACAGGAACGACGATTGAAATTTTGCCGATGACTCATCTTGATGGAACCGCCATCCAAGATGGTCAAGTTGGCCCTATCACTAAAATGCTGCAACGATCATTTTCTCAGAGTTTGTTACAATCCAATATGTCATCTTCTTAAACACGAATAATTTCTATCCTTTCTACATTCAATATATGTATTTAAATGGAAATCAAGGTATAGATTTATGCCTTGATTTTTTCTTGTAATCTTTTTGTCATATTCAGATTCCCGCATAAGTCTTGACAGTAATCGACATGCTCTTTAGAATTTTTAACAGTTGGTAAATATTTCTTCACTACATTACAGACAGAAAGGAATCGACAAATTATGAAAAAATACCTTGCCGGTCTTGCGGCAGTGTCTGTAGCAGGAGGAGCAGCACCTACACTTGATAGTGTTCAAGCTGCCCCTGAACAAAATACACAAAAAGCTGCTACAACTGTCCAAGCTTCTGCATCAAACAGCTCATCTTATACGGTAAACGCTAGCGTATTACATGTTCGTGCAGGATCAAGTACTTCTCACGACATCATCTCGCGCGTTTATAACGGTCAATCACTAAACGTGATTGGCGAAGAAAATGGTTGGTACAAAATTAACATGAATGGCCAAACAGGCTTTGTTAGTGGCGAATTTGTATCAAAAAATGGTGCAAGTAATTCCAATGTAAGTACAACAGGTGGAAAAAACAAAGTTACTGCTGATGTATTACGTGTACGTACTGCTCCTAACACTTCTAGTTCTGTTTCAGGACGTGTATATGAAGGACAAACATTAAACGTAATTGGCCAAGAAAATGGTTGGGTGAAAATCAACCATAATGGACAAGTTGGCTATGTAAGTGGCGAATTCGTATCTGGTGTTTCTGCTAATGCAGGTTCTTCAAACAACAATACGAATAATAACAACCAAGAATCTGTAAAACCAGCAAGCGGAAACTATACAGTAAATGTATCTTCCCTTCGTGTTCGTACAGGTCCTAGCACTTCTCACACAACTGTAGGCTCTGTTACGAAAGGACAAGTCGTACAAGTTGTTGGCGAAGTTCAAGATTGGTTCAAAATCAATTATGCAGGCCAAACAGCTTACGTAAGTAAAGACTACGTAACAAAAGGCGGTTCTAGCGATAACGTTACACAAGGAAACAACCAAGATAACAAACAAGAACAAAATAATAATGTAACTGTTCAAACTGGCGGTACTTACGTTGTTAACGCAACATCTCTACGCGTACGTACAGGTCCTGCTACTTACCATAGCGTAATTGGTGGCGTATTAAATGGTACGACATTAAACGTAATTGGTTCTGAAGGTAGCTGGTTTAAAGTTAACTATCAAGGAAAAACAGGCTACGTTAGTAGCGAATTCGTGAAATTTGTTAAAGGTGGCACTACTACTCCTGAGCAACCAAAACAACCTGAACAACCTAATCAAGGTGCAATTGGTGACTACTACATTAATGCTTCTGCCTTAAATGTACGTAGTGGTGAAGGTACAAATTATAGAATCATAGGCGCACTTCCACAAGGACAGAAGGTTCAAGTAATCTCTGAAAACTCTGGATGGAGCAAAATTAACTACAACGGCCAAACTGGTTATATCGGCACACGTTACCTTTCTAAAACACCAGTTGGTGGCGCAGTAGATAATAAGCCTAACAACAACCAAAATAACAATCAAAACAACAATAATAACAATAATAACAATACAAGCAATAATAGCGGTGACAGTTCTTCCGTACTTGCATATGCAAAATCAATGCAAGGTGTACCATACGTTTGGGGCGGAACTTCTGCTACTGGTGTTGACTGCAGTGGTTACATCTACCACGTATTTAAGAAATTTGGTCATAACATTAGCCGTCAAAGTGTTGCAGGATATTGGGGTAGCCTACCACAAACTTCAAATCCACAACCAGGTGACTTAATTTATTTCCAAAACACTTATAAATCAGGTCCTTCTCATATGGGTATTTACCTTGGGGGCGGATCATTTATCCAAGCTGGAGATAAAGGTGTAGCAATCGCTTCATTAAGCAATTCTTATTGGAGTAAGCACTTCTTAGGTTATACGAAAGCACCTTAAGTTATATTTTTAGAGCCTTCTAGATTACTAGAAGGCTCTTTTTAATGTGTATAACCTATTTCCCTAAAAAAATAATGTATCTATTTTCCTATTTCATACACTATATTCTACAATAATGATCCATAACGTTATCATAATGTATATTTTCACATAAAAAACATAACCTATTTCATGTCTAATCATTTTATATGTGTTTTTTTGAAGAATTTTCTTTTTATTTAAACTTTTCGTTAGACGTTTGACCTCTGATGTCCATTATGATAAGTTACTTAAGATGTTATATTTGCAGAAGTATAGACAACTGTTTTATACATTTTTTTACTATGAGGAAGGAGCATACACTGCATGAATCTTTTATGGGGAATTGGCGGCGTGATTGGAGTATTAGCAATCGCTTTCTTACTATCTTCCAACCGCAAAGCTATTAATTGGCGCACGATTTTAATCGCGCTAGCATTACAAATGTCATTTTCATTTATCGTATTACGATGGGATGCCGGAAAAGCAGGTTTAAAACACGCTGCAGATGGCGTTCAAGGATTAATTAATTTTTCTTACGAGGGAATTAAGTTCGTTGCTGGGGATTTAGTCAACGCAAAAGGCCCTTGGGGATTTATCTTCGTTATTCAAGCACTACTTCCAATCGTATTTATTAGTTCATTAGTAGCAATCTTATATCATTTCGGTATTATGCAAAGATTTGTTAGTATCGTTGGTGGCGCATTAAGTAAACTTCTTGGAACTTCTAAAGCAGAAAGTTTAAACTCAGTAACAACTGTATTTTTAGGACAAACTGAAGCTCCAATCTTAATCAAACCTTACTTAGCACGTTTAACAAATAGTGAATTCTTCGCTATTATGGTAAGCGGTATGACAGCTGTTGCTGGATCAGTTCTTGTCGGCTATGCAGCAATGGGTATTCCGTTAGAACACTTATTAGCAGCAGCAATTATGGCAGCTCCATCAAGTTTATTAATTGCGAAACTTATTATGCCAGAAACAGAAAAAGTAGATAATAACGTTGAACTTTCTACAGAGCGTGAAGATGCAAACGTTATTGACGCAGCAGCACGTGGTGCATCAGAAGGTATGCAACTTGTTATTAACGTAGCAGCAATGTTAATGGCTTTCATCGCATTAATCGCTTTATTAAATGGCCTATTAGGATGGGTTGGCTCTTGGTTCGATATTAAACTTAGCCTTGATTTAATCTTTGGTTACTTACTATCACCATTTGCAATTTTAATCGGGGTTTCTCCTGGTGAAGCTGTACAAGCAGCAAGCTTTATCGGTCAAAAACTTGCAATCAACGAATTCGTTGCATACGCAAACTTAGGACCACATATGGCAGAGTTCTCTGCAAAAACAAATCTAATTTTAACATTCGCAATCTGTGGATTCGCAAACTTCTCTTCTATCGCAATTCAATTAGGTGTAACAGGGACATTAGCTCCTACTCGCCGTAAACAAATTGCACAATTAGGGATTAAAGCAGTTATCGCTGGTACACTAGCTAACTTCTTAAACGCAGCAGTTGCAGGTATGATGTTCCTATAAATTAATAAAAAGTCCCTTCTTTCTAAAGAGGGGACTTTTTATTTTCTCAGTATATATTAAATACTTTATGCCGAAATATAAAAACATTATGATACAATAATTATCAAGTCTGTTTATTTTTTCTTACAAAAGAGGGATACTACTTGTTGTTGCCTCTCAAAAAGAATGTAGTCATCCGATCTATTTCTTAATAATTGTGCATACTACAAGTATCCTTGTATGAATTATCTTTAAGGAGGAAAGTTTTGTGAAAGATAACTTCTATAAAGTCCTCTCTATGTGGATTTTACAAATTTTATTTTATTTTACAACTGTACATGTAACGCAATATGAGCATGCTCTCATTTTTACAATTATATATGTAATTGTTAATGTACTATTTCTATTTTTGCCTGATAAAACTGCATTTGTTTTCTTCATATTAGGAACCATTACTTCGGTATTCTACCTGTTCTACCAAGCATGGCTCTACTTATGGAGTACATCAGAACAATGGGAATACATTATTACTCACTTCCTAATGGCAGCAAATTTCTTCATTGTATATATCTTCACTCATCTATTAAAGAAGGTTATTCATGAAAATAAAGAATTAACCGAACGTGTGAGAACGTTAGAACAATACATTGGAGAATCGAAATTATTAACAAGACAAGAATTCGAGAGACGACAAGCATTATTAATCAATGCAATGAATCGTCGTAATGAAACAGGCGTTATGATTTATTTTGACTTCACTTCCTTTAGTAAATATACAAAGGAAAGTGTTATGGACCGTGTAGCTTCCTTATTAGTTGAAACGGTAAGAGCTGACTTTGACCTTGTTGCTGAGTATGATAAAAACACATTAGTCATTTTATTACAAAATACAAATGAAGCTGGTGCCGATATTGTAATGAACCGTCTACAGCCTAAAATGGAAAAATGGCTTGCAGATGAGGCCATTCAAGATATTAAGATGAAACGAGAACAAATCGCTACAAAAGGACCGAAGTTATTATGATGACACTCGTTATACTTCTTTTATTCCTTCTATTTTGCGTACTCGTTTTTTGGATCAGCATCACATTTTCAATTAAGTATGTACTTATTTTTACAGCCTTTCTATTCTCTGGCTTACTCGTTTACTATTCTTTCTTAACACTCGCAGGTTTAGTTCACCGAAGTAGAAAACAAAAAGATCGTACGCTAGAACATTACCCAAGCGTCGATATTTTAATACCAGCTCACAATGAAGGCGTCGTGATTAAGGATACTTTAGAGGCGATGGCAAAGATTGAATATCCAGGCAAACTAACTGTTTATTTATTAAACGATAACTCGCAAGATGAGACACCTGAAATTGGTGACGATTTTGACAAAGCTTATGCTCATATTCGTCACATTCGCGTTCCACCTGGTGAACCAAAAGGAAAATCACGTGTATTAAACTATGGCCTTAGTATTTCAGATGGTGAATACTTCTGTGTTTATGATGCAGATAACCAGCCTGAACCACATGCACTGCGAATGCTTGTAGAACACGCTGAAACAACCGAGGATGCTGTTGGAGCTGTTGGACATGTTCGTACTGTAAATGAAAAAAGAAACTGGCTAACACGAATGATTTCGTTAGAATTTCAAATCTTCCAGCTCCTTATGCAATCCGGACGCTGGTTACTATTCCAAACAGGTTCACTAACAGGAACAAACATGCTTCTTCGTCGCGCTGCATTAGAAGAGCTTGGCGGCTATGACCCTTATGCAATTGCAGAAGACGCTGAATTAACATTACGAATTACACAAAAAGGCTATCTCCTGCCAATCGTTCCAGAGTCAATTACATGGGAACAAGAACCTGAGCATTTAAAAATTCTTATTAAGCAGCGTACACGTTGGCTTCAAGGGAACTTGTACATTTTAGAAAAAATGTTTTCTTCATTAAGTTTCTTTAAAGGAAAACTGCTCGTCCATTCTTTACAACAAGTTTTAGTGTATGTTGTATTTTGGTTATTCTTAATCATTTCGAACGTTTGGTTTGTAATTGGGTTACTCGGGATATTCCAAATTCAATATAGCATCCCACTACTATTTATGTGGTATGTCGCATATGTTACATATGTTTCTCAATTATTTAGTGCCCAGAGTGTGGAACGAACCTTTACACCAACTAATATTTTTATTAGTGTTATCATGTACTTTACGTACGCACAGCTCTTTACGTACTTATTCATTCGTAGCTTAATTTTATACTTACGTGCAAAGAGTAAGAAACAAGTCATTGGCTGGGATAAAACTGTTCGATTCAAAAAAGACAAATAAAAATAAGCACAGAGCGCCGTATGCTCTGTGCTTATTTTTTGCCGTATAAATTATATATCAGACAATACCCCTTAGCTGAAAGTAATTTCACGTCCATCCCCCAACGAACGATCGACCTTCATTTATATACGAAAAAGTGATTGCTATTTTTGTAGAACCAATTGCTTCTCTTGCTGCTCTTTGCGCGTTTCAGTCTTAGGTTCCGTGCTTTCTTGGACACTACGATGTGCCACACGTTTCAAACAAATATGCTTCCACTTTCTTTCGTAACGTTTCATTATTCTAGTTGTCCCCCTTGAATGCGCTTTAAAACTATTTGAAATCGCTTACAGGAAATAATATAGCACATATATATAAACGTGACAACACATTTCCGACAATTTTTTGTCAAAAATATGAATAGAATCTGCAAGATATCGAACATTGTCGAAATGTATCGATTTTTCTCCATATAAAAGGCATACTACTAATATATTGACACTCCCACGGCTAAAGCCGCAAGCTGACTAACGTCAGTGGGATTCTTGCTACCAAAGGCGACGTCTATTTCTAGTATCGCTGACGTGCAAGATTGCGGTGTGCCATCACCACTCCGTATCCAGTGCATCTAGCAGATACGGCACTCGTTCTATTACCAAACGAGTCAGATTGTGAGTTCTCAAATGTGTTTTAGCGTCTTGTACTTGACGACTCAATACATTTTACGGAGCAGAAGAATTTGTTACTCCAACCTCATATGTATTCTGTTTTCAGAGAACAAGATTGTTTTAGAGACTTTTACTTGTCTGTTATGAAAATTATACCATTTCAAATACTTGATGTACAGAACATACTTTCGGTATTTTATCTGTACATCGCATTTGACCTCACTATCATCCCACCCCTAAAGGGGGTACTATCGCACCGTAGTGGGCTTTCCTATTCGGAAAATCTGTAAAGTATTTTATTTCCCTTACTTGCAGTTCAAGTTCCTTCTATATAAAAAAAGAGCTGATACATAATCAACTCTTTTTCCTTCTATTATTTATGACGCTTCATACGCCCTTCTTTTTGTAACTCTTTAAATAATGCTGCCATCATAAAGAAAATAACGAAGACGAATGGGAATGCTGCAATGATAGCTGCCGTTTGTAAGGCTTCTAATCCACCTACATATAATAAGATAGAAGCTAGAGCAGCTAAAACGATACCCCAGATCATTTTAATGCGGTTTGGTGGATTTAAACTACCATGTGTCGTTAACATCCCTAAAACAAATGTCGCTGAATCTGCAGATGTAATAAAGAATGTAGAAATAAGAAGAATAGCTAGAACAGATAACGCTGATCCAAAGCTTCCCATCTGATCAAACATAGCGAATAATCCTACTTCTGTTCCCATCTCTTTAATTTTTTCAAAGATATGTGCATCACCAAACAGTTCCATATGAATACCAGTCCCGCCGAAAACTGAGAACCAAAGAGCACCAATTATTGTCGGTACGAGTAACACACCGATAACAAATTCACGAATGGTACGCCCTCGTGAAACACGAGCAATAAATGTACCTACGAATGGTGACCATGCAATCCACCATGCCCAATAGAAAATTGTCCATGATTGAATCCATTGGTTTCCGCCTTCATCTAATGGACTTAATCGGAAACTCATACTTGGCAATTCCTGAATATAAGAACCGATTGTCGAAGTGAAGTAATTCATAATAAAGTTTGTTGGACCTGCAAACAATACAATAATCATAAGTGCAAACGCAAAAATAATGTTTGTATTACTTAAATATTTAATTCCTTTATCAAGACCTGTTTGCGCAGATAACATAAATAATACTGTTACGATTGCAATAATAACTAACTGAGTCGTTAATGAGTTCGGGATAGAAGTTAAATAACTAACACCACCGGCAATTTGTTTTGCGCCAAGACCTAATGATGTTGCCACGCCAAACACAGTGGCGAAAACAGCTAACACATCAAATAAATGAGCAATGCGCCCATGGTCCCCGCCCTTAAATAACGGTCCTACTGTCGCA
This sequence comes from Bacillus sp. FSL R9-9834, assembly GCF_038006905.1. Taxonomy (NCBI): domain Bacteria; kingdom Bacillati; phylum Bacillota; class Bacilli; order Caryophanales; family Bacillaceae; genus Bacillus; species Bacillus sp. FSL R9-9834. The sequence goes on from NZ_JBBOWD010000001.1 coordinate 5,019,382, forward strand.
CTAATTGTACTTGCTTTTCCTTTTCTAAAAGTAAAGTAAGCAATACAAAGCGCTACAAATGCATATAGTCCCCACGGATGTAATCCCCAATGGAAAAATGAAAAACGCAGTGCAAGACGCGCACTTTCCTCAGTTGCACCTTCTCCAAACGGAGGCGCGTATAAATGGTTTAATGGTTCGGCAACGCCCCAGAACACTAAGCCGATACCCATACCAGCACTAAATAACATGGCAAACCATGTCATATAACTATAATCAGGTTCGTCATCATCTTTCCCTAAACGAATAGAACCGTATTTTGAAACAATTAAAAAGATAGACACACCTAAAATAATAGAAACAGAAATAATATAAAACCATCCAAACTTACTAACTAATGCAGTTTGAATTGCGGTTGTTACATTTCCTAAGCTACCTTTTCCAATAATAGATTCGGGAATAATCCCCCAAATTGTAAATGCAATACATAATGTTAATGAAACGATGAATGTTTTTGTCAGTTTCCTCATCAAATCCCCCTTCGTAGGTTTTACTTTTATAAATAACATTAATTCCGATATGTAAAATCGGATAGAAAACTATAATTTTGCGGTGATTTTCTTACTTTCACCTTCACCAACTAGAATTCTGATGGACAGCCTTACCTTCCGTATAACCTTTTCACTCTGCAAGAGCTATAAGATCGAAATACTGCTGTCAAATTGTGCGAGAAAAATGCGGATGGGAATGTATTTTCCCAAAAAAGGATGTGTTACAGATGTAAAAAAGGGCATTTTCCTTCCTTGCAACCCTTTCTTTTTGTAACAATTATGCGGTTTTTTTGCTAGTATATAGCACGTGTTTATAGTTTCACAAACGAAATGTTTATGTTTATATAACTATATTACCCATAAAACGGTAAAATACTCAAGGAATGTAATCGTTTAGTAAACATCATGTAACACTCATGTAATATTTTTATTTACGCCGAAAACAATATGTTGTATTAAATATTTTGAATATAAGTAGAAACCTACTAAACATATAGAATGAAAAACGCTTTCCTATATTTTTTGTTATATTACAGGATGTTAACGACTTATTACGAATGGTTTGTAATTGTGTGTTTTCCCCAAATCCGAAAAAATCTGTTGCTATAATGAGGACACGAAAACAAACGCAATGGAGGCTATCATGAAAAAATTAATTGGTATAGCAACAGCAGCAGTTTTTGGTCTTGGGATTTTCACATCATCTGCTAATGCAGAAACTGTTGTAACAACAGACGTACTAAATGTACGCGAAAACCCTACTACGGAATCAAAAGTTGTCGGTAAATTACTAAACGGTAATAAAATAGATGTTCAAAATACAGAGAACGGATGGTCAAAAATCACTTTAGATGGTAAAGACGCATTCGTAAGTGCAGAGTTCACTAAAAGCATCTACTACGTAACAGCTAACGTATTAAACGTACGTGCTGAAGCGAACACAAACTCAGAAATTCTTGGGACGCTTAAGAAAGATGATATGATCGAAACAACGAACCAAGTACAAAATGAGTGGTTACAATTCGAATATAACGGAAAAACAGCTTATGTTCACGTTCCTTTCTTAACAGGTACAGCACCTGTTATTGAGAAACAAGAACAAACTGCTCCTGCTAAAGCGCAAGCACCAGCTCAAGCACCTGCAGCTCAAGCAAAACAAGCTGCTAAGCCTGCTGTAAAGGCTGCTGAAACTAACACACCTTCTGGTGGTCGTGAGTTAACAGTTGTAGCTACAGCATATACAGCTCATCCGAGCGAAAACGGTGGCACATATGGCGGCCGTGTATTAACTGCAATGGGTCATGACTTAACAGCGAACCCAAACATGAAAATGATCGCTGTTGACCCGAAAGTAATCCCATTAGGATCTAAAGTATGGGTAGAAGGTTACGGAGAAGCTATCGCTGGAGATACTGGCGGTGCAATTAAAGGTAACCGTATCGACATCCTACTTGGATCAGATAGCGCTGCTCAAAAATGGGGACGCAAAACTGTTAAAGTGAAAATTTTAAAATAACCAATGACTGCTGAAGCCAGTTCTCTTTGTTGAGAGCTGGCTTTTATTTTTTTATAATAGCCATAAGGAGGTCATGTCCATGAATGTACAAGCAAAAGTAGACTGGATCGGTACACCAAAACCGTATATATATAAGGATGAAGTAACATACGACGCTACTTCCATTGATTTCTCACTCGCTGACGACGACAATCGATATAAATTAATTGTGCTCAAGTCTGAAGATAATACACATTACAAATTTGTCCAATATGGAATCAAACCTGGCTCACAAAAGCCATTCCCTATCGACATTCCATTCGAACAAAACATGTTACCAATTATAGAGCAAATATTACATGATCCGTATGTACAAGCGATATTAAAGGAAACGCGCTTCTAATCAAAAAAAGACTATCTCAATCATGAGATAGTCTTTTGCATTAATGAGTTGGACCAGATACTTCCTCTGATTTCAACGTATTATTCGCTCCAAGAGAATGGTACAATATCTTTCCATTTCCATTCACAGTAACGATATGATCATTATTAAAGCTTTTGAACTTCACAGAGCCATCACCGTAACGAATATGATACTCTTCATATGTCGTTACTTTATATTTCGTAGCACTTTGACGCTCTACATTACGAATTTCCATTGTTAATAAATCTTCTGTAATTCCTTTTTTGTGTAAATACTGTATATAATCACGGTCTTCCTTATACGATTTCCCGCTCTTATCATAATTATTTTCAATTAAGCTAAAATCATTTAATGAAATCGCACGTACATTATCATAAATATGATTTCGTACAAAGTCACCAACAGCCGAACTTGATGTTTCTTTTGGGAATTTTAAGTAATACGTGCTTTGGTCTCCAATTTTAACACTTTCAGATTTCATCACACCAAAATCAGTAGTTTTCTCTAAATGTACTTCTACTGTTTCATCTGTGGATACAGGACCAAGCTTATAACTTCCATAGCTTAATTTTCCACGTTTTTTTCCATTCACAAATACAGTTGCATCATTTTCATCAGAAGAAAGGGTTACATAATTTCCTTCTAATGATAATGTAACATCCACTTTCGCCTCTTTTTCATCTGCCAAATCCACTTCTTTTTCTGTTTCTAACTCAGTTAGTTCCGTCTTCGCTTTTGCCTTTACAACGTAAGACCCAGGGAAATATGGACCAACTTCTTTTGAAGTTTTATCACTTGATAGCTCTGTCTCTTTCTTATCATTCACATATATTTCAGCACTTTTCGCAGTTGTGCTTACATTCATGTAATAAGATTTCATGTTAAATTTATATTTCGGATATAAGAACCATTCTTTCCCGTCTTCTATAATTTGACCATCTTTAAATGATGCTTTATCTGTTGTTAATTTTTGATTTACTGTCTCTTTCTGTAAATACGAAATTAATTCTTTGTTGTACGAAGGGTTCTCTTTTAAATAACGCATGTACGCCTTAATATCTTCCGTCTTAATCTTTAAGCTTGGATCATCTGCTTTCACAATTTCATCAATTGCCGTAATGTCTTTCTTTTGGAATGCTTCAATCATTACATTCACTTGCTTTTCTTTTGAAAACTTATATGCTCCAAATTTATATGCTCCAAATAATACAGCCGCAATAATGAGGAAACCGATGATTAAAAATACATTTTTCTTACTTTTCGCTGGTTTTATCTCATTTTGTACTTCTGTGTCTGAAGCAGCAGTGTTATCAACAATTACTTCAACTTTGCTTCCACACTCAGGACAAAAGTTCAAATGGCCTGCAACGTTTTTTTTACATGTTCCACAAAACTTCAACATGCTCTCCCCCTATTTTTTAGCTAATTTCATTCCAGCAAATGCCGCCACATATGTCACAATAAAACTAAACATAGTTAAATATACAAATGAATTTTGCATAGATAATACAGTACCGCCCGCTCCAAATAAATTCATTACATTTCCAGATACATCAATTTGGAACTTAGAAAGGATGTTCATTGCAATCATCATAATTGTGTAAGAACCACTGCATACTGCTAATGTAATATATATATTGGCAGTCGGTAATTCAGATAACTTTCTTCCCGCTCTAAACATAAGGAACAATGGAATAATAAGCAGTAATAAACCATAATTGAATACGTTATTCACTTCATCAAATTCAGCAAGGCTTTCCTGACTTGCTCCTTTTGAAATCATTACATCTCTAACCTCTACGCCATTTACAGAGACGCCTGATATAAATGAAAACGATAATGTACTCTCAGATGATTTTGATTTCTTACCAACTCCAGTAAATTCCTTACTCAGTGCTGGACTTGTTACTTCTAACGGAGCAAAATGAGCCATACTCCATAATTGAGGTGTTAACTCTAATGCTAATAATGTACTTTCAGATTTTAAGGTTGTTATTTCTTTTAATGGTTCAATACCGTCTTCCTTACTTACCAACGCCATAATACAAACCGCTACTGCTGTTACTAAAAGTCCTTTTATCATAGCTGAAACACCGTAATAAACAGACGCTCCATATGGCATTAACTCTTGAAATGCTGCTGCCATATTGTTTTTACTTGTATGAGCAATAAATCCTACTAAAGTAAATAACGTCCCGCATACAAAACCACTTAAGAAGCTCTTAATTGCTGAATATCCGACTGTAATCTTACCTGCATCCGAGAACGGGATTGTAACAGATTGTGATGCTATAAAGCTTATAATGAATAAAAAGACACCGTAAATAATACCAACTGTTGCCGCTACAAAAATTTGATCTTTAATCGTTTTTGCAACATGCTGTTTTCCTAACCATATTCCTGTTCCAGCGAAAATAATAAATGGAATGATTAATAATAATGTAAATGGAGTATGCCAAGATAAAGATAATATCAATCCACTATCATCACTAGCTGTAAAACCAAGTAAATGATAATTTAACAACGTAGCAGTTGCGCTTGCATAAAAGCTCGGCAACATTTCTAACTCTTTCGCAAATTTACTCAACATCTCACTTAATATAGACGCAAATAATACACTACCAATCCATCCTGCAATTAACATGAGAATACTTGCAACAGCTCCACCAATGAAACCTGTTTTTAAAACGGCTTTATCTGCTGTAAATTTAACTTCAGGAGTACCGTCTATTGCAGGCAATTTAATAGATTGTTCTTTTTTCTTCACAATAAATAAAGAATGCCCACACTTTTGACAATATAAATTTTGCTGAGCATTTTCACTGCCACAACCTTTGCAGTATTTTGCAGTATCTTGTTCTAACGTTACTACATCTATAGCTCCTGCAATCTCCATACTTCCTTCATTAGGGCAATAATTTACTTCTTCACCATGTTGCTTTCCGCACGTGCGACAATACATCTTATTCACTCCCCACTTTGCTTAATTCCACAAACCGGACAGTAAGTAGAGTTTTTATCGATATGCTCATCGCATGAAATACAATTTGCCGTTTCACCGTCATTTTCTACCGCTAACATTGGGTTAGGATTTCCGCATGAACCACAAAACTTATCATTCATCGATAAAGGTCCACCGCATTCACATGTAGCTTTCTCCCCTTGTTGTTTTTGCAATTCAACAATGCGTTTTCTCGCTTGATAAATAGCTACATCAAATTCTTGAACTGGAGCAATCATTTCTTTCAAACTTTCTTCATTTACTCCGTTTCCTCTTAATTGAACATATACTTGTTGTCCAACTCCTAATAGAACTTCTGCCTTTTTCTGCATTTGCACTTGCATTCCCTTTTTCAATTGGGCGATCTCTTGTGCAACTTGCAGCTTCATCTTCCCTTGCTCAATTCCTTCTTGTAACTTATTCATTCCACTGCCTAACTTCGTCTGTAAATCTGACAAACTAATTACCCTCCTATAAATATATAGTAATATACAAAATTAACATTTTATATATTACCATGATTTTCAAGTAATGTAATCTAAATTTCATTTTTTCTGTTTTGAGCATTTTTTGTTTATAATGGTAAAGGAAAGAAATATGTGTACGGAGGAATATTATGCTGCAACACTCAATTACGAAAGATGAAATTATGATGATTGCGAATGAGTTCGTTCAAGGACTAGATCCACAGCAAACAGCTGATCAGGAACATGTCGCTACAGCTCGGCACCTATATCGTAGTGGTGTTGTCTACAACGTTGACTTTGATGGCTATACGCTATCAGGAACTGTAGATGCTGAAGGCAGCGTATATAGCGTCCATATCCCGATTCGTAACGTCGCTGAAAGCTATTGCGATTGCTTCGCACCAACGCAGTGTGAGCATATGCTCGCTGTATTACTATCGGCAGCATCTAGTTTCGGGCAAGTAGGAGATGTATTAACTTTATTCAAAAATAATACGAAACCTTCTCTTCCTCCTATTCGAACTGCAAGACAAGTATTGCAATCATCAGCTTTTGAAGAAACGGATTATAAAAGTTGGCAATCCTATTTTGATAACGAATATGAATCATTTAAAAAAGAACAAGCTCGGCTTACTTATAAACAAATGTATTTTCTTATGAGTATTTTTACGGACTTCTATACGAAACTCGAGCGGAAAGCTCCGCGTATCATTGTGATACATGAATTGTTCAGGCTACACGCGGCACTTTATTGCTTTCAAAAATTATTAGAAGAAATTCAGGAATTTGAGGCAAATAAAACGTATTCTTATCATCAGCCTGTTAATGTCGTTCGCCTATTTGTAGATAAAGTGGAATCCATCGTTCGGGACTTACAATCAGAATCGATTCCTTCAGAGTCTAAATCAATTCTGCAAGAAACAGCTCGTCTCGTTCACGAAGTATTTTTCTCCACCGATGCCTATACGCAAGAGAGGTTCTTTATTTATCGTCACATATGGAGTGAACTGTTACACAATAACGAGCAACTACAAGAAGAGGAAAAACGAATTGATACGAAAATGAATCCACTTTCCAAAGCATTAGCATCTTCTCATCTACTCTTTTTAAATGACGAAGATCGATTAGCGATGGACTTACTAAAGAAACAACCTGCTTCTGTTGTAAGTCTGTACTTCTATTGGTTAGAAGAGTTATTACATGCAATGAAATGGGATCGTGCGAAAAACTGGCTTTCCTTTACGTATAAACAAGTGAAGAAAACGATACATGAGCACGAAAATACAATTTTCATAAAAGATATCGTTCGCTTATTCGTCATCATGTATGAAACGTATGCAACCCATACAAATGAACAAGCTGGATTCGAAATGATTTTGCAAGAGCTATTACCATATAGTTTCGCAAACTATGAGCAATACGTACTGGCGAAAAAACAGTATCGAACATGGGCAGAACTTCAGCTCTTACATGGATTTGAAGCGATTGAACTTTTGAAAGAGCCGCTGAAAGATATTGAAAAGGAAGCACCAGAAGCTGCACTTCCTCTTTATCATCTTGCTGCTACCGAAGCTATTGAAGAGCGAAATCGCAAATCATATAGACGTGCAGTTCGTTACTTAAAGAAATTACGTACATTATATAAACGATTAAAGCGTACCGATGAATGGGATGCTTTCATTATTCACATCGCAAACTTACATTCACGTCTGCGTGCACTACAAGAGGAATTACGGAAAGGAAAATTAATCGATGATCAATCAAACTGAAGTAACAATTAGGCTCCAGCACGTTAGTCACGGTTGGTTCCTTTGGGGAGAAGATGATAGCGGTACTCCATTATCCGTAACAAGTTGGAAACGAAATGCATTTACATGGCACTCCACTTCCTTCTACGGCACGTTTCTAAAAGAAGCAACCTTTGAAGGAAGACAAGGTGTTATGCTAACAAACGCACAAGCATTTGAATACATCGCGAATAAACCGATGAACTCCTTTGCTCGTATTCAAATGAACGGCCCTATTACAGCACTTACGGAAGATGCGAACGAATTGTGGGATGCCTTCACAAGCGGTAGCTTCGTACCTGATATGGAGCGTTGGCCTAAACAACCATCTTGGAAAGTTCAAAATACTCCAATCGAAGATGACACATTGGCTTCTCTTTTCTCGGCTGCAGTAAATGAAAGCATATTACAAGATAACCGTTCAAATGACGGATGGGAAGATGCAAAGAGACTTTATGAACATTACGACTTTACGAAAAGACAATTGGATGCAGCACTACATGAAGAAGATTGGCTTCGAAAAATTGGTTACATTGAAGATGACCTTCCCTTTACAATCGGACTACGACTACAAGAGCCGCAAGAAGAATTTGAAATGTGGAAGCTTGAAACAATTGTTACGCCAAAGCGCGGGGCACATCGCATATATGTATATGAGAGTATCGATTCTTTACCAAAACGATGGCACGATTATGAAGAACGTATTCTAGAAACACAAGAAAGCTTCAGTAAGCTCGTACCGTGGCTAAAAGATGGTGATACATTCCGAAGTGAACTCTTTGAAACAGAAGCGTGGAACTTCTTAACAGAAGCAAGTAACGAATTACTCGCCGCAGGTATTACAATCTTATTACCATCGTGGTGGCAAAATTTAAAAGCGACAAAACCAAAATTACGTGTGCAACTGAAGCAAAATGCTACGCAAACGCAATCTTTCTTCGGCATGAATACACTCGTTAATTTTGACTGGCGCATTTCAACGAACGGCATTGATTTATCAGAAAGCGAATTTTTTGAACTCGTTGAACAAAACAAGCGGTTATTCAATATAAATGGTCAATGGATGCGACTAGATCCAGCCTTTATTGAAGAAGTACGAAAGCTTATGAATCGTGCTGATAAGTATGGACTTGAAATGAAAGATGTCCTGCAGCAACATTTATCCAACACGGCTGAAACAGAAATTGTAGAAGAGGATAGTCCGTTTACAGATATTGAAATTGAACTAGATGGATATTATGAAGAGCTATTCCAAAAACTATTGCACATTGGAGATATTCCAAAAGTAGATGTCCCTTCATCACTAAACGCCACACTCCGTCCGTATCAACAACATGGCATTGAGTGGTTATTATATTTAAGAAAGCTTGGATTCGGCGCATTGTTAGCTGACGACATGGGACTTGGAAAGAGTATTCAAACGATCACTTACTTACTATATATAAAAGAAAACAATCTCCAAACAGGTCCTGCTTTAATCGTGGCTCCGACATCTGTTCTTGGAAATTGGCAAAAAGAATTTGAGCGTTTCGCACCGAATTTACGTATTCAGTTACATTATGGAAGTAACCGAGCTAAAGGGGAATCCTTTAAAGATTTCCTTCAATCAGCAGATGTTGTATTAACATCTTATGCATTAGCTCAGCTTGATGAGGAAGAACTTAGTACGTTATGCTGGGATGCTGTTATTTTGGATGAAGCACAAAATATTAAAAACCCACATACGAAACAGTCTAAAGCAGTACGAAACTTACAAGCAAATCACAAAATCGCATTAACTGGGACACCGATGGAAAACCGCCTTGCCGAGCTTTGGTCTATTTTTGACTTCATTAATCATGGATATCTTGGCAGCTTAGGACAATTCCAGCGCCGCTTCGTCTCACCAATTGAAAAGGACCGTGACGAAGGAAAAATCCAACAAGTTCAACGTTTTATCTCACCGTTTTTACTGCGTCGTACGAAGAAAGATCAAACAGTTGCATTAAACTTACCAGATAAACAAGAACAGAAAGCTTACTGTCCACTAACTGGTGAACAAGCTTCCTTATATGAACAACTTGTTCAAGATACGTTGCAAAATGTAGAAGGATTAAGCGGAATTGAACGACGCGGATTTATATTACTCATGCTGAACAAACTTAAACAAATTTGTAATCATCCCGCTCTTTATTTAAAAGAAACAGAACCGAAAGACATCATCGAACGTTCCATGAAAACGAGCACGCTCATGGAACTCATTGAAAATATAAAAGATCAAAATGAAAGTTGTTTAATCTTTACGCAATACATCGGTATGGGGAACATGCTAAAAGATGTGTTAGAAGAACATTTCGGTCAGCGCGTCCTCTTCTTAAACGGTAGTGTACCGAAGAAAGAACGTGACAAAATGATCGAACAGTTCCAAAACGGAACGTATGACATCTTCATTTTATCGTTAAAAGCAGGTGGTACAGGATTAAACTTAACAGCTGCCAACCATGTCATTCACTACGATCGTTGGTGGAATCCAGCGGTAGAAAACCAAGCAACAGACCGTGCATATCGCATTGGTCAAAAGCGTTTCGTTCACGTTCATAAACTGATTACAACGGGGACACTTGAAGAGAAAATCGATGAAATGTTAGAAAGAAAACAATCATTAAACAACGCCGTCATTACAAGCGATAGTTGGATGACAGAACTATCTACAGATGAACTAAAAGAATTACTTGGTGTATAAACAAAAGGAGCTAATCTTTTCGAGATTAGCTCCTTTTTCTATTCCAAAACCAATTACTTATTATAATACCTGTTAATCCGCCGCACGTATCCAGTAATGAATCTTGCCACATCGGTGTACGATCGCCCGTAAACCATTGATGAATTTCATCAAATGTTGCATATCCCGCAACGAAAAGGAGAGCGTATATAAAACACCTTTTTCTCGAATAACCTGATCGATGAAAAGCGTAATACGTCAATGAACCGAGCATAAAGAACACCATAAAATGAGCACCTTTACGAAGGAAAAACTCAATAAATCCACCTACACCTTTATTTGCAATACTAACAGGTGTACCACCGCCGTAATCGATAGATACCCATGAAAAATGCTCTTTCACAAACTCCACATTTACATATTGTTCAATATCCGAACGCATATCCTGCTTTTTATATGGTTGTGCCGAGGAATAGAAAATCAGCCCCATCCATAGTAAAACAGGAATCCAAAATAACCATTTACGATTCATTCTTCCGAAACCCCTCTCTTATTCTTTTAAGAGTACCAAAAAAAAGAATAAATTTCACGCCAAAACATGACATTTGCATCCTATTTATATAGTGAAAGGGGGTGATAAACATGGCAGTCGAAACAATCGTAATGGATTTAACTTTACGTCTCGTCTTAAACAATGGATTAGATAAGAATGGAAAAACAGTTTTTAAGAACAAACAATTTAAGCGCGTAAAAACAAACGCAAACTTAGAGCAAGTACAAAACGTAGCACGTGCTCTTGCTTCTTTACAAGCATCACCACTTCACGCTGTACAACTTGTTAGCACATCAGATCTTTCTACCCTTTAAGGTGGAAATGTAATCAGTGGGGATGCCCCACTGATTACAAAATAAATAAAAAGGAGGAATCAACGTATGCAAGTACTAGAATTAATTTTCGCGAAAGAAGATGGAAAAACAGTTGTCTTTTCTATCGAGAAGCCGATCACGCCCGTCGATGCACAAGTCGTAAATCAAGTAATGGATACGATCCTTGCCTCATCTGTATTTTCATCAATTAATGAAAATACCCGAAAAAAAGGAGCTCGTCTCGTAGAAAGGACTGTATCTGAAGTTCCCATTACCTTATAGACAAAAAGACGAATCTGCATCATTTTGCAGATTCGTCTTTTTTCTTCGGCATTTCAATTGGAATAAAGATTTTTGAAAAACCGACGCATACATATTTATAGTGTTCTCCGCCGATATCAAATTCCGTCTTATATGTTGAGAAGAATATATAATCATCTCGCTTCGTATAATGATCGATTAACAATCCAACTTGCGGCTCAACATATTTTTTCGCCAACTTCTTACCAGCCGATGCTAAATCACCAAGGAGCCCCTCTTCATTTTCCTTTTGAACTTCGTCTAGCTTCTTACTTACATCATTACGTTTCATAAACTGCTTCGCTGCCCAATCCGTATATTCACCTTTACTCGGATTACTATTTGCTAAATATACTAGAAGAACAACAACTAGAGCCATAATAATATACCTTTTCTTCATACTATCTCACCGCCTACTCTTTTCTATTTTCATATATATGTACAAGCGATGCAAATTAGAAAGACTATCATCTATTGATTGTAAACGAATAGCTAAAATTTACAATATGAAATAAAAGATTAACAATTAATTTACTTAATTCGTATATAATTATATTGAGAATTATTATCATTTATAAAGGGGGAATTGAATTTATGAATGACGAAAATGATATTATTATTTCTAATTCTACAATGATGTTAGAACCACACAAGCACCCTTACTATCAAACAAAGATTATCGAAAGTAGCGGGAACCATCTTTACTCCTGTCAAACTGCTCTCCAACTTATCAAGAAATCTTGTCTAACCAATGTTCACTCTACTTATCAAGGTAGACGGAAAGCAGTTCAAACAAACTTTCATTTCAAACGAAATGTGCCGATTCCAATTAATCATCGAGAATATATTTGTGCTTTTCCAACAGAGTCTCCTTCTTCTCCAAACTGTATATGGCTATTTTATAACCATATAGATGACATAGAGTTTTTCAAAAAAAGTAAAAAAGCTACCATTCATTTTTCAAATGGTACAACTACAACTATACATATCAGTCAACATAAGTTAAAACAACAATTATTAAAAGCCGGATATGTATTATCACGTATGAACATGCAAGATTCACTACAATTTAAAAGCCTCTTACTACATTTACTACCTTAACAGAATAAGTAGAATGGAAAGCAATATTACTTGCCTTCCATTCTTATGATCATGTTTATCCTCTTAAGCTATTTCGCATTTTCTCAAGTGCTTGCCGATACATCCACCTCACTTGATAATAGGTCATCTCTGTCTCTAAAGCGATTTCCCCCATCGTCTTTCCTACAAAAAAACGCTCAAAAATAATATACTTCTCCTTCTCATCTAATACACTCATAAAATCCTTCGCTTTCATTTCAATATCTTCAAAATGAAAGATATCCTCATACTCTCCTACACATACACACTTTTCTTGCACTGCAAACTCTTTCTTCAACCTTTCTAATATATAACCACGCACCGTTACAACTGCATATGCAGGAAAACTCCCTTTCTCCGCATCAAACTTTTCATACGCATGCCAAAGACCGATTAACCCACATTGATAATACTCTTCATAATCTTGATAGATCCCTAACCTCTTTATTTGATTTACAATCAATCCTTCATACAACAAAGCTGCCTCTTTAAAAGTCGCTGGCTTCACACAGTACCTACTTCTAAAAGGTATACCTCTTTATTATTCCGCCGGTACCTCCACAATATAAAAATAAAGAGGGGAATTCACTGTGAGTAATTTTAAATACTATCGCTGAAATTTAAAATTACACTAGGTTGTATTTGAAATTTCAACGGCGGTATTTGAAGTAAGGGTACAAATAAAAAAGGTGACTCTTGGGAGAGCCACCTTTCTTAACAAATATATTATGCACCAATACCAGTTAACCCTTTTACAACACCTAATGCAACTGATAGAACGAAGAAAATTACGATTAATGTTGTAGCTTGTTTCTTACTTAAACCAGCTACAATGTGTAATCCTAGTCCCGTTAAAACCAAACTCCAAATATTGAAGATTTCAATTGAAGAACCAATTCCATGTAACACTGTCCCTTTTTCGAATAAAGGAGCTAAACTTGTATAAATATCAACACCATTTCCATCAAATACAAAGCCTAACGCTACATTTAACAATCCGCCGATATAATAAACAAGATTAGCATATAAGTAAATAGATAGTATCTTCATGTACGGAGTATCATTGCTCATAAACATCATAATAATTTTATAAAAACCAGCTGCAATAAATAGCCCTATAGGGGTACCTATTACACCAACAAGTGCTCCACCACCAAGTGCAAATCCTTTTATCATTGCGCCCGCTTCACCGTTTAACTCTTTTGCCATCTCTGGCGTATTAATTAATGTTAAGTATGCTGCACCTGTTGCCATAAGTGTTCCTAATAAAACGAATAAGACAAATGCGACCCAAACCGGACTTTTCGTCTTCATTCTCTCAAACTGTTCACCTGGAGAAGTAATCATTCCAAATAATGATGGCTTCTTTCCACCTGCATCTTGCGTATTAATATTTGCCTCCATTATAACGCCTCCTTATTTATACTGGCACATTTGGTAAAAATGCCGCAATTAACATAACGATCGCTGCTAAGAATAACGCTTTAATAATAAATAAAACGATAATTGGAATAGCTGCTTTCACTTTACTTACTCCCGCTGTAATTTGCAGTCCTAACCAAATTAAAACGATATTCCATAAATAGAACACTTCAATTGTATTACCGATTCCATAAGCGAGTGAACCTTGCTCAAATAGTGGTCCTAAACTTGTATATGCATTTGGTGCTTCACCTAAAATTAAAGCTATAATTCCATTAATAAATCCACCAATAATAGCAACAATGTTCGCATATACAACAATCGTTACTAATTTTTTATAAGAGGTATCATTCCCATAGAACATCATAAATACTTTATAGATAGCTGCTACAACGATTATTGCAAACATACCACCTACAGCACCCGACACAATACCAGAAATAACGTCAGATGTCAGTGAACTCTGTCCTGCAAATTCACCTAATTCTTTTTTCATTTTAACCATCTCAGGTGAAGTATTCGTAACGTACGTAGTAAGACCACTTAAAAGCCCCTGTAATAGCGCCATTAAGAAGAACATACCCCAAACTTTCTCGCTCGTCTTCATTCTCTCAAACTGTAAAGCAGGAGAAGTAATCATTCCAAACAATGACGGTCTCTCTCCGCCAGCTTTTTGTGTATTCACATTAGCTTCCATTATAACGCCTCCTTCCATTTATATAACCCGTTCTAACGGGCGGTTCACTTCCTCATATAGAGGCTACGAACCGCCCACTAGAACGGTAATGTTTAGTTCTACTACACTAGTAATTACTCATAACGTAATGCTTCAATTGGATCTAATTTCGCAGCTTTATTCGCTGGAATTAATCCGAAAATAATACCGAGTGTCATCGAGAATAATACGCCGCCGACGACAACTTCCCATGAAACAAGAGGTGGCCATTTTGCGAATGTGGAAACGATATATGCTCCGCCATATCCAAGACCAATTCCAATTAAGCCGCCTAGAAGTGTTAACATAACTGCTTCAATTAAAAACTGTAATAAAATTTTACTACGCGTTGCCCCAAGTGCTTTACGTATCCCGATTTCACGCGTACGCTCCGTTACAGATACGAGCATAATGTTCATAACACCAATACCACCAACGACTAATGAAATACCTGCGATACCACCAATAATCATCGTCATAATGTTAGTAACTTTAGAAACACCTTCTTGGAATTCTTTCAAGTTTACTAATTCATATTTACCTGGAATTTCACTTGGCTTACGACTATTTAATACATCAACCGCTTGTTTCCCTGCCGATTCTAAATCATCTACATTTTTCGACTGAATTGCGATATTTTGAATATCATCTGTTCCGTATAAAACAGGCCATAACGTAAGCGGAATTAACGCTTCTTCCATTTCAAATCCCATAAACTCATTATCAGATGTATACACACCGACAATTTGCATCGGTTGTCCCTTCATCTCAATAATTTGCCCGACTGGGTTTACGTCCTTAAATAATACTTCTTCTGTTTTTGTACTAATCATCATAACGTTATTTGCATGAGAAATATCTGATTCACTTAAAGTACGTCCCTTTACGACCTTTACTTTATTAACGGCAAAATATTCATTATCAAGACCAATAACATTCAGATTTGCTTTTTTATCATTTACATCAAGTGTCTCCATCCCCTGATTTGTTGTAATAACGTGGGATACATCCTTCACTTGTTTTACTTCCAGAATATCTTCTTCCGTTAACTTCGGTATTTCATGCCCGCCCATATTAAACTCGTCATTAATATCTGCTTTAAATTGAATTGGCATAAGATTATTACCAGAACCAGCGATTTTCGACTTCAGCATCGCTTCCCCGCCTTGCCCGATTGCAACGACAGTAATAATAGAACCAACGCCGATAATAATACCGAGCATCGTAAGAGCTGAACGCAGTTTATGAGCTAAAATAGAAGAGAGGGCAATTTTTATACTATCTAGTAAACTCATACCGCACACCTTCTATCTTCTGTAATTTTCCCGTCTCGCAATACAATGCGTCGGGAAGAATACGCTGCTACTTCCTCTTCATGCGTAACCATAACAATTGTTGTACCTTCTGCATTAAGCTTCGTGAAAATATCCATAACTTGCTCACCAGACTTCGTATCAAGCGCACCAGTCGGCTCATCGGCCATAATGAACGTTGGATTATTCGCGATCGCTCTTGCAATTGCTACACGCTGCTTCTGTCCACCTGACAATTCGTTCGGTAAATGATGCACGCGGTCTGCTAATCCAACTTTACCTAACGCCTCTAAAGCACGCTTCCGACGCTCTGCTTTCTTTATGCCACCATATACGAGCGGAAGCTCAACATTTTCGACTGCTGAAAGACGCGGCAGCAAATTAAAGTGCTGAAACACAAAACCGATATATTCATTACGAATTAAAGCAAGCTTTGACTCGTCTGCTGTTAAGATATTCACATCATTCAACATATATTCGCCTTCTGTTGGACGATCTAAACAGCCGATAATATTCATAAGCGTTGACTTACCAGAACCAGACGGTCCCATAATCGAAACGAACTCCCCGCCTTGAATTGTTAAACTAATACCATGCAAAATCGGCACTGCCAATTTTCCTTGATAATACGTTTTAGCAATATTATTTAACGTAATCATTTCTCTTTCACTTCCATTCCGTCATACACATCGTCGGAAGGATTTTTAACCACCTTTTGCCCCACTGTTACGCCTTCAGTAATCTCTGTCCAGTCTCCATCAGTAGAACCTTTTTTCACATTTTGTTTGCGAAGCTTTCCTTTATCCTCAACATAAACAAATGCATCATCACCTTTTTCTACAATGCTCTTAGTCGGAACAGCAACCATCTTCTTATTCTCTAAATTTACTTGCAGAGAAACGTGATAACCTGGAGATAAACCATCTTGACTATCAAGACTTGCTTTATATGTATATTGAGACATATTTTGAGTCGCTTCACCCATACCGCCAGCTTGTGCCATCTCTGCACTTGTTGGGAATTCACTTACTTCTGTAATCTTACCTGTCCACTTCTTCTTATTATTTGCTTTCGCAGTAACAGTAAATGTTTGATCTTTTTGAATTTGTGATTTTTGAAGCTCAGTTAACGTCCCTTGAATTTGGAACGGATCTTTAGAAGCCACTTGTAAAAAGGCTTTCCCTTGACCACCTAACGCTTGAGATGAACTTTGCGCCGCATCTTTATCTAACTTTTGAACGACACCCGCAAAGTTACTATAAATCGTAAGCTCTTTCTGCTTTTTACTTAACTCTTCTTTCTGCAACTTCCCTTTCTCTTTCTCAAGATCAGTTGTCTTTTGCGCCATCTCCAGCTCACTTACTTGCTCTTCCATCGGATCTGTTACTTCTTTCCCAGCTCCGCTATCTTTCGCCTTCTTAATTTCTTTCTTCAACGAATCAATTTTCTTCTTCCCTTGATCATAACGCATATCTGCCATCTTCTGATCAAGCTCAGCTTGCTTCATTTGAAGATTAATCTCTTCATTATCATAAGAGAATAACTTCGCACCCTTCTCTACCTCTTGTCCTTCTTTTACCTCAATATCTTTCACTTTTCCTTTGGCCGGATCCGCATAAAAACTTTCAATATTCCCAGGCTTCACTTGACCTGAAATTAACTTCGTATTATTCAGCTTACGCTCCGTTACCTTCTCGAAACTTACAGCATCAGCAGATGTTGATGCCCCCTTCTTCTTCCCTTGCATTACAAAAATATTAACTGCTGCTACAATAACAATTAGTGCAATAACCCCGATAATAATCCATTTCTTCTTCTTGTTTGGAGTACGAACCGTATTTGGTACCATATTCTCTCTCCTTTTTATAACTTAATAGTTTAATATAAAAATTGTATAAAACTTTCTGAAAATGAATTACATATTATTACATTCTTTTTACAAAGTTTTACACATCCATTTATATTGTAACAAAAATTCCAATGATTAGAAATATGACATTATGTCTTTTAAGATAGATTTAAGGAAAGATTATAGTAATATAAGAAAAGCTATCCAAAATGATAATTGGATAGCTTTTCAAACAAAATATTACGCCGCTTTAGGAGCTTTGCTTTCATGTCCACGTTGAACGATGAACAAGAAGATCGTTGATAAAATAGCACCTGTTAATAGTAAGATGAAGCAACCATCCCAGCCAGAACGATCAACGATAACACCAATTGCTGCGTTTGCTACAAGACTTCCGCCTACGTAACCGAACAGACCACACATACCAACTGTCGTACCTACTGCAAATTTCGGTACTAATTCCATCGCACTTAAACCGATTAAGAATTGTGGTACATAAATTAAACAACCGATAATAGAAACTGCAATACTTACAACAAGTATGCTAGTTGCTTGCCAATATACAAACGTACCAATAACAACTCCGACCATACTAATGATACATAATGGCATACGTTTTCCTTTAAATAATTTATCACTTAAAAGACCAACGATTAATGAACTTGGAATTGCCATACCTTCAAAGATTGCGTACGCCGCATGTGCTTCATTTTTTGAGAAACCTTTAACTGTCGTTAAATAAAGTGGAACCCAGTTAATAACGCCGAAACGAATTAAATAAACGAATGCATTTGCAATACATAAGAACCATACAAATTTATTTTTCACTACATACTTCATTAAAATTTCTTTTGGTGACATCTTGTTAGCATGATCTGCTTTTTCAAGATTTTCATAGTCATTACGATACTCATCAATTGGAGGAAGACCTTCTGATTCCGGTGTATCCTTCGCATTAATCCAAACAAGAACTGCAATTACCATTGCGATAATCGCTGGGAAAATAAACACGCCGCCTTGCCAATGATTTTCACCAAAAATACCTACACCAATTCCGACAAGTGGTGGTACAAGCATTCCACCAACGTTATGTGAAATATTCCAAAGACCTGTTTTCGTACCACGTTCTTTCTTCGAGAACCATTTCGTCATAACGATACTACAAGGTGGTGCTCCCATACCTTGTACAATACCGTTCACAACAAGTAATGTAACGATCATCCCAAATGAAGATGCAAAGCCGAAGCAAATATTTACAAGCCCTGATAAAAATAAACCGACCGCGATAAAGCGCTGGGCGAAAGCTTTATCTGATAAATTGCCCATAAAGAACTTACTAAATCCATAAACAATTGCCATTACTGAACCTAGTAGACCAATTTGAGCTGTACTAAAACCGTATTCTTGTACTAAATACGTACTTGATAACGTAAAGTTACTACGAACTAAATAATAAGCAGCATATCCAACTGAAATTCCGATTAACACACGAATACGTAGTAATCGATATACACGGTCGATCATATCCGCAGGCAATCTTTCAATTGCAGGTGCTGGCTTGAGCCATTTAAACATATTCTTTCGTCTCCTTTTCTCACTTCTGAGAGAGACGTTGTCTATTCCATATCTCGATTATTCCACTATTTGATATATGTTGGTTCGATCTTCTAACCGGCTGTCCTTCTATTTCTTTCTCGTTCTTCGCAAACATCGTTGGTACGCCAAACGAAACCTTTTCTAAAATGTGACCCGCTTCTTCTGATAAACAATAATCAATAAATAAATCCGCAATAATACCGTTCGGTGCACGTTTTAGTTTCGAAATCGCATTAACAGATAGCCCTGTTTGCTCAGGTACGATACTTACAACTGGAAAGCCTTGTTTTTGAAGCATTCTCTGATCTCCCATGAAATTGATGCCTATCATATACTCACCACTCGCAACAAGCTCTACTGGCATGTAACCATTCACCGTTACTTCACCAACTTGCCCTGCAAAGTTCTTAACATATTCTTTCGCTTCCTCTTCACCTACAGTATCAATAAGTGATTGAAAAAACGTATAGGCTGTTCCTGAAACATTTGGATCTGGCATAACAATCTTTCCCTTATATGCTGGATTTAATAAATCTTGCCACCTCGATGGATAAGGAAGTCCGAGCGGTGCTAATTCTTCGTTCCACCGCTCTTTATTGATCGCAATTGCCAGCTTCTCTACTTCATAACCGTACCAATAACCGTCTTTATCTTTCACAGTTTTTGAAATACGGTTCGCATGCTGACTCGTAACAGGAATAGATAGATTTTTTTGCTTCATCATTTGATGCGCGTCTACCGTACCGCCAATAATAATATCCGCTTTCGGATTTCCAGCTTCCTCTTCTACCCTGCGAAGAAGCTCTTCTGTCGAAAGACGAATAAATTCATACGTACAGCCGCGTGGTTTACAAAATGATGAAAGCAACGCTTCCCCAACTTCCTCGCGAGCCGCTACATACGCAACAAGATGACGATCATTCAAAATAGGGAGACCACTTTTATTATATTTAATAGAGGTTGTATCTCGAGAGCAACTAGACATCGCTCCTCCAATTACTAGCAAAAAGAAGAAAAAGGCTATCTTTCTCATGACACATTCTCCTTTACAAATACATTTGCGAGGGAGCTTTTCATATACATGACATTCCCATTATTATCACCGAGATATTGCACAACAAAATACGATGGATACACAGAAATAGTAAGAATGTCTTCACGCTCATTCTTTATACGCTTACCATTTTTATAAGCGGTAATATAAGCGATCGGTTCATTCTGTGATTGTAATAACTTCTGGATTTCTCCGTAATCTGTAATTTGCTTTGCATACCGAATCGAATCAAGTATGTGCGTAACATTCACCGCACGTTCTACACCACCTTGGCGTACTATGACATCCTGTGCTGACGCAAAAAAATCATGAATACGTTCTGGTGTGTAATACAGGCTTAACAAATACGTTTGCAATGCTGAAATCATTGGATCCGTACCATTCTTTCCGTACATATCAGCCCCGTACTGGAACAAGTCACCTACTGCAAAAGTACGTTTCTGTCCATTCAAGTACGTTACTTCTCCAGTAAATACTTGTTCTTGATTCTTAGCTTCACTCGGATTGATTTGAATTCGGTCAAAGAATGAAACAATCGTATGCAAACGAACTTCATCCGTTATAACAATTTCTCCCCACTTTTCATGCCTAACCTTCATTTCAGTAGGCAGGGATTCATTCACTCTTTGTAAAACAGCTTGTTTGTCATTCACGATTGTGATCCGATTATATATTTGCTTCTCCATCACATAAAACAAAATAAGAGAAACGATTATACAAAGGACAAACATAAGAATTTGAAATGATAGCCTTTTCATTTCTGCCTACCTCCAAGATAAAAAAACGTTGTTTCGAAAATACCGCATAATTGTTTCATAAATGTATCATTTAACCGCTTTCAAGTTTTTTATGTCTTCCATCCGTCTCGGAAGTAAGAATGTAATAAATATGGTAGTACCAACCTCTTCACTACTCTCAATCCGCATACTTCCGCCCTGCTTATTCATAATCTCCTGACAAATATACAAACCGTAACCATTCCCGTAACTAGAAGAAAGTACCTTTCCTTCTGGCGATTCATTCCACTCTGCCAGCACACCTTCATCTATACCAATGCCATCATCATGAACAAACACCTTCGCCTCACGTTCATTTACAATGACATTCATACGAATTTGCGTAGCATCGCTATATTTTATCGTATTATCTAGCACATTTAAGAAGATCTGTTTCGTCTTATCGAAATCGGCAACAACATATACATCTGTTAACTCATTAATAACTTCAATCTCAAACTTCTGCAGACGAGGTTTCACGATTGAAACTGCTTCTTCGGCTAATTCCTTTATATTCACAACTGTAGGTGATATTTCAAACGTACTCGTCCCGTACTTTGAAGACTTAAGTAATTCCTCTACAAGTGATAATAAACGCTCACTTTCTACAGCTACATAGCGCAAGCTCTCCTGTACATCTTCCTTCTCCTTTAACTTCGGAATTAAATCCACATAGCCAATAATCGCCGTTAGCGGTGTTTTTAGCTCATGCGTAATGCGATCTAAGAAATCTTTCTGCTTCTCTTTCTCTTCCTTCAATTGCTTAATATGTAGTTCAATCCCATCAGCCATCGCATTAAAAGACGCTGAAAGCTGCGCAATTTCCACATATTCATTTAGCTCAATCTTACTTTTATAATCACCATTCGCAAGCCGGTGCGCCATTTGCCTTAACTGATCAATCGGCTTATGAAGAGACTTTGCTAAACGAATTGCAAAGAAAATACCTGCAGCTACGAGACAAAGAGACGTCATTAAAAACGTCCAACCGACATTTGTTAACACTTCCTTCTCACCCGTTAACTCATTTATAAAACGAACACTACCAATGACATCGTTTCCATAATAAACCGGGCTTGAAAACAAAAGAATTGGAGCTGGGTCTCCCTCTTCAAACACATAAGATTTCTTTCCCTTCAAAGAACTCTCAATATCAATATTCCGATGAAGAAGTGCTCCCTTTTGCGTATCCGCCACAACATCCCCATTCTTCCCGATCATCTGTACACGGACATCCATGCGCTTCGCTAAATATGAAGCAATTAAAAGTGAATTAGGACCGAGCGTCTCTACCTCTGCTTCCTTCTCTAAATAATTCATCGTATAAATTTGTGCTTCTACACTTAACTTTTCTAAAGAATTTGCCGCGTTATGATACATATTCTTTTCTAACGTAATATAAACAACTGCGTACAAAAGAACAAATATCGGGATTAATAGTCCAACGATTCCAAACACCATATTTCTTTTTAAAGACATACCATCACCACTTAACAATCCAGTTTATAACCAACGCCATAAATTGTCTTAATATATTCTCCGCTATTCCCGAGCTTCTTCCGCAGTCTTTGCACCATAATATCAACCGCTCTCGTATTTCCGATATACTCAAATCCCCATACTTTCTCAAGTAACTCATCTCTCATAAATACACGCTGCGGATTGGAAACAAACAACTGACATAAATTAAACTCTCGGTACGTTAACTGAATCTCTTGCCCACTCACATGCACTTTTCTTTCCTTAGGACAAATCGTTATCTCTCCCGCCCCGATTACTTCATGGCTTACCGTTACCTCCTTCTTCTTCACGCGCCGCGTCATATTCTTGACCCGAAGAATAAGCTCCGCATAATTAAATGGCTTCGTCACATAATCATCTGCACCAAGCTGCAAGCCAAGCAATTTATCATTCATCTGACTCTTCGCAGTTAACATGAGCACTGGAATATCCCGATCCTTCTCCCGGAACAAACGAAGTAACTCATACCCATCTGTATCTGGAAGCATAACATCCAAAATCAAAACATCCGGCCCTTCATTCCATCTCTCTAAAGCTTCTCTCCCGTCAGCCGCCGTAAGCACTTCATATCCTTCCATCTCAAGCTGCATCCGAATCAAATTACGAATACTCGATTCATCATCCACTACAAGTATTTTCATCATTCTCCTCCTTCCATCCTGTATTATAGTACAGTTTAGTATAGCAAAAATCTTATAAAAAAAGAGAGGGTATTGTCGAACATATGTTGAACGACAATACCCTCTCCTTCACTTATTAGTCTTACTTATCATAACCATTAGGTTTCTTCTGATGCCAATTCCAAGCATGCTCAATGATTGTCTTCACATTTACATACTGAGGATCCCATCCTAACTTCTCCTTCGCTTTCTGAGAAGAAGCAACTAAACGTGCTGGATCTCCCGCACGGCGCGGCGCTACTTCAGCTGGAATTTCATGATTTGTAACTTCACGAACTGCATCAACGATTTCTTTTACACTGAAACCATTACCATTTCCTAAGTTATAGAAATCACTTTCTCCGCCGTTCTGTAAGTCCTTAAGACCTAAGAAGTGAGCCGCTACTAAATCTTCAACATGAATATAATCACGGATACAAGTACCATCTGGTGTATTATAGTCATCACCAAACATCATAATCTTCTCACGTTGACCTAACGCCACTTGCAATACAAGAGGAATTAAATGTGTCTCTGGACGGTGATCTTCCCCAATAATACCATTTGGAGTTGCACCAGCCACGTTAAAGTATCTGAAAATCTTATAACGTAAATTAGAAGCTTGGCTATACCAATGAAGCATCTTCTCGATTGCTAACTTCGTTTCTCCATACGTATTCGTTGGATTTGTCATCGTTTCCTCAGTAATAAGGTCTACATCTACCTCACCATACGTCGCTGCAGTAGAAGAGAAAATAAACTTATCTACCTTAAACTCATCCATTACCTCTAATAAACAAAGTGCACCATACACATTGTTATTATAATATTGCAGAGGCTTCTCCATACTAACTCCCACTAAAGAATCAGCTGCGAAATGCATAACCGCCTCAATATTTTCTTGTGTAAACACATCTCTTAAAAATGCTTTATCACGAAGGTCGCCATTATAAAACTTCGCACCTTCCGTAATTGCATCCTCATGACCCGTTTGTAAGTTATCTACTACTACTACAGATAAACCTTCGTCTACTAATTTTTTCACAGCGTGAGAACCGATATAACCAGCTCCGCCGCAAATTAGGATTGAACTCATTGTCTTCCTCCTACTATATATTAGGATTTCTTATTCACTCTCTTATTATAAAAGGTATACGATTGCTCGTATACCTTTTGTGTACCTTTATTACTTAGCAACGAAATAATCCGTTACATATTGTGCCCAAACTTCGTGGCCTTTAGCACTTGGGAAACCGAATTCTTCTGTTAAATATGGCAAAATAGCCTTCGTTGACGCATCAGGCCATGCTCCCCAATGATCCACATATGTATAACCATTTTGCGTCGCAAATTGCTTTAACGCCTCAATTGCCTTCGGATAATTCTTCGCACCATACACTGGGTTTGGTGGTTGAATCATAATTGTAGCACCCTTTGCACTAGTAGAAAGTGCTTGTACAAATTTTTGCGTACTTGCCACAGAGTTTCCATTACCAATTTCATTATTATCAGTAATGAATGGTGGTTCAAATAAAATTACATCTGGATTACCTTCCGCGATTTCTTTATCACGTTTATATAAAATTAATGCCTCTGTACTTTCACCCTTATATTCCTTTACTGTCACATTCCACAAACCTTTACCGTAAGCAGTTTCTAAATTAGCCGTTAACTTAGCTGCCCAAGCATCTTTTGCAGATGAAGAAGCTTCATCACCAACAATAACAAGGTTGACTGCCTTTTTATCCTCAGCAGCTTTCTTTAACTTCTCTTTCACTTCATCTGGTAAATTCTTCGCATATGCTTCATTAAAAGATGACTTCGCATCTTGTTTCTTCTCTGATTTCTTCGTTCCACTATCTTTAACTTCAGACTTCGTTTTCGTTACTTCACTCGTTTGTCCTGTTGCATTCGCAACCTTCTTATTCCAGTATAATTTACCGCTCACAACCGAAGCGACAAACAATACAAAAATAACTAGGACAAATACTGCTTTCTTATTCATCGATTCACCTCATCTATTAATCTCACAACATATAATACTAATATAAATTCACGCAAAAATAAACCCAATCCCTACCAAAGGAGTTGGGTTATTACATATTACTTAGTCAATTCAAGATGTGATCTTAACTTATTCGTAATATCTTGTTTTGCTGCATCTGGAACATAGTAGTACCAAATACCATCAGCGGCTTTGTGTCCGTCACCTGGGATTTGAATTTCTTCACTATTTTTCAAGCAATCTTTATAGTTCTTTTGCATATCAAACATTTGATCTTGCGTTAAGTTTGTCTTCACATTCTTTTGAATCGCTGTTAACACATCACCGTAGCTTGATAAAGAAGAGAAGCTTGCGCCCTTCTTAATAACGGCTTGCATTACTTGACGTTGACGCATTTGGCGTCCGAAGTCGCCGCGTGGGTCTTCTTTACGCATTCTAGTATATTTTAGCGCTTCATAACCGTTTAAATGAATATTTCCCTTAGATAAATGAACCCCCTCCAAAGAAAACTCTAAATCATTATATACATCTACCCCTCCAACAGCATCTACAATATCCTTAAACCCTTCCATATTTACTTCAATATAATAATTGATGGGAACATTTAAGAATTTTTCTACTGTTGCCACGGACATATCTACGCCACCAAATGCATACGCATGGTTAATTTTATCACTTTTTCCTTTTCCAACAATTTCTGTATATGTATCACGAGGTATACTTACTGTTTTCATTGAATTATTTTTAGGATTTAGCGTGATGATCATTAAAGAATCGGAGCGCCCTTTATCTTCTTTAATTTCATCTGCTCCTAATAACAAAATCGAAACAGGCGCAGATTTTTCAATTTTTTCTTCTTGCTTTCGCACATTTTGATCACGTTTTAGTGGCTTATGAACCTCATCCAACGTTTTAGAAACTGAGGAGTATATATTATAGGCGTAAATCCCTCCCCCTATAATAACCACTCCTAAAATCCCTAATACCCAAAACAGTAGTTTTTTCTTCATTATCTTAACCTTCTTTCCATAGACCACTCTACTAACTTAGTCTAATATAAACGTACTGCTTTTCTAATAAGGATGAAATAGTTAAAAATCCCCTTTAACTTATTAATATCCATCCTTATTTGTTGATTGCCATCTCCAAGAATCCGCACACATCTCTTCTAATCCACGTGTTGCTTCCCACCTTAGTTCAAGCTTCGCTTTCGAAGCATCGGCAAAGCATACTGCTACATCACCAGGGCGACGCTCCGTAATTTTATAAGGAACTTTCTTACCCGAAACTTTTTCAAACGCTTCAACCATCTCAAGCACACTATAACCTGTGCCTGTACCGAGGTTATAAGCATCTACTCCCGTTGTATTCAGTACTTTTTCAAGCGCTTTTACATGACCATTTGCTAAGTCTACAACATGGATGTAATCACGGACTCCCGTGCCATCTTTCGTTAGATAGTCATTTCCAAATACCCTTAATTCCTTTAGCTTACCTACTGCTACTTGTGTGACATATGGCATTAAGTTATTTGGAATTCCATTTGGATCTTCCCCAATTCGTCCACTTTCATGCGCACCAAATGGGTTGAAATAACGAAGTAATGCGATACTCCATTCCGCATCTGCAAATGCTACATCACGCATCATTTGTTCAATCATTAATTTTGTTTGACCATATGGATTTGTTGCACTTAATGGAAACTCCTCTGTAATCGGTGACGTTTCCGGGATACCATATACAGTTGCAGATGAACTAAAGATCATCTTCTTCACATTACGCTTTTGCATCACTTCACATAATGTTAATGTACTAATAATATTATTATGATAGTACGTTAATGGCTTTGCTACTGATTCACCCACGGCTTTCAAACCTGCAAAGTGAATAACAGCCTCAATTGTATTTTCCTCAAAAATTTTATTCAGTGCCTCGTAATTCACAAGATCTTCTTTATAAAACTTAAATTGTTTTCCTGTTAACTCTTTCACTCGATTGATAGACTCTACTGAGCTATTCGACAAATTATCTACTACAATAATTTCATAATCATTATTCAGTAATTCTACGCATGTATGACTACCAATATATCCTGCTCCACCTGTTACAAGTATCGCCATAATTATAGTCCTCCTCAAATTCAATGTTACTCTTAATTTTTGATTTCATGTCATAATGCTATAGCAATATTTAAATATAAAAAGTATTTTTCGCAGTCTACTTCCCCGACAAGATATGCACAGACATATGTTTCTAAAAATCTATGATTTTAATAATTACCTTATATAACTATTAATTAAAAGATATCGCAATATATCTACTTTGGTTCTTTATTTTCCTAATAGTAATACTCTCTTCAAAAGTCATTACTTTAAACATTAGCCTCTTAAAGAATTTTTAGAAAGTTTCCTAAAGCTACTTTCCAATCCGGTAATGCTTCAAAGCCATTTTGTTGAATCATTCCTTTATCAAGCACTGAATATTTAGGGCGTACAGCAGGCCTTGGAAAATCTTCCGTCTTTAGCGGATTAACTATTACTTCAATCTCAGATTGCTTGAATATCTCTTTTGCAAATTCATACCATGAGCACACTCCTGAATTAGAACCATGATATACTCCATATTTATCAGTTTGTACAAGGCTAATAATAAATCTTGCTAAATCAGCGGTATAAGTTGGTGAACCTACTTGGTCATGAACAACTCCTAATTCTTTATTCTCCTCTGCCAAACGTAGCATTGTTTTCACAAAATTATTACCATATAAACCAAATACCCAAGATGTTCTAACAATATAACTTTTTGAACAATACTCTCGTGTATACTGTTCTCCAACTAATTTTGATTTACCGTATACAGTCTGAGGATTTGTTTGATCATCAGCTTTATATGGAGTGTCTTTTGTTCCATCAAAAACGTAATCAGTACTTACATAACAAAACTTTGCCCCTACTGCTTCAGCAACTTGAGCCAAGTATTTCGTTCCTTCAGCATTGACTTTAAAAGCAACTTCTTCATCACTTTCCGCTTGATCTACTTGTGTATATGCTGCCGTATGAATAATAATATCCGGCTGAATTAATAATACTTTTTCGCTTACTTGTTTTTCATCTGTAATATTTAACTCTTCTCTACCGAATCCAAAAACTTCCCATGTCTGTTCTTTTAATAACTTTACTACATCTTGACCTAACTGACCTTTAGCTCCTGTTACTAATACCCTCATATTTTATACCTCTAATCTATTCGCATATTGATTCTTGAAGTATTCTTGGTATTCTCCAGAAATAATATTTTTCCACCAATCTTGATTTTCTAAATACCATTTAATAGTTTGCTCAATACCTGTATCAAAGTTATACTTTGGCGACCAACCTAACTCTTCACGAAGTTTTGTCGCATCAATTGCATAGCGTCGATCATGACCTGGACGATCTGTAACATACTTAATTAGCGATTCTGGCTTATCTAATGCTTTTAAGATTGTTTTTACAATTTCAATATTTGTACGCTCATTGTTTCCACCAACATTGTACACTTCACCATTTTTTCCTTTATGAAGTACTAAGTCAATTGCCTGACAATGATCCTCCACATGCAACCAATCACGTACATTTAAGCCATCACCATATACTGGTAATTGTTTATCATCCAGTGCATTAATAATCATTAGAGGAATTAACTTCTCTGGGAAATGGAACGGCCCATAATTATTTGAACAGCGTGTAATATTCACAGGCAACCCAAATGTTTCATGATAAGCACGAACTAATAAGTCTGCACCAGCTTTACTTGAACTATAAGGGCTATTTGATGCCAACGGTGTTTCTTCCGTAAAGTAACCTGTTTCACCTAAAGTTCCGTATACCTCATCCGTTGAAACTTGTAAGTATTTTTTTACTTCTGCATTTTTTGCAGCATCTAGTAATACTTGTGTACCTTGAATATTTGTTTGAATAAAGATATCAGGATTTGTAATACTTCTATCAACATGTGATTCTGCAGCAAAATTTAATACATAATCAAACTTTTCGTCTTTAAATAATTGATTAATAAACTGACGATCTGCTATATCACCTTTGACAAATTTATAATTAGGTAATTCCTCAATATCTTTTAGATTTTCTAAATTACCTGCATATGTTAACGAATCTAAGTTTACAATATTATATTCCGGATACTTCTTCACCATATATCGAACAAAGTTACTTCCAATAAACCCTGCTCCACCTGTTACTAATACTTTCATGTTAGTCCTCCTTATTTCTCGTACACAAAATTAATATTTGCTTCTTCTAATAGTGGATGTTTAGTATCCTTTTCTGATAGAATCGGTTCACTTACCGGCCAATCTATTCCTAATGCTGAATCATTCCACAAAATACCTGCATCATGCTCGGGAGAATAGTATTCATCCACTTTATACGCCACAGTCGAATTCGGTACTAGTGTACAAAATCCATGTGCAAACCCTTTTGGAACTACTAATTGACGCTTATTATGTTCACTTAAAATAACACCAACCCACTGACCATATGTAGGTGAGCCTTTACGAATATCAACAGCTACATCATAAATGGCACCTGTAATACAACGTACTATCTTCGTCTGTGCTCTAGGATTTAATTGGAAATGTAATCCTCTCAAGGTTCCAGCAGGTACGGATAAAGATTGATTATCCTGAATAAATTCATAATCTAAACCAAGCTTATCAAAAACAGTTTTACTATAACTTTCCATAAAATAACCCCGATGATCGCCAAATACTTTAGGCTCTAAAATAACTATATCTGGAATCCTGGTTTCAACAATATTCATTATACGTACTCCTTTATTGATAAATTGGTTGCTTTTGTTTACTTTGCTCTGCCAATCGAATTAAATATTGACCGTATTGATTTTTTCTCATTGGTTCTGCTAATTCAAGTAGTTGCTCACGGGTAATATATCCTTTTCTAAACGCTATCTCCTCTAAACAAGCTACTTTTAAACTTTGACGCTTTTCAATTGTTTCAATAAATTGAGATGCCTCTAATAACGACTCGTGCGTACCAGAGTCTAACCAAGAAAAACCACGCCCAAGAATTTCAACATGCAACTCTTGTAATTGTAAATACACCTTATTAATATCAGTAATCTCTAATTCACCACGAGGTGATGGTTGAATATTTTTTGCAATTTCTACAACACGATTATCATAGAAATATAAACCCGTTACAGCATATTGTGATTTTGGATCTTCTGGTTTTTCTTCAATAGAAATTGCCTTTCCATATTCATCAAATTCTACAACCCCAAAACGTTCGGGATCATTTACATAATACCCAAAAACAGTTGCGCTCTCTTGACGTTCTACAGCATTTTGTAATAATTTTGTTAAACCATGTCCATAAAATAAATTATCACCAAGAACAAGAGCTACAGAGTCATCGCCAATAAACTCTTCTCCAATAATAAATGCCTGAGCTAAACCATCTGGTGAAGGTTGCACAGCATATTCGAGCTTTATCCCAAACTGTGAACCATCTCCCAATAACTCCTTAAAACGAGGTGTATCCTGTGGGGTTGAAATAATTAAAATTTCCCGAATACCAGCAAGCATCAGTACAGATAATGGGTAATAAATCATCGGCTTGTCATATATTGGTAATAATTGTTTAGATACCGCCTGTGTTAGTGGATATAGGCGTGTGCCGCTTCCACCAGCTAAAATAATCCCTTTCATAGTACTAATTAACAACTCCTTCTTTCTCATTTTTTATTAATTAACTACATTTTAATTTTTTTTAAAAAATTAATGAGCTCACTATCTATCTCTTTAGTTTTTATCAAAAGGAATACATAGGTTAAAATGTATACTATAAATCCTAAAACTATACTCACTATTCTAGGTATAAACATTTCAAAAATATTAGTAAATAAAACTGCGATAACAATATTTATTACACTAATTATCCCTACCCTAAACAATGTTTTTATAGGAAATTTCCATGGTATATATTTTTTTGAGGTAAAATAAATTAATATAGGATATATTGTTAAACTCACAGATGTTGCATATGCTGCCCCCATATAACCATATAATGGTATTAAAATTAAATTAATTAATACGTTAAAACTAGCTGCTATCAGCACATAAACCAACATACTTTTTGTTTTTTTATATATTTCGTGCCCTTTATGACCAAACATTGCTATATTCCAAAGAAAGTATCCAATCATAGTAACAGGCACTATATCTGCTCCTACCCTATAAGCTTCTCCCAACAATATCCCCACTATATCATAGCGATACAAAGTAATATATATAGTAATTGGTGTTACAATTAATAAGAATATTTGTGAACCTCTTGTAATTACTCCTGCCAACTCATCCTTGTCACTCTTTGCTGCTTTACTCATAATTATTGGGTGCAAAGTTAATAGCACTGGTGCACATATTAATCCCAATGACATCGTCACTAAAGTAGAGTTAGCAGAATATATACCAACCTCCACTGAAGAACGATAAACTTGTAACATATATCTATCTACCATTTGTAGAATAGAGGTTCCCAAAAACCAACCTAACATAGGCATACCGTAACGAGTAAATTGTAAAATGAACTGCATAAATGCTTTTTTATCTATACTAGAAAACCTTAGAGAAAACTTTAAATTACTATTACGTATCATCATACTAATTAGGATAATATTACTAATTATAGTTCCTATCAAAAGAAATCTAATATCCCTCATAACAAATATAATTAATAACATTATAAAAGAAAACTTTAATACATTATTTAGAATTTGATAATTTCTATACATTTGAGGTCTTAAATCAGCTTGATATAAGGTAATCAATATAGAATATATTGATTGGGAAATTATTATTACTACACTCAGCCAATATATCAAATAGTCTTCCATGATTCGGAAACCGACCAAGAATACATTTAAAATTACGGCACTTAGTAAAGTCCCTACAGCAATTATTTGCATCATATAAATTAAATAATTATTAAACTCTTCTTTTTTATCTTCCACAGTATAAGCATGGCGATACCTTTGAATAGATTGTACAATCCATTGTGACAATATAATAGTAACAATGTTAGTTGTCGTAATAACTAATGAATATAGTCCGTATTCACTAGGTAGAAATATCCTAGTAAATATCATCATGGATAGTACATTTATAATAGCTGGAATCAATGTAGCCATCGCATATTTAAACAAACCAGAATCCGAAATATTCAATATTTTTTCTTTCAAATTTATAATATAGCCCCTATTCATTTTAGCTACATTCTCCCTTATCATTTATCTACTATCATTAATAATAGCTTAAATATTTTCGTAATATAATTTTTCCCACTCATCCAAGACTTTCTCTATCCGATACTTTTCTTCTACATACTTTCTTGCCTTGTTACCCATATTCAATCGCTCTTCTACACCTAAGTTCATTATTTGTAACATTTTTTCCGCTAATTCCATCGGATTACTTTTGGACACTAAATATCCATTTTCCCCATCATTAATTACCTCTCGATTACCTCCAACGTCCGTAGCAATTAAAGGCAACTCACATACACTTGCTTCCAACAGTACCATTGGCAAACCTTCATATATCGAAGAAAGAACAAAACTATCCGACATGCTCATTAGGTCCTTGATATCGGATCTTTTCCCTAAAAATTTAATTTTTTCATCAACACCCAATTCTATAGCCAATTCCTTTATTTCATCTAATTTACTTCCCTCACCTACTATTACTAAAACACAATTCCTATTACTTTTTATCAATTCATTAAAGGCCATAATTAAATTGGGATAATCTTTCTCAGATTCAACCCTTCCGACTGCCAACCATACAAATTGATTAGAAATTCCTAATTCTATTCTTTTAGCCTTCCCTATTGTAATGTCTCTCCTAAAGGAATCAATTTCAATACCATTTGGAATATATTTCAATTTTCTTTTCGGAACAATCTTTTTATCTATATATTTTTTTGCGGCAATTTCACTAATTATTGTTGTAACAGTACTTAAGCCGTTTGTAATTCTATATAGATACTCCCTCACCCGTCCGCCTTCATTTATACTATGGATTGTAGATATTTGAACTTGAACAGGAGCAAACATTCTCACTATCCGGCCGAGCAAATTTGCATGAACCATGTGACTATGTAAAATTTGAGGTCTATACTTCCGCATGTAGCGTGCTAATCTTAAAATTGCTTTTGGGTTTGGTACACCTGCCTGCATTCCCAAGTTTAAAGTGTCAATATGATTTTTGGACAATTCTTCAACAAATTCCTTTGGTTGTAACATTGAGACAACAAGTATTTCATGCCCCCTTTTTTTTAAGTTTATTGCTAATTTAACAAGCTGCATTTCGGCTCCACCGTACGCTAAACCTGTAGTTAAAATCATTATTTTTAACCCTTGATTTCCTGTCTTTTTTAAATCCATTAAAGCTTTAACCTCCTCATTTGTATACCCCTGGTAAAGAATACTTTTCGTCAAAGCTTCCTATATAATTTTGGTTATTAATTTACTAAAGTTATCCCAACTTAAATTATCCCTAGCAAACTCATTACAGTGCTTTTTCATTTCCGTTCCATTTACTAAATAACCCTTCAAAAATTGATCAAGATTATCTTCTAGGCTATCAATGCTTCTAATATCAATAGGTAGACCTAATTTATACCGTTCCACATAATCACCATAACTACCGACACCTTTATTTACTATTACAGGACATCCACAAATCAAGTATTCTGCGAACTTAGTAGGGAAGGCATTTTCATTAATGACATCCTTTTTCCTAATTATATATCCCAAATCTGAAGCCATTAAATACTTAGCAACTTCTGCATGATTTAGTGATAAAATTGTATACTCTTCTGGGCTAATATTATTATTACGCATCAAATTTTCAAACTCCATTACATTCGGAGAGATAATCAGCATATGCATCTGATTATGTATTTTCTTAAAATTCATATATATATCTACTAATTCATCAAGAGATTGCCATTTTTGATATAACCCTAGATATGTCAAGACAAATTTATTACTTATACCAAGTTCACTTCTAATTAAATCCCTTGTAGATTCACTATAGTGGAAGATTTTATCATCAACCGCGCAGGGAACTATACAAATAGATTTTTTATATTTATAATCTTTCTGTATATAATTAGCCATTCTCTCTGATACAACCATAACAACTTCCACATATTTCAATAAAAAGGCTTCTAATTTTTTTTGTGCAAATACTTTTATTTTACTTTGAAAAGTTCCATCTAATTTCTCTTCATGCACTCCATGCATACTCCAGATGGTTTTAAGTTTATTTTTTTTGCAGTATGGTGCATATAACAAAGCAAAATTATTAACCAATACCACACTATTAACTTGTTTTTCATCTAAGATCATTTTCAATTGTGCAAGACCATCTTTATAATCAGCTATAAAATTATTCTTACTTTTTATGATTCTAATTTCTAATCCTTCAATTTCTTGAAGAACCTGTTTACTTACTAACAATTCTTCTTCAGATATATCAATTAAAAGCAATATTTTCTTTTCTACATCTATACTTTTTACAATATTAAGCAATCGAGTTTGCTCGCCCGAGCCAGTTGCAACATCCCCTCTATATACTAATATAACTTTTTCTTTATTCATCTAATTATATTCCTCCTACACCATAAGCAATTTATCTTTACTCAAAATTTCTTGCAAGTTCTTCGATTTGGTACATAGTTTGCACCTTATACGCCACTAACTTATCTTCACCTGTTTTAAATTTCAAACGTAATCGTCTAATTTTAGCATTAATAATTACCAGCTTTTTATATAAATAAAACTGTAAATTTGAAAAATGCTTTCTAGCAAAAATGAACTTACTTTTCTGTAACTGAATCATATATTTAAACGGGTTTACCTTCGTAGAGCTTCCTCCCCTGTAATGTATCACCGTTTCAGTTGGGATAACATAACTTGTCCACCCATGCTTTTTCATTCTGTAGCACCAATCTGCTTCTTCCACATAAAAGAAATAATCTTCATCCAATAAACCCACTTCTTCTATCGCTTGCTTTTTCACTAAAAAGTAAGCTCCACATACATAATCGACCTCAAAAGGTTGATTATTAGTCTTATTCTTTAATTTAAATACTTTTTCTAAGAATAAAGTCTCAATAAGAATATTTTTAAAGTTTAATTGTCTACCAAATGATTGTTGATTTGTTCCATCAGCATTTAAAAGTTGACACCCCGCAACACCGGCATCACTATTTTCCTCTAAAAATTCAATGCTATTCTTCAATGCCGATGTATTAATAATCGCATCTGTATTTAAAAGTAAAATATACTCCCCTGTACTATACTTTATGGCAATATTATTAGCTTTTGAAAAACCATTATTCTGAAGTGATTTAATCAATTTTACCCACTTAAATTCCTCTTCAATAATTTTCACACTACTATCAGTAGAGGCATTATCTACCACTATGACCTCTACATCAATTTTATGCTTTAATTCATTCATTGTAGTTAACAACGCATTAAAACATTCTCTAATATATTTTTCACTATTCCAATTTACGACAACGACCGAACACTTAACTTTATTATTCATCTTTACCTCCACGATTCAAATCAAGTATTAAATATTCATTTATAACAACACCGGCTAATACAGCTATATATGGAATTACCGTTATATTGGTAAATTGAGGTGATGTTATTGATATTACCGCACCAGAAATCGTTATATAAATGAAGCTTAATGCTAGAACTCCGCCATTAGATTCTCTTATTCTTTTAATATATACATTACATACTTTTAATAGTGAATACATATATATAACAAATATCACCAATCCGATAATTCCGATATTTAAAAGAAGAAATACATACTGGTTATGAATAAAACTACTGTTATCAATACCATCAACTTCAATAAAGTGCCTTTTTAAAGGTGCTCCTATTCCTTTACCTATCAATGGATTATCCCAATATTCATTTAATGCATCCTTTGTTTCCTCAACTCTGTATATAACACTTTCATCACTTTTCATATAATTTATTTGTAATTTTTGAAAAGAGTCAGTCTGAATAGCATTTATACCCAAGCCCATAATACTAATAATAACCAGCACTATTGCCAATACTTTTTTTAAAGTCAAGGCAAAACCTTTCGGTTTAAATTTGGCCTGACAAATAAAAAATAATAGGACCTGTATTATAACCCCTATCCAAAATGATCTAGTATTAGAAATAAATACTGCAGATAAATTACATAATAATGCAAAAAGAATCCATTTCCTAACCCCAAAAATGTTAAAATACGCTAAACATATACCTACGGCTATAACATTATACATTGGATCTAAATAAAAATTAGGCCGCATTAAACCAAATAATCCTCCACCATATTGCGGAAGGTCTGGTATTAGCAGCAATGCTATACACCACTCAATTGCAGTAAAGACAATTGATGACATAATTATAAACTGAATTAAACGTTTCGGATCGATTTTAACTATTTTCATAAGGAGTAACACTGTTATGCTATAAAGTACTAATCCCCTACCGTGTGCGGTACTATCGTTATAACCTAGTAGATAGCCTCTTGCTATTTGTATTACAATATACGTTAGGAAAATAATTTGAATAGTCATGTATCTTTTTTCAAATTGTATAACCTTATATCCATTCTTTAAAAAGAATATAAAAATAGAATATACGAGCAACCCAAAAAATAATAAATCTGTCGGCATTATGACTATACCTACAAACAAATTATATTTTTGAATTAAATACATTATTAATTGTGTATAAGGTACAAGTATTAAAATACTATATATGAATAATTTTGGTTTAAACAAAAATATAAATGCTATTATTAAACAAAACCACAATAGCAAAAACCATATATTAAATAAAGATGACATACCGCCAATTAGTATACTTATAACTACTATACTTAAACTTTTTTTATTATTTTCATTTATATACACACTAGTATTCACTCTAACAATCACCTATCCATTAGACTTAATTACCTTTTGATAAACCTCAAACGTCTTTTCCATACAAATTTCAAGGTCGAATGACTCTTCATATTTCCTTCTACTCACTTTCCCCATCTGCTTCGCTAATATTCTATCTTCATTAAATTTTTCTAAATATTTTACTACACCCTTAACATCTTGCTTAGCAATTAGAAAACCATTTTTACCATGCTCTACTAATTCACCTACTCCTCCTACATTAGTAGCTATAATAGGTAATGATTGTTGCATCGCTTCAATAATACTTATAGGTAGACCTTCATAATTAGTCGTTAATATAAATACATCCGATTCTGCCAAATATTTAGTTACATCCCTTTGCATCCCCAAGAAGTTCACTTTATTGCACACACCCAAATCATTAGCTAGCTTTTTCATCTGATCCTGCAAATCGCCATTCCCCAATAAATTTACTTCTATAGGAATATCTAGAGCATCTACCGCTCGGATTAAGGTCTCATAATCTTTTGGATAACTAAATCTAGCAACCATGATGACCTTCAATATACCATTCTTCTTTGAACTATTATTTTCATGTATTTGCTTATCTTTTACACCGTTATATATTGTGACAAGTTTTCTACTCGTAGAAATTTTATTTTGTAACGCTAATCGTTTATCATACTCCGAAACGCAAATTATATTATCACTTAAATATCCCATACCTTTTTCAATTGGAATAGCTATCGCTTTTCTTTTTGATGAAACCCCTTCTGAAAACGCCCATCCATGCGCAGTAAAAATTACTGGTACTTTGCTCATTGCACCTGCTATCCTACCAATAACACCCGCTTTTGAAGAATGCAAATGTATTACATCTGGTTTTATTTCATTAATAATCCTTTTTAATTTAATAGTTGCCATAAAGTCTTTTAATGGATGAATAGGATGAACCAAATTCTTCAAATAGATTGGATAAACACCTAATTCCTTAACTCTATTAAAGAACTCCCCTTCCTCTCCAACAACTACTGAGCAAGAATACCCTTTTTGCTTTGCTTCCCTAATCAGATCAAATAAGTGTGCCTGCGCCCCTCCCCAATCCGACCTAGTAATTACATATAAAATTTTCATTCTTTGCACCACATTTTCATTATTTATTTTGACTAATACCTATTATTCCCACCCTTGTAAATTACCTAGCTCCCTCGCCAGTAATAACTACTCTAATAGTTTTTAAGATTATGTACGCATCTATTTTAAAACCCTGTATCTTAATATATTCCATATCTAGTTCCCATTTTTCTTTCGGACTTAAATCGTAACCACCTTTTACTTGTGCTAAACCAGTTAACCCAGGCTTTACTTCAACTCTATTAGAAAATCCACTAATTTTTTTTTCAAATTCTCTAACAAAGACCTCCCGCTCTGGCCTCGGACCGATAAAACTCATTTCCCCCTTAAAAATATTTATAAGTTGTGGCAACTCATCAATTCTTGTCTTCCTTATAAATGAACCAACTCTTGTAATCCTCGGGTCATTTATCGTCGCCCATTGTGCACCCTTTCTTTCAGCATCCTGTCTCATTGACCTCAACTTTATTACTTTAAACTCTTTACCATACAATCCTACCCTTTCTTGCAGGTAAAATATATTCCCTCTTGATTCAATTTTAATTAAAATTCCAACAATTAAAATAAGTGGTGCAACTACTATCAGTCCAATAGAACTTAGTACTACATCTAAAACTCGTTTAATAAATAAGTATCCTTTTTTATTATTCGAATCTCCTAGGGAAATCCTTTGATTATCCTGAGTGACCACTTCTTGTTTTACTTTCACTAAAGCTCCTCCTTCTCCATCCTTACCCTAATCATTATAAATATTTACATCTACAAATATTCTTTGTATAATATATCCTTAAAAAATCAGCTATATGTTTACGTAAACATATAGCTGATTTTTCATCAGAGCGTCTCATTAAAGCCTTGTATCTTTTTCCCTTTATACACTCAACACTATATAATTAAACGTAAGGAAATCGCCTACCACACCATTTTATATTCTATTAATGTTATTAGGCATATAAAATAATTCTTCAATTAAAAAATACCAAACAATTTTTTACGACGAATTTGTTCTGGATCTTCTTTATAAATTGCTTTCCCGCCAATGATTAAATACGGATTCTCTCTTAAATCATTCATAACAGTTGCACCGAATTCTTTCTCTATCAGTTCATAGCTTTCTGCTAGATGAAATCCTCTTGTTGTTGTGTTATGTGCATCTGATGCGATCATATGGGTTAAATTATGCTCCACAAGCTGTAATGAAAATTTTTTAATTTTTTTACCGAATTTCCCAATTAAACTTCCTGCTGTCACTTGTGTTAATGCACCTTTATTAACGAGGTTATATAACTTATCTGGCCGCTCGATTAACTCGGCATTACGTTCGGGGTGAACGATAATTGGGATCATTCCTTTTACACGTAGTTCATACAATAGTTGTTCTGCATAACGAGGTACATGATTAGATGGAAATTCAATGAATATGTATTTGTTTGTTTCATTTAAAGTAATAATTTTACCAGCTTTATAGTCTTCTAATAAATCACCGTATAACCTGACTTCTTGTCCTGGTAAAACTTTCAGTGGGATTTCATGTTGCTCTAATTCATCATTTAATTGCTTCACTTGATGAATAATAGAAGTACGCTCATTTACATATTTTCCATTTTGATGATGTGGCGTGGCAACAATTGTATGTATTCCTTCTTGCACAGCCTTTTGTGCCATCGCTAAACTATCCGTTACTGTTTGCGCTCCGTCATCAATGCCAGATAAAATATGACAATGTAAATCAATCATTTGTTTTGTCCTCCCTCTCTTATAGTAATCTTTTTTCCCTTGAATATGAGACATCTCATATTCAAGGGAAAAAAGGAGATATGTTCTTCCCATATCTCACTCTTTTCATTAATTTGCACCGTAGTAATAATATAAGCCCTGTTCACGTTCACGATCATTCAGGACAACACCTAACAATTTACCTTTTGCTGATTCTAGTAGACCTTTTGCTTTTACTGCGGTTTCTTTATCTGTCGATTCACTACGAACGACAAGAATAGAAGCATCACATACATTTGCCATAATTTGCGCATCAGTAACAGCTAAAATCGGTGGTAAATCGAAAATAACTAAATCGTACGTACTGTATGCTTGTGCCAGAAGCTCCTGCATTGATTTTGACCCTAATAATTCTGCAGGATTTGGCGGGATTGGCCCACATGCTAAAAAGTGTAAATTATCAACTGATGTTTTTTGTACACATTTTTCTAAACGTTCACTATGTGTTAATACGTTTGTTAGCCCGAAAATATTATCTAATTGAAACATTTGATGCATCGCTGGTTTACGCATATCTGCATCAATTAATAATACTTTCTTTCCTTGTTGGGCGAACACGACTGCCATATTCGCTGTCGTCGTTGTTTTTCCTTCACTTGGGTTCGCAGATGTTACCATTAATGAATGTAAATTTTTATCAACAGCTGCAAATTCGATATTTGTTCGAATATTACGATACTGTTCTGAAATTGGTGATTTCGGTTGTTGATGAGCAATTAATTGACGACGTTGACGATGATTCTTTTTCTTTTTAAATAAATTAAGAGCCAATTGTTTGTCCCCTCACTTTTCTTGATGATGGAGCGTGTGATTTCACGTTCGTTGTTTCTTCATCCATACGAGCTACAATACCTAACACTGGTAAACCAAGTAAGTTTTCTACATCCTCTTCTTTTTTCACCGTGTTATCTAAGTATTCTAGTAAGAATGCCAGACCAACTGCAGCCATTAAGCCAATAACGAAGGCAATTGCAACATTTAACATTGGACGTGGTTTAATCGGAGATTGATTTTCTGCAACTTCTGCTTTAGATAGTACAGTTACGTTATCCACGTTCATAATTTTTGCAACTTCACCTTTAAATACATCTGCAGTAGCATTTGCAATATCACGAGCTAATTTTGGATCTTTGTCCTCAGCTGTTACAGAAATGACTTGTGAATCTTTTTCATTCGCAACATTAATCTTTCCCGTTAACGCTTGCGCTGTCATATTTAAATTTAATTTTTCATTTACTTGATCTAAGATTACTGGACTTTTAATAATAACCTTATATGTATTCGTTAATTGAATATTCGTTTGAACTTCACCAGCTTGAATCATTGCACCTTCTTGTTTTTTCTGGTTAACAAGAATTTGCGTCGAAGATTGATAGATTGGTGTCATAAAGAAGAAGCTAATGATAGCACTTACTATAGCGGCACCAAAGGCGATTACGAGGATCATTGCTAAACGTTTTTTTAAAATATGAAATAACTCTTTCAAACTAATTGTTTCTTCCATAAGTTCCTCCAACTTTCTAAAATTTGCACATAAGAAAAATTATAACATATAAATCTTACATTTTTTTATTTTAGTAATATCTATGTACGATTGTTATTTAAAAACCATATATAATCTTACAAAATAATCTTAAATATGACAACACATTCCATCGAATTCCCAAATTTTCCATTATAACATATTTTTTGCATAATACAATAAATAATTTTAAAATAATTCAAAAAAGCCAATAAAAATAATTATTGGCCCTAAAAATCATTGTATCATACATTATTTTCTAATAATATCCATATTGTCCTTTTTCTTCTCTCTTATCATTTAAAACAACACCAAGTAATTTACCAGACGCTTTGTCTAATATTTGCTTCGCTTTTACAATTTTATCTTTTTCTGTTTTTTCACTACGTACGACCAGTACGATTCCATCACATTTGTTCGCTAAGAGTTGTGCATCGGTAACCGCAAGGACTGGTGGTGTGTCGATTAAAATAATATCAAACATGTTATATGCTTCTAGTAATAGCTCGTCCATTGCCCGGCTACCTAATAGTTCAGCCGGGTTTGGCGGGATTGGACCTGAAGCCATTAAGTATACGTTCTCTATATCTGTTTTTTGAATGCATTGCATCAATTTTGCTTGTCCTGATAATAGGTTCGTTAAGCCATTAGGGCTATGAACAGCAAATAAGTTTTGAATTGTTGGCTTACGTAGGTCAGCTCCAATTAACAATACTTTTTTCCCTTGTTGTCCGAAAACAACTGCTAAGTTCGCAATTGTCGTTGTTTTCCCCTCGCCTGGATCTGCCGAAGTAACAATAATAGAACGAACATGATTATCTACAGATGTAAATTCAATATTTGTACGGATGTTACGGTACTGTTCCGTAATGCGTGACTTAGGCTCTTTATGTGTAATTAATTGTCGTAATGGTTTTCTTTTTTTTCTCCCGAACATGGTATGATCTCCTCTTTTCAAAATGCGACACTTTCCCCTTTATCTCTCTATGTTCGATATGCTACGCTCATTTTTCATTTGTTTATACTGTTAATTTTCCCCATCACTTTCCTCTACACTTCATCATAACCAATCATAATAAGCTTTGTCCTATCTCATACCCTTTATAATGTGACAACCGCGTCTCTATTTTTATCGCGCTATCATTTATCCCGCTTTAATGGGCAGTAAGACCCCCACCTCAAAATTCAGCGAAAGCAAAGAAATTAGGTGGGGGATCAACTGCCCATAAAAGTCCGATTGGTTCAACTAATAATCAGTGGGGGATGAAGAAAACCCCCACTGATTAAAGTTTCACTTTATCTTAATTCCAAGATATTTATAGCGTCATTATATACGAACTTCCATTCATTTACAACAAGATTTCTGATTAATCTGCATTTTAATATTTCGGACAAAAAATATATGAATTAAAAAAATTCTCCTGCATGTTGCAGAAGAATTTTTTTCATTCACATCTATTCTTTTTTATCACCAATCGCAAATGTAATTTCAGCTTCACATGCAACTTCACCATCTACTGTTGCGATTGCTTTTCCTTTTCCGATTGGACCACGTACACGTGTCATTTCTACTTCTAGACGAAGTTGATCACCTGGACGTACTTGTTTTTTGAAACGACAATTGTCGATACCTGCGAAGAAAGCAAGTCTTCCGCGGTTTTCTTCTTTCTTTAATACAGCAACTGCTCCAACTTGTGCTAATGCTTCTACAATAAGTACACCGGGCATAACTGCGTAGTCAGGAAAGTGCCCGTTAAAGAATTCTTCGTTTGCGGATACATTTTTAATTCCAACCGCTCTTTTTCCTTCATCTACTTCTAATATTTTATCAACAAGTAAAAATGGATAGCGGTGAGGAATGATTTCTTTAATTTGTTCTATATTTAGCATATAACAATCGCCCCTTTTGTAATATTGGTCTTACCACTTGGACATATTGTCTATTATCCCATTTTGTTTATTGTTTGTCATTATAAAGTGAAACTTTACTTCCTATTTATAAAAAAATGCATACACTCTATTTTCTTAAAATAGTTGCATATCCTTGCAACTGACACGGAGGTAGAAAAGAGTGTATGCCCAGATTAGGGAAAGGCAATATGTATTTGAACATGATTTGCCTTAATGTCGTATTCGACTCATTATATTATAAACGTTTTCAAATACGGAAATATTAAATTTAACCATATATATGAATATTTTACCTATATTCTTTGTTTTTCTTTATTTTTCTTCTATTTTCTCAATAAATCAAAATACAAAAATAAAAATAAAAAAAAGAACTAAGGCTTACACCTTAGTTCCTTTCACTTTATCGTAAAGCACGCTTTGGTAATCTATCGATATTCTCTAACATAATACCTGTACCAACCGCAACGCAGTGCATTGGGTTTTCAGCAATTAATACTGGTACTTTTAGTTCTTCTGCTAGAAGCATGTCGATACCGTGTAGTAAAGCTCCACCGCCTGTTAGAATCACACCGCGGTCGATGATGTCCGCTGATAGTTCTGGTGGTGTGCGCTCTAGTACGCCTTTTGCAGCTTGTACAATAACAGCCGCATTTTCTTTTAATGCTTCTGTAATTTCTTCAGAGCATACTGTAATTGTACGTGGTAAACCTGTTACCATGTCACGTCCGCGAATCTCAAGTTCTTCGCTACGTGCACCTGGGAATACTGTACCAACTTTAATTTTAATATCTTCTGAAGTACGTTCTCCAATTAATAGCTTATACTTACGTTTAATGTAGTTTAAGATCTCCATATCAAACTTATCGCCAGCCATTTTGATAGAGGAAGAGGTAACAATATCACCCATAGATAGTACAGCGATATCTGTTGTACCTCCACCAATATCAACAACCATGTTACCGCTTGGTTGGAAGATTTCCATACCAGCACCAA
This sequence comes from Bacillus sp. FSL R9-9834, assembly GCF_038006905.1. Taxonomy (NCBI): domain Bacteria; kingdom Bacillati; phylum Bacillota; class Bacilli; order Caryophanales; family Bacillaceae; genus Bacillus; species Bacillus sp. FSL R9-9834. Next base: position 5,064,333 of record NZ_JBBOWD010000001.1, read on the forward strand.
CTGCGGCTACTTTTGGTTCTTCTTCTAAAAATACCGTTTTACCACCTGAACGTTCAGCAGCCTCACGAATTGCTTTTTGTTCTACTGATGTGATATTTGTTGGACAACAAATTAAAATGCGAGGTTTTGAAAAGAAGCTCTTTACGTCCAATTTGTTAATGAAATACTTTAACATCGCTTCTGTAATTTCGAAATCTGCGATTACACCATCTTTTAGTGGACGAATGGCTACAATATTACCAGGCGTACGTCCCACCATACTTCTTGCTTCTTCACCTACTGCTAATACTTTACCTGTGTTACGATCAATAGCAACAACAGATGGCTCATTTAATACAATACCCTTACCTTTAACATGGATTAATACGTTAGCCGTACCTAGGTCAATTCCGATATCTCGCGCAAACATTCCCGTTTTTTCCTCCTCGATATTCAAAATCAGGTTACACCCGAATTCTTTTACACCTAATTTCTGATTTTATCATAAATTTAACAGAAACGTAATATTCGCAAAAAGAATTTTTCTGAAAAATATTACCGAATTGAAACGGAATGTTTGCGATCGCATATTTATTGACGTACCGGCTTTTCTACATCTTCTTTTCTATACTTTTGTTTTGTTGCTTCTCCGCCTCTTAAATGACGAATAGACTTATGATAATCAAGAATTTCTTTCACTTCATTTGCGAGCTCTGGATTAATTTCTGGTAGACGTTCCGTTAAATCTTTATGGACTGTACTCTTTGATACCCCAAATTCCTTTGCAATGACACGCACTGTCTTTCTTGTCTCCACGATATACTTACCAATCTTGATAGTTCTCTCTTTGATGTAATCGTGCACACCACTCGCCTCCCTAAATTGGATGTGAGAAGGGTGAAATGAGCCTCGCTGCATACGACTAAGAAGTAAGTGTGAGTGCTGTTTGTAAGCGTTAAACATTCTTGGATTTATAATGAAATGATTCACGATTTCTCACCTCAAACACTCTCTTTGCTTTGGTTTATACCATTGTATTGCCCGCACTACTGATATATGCTACATGTTCACTATTTTTGCGGACTAAGTTAAGAAAAATTACATTTTTTTGTGAGAAATACGTTAACAGTGACTATTTTGGCGAAAAAAATGACACCTTGTATACAAGGCGTCATTCTTCTCGTTCTAACTCTTCTTCTAACAATTGATGGTGGGGAACCTCTTTCTTACCGGCAATGTAATAATATAAAGTAAATAAAACAAACAATAAAATAATAGCAGTCGACAGAACAAACAAAAATGACACAGTATCCCCTCCTTTTTGTAATATATATTCGTGAATCTCGTCATTTTTCCTTGTTATTGCAACTTTTTTCTCGAAATTGAGTATTTTTATATGGAAATAAAAAAATCAGCTCTCCTAGTGAGAACTGATTTTTTCACTTTCTTATTCTTGTGAAGAAGAACTGTTAGATGATTCTGTAGAACCATTTGTTGATTTTTCTTCTTTCTTCGGTTCTTCTTTTTTGTCACTAGTTGAACCGCTAGTTGATTTCTCTTCTTTTTGAGACTTGTCTTCTGTTTTACTTTCTGGTTTCGTGCTCGTTGACTTTTCTTCTTTTTGAGATTTGTCATCAGCTTTTTTACCAGAAGCGTTCGTTGCCTTTGCAGCACCTGCATCAGCTTTAATTTCTGCTACTGACTTATTTAAGTAGCGCTCAGGGTTCACAGCCACATTGTCTTTACGTACTTCAAAGTGAACGTGAGAACCTGCTTCTTTATTCATTGCACTTAGACCGGATTTTCCTAATACTTCACCTTGTACAACTCGTGCACCTTTTTCTACTTTTACACTGCCTAAGCTTTGATAAGAAGCTGCTACACCATTTCCACTATCAACTGTTACAACATAACCAAGAAGTGAATCTTTTTCAGCTTTCGTTACTGTGCCACTTAAAGCAGCTGTAACATTGAATTCTTTTCCATTCTTCGCAGCAATGTCAATTCCTTTGTTCGGGGAATATGTGTTGTTATAAAAGACAAGTGCTTTTTCTTGTTCCGCCTCAGTTGCTGCATCTTCATAGAACTTCTTCTGTACAACTACTTCCGCATTAGCAGGAGCTGGCATTTTCACTACTTCTGAAGACTTCGTTACTGGTACTGCTGGATCTTCCGTTTGTGTATACGGCGTTGCTTGATCTTGGTTCGGAGTCTTCTTCGTATTAGCTCCTTGGAACCATAGCGCAACCATTAAAATTACCGCTGCACAAGCAATGTATAGTGCCGGAAATACCCATCTTTTTTGAAATAAATGTACTACCTTTTGCGACTTTTTATTATTTCTTCCTCGCATTCCATCATCACCTCAGCAATCATTTTGAACAATATTCACGCATCCTATACAACCTATAACTAATTACTTTTCGACAAAATCTGTAAAAATATGTATAGTGATTGTAAAATTTCCGAGGAAATGATAGAAAAAAGAAAAAACTGAGCGTTTCGGCTCAGTTTTTAATCTAATTGTTTCTTTTTATACACGATTAAACATGCAATAAGTGAAATAATAAGCCAAGCCCCAACATTTATCATATGGCCACTAATACTACTAAATCCTGCACCCTCTACTAAGCTTTTAATTGCCTTTTCAAGATGAGATGTTGGAAGATAACTAATCATTGTCTTAATTACTTTATTTTCAACCATTGGCTCAAATTGTACAGCTAAATACATCGTCATTAATATCGGCATTCCAATTAGTGATGTTTGTGGGACAGACTCAGCTAGTAATCCAATCATTGTTCCAATTAAAGTAAATAGAATTGTTCCACATAAGAAAACAAATGCTAGTAATAAGAAATTTCCACTTAATTGATCTAAAATGAATAAGTTTATAATAGAAATACCTAACGTTAAACATGCTGTTAATATACTTTTCCCAAGAAGAACTTCAACAGATGAAGCTGGTGATAGCATTAACACACGCAATGTATGTTTTTCTTTTTCCTCTGCGATTACCATCGATTGAACAAACCCAGCAACAAATAGAAAGGCCATTAAAGTAATAATGCCAACCCCTGCCTGTCCTTCTCCAAATCGGCTAAATATAAATGCAAATATAATTGGTAAAGATACCATTAGCAACACTTGTGAATTCGTCTTAAAGTCCTGTACTTCTTTTCTAAAAATAGCTGATACACGTCTCATTGAAAATGTCATTATAATCCCCTCCCAGTAACTTCAATAAAGATATCGCCTAGCGTTGGCTCATAAGAATGAATAGATAATAGTTCTCCTTTTTTCATCCATTCTGAAATGCGTTTTGCACCTAATTCATCTTTTTGTACCGTTTCTTTCTTCTTATCCTTTAACACGACTTGTATTTGATCTTTCGCGTATTGTAAGCGAAGGTTCTCCGGTGTATCAAGCGCTACAATTTCTCCGCCACATAGAAAGGCAATGCGATTACAAAGCGTTTCTGCTTCGTCCATATTGTGAGTCGTTAAGAAAATCGTCGTTCCTTCTTTATTTAAATCCTTTAAGATTTTATGAATGTTTTGTACGTTTACTGGATCAAGTGCAGATGTTGGTTCGTCTAAGAAGAGGATATCTGGTTTATGAAGGATTGCTCTAGCTAATGTAACGCGCTGCTTCATTCCCTTTGATAGTTTCTTTACTAATGTTTTTTTATCATCTAATAAGTTTACTTGCGCTAATACTTCATCGATTCGTTCTTTTTTGCAATCGTATAAGTCACAAAATAATAGTAGATTATCATAAATGCTAAGTCTCTCATATAAACCGCTGTTGTCTGTTAAAATACCAATTCGTTTATAATCGATGCTGCTTGGCCCTGTAATATCTTTCCCTAATACTTTTACCGTTCCAACGCTATGAAGTAATTGAGAAGTTAATATTTTTACTGTTGTTGTTTTCCCAGAGCCACTCGGTCCGAGGAATCCGAAAATCTCTCCTTGCTTCACCTCAATATTTACATTTCGAAGTGCCGTTTTTTCATTGAAGCTTTTCATTACATCTTTCATTTCAATTGCCAATGTCATCTCGTCATCCCCTTTGTTTTTTCTTTTATAGATGAAAGTCGCCTTAGCGCTTTTCGTTTGTTTATTTCGCTTTTCTTGACTCAATCATATGAAAATCAAAGGGTTTACGCAGTAAAATACCGGTAAAAGGAGTATTTTTACCGGTGAATGGATCGTATTTTGAGCTTATTGGAGCACTTTTTATAGCCCAATTACACCTTTCAACTCATCCATTCGTCCTTTCGAAAGCGGAATTGAACTTTTTCTTTCGTCGTCTAAAATTAAGCTGAAACTGTTACGAGTCCAAGTAATTACTTCTCGTACTCTTTGTAAATTCACAAGGTAAGAGCGATGACATCTAAAGAAACCAAAACCTGTTAATCTCGCTTCTAGTTCACTTAATGTTAATGCGCATACGAAATCACCTTCACGAACGTGAATATGTGTTACTCCGTTTTGCGTTTCAATGAAATGGATTTCCATTGGATCTAATAAAATGATTTTATCGTTTACTTTCGCTGGTATTCTTTCTAACTTCATTTGCGGAATCATTTGAACGACTTTTTCTTCATCAACTTCTTCTGCTTCCTCTTGTTCAATTTCTACTTTTTTCACACCATCATTGTTTAATATGTATACATCTTCTGTTAACGAAAGGGCGTCCGATAGGAAAGATGATGTAATAAAAATCGCCTTTCCTTGCTCTTTCATTTTCATAATTGCTTTTCGAATCATAATCGTACTCTCTGTATCTACATTTTGCTCTGGTTCTTCCAAAATGACTAAATCCGGATTATGAATCATCACTCGCCCAATATGAAGACGACGTTTCTCTGAAAATGATAGTTTTTCTATTTTAACGTTTAATTTATCTAAGAGGCCGACATATTGTACAACTTCTTCTATGCTCATATTCGATTCATACAGCCCTATTAAAAAATTAAAGTATTCCTTCACCTTCAAACGATCATATGCTTCATCTTTCAAAAAACAAAAGCCGATGCGAGAATAATTTCTCTTTCCAATCGCTTCACCTTCAAATAGCACATTGCCAGTTGAAGCTTCTTCCTCACCAATAATAATGCGGTGTAACACTTTAGCTGTATGGTTATTACATTGCAAAACAACACATTGCCCCTTCTCAACCTCTAGCTCAATTACCGGTAACTGGTTCGTCTTCCCTAACTGTTTCAACTCCAATAACACCATTTCGTCTCCCCCGAATGCTTTTTATCATATTATACCAAACAATTAATGGAAAATTATGATATTTTAAACAAAAAACAGGTGCCAGGAGACCCTGACACCTACTTCTTCACCATCAACTTACCTTCATAGTCGTTCATCGTCTTTATTTCAACGCCTTTATAGTAATGAGCGACGATATCTGTATATTTCTTGCCTTCTGCTGCCATGCCGTTCGCTCCGTATTGGCTCATACCAACGCCGTGGCCGAAGCCTTTCGTCGTAACGATGATTTTATCCCCTTGTTGTTTCCACGTGAAGTCGGAAGAACGTAAGTCTAACTTTTCACGAACTTCCTTTCCTGTTAATGTTTTCCCTTGAAATGCTACATCCTTTACGCGCTTTCCTTCCGTAAGATCTTTAATATTTCCAACTTTTCCGTCTGCTAGCACTTTCACGCCGAGACGTTTTTGAAAGTCAGCTACGGTAAAGGTTTGCTCGCTCGTAAATTTCGGAGAGGCTTGATCCCACGGGCTATCTACACTCTTTAAGTACGGATAATCATTTCCCCAGTAATCGGCTGCATTTTCTGTCCGACCATTACTCGTTGAGAAGAATGATGCTGAGATTGGCTTTCCGTCATACGTTAAAACTTGTCCTGCGGTTTTCGAAACAGCTTCTTCGATTTTCTTCAAATTATTTTCATAGTTATTGCCCCATTGTTTTTTCAATTCTTCTTTGCTTTTGTACACTTGATCTTTCACCGTATCTGTCACGTCCGCATTGTTTTTCTTACCTCCGCTTAGCATACGCTGCACGACAAATGTTCTCGCTGCTAATGCCTGCGCCTTTAGCGCCTCTATTTCAAAACTGGCATTCATCTCAGAAGCTACTACACCGGTCACATACTCCTCCATAGGTAATGACTCTACCTTCTTTTGTTTCTCGCGATATACAGCAACTTGAACCGCTGTATCCACTTTTCCTGGAGCTGGTATACTTTCTATCGCTGGAGGAGTTTTAGAAGCTGCTTTTTCCTCTACTTTTGCTTTCGCAAACGGAATCACAAGAGCAGCAGGTACAATGATAACGAGCGCTATGAGAAGCGCTACTGTAATAAAAAGTGGCTTTGAAAATTTCATCTTATTTCCCCCAATATAAAGTGAAACTTTAATCAGTGGGGGTTTCCTTCATCCCCCACTGATTATTAGTTGAACCAATCGGGCTTTTATGGGCAGCCCGACCCCCACCTAACTTCTTTGCTTTTGCTGAATTTTGAGGTGTGGGTCTTACTGCCCATTAAAGCGGGATAAAAAAAGCTTTACTCCATTCATTCTTATGGAACAACTCTTTCTTTTAGAACATACTTAAGGGGATCCATATAAAACAAAAATTTTCTAAATATTTTTACTGGTACGTGCATAAGTATAGAATTTCTTGACTATAACAGTAATAAGCCCAAAAAAATAGCCCCTATGTCAAAAGACATAGAGACTATTTCAATTAAGCGTGAAGATCAGAAACTTCTTGTTCTTTCACTTCTTCTACTTTTTCGTTTACACGTTCAATAGTTGCACCTAATGCAGCTAATTTCTTATGGAAGTTTACATAGCCACGGTCAAGATGTTTTAACTCAGTTACACGAGTGTAACCTTCTGATACTAAACCAGCTAAGATTAATGCAGCTGCAGCACGTAAATCAGTTGCTGCTACTTCAGCACCTTGTAAGCTGTTTGGACCGTTCATAATAACAGAACGACCTTCGATTTTAATATCAGCATTCATACGACGGAATTCTTCAACGTGCATAAAGCGGTTTTCAAATACCGTTTCTGTAATCATACTTGTTCCATCAGCTTGTAGTAATAATGCCATCATTTGTGATTGCATGTCTGTTGGGAAACCTGGGTGAGGCATAGTTTTAATATCAACCGCTTTTAACTTATCTGGGCCGATAACACGTACACCTTCATTTTCCTCAATAATTTTAACACCCATTTCTTCCATCTTCGCTGTAATTGAGCGTAAATGTTCAGGCACAGCATTTTCAATTAAGATGTCTCCACCAGTAATTGCCGCTGCAACCATGAATGTTCCCGCTTCAATACGGTCAGGAATAATAGAGTGGTTTGCACCATATAATTTATCAACGCCTTCGATACGAATCGTTCCAGTTCCAGCTCCGCGTACTTTCGCTCCCATCGCATTTAAGAAGTTAGCTAAGTCAACGATTTCTGGTTCTTTCGCTGCGTTTTCAAGGATTGTTGTCCCTTTTGCTAATGTAGCTGCAGACATAATGTTTTCTGTCGCGCCCACGCTTGGGAAGTCTAAATAAATTTTAGCTCCTTTTAGTTCTCCCTCAACGTATGCCTCAACAAAACCGTTACCAACCTGTACTTTTGCTCCCATTGCTTCGAAGCCTTTTAAATGTTGGTCAATTGGACGTGAACCAATTGCACATCCACCAGGAAGTGCAATACGAGCACGACCGTTACGTGCTAATAAAGGTCCCATTACTTGAACAGATGCACGCATTTTACGTACATATTCAAATGGTGCTTCAATGTTTAGCTCTTTAGAAGCATCGATTGTTACTTGGTTATTTTCAAATACGACTTCAGCATTTAAATGACGTAATACCTCATTAATTGTGTATACATCAGACAAAACTGGTACTTCAGATAGTACATTCTTTCCATCACTCGCTAATAGGGCTGCAGCGATTATAGGTAATACAGCATTTTTTGCGCCCTCAACACGCACTGTGCCGTTTAACCGCTTTCCGCCACGGACGATGATCTTTTCCAAATTATTCCCCTCCGTGTCCTTTTTTCAGTATCTATTCACTCAATACTCAGAAGTTATGATCGGTGTGCCAACCACAATTGTATCTTTGTTGTCTGTAGAACGTATTGCTATTTGCACATTTATTTTCTCTCTATTTGTTGAAAGAGCGTCATCCCACTTTTTATTGTATGCGGAGACTGACACAAATGCTCTTTCTTCTATCTGTTCGATCGCTCTTGCTGAAAGATCTTTCAAAACCTGATTGGTTTTATTTTGCAAAACACCTTCAATCTTATCATTCAGTACACCTTGAACACAAGTGTAAATTATAGGTTTTTCACTAAAAATTTTATTCGTTTTCTGAATGTACTTCGGGTCCCATTTTGCCCCGCTCACTTCAAAAATAATGAAAGTGTTTTCTTTAGTATTTTCCTTACTCCAAGTTACTACTACTCGTTCTTCATAAGAAGAAAACTTTTTATAGGATGTAGCTTTATATCCATCTGGAGATTGCTCTAATTCCCACTTTTGAATATTCGCCTTGTCCTTCACATCGTTTAACAACTTTTGAAACGTATGTATATTAGAAATCGTTTTTGTTTCTCGCGCTAGCCATGACCATTTTTCTACTTTAGCATCATTTTTCTCTACAGCTGCGATCATGCTCTCCATCTTCTGTTCATCGCTCATTGGTTTCATCTCTCTATACCCAACCAAAAATAAAACAACACTTAATGCAACAACAAGAATGGCTTTAAGCTTCAATTTCATCCCCTCCTATCCCCATTGTTAACGGAGATATGAGGTTCTATACACTTACTTTACTAAATACGTTAAACTCTTTGAATAGCCTAAATAATCAAGGAAAAAATTACTTACAGATGTCCCAATTGCAATTGTAATTAAGATGAGTAATACTCTCGTCTGCATCACCTTTCCAGGCTTCATTAAACGCTCAATGTGAATACCTTGTAAGGCCCACCACGTAATGGTAATAAACAATAAATGCGAAACGATGGCAATCAGTGCTTGTTGCCCTAAAAGATGTGCCAAAAAACCGACTCCTTTTTACCTAGCTACTACTTACGAAATCATATAAAGTGAAACTTTAATCAGTGGGGGTTTTCTTCATCCCCCACTGATTATTAGTTGAACCAATCGGACTTTTATGGGCAGTTGATCCCCACCTAACTTCTTTGCTTTCGCTGCATTTTGAGGTGGGGGGCTTACTGCCCATTAAAGTCGGATAAAAACGATACCATAATAAGTAGGAGCCACACTTTTTCAAATACAAATAAGCATCTTACATTTTACATCGTAATTTTCTCTTTAAAAGCGTATACTTATATGCATTTTCAATCGTAGTTCACACAAAATAAAAAGCGCAGAGTAACGACTCCACACCTTTTATTTTCACTATTGTACCACGTTCCCTAAGAAGAAGAAATCTTTCATTAATGGAAAATATTCATAAAAGAAATTGTACCCAATCATCGGCATAATCCCTAGTATTACAATCGAAATTGCGCAAAGGCTCATCACAACCTTTATGTTGAGTGGCAAACGAATTTTCTCTTCTACTTCTCCTGTACGGAAAAACATTTGCTGTAAAATACGGAAATAATATACGAATGAAATGACTGTCGTCCCCATCATAATAGAAGCTAGTACGTAATGAGCTGGCTCTACATGAAGAGCCCCTAAAAAGATGTTAATTTTCCCAATGAAACCAGCTGTTCCTGGTATCCCCGCTAGCGATAAAATAAAAATCGTCATCACGATTGCTGTAAATGGCGACCTTTTATATAATCCGGTGAAAATGGTGATATTTTCTTTGTCGCTTTGTAAGATTAAGCCGTGGATAATTGCAAACGCGCCTATATTCATAAGCATGTACGCAAGCATGTAAAACCACATGCTATCCATCGTAAATGGTGATAATGCTACAAGCGGTACGAGTAAATACCCTGCATGCGCGATTCCTGAATAAGCAAATAGGCGTTTTACGTTATATTGCTTTAATGCGACTACATTTCCAATAATCATCGTAATACTAGCTAGCACAGCGATGTATATGCTCATACGTCCGTATAGAGATTGCGTGTCTCCTTGCACCGATACACTTGCAAAAACCATGAGGAACAAACGAATAATGAGTAAGAACCCCGCAATTTTAGAAATCGTTCCAAGAAAAGCAGTAACAGGTGTAGCCGCTCCCTCATATACATCAGGCGCCCACATATGAAACGGCACTGTCGCAATTTTGAATGAGAGCCCAACGAGTAATAATAGAAATGCAAGAGCTAGCAATAACTGAATGCCACCAGCCAATTCCCCAGCAAATACCTTTTGCATATCCACAATATTAGTTGATCCTGTAATGCCGTATAAATAACTCATTCCAAAGAGCGTAATTGCCGTTCCAATTCCTCCATTAATGACATATTTCATTGCTGCCTCATTTGATGCACGGTTCTTTTTTCGTATTCCTACTAAAATGTAGGAAGAAAGTGAAAGCAATTCTAAACCGACGAAAAGTGTAATGAAATCAACGCTAGAAGCCATAAACATCGCCCCAAGAAGCGCCATTAAAAATAAGTAATAATATTCTCCCTTATCTTCAATTGGATTTTTCTTATCATCGCTCATTGCGATGCATAAAATGAGGGCCGCCCCGCCTAACAACAACGTTTTAAATCCTTTTGAAAATCCATCTAACACAAATGATCCATTTAAAATATCTCCTGCTGGTTCGCTATATAGCGTAATTAGTGACACGATTGCTAATACGATCGCCGCGATTGCACCAAGTGCTACGTATCTATGGTTCAGCTTAAAAAACAAATCACATATGGAAAGAAGGATGGCAGCACCGAGAATAATGAATTCTGGCACCATGAGATGCCACGATAAGCTAAGTAACGTATTCATATCCATCCTACTTCACCCCCAATGTTTTCAACGTATTTTGAAGCGGATCCCCTAGTATTTCTGGCATTACGCCAATTGCAATAATGCAGAAGATAAGTAGCAATATAGGAACATACTCCCATCCGTGTATATCAGCTTTCGCTTCCCACTCTTTCTTACCAAATGTTACTTGCAGTGTTGCTCTTAATACGTATACAGCGGTTAAAATGATGCCAAGTACTCCTGCCGTAGCAATAACTGGCTCTCCTTGGAATAAACCGAGAAAGGCAAGAAATTCGCTAACAAATCCGGACATCCCCGGCAATCCAAGCGATGCCATTCCTCCCGCTAAGAAGAATCCGCTAAGTACCGGTACACTTTTTGCAAGTCCGCCAAGCGCTGTAATATCCGACGTTCCAAAACGCTGTTCTATAACACCAAGTAAGAAAAAGAGTAAGGCTGCAATTAAACCGTGCGAAACAACTTGGAATAGAGCGCCTTGTGTACCTGGTGCATTTAACGCCCCAAGGCCCATTAATACAATACCCATATGTGAAATACTAGAGTAAGCAAGCACCTTCCGGAAGTCCGTTTGAATGAGCGCTAAGAAGGCTCCGTACAATAAATTGATGACTCCTAAAATCGCAATGAGCGTTGCAAACTCGCGAAAGTATTCCGGGAATAGTCCCTGGCCGAAGCGGATTATACCGTATGCTCCAATCTTCAGTAAAACACCTGCATGAAGCATAACTACAGCCGGATGTGCTTCAATATGTACATTGACCATCCAGCGATGTAACGGGAAAACGGGTAGTTTAATCGCAAAAGCGATCATTATGCTAAGAAACAAGCCGAACTGTAAGCTACTTGAGACAGCCATTCCTCCGCCAGCACCTACACTCGTTAATATTTCTTTAAGCTCTGTAATATTGGTTGTACCTGTTTTCGCAAATAAAACCGAGAAAACGATGAGCAAAATAGCGGAGCCAATACCGTTATATATTAAATAACTATAAGCAGCCTTTTCACTCGACAATTTCCCCCACTTCCCAATTAATAAAAACATCGGTGGCAATGTAATTTCAAAGAAGATAAAGAACAACATTAAATTTTGAGCAGCGAAGACACCGAGCATCCCTATTTCTAATATGAGTAACAGCATATAAAATGCTTTCAAGTTTCTTTTAATAGTAAATGCCGCAATTGCTGCAAGCATCGCTAGAAGGGCCGTCAGTACCATCATAACGAGCGATAAACCATCAATACCAAGCTCGTAATAAATGGAAAACCACCTTTTATCCACCGCTGCAAAATCCCCAAATGTAATCCATTTCACTTTTTCATCAAATAGAGACAAACTCTTTCCAGAAGCATATGTACAAGCGAGGACGATAGCGATTCCGAATGGAAGCGCTGTTCCAAATAAACCGAGCGCTCGCACTGTACGCGATTCTTTTTTCGGTGTGAATGTAAGTAAGAGCATTCCTAAAAGCGGGGAAAAAATGAAGAACGTTAATAACAAATCATTCATCGTAAATCCCCTCCCGTATAGAGCAAAATAATGAAGAGTACTGCCAGTGAAACAGCTGTTACAGTCCCATACACTTGTACATTTCCGTTTTGGAGTCTAGAGCCAATTGTACTTATCCCTTTCACTAAACTCCCTATTAAAATGGCAATTCCTTCGACTACATACACTTCAAATAGGCGAAGCACATGAGCGATTCCTTTCGTAATAGGAAGCACCGTCATATTGTATAGTTCATCCACATAATATTTTTCTTTCAAAAGTTTATAAAGAGGCGAATCCTCGCCACCAGTCCAATCTCTAGAAATAGATTTCTTGCCATATATGACATATGCAAGAGCAATCCCAGTCAAAGAAACGAGCGTCACAACAATCATAATCCAAACTGGTCCGTGCGCCTCTCGCACTTTAAACGCTACATCTTTCGTAAGCCAATCTCCGAGAAACGTTCCAAACCATGGTGTATTTATATAACCTGCCACGACTGCAAGAACGCCAAGGACAATCATCGGATACGTCATAATGCGGGGCGATTCATGCACATCTTCCTTCGTCTTCGCTTCCCCCGTAAAGACAAGAAAGTATAGGCGGAACATGTAGAACGCTGTTAGGAATGCTGCAATTATCGCTAAGACGAATAAAACGTAATTGCCGTTCATCCAAGCTGCCGCTAAAATTTCATCTTTACTAAAGAAACCGGAAAGGAGTGGCACACCACTAATTGCAAGAGTACCGATTAAAAATAAGGCACCCGTTACTTTCATCTTCTTCTGTAAGCCGCCCATTTTATTAATGTTTTGCGTATGCACTGCATGAATGACACTTCCTGCTGCCAAAAATAGTAATGCTTTAAAAAAAGCGTGTGTCGTTAAATGAAACACACCAGCTACATAACCGGCAGACCCTAGTGCAAGCATCATATACCCGAGCTGGCTAACTGTAGAATAAGCAAGCACTCTCTTTATATCCGTTTGTACAAGACCGATGGAAGCTGCAAAGATTGCAGTGAAGGCTCCAACAATTGCTACCGTCTGCATCGCCACCGCACTTGCTGAAAATAGCGGAAACATCGTTGCCACTAAATATACGCCAGCTGCGACCATCGTCGCCGCATGAATAAGTGCCGAAACAGGCGTCGGCCCTTCCATTGCATCTGGTAACCACGTATGAAGCGGGAACTGACCTGATTTCCCCATCGCCCCGATAAAAATTAATATCGCCGTTATTGTAATCATTGTCGGAGTCAGATCACCCGTATGAATCGCTCTGAAAATTTCGTCATATTCAAAACTACCTGCATGCCAGAAAATTAAGATCATCCCAATAAATAAACCGACATCGCCAATACGTGTCATAATAAAAGCTTTTTTCGCAGCAGCCTTCGCTTCTTCTTTAAAGAAATAAAAACCGATGAGTAAAAATGAACCAAGGCCGACTAACTCCCAAAATATATAAAGCTGTAATAAATTCGGTGATATAACAAGCCCGAGCATCGCAAATGTAAAGAGTCCTAAATAGGCATAAAAGGTTGGTAATCTTTCCTCACCTTTCATATACCCTTTCGAATACACGTGTACAAGTAAACTCACAAGTGTAACGATAAACAACATTAAAGCCCCTAATGCTGTCACTTCAAAGCCAAATGATATATCAATATCTCCAGCTCTAAGCCATACCCACTTATGCTTCACTGGTACTGTCGAAAACCGTTCTATTAATACAAGTACCGCAAATATAAAGGAGAGAAAGACGAAGAAAATACTAAGTACACTGCTTCCTTCTCTAATTTTCTTCCCGAATATAATTAATAACAAAAACGAAACAAGCGGGAAAAGCGGTATGAGCCATGCATAATCGATCATTGTTTCCTTCCCCCTTTTCGGTCACAATGTTATCCTTTAAGCGTATCCATTTCATCTACATGAACTGTCGTACGATTACGATATAAAGCAATTAAAATGGCGAGTCCTACCGCCGCCTCCGCTGCTGCTACGGCCATCGTAAACAGAGAGAAAATTTGCCCTGTTAAATTTGGGAACAAACCTAATTTACTAAACGCTACTAAATTTAAATTGGCTGCGTTCAGCATTAATTCAATACAAACTAATACAATCACTGTATTGCGCTTCGTTAAAGCTCCAAATAAACCGATGCAAAATAAAATAATCGCAAGCGTTAAATACGCAGAAGCAGGAACGCTACTCATTGGAATCCTCCTCTTTCTCATCCTTCTTCGCAAGAATAATTGCGCCAACAAGTGCTACAAGTAAAATAACTGAGGTTAGCTCAAATGGAATAATATATTTTGAATAGAGAAGTGTACCGATTTGAAGTGTGTTTTTTTCATGGAGAGGTAAACTTCCTTGTGTGCTTTCATTTGCAAAATCAATATTGTTAACAGCGAAATACATAACTGCCCCAAATGCTACAACCGCAAAGAAGATAATCCATTTTCGAAGAGTAAGACGTGATTCATTTTCTGCGTTATGTTTCGTTAACATAATGCCAAAAATCATAATAATTGTGATCGCACCCGAGTAAAGTAAAATTTGCGCAACCCCGATAAATTCAGCTGATAATAGAAAGTACAAACCTGCAATGCTGAGAAATGTTAGAACGAGAGCTAGCATCATATGCATGACCTTCGTTACATTCAACATAAGAACGCCGCCGATAATTGCAGACAAGGATAGTATAAAGAATGCTATAAACTCGCCATTCATGCTTTATTCTCCTTCCTGACGTTTTCGTCGTTTTCATCAAGCCACTGCAAATTTTTGAATAAGTCATCCCGTGAATATTCCGCGAGTTCAAAGTTATTTGTCATAACGATCGCCTCTGTCGGACAAACTTCTGTACATAAATCACAAAGAATACAAATTTCAAAATTAATATCGTACGTATCGATAATTTTTCCTTTTTTCGTAGGATCCGGATGTTTTTTCCCCGTTAACTGAATACAGTCTGTCGGACAAATATTGGAGCACTGATTACAAACAATACACTTTTCTGGATAAAACTTTTGAATCCCTCGAAAACGATCTGGCAATGGCAACGGTTGATTAGGATAATCATACGTCACCTTCTTTTTACTCAAATTGCTTAATGTATATTTTAGTCCTTTAAATAGCCCTTTCATCTCTTACTGGCACCCCCCTCATAGATTAGAAGAATAACTCCTTAATCAATGCCGTTAAGAAAATATTTGCAAGTGCAATTGGCAATAATACTTTCCAGCCAAACTCCATTAACTGATCACCTCTTATACGCGGAAACGTAACGCGGAACCAAATTAATAGAAAAACTACACTGCTAAACTTTAAAGCAAACCATACGGCACCTGGGATGAATCCAAGGAACATAACTGGATTCCATCCGCCTAAAAAGAGCACAGTAATTAAAGATGCCATCCCGAAGAAATATACGTACTCTGAAAGCATGAAAAACGCCCAGCGAAACCCTGAGTATTCCGTATGATATCCAGAAACAAGCTCCGACTCAGCTTCTGGTAAATCAAACGGCGTCCTATTTAACTCTGCTACCGCTGCGATTAAAAATACGACGAAACCGATTGGCTGCACGAAAATGTACCAAACATTCTCCTGCGCTGCTACGATTTCATTTAAATTTAGGCTACCAGCTAACAAAACGATCCCGATTACACTCATTACGAGCGGAATTTCATAAGAAATCATTTGCGCCGCTGCACGCATCCCTCCTAAAAGGGAATATTTATTATTCGATGCCCATCCTCCGGTTACGACGCCAATCGTCGTAATGCCAGAAACAGCAATGTAATACAGTAAGCCTACGCCAATATCTGCGAACTGAAATTTATCAGTAAACGGGATGACTGCAAGAACCATAAATGCTGGCGCAAATGCAATGACAGGCGCTAATATAAACAACGGTTTATCTGCCGCCTTCGGAATACTATCTTCTTTCAATAATAGTTTTAAAACATCGGCTACCGTTTGCAGTAAACCGAACCGGCCCCCGACTTGGTTTGGCCCAATCCGCCCTTGCATAAACCCCATCACTTTCCGTTCTGCCAAAATACCATATGTAACGAAGCCAAGGACTGCAAATAATAGGAGCACCGCTAATCCGAAAAAAATGAAGAAATTCGTCCAGCTAGAAGGTGATTGTAAGAGCGTTTCAATCATTAGCCATCAACCTCCCCAAGTACAATATCCACTCCACCTAAAATCGTAATTAAATTGGCGATGTTTTCACCTTTCAATAACTTCGGTAAAATTTGCAAATTGTAAAAAGACGGCCTGCGAAACTTCAAACGGTATGGCTCTTTCTTTCCGTCACTAGCAATATAGCAACCAATCTCTCCTCGCGGCGACTCTATACGGACGAATGCTTCCCCTTTAGGAGCCTTAATAATCTTCGGTACTTTCGCAAGTACTGCTCCTTCTTTCGGGAACTGCTGGACAGCTTGCTCGACAATTTTTAACGACTCCTCAATTTCCTTCATGCGGCAAACGTAGCGATCCCAAGCATCCCCCACGCTCCCCACAGGAATATTGAAATCAAAACGGTCGTAAATGGAGTACGGTTCATCCTTGCGAAGATCCCAGTTTACTCCGGTGCACCGCAAATTCGCTCCGCTTAAAGAATACGAAATTGCATCTTCTTCGCTATATATACCAACGCCTTTTACACGATTTAAGAAAATCTCATTGCCACTAACGAGATCATGGTAACCCGCCAATTGCTCTCTCATATACGGAACAAATTCTTCCACTTTTTCAATCCAACCGTCCGGCGCATCCCACTTTACACCGCCGACTCTCATATAGTTAAAAGTAAGCCGGGCACCGCATAATTCGTTTAATAAATTAATAATCATCTCCCGCTCACGGAACGCGTATAAAAACGGGCTGACCGCTCCTATATCGAGAAGATTTGTCCCCCACCAAACGAGATGACTCGCAATCCTTCCAAGTTCCATTGCAAGTACTCGTAAGTATTCAGCTCGCTCTGGAATTTCAAGCCCCATCATCGTCTCTACAGCGTGGCAAATGACGTAATTATTCGTCATAGCCGATAAATAGTCCATCCGATCTGTATAAGGGATAATTTGCGTATACTGTAAGCTCTCTGCAATCTTTTCGGTCCCGCGATGCAAATATCCAATAACCGGTGTAGCTTCTTTAATAATTTCCCCGTCAATTTTAATAACAAGCCTGAACACACCGTGTGTACTCGGATGCTGAGGACCTACATTCAAAAGCATTTCTTCCGTACGGATCATTTAGCTACACCTCCACATCATACGGTTCATAATCTTTTCTAAGCGGATGTCCTATCCAATCATCGGGCATTAAAATACGCGATAAATTCGGATGTCCCTTAAATACAATGCCGAGCAAATCATACGCTTCCCGCTCTGGCCAGTCCGCCCCTTTCCAAAGCGGCGTCACCGATTCTACTTGCGGCGCTTCCCGATCCAGCTTCACCTTTACCGCTACTGACTGTTTCTTTCCATATGAAAATAAATGAACATACACTTCCATATGTGTCACAAAATCCGTCGCATGTAACTCTGACATATAATCAAATGCAAGTTCCTCATAGGATCGCAGTAACTCCATTACTTCATAATATTTTGAGGGCTCCACTACAAGAGTTGGTACATCTTTGGAAAGTTTATTAATGTAGCAATCTACTAAAGCATCCTCTCCTACTTTTCCCTTAATAACTTCAACATACTGATTTAAATACGGTTGATTCACGGATGGCTCTTCCTGCTTCGCTTCCTCTTCCTTCTTACCTTCAGCACCCTCCATCTTCGCCCTTGCAGCCGCTGCCGCTTTTGCTTTTGCGGCCGCTGCTGCCTTCGCTTTCGCCTTGGTCTTTTCTTCTTCTGTTACTTCTTCCATTCCTTCTCTTTTTTGTTTTGCTAGCGCCGCCGCTTTCGCTTTTGCGGCCGCTGCTGCCTTCGCCTTCGCCTTGGCCTTTTCTTCTTCTGTTACTTCTTCCATTCCTTCTCTTTTTTGTTTTGCTAGCGCCGCCGCTTTCGCTTTTGCGGCTGCTGCTGCCTTCGCCTTTGCTTTGGCCCTTTCCTCTTCCGTCACTTCTTCTGTTCCTTCTCTTTTTTGTTTTGCTAACGCCGCCGCTTTCGCTTTTGCGGCCGCTGCTGCCTTTGCTTTCGCCTTGGCCTTTTCTTCTTCTGTTCCTTCTCCTTTTTGTTTTGCTAGCGCCGCCGCTTTCACTTTTGCGGCTGCTGCAGCACGGCGTTTCGCTTCTTCCACAGTCATACCATCATTTTTTGATAGCGCTTTCTCTTTTTCTTGATTTTCTTCCTCAAGTTTACTTATTTCCGCATTATGTTTCGCAACGAGACGCTTTCTCGCCTCTTCTTTCGCACGCCTAGCCGCTTCTCTTTTCAAATCCTCTAAATCTTTGTTTGGATCACTCATTTATTCGTCACCTGCTTCCCCGTCTTTGCCTCGTAACGAATTTTTTCTTTTAATTTATTAATGCCATAAATTAAAGCAGCGGGATTTGGTGGGCAACCAGGGATATACACGTCAACTGGTACAATTTGATCTACACCTTTTACAACAGCATATGAATTTACATACGGGCCCCCTGCTGTCGCACAAGATCCCATTGCAATAACCCATTTCGGTTCAGGCATTTGATCATATAAGCGCCGAACAATAGGAGTCATCTTCTTCGTTACCGTTCCCGACACAATCATAACATCCGATTGCCTTGGTGAAGTCCGAAAAAATGACCCAAATCGATCTAAATCATAATGTGATGAACCTACTCCCATCATTTCAATTGCGCAACATGCCAGTCCAAATGTCATTGGCCATAAAGAATTACTTCGCGCCCATCCCTTCAACTGTTCCAATGTAGAAAAAAAGATATTTCGTTCTAATTCCACTCGCTCATTTGGATGTAATTCCTCAAAATTTATAACCATTGTAACACCTTCTTTTTCCAAGCATACGCTAACCCAACTAGCAACATTACAACAAAAATGAACATTTCAATCAGTGCAAATAAACCGAGCTTGTCATATGCAACAGCCCATGGATATAAAAATAAAGTTTCTACATCAAAGATGACAAACAATAAAGCAAAAATATAATAACGAGCATGAAACCGAATATTTGCATCATGAAAAGGCTCAATCCCACTCTCATACGTCGTCGCTTTCGCTGCACTTGGTTTATTTGGGCGCAGCATCCTTCCTAATGTAAGAGCCACTACCGGAAGCAATATGCCTAATAGCAAGAAAATCAAAACAATCATATAACTATTTTCATATACACTTGCCATTGTGAAACCCTCCCCCCTAAATTAAGAACAAGTTCACTTAGTAAACAATATGTCCTAGTTGCAGTAATTATTATTTTTAAATTTTTCTAAATAATGCAACTATTTTAATCATTATAGCAAACTTCAAATTCCTATGTCGATATGTTGGGGACAGAAACGAGAATTATTAAAATCTATTTTTATAACTGGCTATACCTGTGCAAAATAAGTATAGAAACTATAAAAAATAAAAAGAGGAATTTATATGTATATACCGTGGGTGAGATAAATGAAAAAACAAACACATGTAAGCATTCTTATAAGCATTATATTGTTGTCTATAATGATTCATTACGTGACAATGCCTTTTCTATATGAATACTCATTTCCTTTTCAAATATTAATTGGTATGAGTACATTATTCATTGATGTTATCGCTTGTAGTTATATACTTTATTTTTCAAACATGAAAGAAGGGTTACCTCGTTTATTTTGGACCATTTTATGTGTTGGAACCCTCTCTTATTTCATTGGTGATATCATCGTTGCCTATCAACGTTTAATTTTAAAGGACTACTATACATTCGTTGATCCGTCTGATTTTTTTTATCTACTTTTTTTAATTAGCTTTGCATTTGCCTTTCTATATGAAATCATTTATAACCGAGATTTATTAGAAAAGCTTTTTATGATATGTGATATTTGTATTATTGTTACAGCACAGTTCACTTTAAGTTACTACTTACTTATTGAACGAACCATTTACATTTCTTCAACATCCTATATCGACATATTTGTTCAACTTACTTATCCAATGACCGATTTACTCTTTTTTCTCATAGGGATTAACCTTTTATTCAAACCACTTTCCTTATTACCGAAAAAAGTCGGTGCGCTCCTTGGTAGTGCTTTAATTTTGTATGCGACTACAGATGCGATTTATGCTTATATTAAATACTTCACGCCCGAATATTCTATGTTTACAATTACTCCTCTCTATCAAGTAACTTTAGTGCTAGTAGCAATCGCCTGTATTCTTCATACAAAAGAACCTGAAAAACAAGAACAAGTGCTATTAACACCTAAACTTGGGGAAGCGATCAGATTATCATTACCTTATATTTCTGTCGTAATGCTTATTGTTTTCATATTAGTCGAATATGTTTTTGCACCTATTGTAGTAATCGGGCTTATGATAACTTTCTCCTTCGTTCTCATTCGCCATAGTTTAGTTCGAAAACAAAATAAAATATTATTATTAGCCCAAATGCAATTCAACTCAGAACTCGAAAAACAAATTGAACTGCGTACAGAAGATTTAGTAGAACAAAAAAATGAACTATATCATAACCAACAAATGTTTAAATCTTTATACGAGCATCATCCAGATCCCATTTTCACATTAGATTTATACGGTAATTTTCTTAAAGTGAATAACGCTGGTACGACTTTACTCGGTTATCAAACGAATGAATTATTAAATCAACCTTACTATTCACTTACGTATGAAGAAGATTTGGAAGAAATCATCAATGCCTTCCATCGCGTAAAAAAGGGGAAATCTATTTCTTTAGAAATACGGGCATATCATAAAAATAGAGATATTTACTACTTGCATGTGACAGCTGTTCCTATCTTTTTAAAGGATCATATTTCTGGAGTTTATTTAATGATTAAAGATATTACGGAAAGCAAACAACAACAGGAACAAATTAATTTTCTAGCATATCATGATACACTAACAGAGCTTGCAAATCGACGTGCATTTCATCAATATGTAGAACAAGCAATTGCACGATCCAAAATATCAAAAATGCCTTTTGCTGTTATGTTTCTTGACCTAGATCGCTTTAAAGTTATTAACGATACCCTCGGTCATAGGGTAGGCGACCTTCTATTAATTGCAGTAGCAAAAAGACTCGAAAGTATAGCGACACCAAATATGAAGCTTGCCCGATTAGCTGGAGATGAGTTCACAATCCTTATCGAAAATTATAAAAAGAGGCCAGATGTAAAAAAAATAGCTGATACAATTGTAGCAGCCATGAACGAACCATTCGAAATTGAAAATCAACATTTACAAATCTCACCTAGCATCGGGATAGCAATATACCCTGAAGCAGGTGAAGATCCATTATCGATTTTACAACATGCTGATATGGCCATGTACGAAGCAAAAAATAAAGGGAAAAATGGTAGCTCTCTGTACACGAAAGAATTGTATAAAAAAATGGAACGAAAAGCTCGAATTGAAAAAGATTTACCACTCGCTTTAGTAAACGAAGAATTTTATCTCGTCTATCAACCACAAATTGATATTACGAAGAAAAAAATCATTGGTGCCGAAGCATTACTACGCTGGAAACACCCACTCCTAGGTGACATTCCGCCATGTGAGTTCATTCCAATTGTAGAGGAAACTCCCCAAGTCATTCCACTTGGTCATTGGGTATTAAATGAATCTTGTCGCCAGCTAAAAATATGGCATACTTTTGGCTACAAAGATTTAAAAATAAGTGTTAACTTATCAGCTAAAGAGTTCCAGCAAAATAATTTAATCGAAAATATTTTACAAATAATAACAGACGTTAAAGTCGATCCAAAAGATGTAACACTTGAGTTAACAGAACGAATTGCAATGATCGATGAAAAAGAAACATTATCCAAGCTAAAGCAATTAAAGGAATATGGTATTCAAACGTCCATTGATGACTTCGGAACCGGTTATTCTTCTCTTGCTTATTTATCCATTTTCCCTATTGATACATTAAAAGTACCGAGAGAATTTACACAACTCGCCGATCATCGCCCTGAAGAAAGGGCCATCGTTTCCACTATCCTTTCTCTTGCAAATACTTTAAACCTATCTGTCGTTGCTGAAGGAATTGAAATAGAAAAACAACTTAAGTTTCTACAAAAGAACAACTGTAAATATATGCAAGGTTACTATTTCAGTAAACCACTTACTAGTCATCAATTTATAAAATTTCTACAAAAAACCCCCAGTATGAATCAATAGCTCATACTGGGGGTTTTATAAAACGAATCATTAATGTGGGATGCTCCACTTTATAGTGTTGGAATTTTTTTCTCGTAATATTCCTCTGCAATCTCTTCATAAAAGGCTGCTGACGTCGTATAAAAATATGGAATTAGCCATAAGAATCCAATCCCGAGTGTAATACAACTTAATATAAACCAACCAATAAAGCTCAGACATAAAATGAAATACTCCATCTTATGCCCATCCATCATACGACGGCTTTCTGTAATCGCTTGATTTATAGAATACTCAGGGTGATCATTTATTATAAAGTACGTCATCGCATAAGAAAATGATTTAATAATGCCTGGGATAATGAACAGTAACGTCCATAAGAAAAGATAAAAATTTACTAATAAATATAATAAAAATGACTTTAAAAATCTCTTTCCCTCTGAAAACCAAATGAACACATTACCGATACTAGCTTGCTTTTCACGAAGGATATTTAAAGCAAGATAATATCCACCTAAAGTTAAAGGCCCAGTAACAAAAAATGTAATGATATTTATTGAAATTGAATTTTTCGTTTCTTTCCAATCAAAAATTGAAGAAAATACCCACTCAATACTAAAACTAAAGGTCGTAAGAAGAATCGAAATCAGTAATGTTGCCCCGACAGCTAATCCCCATTTCCCTTCTAATGAGTCCAGTGCTTCTCCTTTTAAATCACTAATCATGTTTAGCCTCGCCTCCTATACACAATAATTCTATTAGTATAGCATATTCCTACTGCAATTCACCCTTTGAAATGTAGCGATAAAAATGCGCTGTCGTTGTACTCACATACGGACTAAGCCATAAAAAACCTATTCCAAGTGTAAAAATCGCTAAAATAGCCCAACCGATAAAGCTTAGCCATAAAAGAAATAGATCTAATTTGTGCCCCTTCATCAGATTCTTACTTTCTTTCATAGCTTGTGATACACTATACTCTGGATTTTCAACCATAACATAGTACGTCATTGCATAAGAAAAGTACATCACAATCATACCAACGATTGAAATAGCTAATAGTACAAAGAAAG
This sequence comes from Bacillus sp. FSL R9-9834, assembly GCF_038006905.1. NCBI lineage: Bacteria > Bacillati > Bacillota > Bacilli > Caryophanales > Bacillaceae > Bacillus > Bacillus sp. FSL R9-9834. Next base: position 5,088,120 of record NZ_JBBOWD010000001.1, read on the forward strand.
CAATAGCAAACGACGTATTTCCTTCTTCACCCAAAAATGCAAATAAGGCTACTAGCAACATCGGAATCCATGTACCTGTATATAATAAAATCGCAAGCATTGCCCACATTGTTTTCATCATTCTTTTAAAGCCACGAAATCCTTCGAATAAGTGATCTACTTTAGCACCTTCTCGTTTACTAATCTGTAAAAACACATTTGTATAACCGTATGATGTAATCCCATACGATGCGTTACTCAAAATTATCATAATGCAATAAAAAATCCCGAATGTAACACCTGCTCCAATTGACATTGTTTCCTCTTCAAGTGAACCTGTTAAACCAGCAAACGAGAAAAATATAATAATTCCTGGAATTAAAAGTATAAGCATTGCAGCCATTGAAACAACATAACTTAAAATAAAATATAAAATCGTTGATCCAACACCTAGTCCCCATTTTCCTTTTAAAGATTGCAATGCTTCTCGTTTCATTTCACCAATCATTTATTCATCTCCTTTATAAATTGTTGTACATTCTCTACTTATACGAGCGCTGATATAATTATACCATTTTTGTAAAATTATCCATAAAATCCACAAAAAAATTCGTAAAGGCAAAGCCTTTACGAATTTTTTATTTCATATCGGAAACGTTTAAACGGTTCACAGCACGTTGCAATGCCATTTCTGCACGTTTAAAGTCAACATGTGCTTGTTTATCTTGCAGACGTTGCTCCGCACGACGCTTCGCTTCATTTGCACGATGGATATCGATATGGTTTGCTTCTTCAGCAGATGATGATAATACAGTTACTTTATCTGGACGAACTTCGATAAAGCCACCACTTACTGCTACATAATCAGTGTGTCCACCATTTTTCAGACGAACTGCACTAATTTTTAATGGTGCAACAGTTGGAATGTGACCTGGTAAAATCCCCATTTCCCCACTCTCTGCTTTTACACTTACCATTTCTACTTCTTTTTCGTAAACCGGTCCATCAGGAGTTACAATACTGACTGGAAATGTCTTCATACTTCGTCCCTCCTAAGGCCTTACGCCATCATTTTCTTCGCGTTTTCAATAACTTCTTCAATGCCACCAACTAAGCGGAATGCATCTTCTGGAAGGTCATCATATTTTCCTTCTAGAATTTCTTTGAAACCACGAACTGTGTCTTTTACAGGTACGTAAGAACCTTTTTGACCTGTAAACTGCTCCGCTACGTGGAAGTTTTGAGATAAGAAGAATTGAATACGACGAGCACGATGTACAACTAACTTATCTTCTTCAGATAACTCATCCATACCTAAGATAGCGATGATATCTTGAAGCTCTTTGTAACGTTGTAAAGTTTGCTGTACTTGACGAGCCACTTCATAATGCTCTTCTCCTACGATTTCTGGAGAAAGTGCACGAGATGTAGATGCTAATGGATCTACGGCTGGGTAAATACCCATTTGTGTTAAACGACGCTCTAAGTTTGTTGTTGCATCTAAGTGAGCGAACGTTGTAGCTGGTGCTGGGTCAGTATAGTCATCGGCTGGTACATATACCGCTTGGATAGACGTGATAGACCCTTTATTTGTAGATGTAATACGCTCTTGTAATTGACCCATTTCTGTTGCAAGTGTTGGTTGGTAACCTACCGCAGATGGCATACGACCAAGAAGGGCAGATACTTCAGAACCTGCTTGCGTGAAACGGAAGATATTATCGATGAACAGAAGTACGTCTTGTCCTTGCTCATCACGGAAGTATTCAGCCATTGTTAAGCCTGTTAATGCAACACGTTGACGTGCTCCAGGTGGCTCGTTCATTTGTCCGAATACCATCGCAGTTTTCTTAATTACGCCAGAATCGCTCATTTCGTGGTATAAGTCATTACCCTCACGAGTACGCTCACCTACACCAGCGAATACAGAGATACCACCGTGCTCTTGTGCGATGTTGTTGATTAACTCCTGAATTAATACTGTTTTACCTACACCGGCACCACCGAATAGACCGATCTTACCACCCTTAATGTAAGGAGCAAGTAAGTCTACTACTTTAATACCAGTTTCAAGAATTTCTACTTTAGTAGATAATTCTTCGAATGCAGGTGCTTGACGGTGAATTGGATCACGGCGTACATCCGCAGGAACCTCACCATCTAAGTCAATAGCATCACCTAATACGTTAAATACGCGACCAAGTGTTGCATCACCAACTGGTACAGAGATTGCTTTACCAGTATCTTCTACTTCTGTGCCACGAACAAGTCCATCTGTGGAAGACATCGCAACTGTACGAACTGTATCATCACCTAAATGAAGTGCAACTTCAAATGTTAAGTTAAGTTCACCGTTTTCGTTGCTCTGTTTTACCGTAAGGGCGTTGTAGATTTCTGGTAGCTTTCCGCCATCAAACTTAACGTCTACAACCGGACCCATGATTTGCGTAACGCGCCCTTTATTCATCGGGTTCCCTCCTAGCTTTCTTTTAATTAGCCAACTTTCTACGAGCAGCTAGCTTTTAATTTTTTATTGGTTTATAAGCTTACGCGGCTCTTTTGAATGAGCCGCTTCCGCTTTTTATTAAATCGAGCTCCGGTGGCTAGAAGGGTCGGCCATTTCACTCCTTCCTACGAGGCAAAGAACGCCTCTTTGTCAGGAGTTCCAATGCCCTCCCCTTCTGGACAAGCCACCTACGCTTTTTATTGAATCTAGTTCCAGCGGCTAGAACAGTCGGTCATTTCGCGCCTTCCTACGAGGCAAAAAGCGCCTCTTTGTCAGGAGCTCCAATGCCCTCCTGTTCTGGACGAGCCGCTTCCACTTTTTATTACTACTCTAACGCTGCTGCTCCACCAACGATTTCCGTAATTTCTTGCGTAATCGCTGCCTGACGCGCACGGTTGAATGAAAGTGTAAGTGAATCGATAACTTCCATTGCGTTGTCTGTAGCACTCTTCATTGCTGTCATACGCGCTGCGTGCTCACTTGCTTTACCGTCTAGTAATGCACCGTACACTAAGCTTTCTGCGTATTGTGGCAATAGTACTTTTAAAATTTCTTCTTCAGAAGGTTCGAATTCATAAGCTGTCGTCGGTTTATCAGACGCCACATCAGTAAGCGGTAAAATTTTATTTTCCGTTACTTCTTGTGAAATTTTACTTACGTAATGGTTGTAGTAAATATACAGCTCATCATAAGCACCATCTGCGAACATCGCAATTGCTCGAGAAGCAAGGTCTTTAATATCAGTGAATGATGGGTGATCAGATAATCCAACTACTTCATCAATGATGTTAAAGCCGCGACGTTTTAAATAATCACGTCCTAGTCGTCCAAGCACAATAATTGAATATTGGTTTGAATCCATATTATGACGTTCACGAATTACGTTACTTACTGTACGTAATACGTTACTGTTATAACCACCTGCTAGTCCGCGATCAGATGTAATAACGATGTATCCTGTACGCTTTACAGGACGCGCATTTAGCATTGGATGATTAATTCCTTTACTTCCTTGCGCAATGCTCGCTACTACTTCTTGAATCTTTTCCATATACGGAACGAAAGATTTAGCATTTTGCTCTGCACGGTTTAACTTAGATGCAGATACCATCTCCATCGCTTTCGTAATTTGACTCGTTTTCTTTGTCGAGTTAATCTTCGCTTTTATATCGCGTAAAGATGCCACAGGTTTTCACCACCTTTTTTCCGGAAGTTGGCACGATTAGTAAGAATCCTCTTCCTAATCTACGTTGCAAGATATTCTTGCTCATGATTGAAGGAAAAGAATAGGTGCACCTACTCTTTTCCTTTCACAACCGTCGGCAATCCCAAAGCCCGAGATGCCTTTATATTATCTAGCTCCAGCGGCTTGAATGCTCGGTGGCTTCACTTCTTCCTACGAGGCAAAGACCGCCTCTTCGTCAGAAGCTCCATCCCCCTCACATTCAGGACGAGCCGCTTCCGCTTTTATTAATCTAGTTCCGCCTCCTAGCCCCTTTCGTCTAAGAACCTTCCCCACAAGAAGGTAAAAAGCACCTTCTGTGAGAAAGAACCTTAGCCGATGGGGCTGAACAGTCGGCTTCACTTTTTATTATTATTCAGAAGCTACGAATACTTTTTTAAATCCATTAATTGCTGCTGCAAATTTGTCATCATCCGCAAGTTTCTTAGTTGTGCGGATTTCTTCTAATAAGTCAGTCGCATTAGAATCTAACCAAGCATGGAATTCTTCTTCGAAACGAGTGATATCTACTACTGGGATATCATCTAGGAATCCACGTGTTAAAGCGTAAAGAATGATAACTTGTTTCTCTACACGTAACGGTTTGTGTAATCCTTGTTTTAATACCTCAACAGTACGAGCACCACGGTTTAGTTTCGCTTGAGTTGCTTTATCTAAGTCAGAACCGAACTGAGCGAACGCTTCTAACTCACGGTAAGATGCAAGGTCAAGACGAAGTGTACCTGATACTTTACTCATTGCTTTAATCTGAGCAGATCCACCTACACGAGATACAGAAGTACCCGCATCGATCGCTGGACGTACGCCAGAGAAGAATAGGTCAGATTGTAAGAAGATTTGTCCATCCGTAATCGAGATTACGTTTGTTGGGATGTAAGCTGATACGTCCCCTGCTTGTGTTTCGATGAAAGGTAGTGCAGTTAAAGAACCGCCGCCTTTTGCATCACTTAATTTTGCTGCACGCTCTAATAAGCGAGAATGTAAGTAGAATACATCCCCTGGGTAAGCTTCACGACCTGGAGGACGACGTAATAGTAATGACAGCTCACGGTAAGCTGCTGCTTGTTTTGATAAGTCATCATATACTACTAATACGTGTTTACCATTGTACATGAACTCTTCACCCATTGTTACACCAGCGTAAGGAGCTAGGTATAATAATGGAGCTGGTTGAGAAGCAGATGCAGTTACAACGATTGTGTACTCTAATGCACCATGCTTACGTAGTGTTTCTACTACGTTACGTACAGTTGATTCTTTTTGTCCGATAGCTACGTAAATACAAATCATATCTTCATCTTTTTGGTTAATGATTGTATCTAGTGCAACTGCTGTTTTACCTGTTTGACGGTCACCGATGATTAACTCACGTTGACCACGGCCAATTGGTACAAGAGCGTCGATCGCTTTAATACCTGTTTGAAGTGGCTCATGAACAGATTTACGATCCATTACACCTGGTGCTGGACTTTCGATTGGACGAGTGTTTGTTGTATTGATTGGGCCTAAACCATCAACTGGTTGACCTAATGGGTTTACAACACGACCAATTAGTTCTTTTCCTACTGGTACTTGCATGATGCGACCAGTACGACGAACTTCGTCACCTTCACGGATTTCTGTGTAAGGTCCTAAAATGATAATACCTACGTTGTTTTCCTCTAAATTTTGTGCTAGTCCCATAACGCCGTTAGAGAACTCTACAAGTTCACCAGCCATAACGTTATCAAGACCATGAGCACGCGCGATACCGTCACCAACTTGGATAACTGTACCAACATCACTAACTTCGATTTCAGACTGATAGTTCTCGATTTGTTGCTTTATCAGTGCGCTAATTTCTTCAGCTCTGATGCTCATGTGCTTCACCCCTATCTATTCTTCATTAATTCACGCTGAATACGTGCTAATTTTCCTTGTAAACTTCCGTCATAAATGCGATTTCCAATACGTACTTTAATGCCGCCTAGTAAATCTTCATCTACAACATTTTTTACGCGAATTGCATCTTTTCCTGTTCTCTTTGCAAATGCTTCTGCAATGTTAAGCTTTTCTTCTTCTGATAGAAGACGAGTAGAATATACAGTTGCGTCCGCTACGTTACGTTCTTCATTAGCAAGAACAACATATTCATCTGCAATTTCAGGTAAGATATCAATGCGCTTGTTATCAATTAAAATATATAACGTATTTAAAATAGATTCAGAAACAGACCCGAATACGTTTGCAAGAAACGTTTTCTTTTGTTCCTTTGAAATGTTCGGTTGCGTTAAAAAGCTATGTAGTTCTCCGTTCTTTACATAAACGTTTTGTACAAGGCGTAATTCCTCTTCAAACATTTCTAATACGTGTTTTTCTTTAGCAATTTTAAAAAGAGCGACAGCATAACGTTTTGCTACAATCCCATTGCTCATCGCGCTTCTCCTACTTCTTTAATATAATCGCGAATTAACTTCACTTGATCTTCTTCTTTTAATTCTTTTTCAATTACTTTAGAAGCAATTTGAACAGATAAAGAAGCAACTTGTTCTTGTAAAGCAGCAATCGCTTGCTCTTTTTCGCGTTGAATTTCTTGTACAGCAGATGCTTTAATTGATTCTGCTTCTTCTTTCGCAGCAGCAACAATAGCATCTTTTTGATCTACAGCTTGTTTTTTCGCTCTTTCGATTAACTCTTGTGCTTCAACACGTGATTGTTTTAACATTTCACGTTGTTCTTCTACTAACTTCTTCGCTTCAGCGTTACTTCTTTCTGCAGCGTCGATTTCATTAGTAACATGCTCTTCACGTTCTTTCATAATCCCCATTAAAGGACCCCACGCGAATTTGCGTAGCATTACTAATAGAAGTAAGAAAATGAACAATGTATAAGCAATCGTTCCAAATGGAATGGCAGCCCCTAATAATAAAGTTGGCACAAGGATTCACTCCCTTCAAAATATCTAAATTGATCATATGAAAAAAAAAGACATACGTTTCGTTCATAAAGCAATGGCGAAGAAAGTTCGGAAAAACACTCTTCGCCATCTATGTAAGGGGAGTCTCCCTTATTTGTTCATTACGATGAATGCAATAACTACACCGATGATTGGAAGTGCCTCAACTAAAGCAACCCCGATGAACATAATTGTTTGAAGTGCGCCTTTTAATTCTGGTTGACGAGCAACACCTTCGATTGTACGTGATACGATAAGACCGTTACCAATACCTGCACCTAATGCTGATAAACCAATTGCAATTGCAGCTGCGATTACACCTAAACTCATTTAATTTGTCCTCCTTTGTATTATAAAAAAATAAATTTTTTCTTACTTAAATTATATTAATGGTCATGACTTACTTTATGAGCCATATAAACCATCGTTAACATAACGAAAATAAATGCTTGGATTGATCCAACGAATACACTGAATCCCATCCATGCTAACATCGGTACAAGTGCACCTAATGCTCCAAGGAATGATGCTCCGCCCAACTTAGCAAGTAATCCTAATAAGATCTCACCTGCATAAATGTTACCAAATAAACGAAGACCTAACGTTAATGTGTTAGCAAACTCCTCAATAACCTTTAATGGGAATAAGAATTTCATAGGTTGGAAATAACCTTTTACGTATTCTTTCGTACCCTTCATCTTAATTCCATAATAATGGGTGAGGGTAACTACCATCACGGCTAATGTTAATGTAACTGCTGGATCAGACGTTGGTGATCTCCACCATGCAATATGTTCGCCAGCTTCAGTTGCTGAATACATGAATGGTAAACCAAGGAAGTTCGATACGATGATAAACATGATAAGCGTAACGCCAAGCGTTAAGAAACGTCCACCTGTTTTCCAGTCCATCGTACTATTGATAATCCCTTTCACGAAGTCAAACACCCATTCCATGAAGTTTTGCATTCCTGTTGGGCGAAGGGCTAAGCTGCGAGTTCCGATAACAGCGATTAAGAAAACAATAACTGCTGCTACAGTAACCATCATAACTGATGACAAATCGAACGTTAAACCTAGAAATTCAACTAATTTACCGTGTTCCACTAGTAATTCACCTCTCTTCCCTGCTCTTATACTCTAAATAAAGAAAATCTATGATCATGACAAGGTATCCTGTCAGCAATCCTACACCTAAGCCCCACATCGCAATTAACTCTTGATATTTGGCTGCAAATAAAATTAATAACCCAATCGTGGCGAATCTTGAATATGTACTTACCGCTGTCGCCTTAAACTTCACGTTTTCTCCATTTGTCACGCGATCCAACAGCTTGTCTGTTCTACGTGCAATGATGCGCAAACTAAGAAAACTGAAAATCGTCCCGATAATCAGTCCAAGAAATACATCCTTGTAAGAGGTGAATCCCCATCCTAGCACTAGAAGCGCAAGCAAGTAGTACATATATTTCTTTTGTCTTTGGACAAGTCCATGTACGTCTATCATCATTGCTCTCCCGAATAGTAATGTCGAATGAGTCGAATCATTGCGTATACCCCTGTTCCTAATCCGAGTAATAACCCTATAATAAGAAACAATGGAAACGTTCCAACCTTATTATCAATCCACTGCCCACCAAAGATTCCAACAAGAATAGAACCGACTAACTGAGCAAGAATACCTGACATTAAAGCATAAGCTTTTATATGGCTGCGATCGTTTTTTTGCAAGGATTCATCCCTCCAATATGTAACCCTCATTCACGATGTGTTAATAATAACTCATTTTTTTGCATAAATCCTATACAAAATAAAAAGTTTACATTTTCGTCACGGAATAGATGTATTTTTGTCACTGAAAGCCCTACCATCTATCCCCGTTGTTAGCATACAATAGGGTATTAACAGTGTCAACGAGAAATCGTAAAAAATCAAAAAATTTGAGTATTAGTCATTTCCTCCCAAAAATGAAAACGTTCCCCTTCTAAATACTGGTTAGAGATATGCAATTTCTAACAGTTTTCTCTTTATAATAGAAGGAAATGTTCACAAGTTTGTCACTATTATATTTTTACGATATAACGCTTTCCTTCCATAATATAGTGCTCTTTAGACGTAAGACTTCTATATTATATGTGATGTGTATGCAACTTATGTTGTATATACTATGTATATTTATCCTCTCCCCTCCCCTACTTGCTTACATCAAAAAAAGACGAGCTGAGGAATCCCCCTGCTCGTCAGTTGTCTTACTTCGTTCCGAATAAACGGTCACCAGCATCACCAAGACCTGGTACTACATATCCGTGGTCATTTAATTTCTCATCTAATGCTGCTACATAAATATCAACATCAGGATGTTCTTCTTGTACTACTTTTACTCCTTCTGGAGCTGCAACGATACACATTAATTTAATTTGTTTTGCGCCGCGCTTTTTCAGAGAGTTAATTGCTTCAGCTGCAGAACCACCTGTTGCTAGCATCGGATCTAGTACGATAAAGTCACGCTCTTCTACATCCGTTGGAAGTTTCACATAGTATTCTACCGGTTGCAATGTTTTAGGGTCGCGGTATAAGCCAACGTGTCCTACTTTTGCTGCTGGAATTAATTTCAGAATTCCATCAACCATTCCTAAACCTGCACGTAAAATCGGAATTAAACCAAGTTTTTTACCAGCGATCACTTTTGTTGTCGCTTTGCTTACAGGCGTCTCAATTTCAATGTCTTTAAGTGGAAGGTCGCGAGTAATTTCAAAAGCCATTAAGCTTGCTACTTCGTCCACTAATTCACGAAAATCTTTCGTACCTGTATTCTTGTCGCGAATATATGTAATCTTATGTTGAATTAACGGGTGATCAAATACATACAGTTTTCCCATGTGAATCTCTCCTTTAGATGATATTCATGCGTTTGCACGCTTTTTTACACTATTTACGATTGTAAAGAAAACGCTACTAATATTCAAGGGCAAATTTGGAAAAGTCATGATTTCCGATGAATCTATCTAGTATCTTTACCAATTATGGGAGCTGTATCCTTCATTATATCGCCAAAATTTATTCATCATTTGTATACATACTTAAAGAACAATATATGTCCACAAAAAAGACTGCTAAAACAATTACGTCTCAGCAGCCTTCTTCAATCTATTATAGATCTGTGTACATTGGGAATTTGCTCGTTAACGCTTCTACACGCTTACGTGCTTCTTCTAATGCAGCTTCATTTTCATGATTTTTTAATGTGTAAGCAATAAGTGACGCAATTTCATCCATTTCTTCTAAACCGAAACCACGAGATGTTACAGCTGCTGTACCGATACGTACACCACTTGTTACAAATGGGCTTGCTGTTTCAAATGGAATTGTATTTTTGTTCACTGTAATACCAACTTCGTCCAATACGTGCTCTGCTACTTTACCTGTGATTTCTAGGTTACGAACATCAATTAGGATTAAGTGATTGTCTGTTCCACCAGAAACAAGTGTAAGTCCTTCTTTTTGAAGACCTTCAGCTAAGCGGTTCGCATTGTTAATGATATTTTGTGCATATGTTTTGAAATCATCTTGAAGTGCCTCACCAAACGCAACAGCTTTTGCAGCGATTACGTGCATAAGTGGACCACCTTGAATACCAGGGAAGATTGATTTATCAATTTGTTTTGCAAATTGCTCTTCACATAAAATCATACCACCACGTGGACCACGTAATGTTTTATGTGTTGTTGTTGTAACGAAATGTGCATGTGGCACTGGATTTGGATGTAAACCAGCCGCTACTAAACCTGCGATATGTGCCATATCAACCATTAAGTATGCGCCCACTTCATCTGCAATCTCACGGAATCGTTTGAAATCGATAACACGAGGGTACGCACTTGCACCTGCAACGATTAATTTTGGTTTATGTTCTTTCGCTTTTGCTAATACATCATCGTAATTAATACGGTGAGATTCAGCATCCACGCCATATTCTACGAAATTATATTGTACTCCACTGAAGTTAACAGGGCTTCCGTGTGTTAAGTGACCACCATGAGATAAATTCATACCAAGTACTGTATCGCCTTGCTCTAAAATCGTGAAGTATACTGCCATGTTCGCTTGTGCACCAGAATGCGGTTGAACATTTACGTGCTCTGCGCCGAAAATTTCTTTTACGCGATCACGTGCGATATCTTCTACTACGTCTACATGTTCACAACCACCATAGTAACGTTTCCCAGGATATCCTTCAGCATACTTATTCGTTAAAACAGAACCTTGCGCCTCCATTACTGCTTCACTTACGAAGTTTTCCGAAGCAATTAACTCAATCTTCGAACGCTGTCTTCCTAGTTCTGCCTCAATTGCAGCAAATACCTTTTCATCTTGACGTTTTAAATGATCCACCAAAATCCCCCTTTTCTGAACGAATTACATCGATTCCCAACAGTTTTTTCTTATTTATTCAGAAAAAACGAAAATTCAGGTTGTAATTCTTTCGAACCTTCATGTTTTCAACTACATTCTAACATGACTTTCTATATCATAAAAGAAAAAAAAGACCGATTTTCGGTCTTTTCTTTCTTCTATAATAAAGTCAGACAACATACCTTATTCATAACTTTAACGGCAAGTGATAGTCTCTTCCTTCGCCGCATAAACAGCACGTGCTCCACCAATTAGCTTTCCACGTGTTGTTGCCATCGTTACATGTGCACTTCCAATTTCCTTCACACTAGTACGAACCGGAACAGCTACGTGCTTTAAATGCATACCGATAAATGTATCACCAATATCCATTCCCGCATCTGCTTTAATAAACTCAATTACTACCGGATCTTTCAAATTGTGATAAGCATATGTTGCTAATGCACCACCTGCTGATCTAACAGGCGTAACTGTTACAATTTCAAATTGATATTTCATCGCCAACTCTTTCTCAACTACTACAGCACGGTTTAAATGCTCACAACATTGAAACGCCAACTCAATACCTGTTTGTTCTTGAAATTGTTTTAACTCAGAAAAAATCGCCTCTGCTACTTCCATCGTTCCTGATGTCCCAATTCTTTCTCCTAGCACTTCGCTCGTACTACACCCCACTACAAAAATTTGACCACTTTGTAATGAAGCTTGTTCTTGGAAATCAGAAAGCGAAATTTGTAGCTGTTCTCTTACCTTTACGATTTCTGTCATTACGCCTCTTCCTTTCACAGGTTGGTTCACCAAATTATATTTCCTACTGCTTCTAGTTAGAATCTATTACTTTGCTTCGTATGTTTTAATTTTTCCTACGCGGTTTTCATGACGGCCGCCTTCAAATTCAGTTGTTAACCAAATTTTTGCGATGTCACGTGCTAGACCAGCACCAATTACACGCTCGCCCATTGCTAACATGTTTGTATCGTTATGCTCTCTCGTTGCTCTCGCACTGAAAGTATCATGAACTAACGCACAACGAATACCATTTACTTTGTTTGCAGCAATTGACATACCGATGCCTGTCCCACAAACTAAAATACCACGATCTACTTCGCCATTTGCTACCATTTCCGCTGCTGGAAACGCAAAATCAGGGTAATCAACAGAACCAGCTTCACATTCACAACCTAAATCAATATATTCAATATTTAACTCTTCTAATAAACTTACAAGTTCTTTACGGATATTCATACCGCCGTGATCAGATGCTACTACTACTTTCATTTTTACCCCTCCAAAGTTTCAATCCATTATCTTCATTCTCACTTAATCCTTTAATGGGACGAAGTGATCTCCAATATCGTATTATACACGAAACATCAACCTTCTGAATGTTTTTTCAGTAAAGTTTGTACAAGTTTTTCCATCTCTTCTAATGTTTCTTTATAAATAGAGAGAGATCCGCCGAATGGATCTGAAATATCCTTACTCATCCCCTCAGTTACTCCATATAATGTATCTACTTTCCCTTCAACACTCGGATAATGCCCAAGGATAATTTCCTTATGGTTTTCCGTCATTGTTACTATAATATCTGCCCAATCAATTAAGGCTTCGTTTACCTGCTGTGAAGCATGATCGATTGCAATTCCCTTTTCAGCTAAAGCTTCTTTTGCATGTACCGACGCATCACTTCCAGGATAGGCGAAAACACCAGCAGATTGCACTTCAAACTTACCTTCTCCATAATGGCGCAGTAACGCCTCAGCCATCGGACTACGGCATGTATTTCCAGTGCAAACAAATAATACTCGTTTCATCTAAACCCACCCCTTTTCTCTATTTCCTTCCTTTTATCATAGCGTACATTACAATAGAACAAAAGAAATGTGAATATACGAAAGGCGCATTTCTCTTATATTTTTTCTAAGAAAAATGCGCCTTATCCACATATATGTGAAACCCTATTTCCAAGTGCCCAAAGTATTTTACCATATATAAGGAACAGACTACAAAACAAAATAAGGAATCCATTTCATACGAAACGGATTCCTTTCATGTGATAATTATTTCATTGTAACTTTCATTACTTCTGTTGAACCTTTTGTAGCAGTTACACCTACAGTTGTCTTAATAGACTCAGCTGCATCTGTGTTTGTAATAACGATTGGAGTAATTGTGCTTTTCGCTTTTTCACGAATTAATTCTAAGTCGAATGAGATTAATTTATCTCCAGCTTTTACAGCTTGTCCTTCAGAAACGTGAGCTTCGAAACCTTCACCTTCCATTTTTACAGTTTCTAATCCAACGTGGATTAAAATTTCTGTACCGTTTTTCGCTTTAATTCCAATTGCATGTTTCGTGTGGAATAATTGTACGATTTCGCCATCAACTGGAGATACAACTACACCTTCAGTAGGATCGATTGCAACACCGTCACCCATCATACGACCAGCGAATACTGGATCTGGTACTTCTTCAATATTTTTCACTGCTCCAGTTAATGGAGCTACGATTGTTTCTTCATTTGTTTTTGAACCAAGACCGAATAATTTTTTAAACATAGGATAGTCCTCCTTATAATTTACCTAAAAGTTTATAGGGCAATCTCTATTAAAGATCAGAATAAACGTAAGACCTCATACTTCGAATATTATACTGTAAAAACGCTTTCGAAATAAATTACGTCATTACTACTAGACTCTTATTGTAGCGTCTCACAAAATTCCAGTCAATTCTGATTGTCTGAATAACAATAAGAAGTTAACTTCTACTTATATTTTCTCTTTTTTTACCCAACTTGTCTAGAGGTCTTTACTACATTTTATTTTTTGTTGTTAATTTGTAAAATTTTTTTCAAACTTTTTTCGAAATCCACTTGACTAAAGTAAGTAACTATTTTATTATTACTTACGTAAGATAAGTTAATAACTTTTAGGAGGTTTTCAAAAATGATGGATTTCGGTCTTCTTATTATTCGTCTTATTATAGGTATTACATTCATGGGTCATGGTGCTCAAAAATTATTTGGTTGGTTCGGCGGTTACGGTTTAAAAGGAACAGGTGGCTGGATGGAATCAATCGGTTTACGCCCTGGTGTATTTATGGCATTTATGGCTGGCGCAACTGAATTATTAGGTGGTTTCTTATTCGCATCAGGTATTTTCACTGCAATCGGTTCATTATTTATCGTTGGAACAATGTTAATGGCGATCTTCACTGTTCATGGAAAAAACGGTTACTGGGTAACTCAAAATGGATATGAATATAACTTAATGTTAATCGCTGTTGCTATCAGTGTAGCTTTAATCGGTCCTGGCGCATACGTTTTACTATAATTTTTATCTTGAATTCGAGATTATTTAGGTGGAACTTACTTCATTGTAGTTGAAGTAAGTTCTTTTTATGTAATAAAAATATTATTTTCAGCAGGAGTTTTCCACTAACATCTTGTAAACAAACAATAAGTCGTCATATTTAGAAAGGGGATTTCAATCATGTTATCCATTAATCCAAATGAACAATCGGAAAAAGAGAATTACAAATTATTAACGGGAAGTATCATCCCACGCCCTGTCGCATTTGTTACTTCTGTAACAAAAGACGGCGTATTAAACGGCGCACCATATAGTTATTTCAATATTGTCGCTGCTAATCCACCACTTATTTCAGTTTCTGTACAACGAAAAGCTGGAGAAAGAAAAGACACTTCCCGAAACGCAATTGAAAAAGGAGAATTTGTCGTACATATCTCTGATGAATCATACGTAGCGGCAATTAACGAAACAGCAGCTAATCTCCCTCCAAATGAAAGTGAAATTGAACTAGCAAAATTAACACCAATTGAAAGTGATGTCATCTCCGTTCCAGGTGTAAAAGAAGCAAATATTCGAATGGAATGCGTACTAGAACGCGCAATCCCTCTCGGCGGAACAGAAGACTCACCGGCTTGCGATCTACTAATCGGACGCGTCGTTCGTTTCCACGTCGCAGACCACCTATACGAAAATGGACGCATTCATGCAGAAGGACTAAAACCAGTAAGCCGCCTAGCAGGACACAACTACGCAAAACTAGGAGAACAATTTGAATTAGTGAGGCCAGTTTAAAAGCGGAAGCGGCTCGCTCAGAATCGCAGGACATTAGAACTCTCGACCTTGAAGCGCTTTTTGCTTCGAGCGAGAGAGTGAAATGGCCGGAGATTCTAGCCGCTGGAGCTGGATAATATTTAAAAGCGGAAGCGGCTCGCTCAGAATGGGAGGAGGATGGAGCTTCTGACGTAGAGGCGCTTTTTGCCTCGTAGGAAGACGCGAAGCCACCGACCATTCTAGCCGCTGGAACTGGATAGGAAGCGTCCCCTCAGAATGGAAGTAACAATAATATAAAAAGGTGTACCAAATTAATTTGGTACACCCCTTTCATAGAAGAAGAAAAATAATTTTTCAGTATTGGTCATCGACCTCTTTTACCATTATTGGTCATCGGTAAAAAGTAACAGTGTGATCGGTTATTGGATGATTGGTTGTCCTTTGGCCATCACAAATCTCATTTTTACAAAAGTGGTCTTCTTCTATGCCTTGAAGCAGAGTCTCACCACTTCAAGGTTTAAAAGTATTTTTCACCATCAAAGTCTAGTTCAATGGCATAGTTTTTCGCATTAATTAAGTTAGATAACCTATTAGCTTGTCTCTCTAACTCTAAACCTTTTACACGATATACTTCTGGATCAAACATGGCTACTTTTACAAGCGATGATGTTTCACCGTAAGAATATACATGTTCTTCTTTCTTACTCACGCCAAACTCTTTACACTTTCGAGCTTTTGCACGTAACTGCGTTGCAAGTTCTATCGCTTCAACAATCGTTATATTCTCTCCGTTGAAATTCACTTCATTTCGGATATTTGCTTCATACATTAATTTATCTAAAAGACGAAAATCAGCGCGAACTTCATCTAGCTCCTGTTCAACTTGTACCAATGTACGCGTCTGTTTTGGAAGTGTATCACCTTTTTCAATTTCAACAAATCCAATTTGGTTCATCTCTTCTTCTAATTCATGTATCCTTTTCGATAATACACTTTTTAATTTTACAGCTTCTGCCAAAGAAATGTTAGACATAGTATCCCCCTTATATCTCTTCTTTCTGCTCCTCTAAAGTAGGTACTTTCTCTTTTTTCGGTTTCCCAAGCTTAATGACTAAGAAATATAGGGAAAGCAATGTAATAAGAAAAACAATTATAAATGGATACGGAGAATAAAAGGCACGCGCTGCCTCCGTTTTCCCTGCAACAAACTTCAATGACTCAATATCTAAAAACTCAGCAAACATTTGTACACCGAGCATACTAAACCAAAAAACAAAAAAACTAATAATAATACCAAAAACTTGCTTCAATCTCGTCATCCATCTCATCCTTTCTATATGTTTAATTTTTTAGCGCAATCAGTATAGTACAAACAAAACTATGCACAGAAAGGAACTATCTTACCATTCGCGAATTAATTTAATCCAACCTAAAATTGAAATTTGTAAAATAATACCCCAAATAACAAGTAGTCGTAACCATCTCGGAAAAAAAGTTACAAATCGAATATACCATTCCAATAATTTGTTCATAACGCCCTCCCCCTTAAAATTATATAGGAAAAAGGAGATATAATCCAAATCCAACCAAAATGATACCACCTACTATCTCACCGTATGTACCGAGCATACCTTTCGCATGCCTACCAATGAATAAACCAGTCCACGCTAATAACATACTAATAAATCCAAAGAGTAATATCGTAATAACTGTCTGTGCTCCGTAAATACCAAGACTAAGCCCTACTGAAAAACTATCTATACTAACACCAAATGCAAATACGAATAAACTAATTCCAATAGGGGCTGTTCTAGTCTCTTCATTCTCTAAAATAGAGGAATACACAATATAAAATCCTAGTCCTATTAATAAAATAGCACCTGCAAAATGTGCAATGTCTCCATACTGCTCTGATAAAAAACGACCTAATACCATCCCAATAAATGGCATGATAATATGAAATATCCCTATCGTCACACCGATATACAGGATCTGTCTTATCTTTAAGGCCATCATTCCCATACCAAGACTCACCGAAAATGCATCCATCCCTAAGGCGAATGCCATAATTATTAAAGGTATTAGCTGTTCAAACGTCATTCATGTCCCTCCTCGGACGTGCTACTTCACAATATGCTTATCCGAGGAGAAATATTCTGTTTGCTAATCGTACCTTATCATTCAGTAATAATTTGATGTCCTGCCGCTTTTGTTAAACGATTCATAATGGCATTCCCTATTCCTTCATTCGGGAATGATTCACTAAAAATAACATCCACTTCACTTGCATCAAATGTTCTAAGTACATCATATAATTTAGTCGCAACGCTAGCTAAATCACTTCGAACACCACAAGATAATACAACATCCGCGCTATATACATGCTGATACTCTTCTGTCGTTAATACACCGACTTTGAATCCTTCTTCCTTTTTCTTATCCACAATAAGCTGAATAAATTCACGTGAACCTTCAACAATACTTAGCGGCGCTTTCGGTGCATAATGTGTATATTTCATTCCAGGTGATTTAGGTTTTTCCTTCTCATCCTTTAGAGCCGGATCTAAAGAAACCGTGCCAATCACCGCTTCCAATTGTTCTTTCGTAATTCCACCTGGGCGTAATATCGTTGGAACAGCGCTCGTACAATCAATTACAGTCGATTCAACACCGACTCCTGTTGCACCACCATCTACAATACCTGCGATTTTCTCATTTAAATCTTCATATACGTGAGATGCTAACGTCGGACTTGGACGACCTGAACGATTTGCACTAGGTGCTGCAACAGGTACATTTGCCTCTTCAATAAGAGCAAGAGCTACCGGATGATCAGGCATTCTTACTCCAACCGTATTAAGTCCTGCCGTTACCTTCTCTGAAATCCCTTCTTTTCTAGGTAAAATAATTGTTAAAGGGCCCGGCCAAAAATGCTCCATTAACTGTTCTGCAACTGGCGGAATTTCCTTCACAATACCATCTAACTGCGATTTTGTACCGATGTGGACAATAAGTGGATTATCACTCGGTCTTCCTTTCGCTTCAAAAATTTTCGCAATCGCTTCATCATTCATCGCGTTTGCACCTAGTCCATATACCGTTTCTGTAGGGAAGGCAATCGCCTCATTTTCCCTTAATAATTTTGCTGCTTCTTGTAACTGTGGATAATATTTTTTTCTTTCCACAACATTATCCACAACCCACATATTTGTATGCATTTTTTCCCACGTCCTTTTCTACCCTGAAATACTTGTCTATTTTTAGTTTACTATGAGATTTATCCAAAAGACAAACAAGGTTTATCCACAAAATGTGGATAAACCTAATTAATCCGTGGATAACTTTGTGAATAGCTGACAATTTAGTATTATTGCATTTGGCTCTTTTATATTTTTACAAAAGTGTTCTAACTGTCGAATTCCCTCTGGTACGTTCTCTTTCTCTATCGTAACAAAGTCAAAAAACTGAAAGATCGTTATAGATTGTGGATGATTTGTTAGTAAGTACAATTGTCGAATATTTTTTTCTTTCATATACTGCAAAAACATTTCAAAAAAATATAAGAAAGTCTGTTTATCCACATTAGGTGTGAATAAACAAGAACGAATAAGTGCGTTTTCTTCACTTTGTTCATATCCAATGACTGCCCGTATTTCTTCCGCCTCTTCCAAAATCATAAACTGTGCGTACAACTCATTTATTTTATCATCTTTTTTATTAGCTTGTCCGAAAAAAGAATGCAATCTTTCCACATCTGCCTTTGTCGCAAAATATACCTTCTTCATAATAAATCCCTCCTCTTTTTTATATATGAGAAGGGATTTACGAATAGTACTATTTAGAGAATAAAGATGTAAAAGCTTCTACAATAAATAACTTAACTTCCGGCTTTTCTTCTTCCTCTTCTACTTTTACATACTCATTTCGCTTTTCTTGTTTTTGTTCCACAGGTTTCTCCACTTTTTCCACAGTTTTTGTTTCCTCTTTACTTGCAGGTTGTTCTTCTACTTTCGTTTCATTTTTTACTACTTTTTTTTCAGAAGCTGTTACTTTTTTTGCGACTTCCTGCTTTACAACTTTCTTTTCTTTCACCTCATCCCCTTTTTTCTCTTCTGCATTTACTTCTTCATCATCTATTTGTTTCACTTGCTCCTCTTCAGGAGATTCAGCCTTCACAACATGTTCTTCTTTCCTTACAGCTGTACCACTTGAAAAATCTAAGAAACACATTGGTGGAAATAGTACACACCACCAGTTTGCCCCTTCACCTTCCCCAATTGTAATTAAGACTGCTTCATATTCCCCTGCCGGATAAATAAAATTCCCATATACCTTTGTAGGAAACTTTACATTTTTACTGAATTTCACTTGAAATGAATCTTTACTTCCTTCTTTTTTCAACGTATTTGCTACTGTTTTTTCGATTTCTGGAATATGACTTTGAATGACCTTGCGTGCCTCTTCAAATGAAGTTAAATCAGCTACCCATCCATCAATTTGTGCTTTTACTTCATCACGCACTTTGCGCTTTAACGCCTGGTCTTTATCTGAATCACTATTTGCTAAAATCCGTAATCGAACGGCCTCTTTCGGAATAACTGAAGGCCCTTTCGCATCAGCTTTCATATATCCAAACTGCACAAGTAACTGTGCACCAATTAATAATAGAAGAAGATAAGCAATAACTTGTTTTTTCATTTCCTCCACCGCCCCTTCTACAAACAGTGTAGACAGACTTTCATCTTTCTAAACTATTAAATTCAAAATCTATATGAATTTTTCCACAAAAAAAATAGAGTAAGGTGTAAACCTTACTCCATCTCCGCAAATACCATACGATCTTTTCCATTAATATCAAAAACAACCTCAACATGAGCATGTGGAAATGCTTGTTGTAACAGCCCTTTCACGTCCTCACCTTGCCCTACTCCAATTTCAAATGCGACAATTGCTTTCTTCTGCAACACATTCGGCAACTCTTCCATAAAGCGGCGATAGAAATCTAATCCGTCTTCACCACCAACAAGCGCTCTCTTTGGCTCATGCTCTTTCACCACTGGAGAAAGACCACGCCAATCTTCTTCCGGTATATATGGAGGATTTGAAACAACAACATCTAACTTTTGACCCGTTTCATAAAATGGTGATAATAAATCACCATGATAGAATGTTACTTCTGCGCCCAAAGTTTTCGCATTTTCTTTTGCAACTTCAATCGACTCCTGCGCAATATCTACCGTATACACATGAAGATTTTTATTTTCCAAAGCAAGCGTAATCGAAATCGCTCCACTACCTGTACCGATATCTGCTACATGTAGTTTCTCATCACCAAAATGACGCTCGATTCTTTCTAACACTCCTACTATAAGCTCTTCTGTTTCTGGTCTTGGTATTAATACTTCTTCATTCACAAAAAACGATCTTCCATAAAACATTTCATGACCAATCATATATTGAATAGGAATACCTTCTACATGCTTGTGGATAAACTCTGTAAAACTTTTTTCTTGTTCCGCAGTTATTTCTTCACGCATATTCATCAATAATCCTGTTCTATTCGTCTTTAATACATGACAAAGGACAATTTCTCCCGCATTTTCATCTCGTCCATTCTCCTGTAAAAAAGAAGAAGCCCATTTCAGGGCTTCATAGACACGCATTACTCAGCTGCCTCCATCCTTTGAGCCTGATCTTCCATTACTAAGGCATTGATGAAATCATCTAACTTACCTTGTAAGATTTGATCTAACTTTTGAATCGTTAAACCGATTCGATGGTCTGTAACACGGTTTTGCGGGAAGTTATACGTACGAATACGCTCTGAACGATCACCCGTACCAACAGCTTGTTTACGGTTTTGATCATACTCAGCTTGTGCTTCTTGTCTAAACTTATCATAAACACGTGCGCGTAATACTTTCATCGCTTTTTCTTTATTCTTAATTTGTGATTTCTCATCCTGACATGATACAACTACACCAGTCGGTAAATGCGTTAAACGTACCGCTGACATCGTTGTATTAACGCTCTGTCCACCAGGTCCACTAGAAGCGAATGTATCAACACGAACATCTTTCTCATGAATATCAATTTCTACTTCTTCTGCCTCTGGTAATACAGCTACAGTTGCTGTAGATGTATGGATACGTCCACCAGATTCCGTTTCAGGAACACGTTGTACACGGTGAGCGCCATTCTCGAATTTCAGCTTCGCGAAAGCACCTTTACCGTTAATCATAAAGATAATCTCTTTATATCCACCTAACTCTGTATAGCTAGCCTCGATAATCTCCGTTTTCCAACCTTGCACCTCAGCGTAACGGCTATACATACGGTATAAGTCACCAGCAAATAAAGCGGCCTCGTCGCCACCAGCAGCTCCACGAACCTCAACGATAACGTTCTTATCATCGTTAGGGTCTTTTGGTACAAGTAAAATTTTCAGACGCTCTGATAATGTTTTTTCTTGTGATTCTAACTCAGAAACCTCTTCTTTTACCATTTCACGCATTTCTGCGTCTAACTTATCTTCTAACATTGCTTTCGCATCTTTTAATTGCTCACGAACATCCTTATACTCACGATACACCTCTACCGTTTCCTGTATATCAGACTGTTCCTTTGAATATTCACGAAGCTTATTTGAATCACTAATAATTGCTGGGTCGCTTAGCAATTCATTTAACTTCTCATAACGATTTTCTACAGCTTGCAAACGATCTAACACATCATTCAC
The DNA here is from genome assembly GCF_038006905.1 of Bacillus sp. FSL R9-9834. NCBI lineage: Bacteria > Bacillati > Bacillota > Bacilli > Caryophanales > Bacillaceae > Bacillus > Bacillus sp. FSL R9-9834. The sequence goes on from NZ_JBBOWD010000001.1 coordinate 5,110,016, forward strand.
CTCTACATCCTAGTATCTAATACAAATAGTATATGGTACTTACTCAAAAAAACGCAAATTATATTTAAAAGTGGTGGTAGCTCATTCAGCTCTGACCAGCTAAGGTTCTTTCGACCTAAAGGTGCTTTTTACCTTTCGGGCGGAAGGTTCTTAGCTGCGAAGAGCTAGCCGCTGGAGCTAGATATCACAACTTAAAGCGCAAGTGGCTCACACCACTCACACTCTCTATTCTGAAAAAAACCCGCCTTGCGCAGCGAGTTTTACTTATCTTTGTTTGTAGGAACTGCATGACAATGACGACAGCGTGGTTCATACGATTCTGAAGCACCAACTAAAATAATCGGATCATCAAATGCCGCTGGTTCTCCATCAATTAATCGTTGTGTACGACTTGCCGGAGATCCACATGCAGAACATACTGCTTGTAGTTTTGTTACATGTTCAGCAATCGCCATCAGCTGAGGAACTTGTCCAAATGGTAGACCACGGAAATCTTGGTCTAAACCAGCTACAATGACACGATAGCCACGATTTGCCAATACTTGCACCACTTCCACAATGTCCCCATCAAAGAATTGCACCTCATCGATTGCAATTACATCCATTTCTTCAGTGATATGTTCAAATATATCTTTTGAAGCTGAAACAGGAACTGCTTTTACCTTTAATCCGTTATGTGATACAACGTCTTCTTCACTATAGCGATTATCAATACATGGTTTAAATACAATTGCATGTTGTTTCGCAAATTGCGTACGACGCACACGGCGGATAAGCTCTTCTGATTTACCAGAAAACATACTACCGCAAATCACTTCAATCCAACCGTTCTGATTTATTAAGTACATGAAGCTCTCCTTTCATCTACTTTTTAATAAAAAGTAGGGTAAAGGTATAATATTTTCGCAAAAAAAACAGACAAGCGAATAGATACACTTGCCTGTTTTATGTTTTTATTACTTAAGACCGTATTTCTTATTGAAGCGGTCAACGCGTCCGTCTGCAGTAGCAAACTTCTGACGTCCAGTGTAGAATGGGTGAGAATCAGAACTGATCTCAACTTTTAGTAATGGATAAGTGTTACCATCTTCCCACTCAACAGTTTCGTTAGATCCTCTAGTAGATCCGCTTAAGAATTTGAAGCCTGTGTTTGTGTCCATGAATACAACTTTCTTGTAATCTGGGTGAATTCCTGCTTTCATTCTTTTCATCTCCTTCCGCCCTGAATCATTTTCGAAACAGAGTTTTTCATCTTCAGCTGCATACACAACTATATTGATGAAACACATATGATGAAATTATAACAAGGCTAACTTCATTTTGCAACTACCTGTTTTTGTCTTTTTAATTTTAAAAGCAGAAGCGGCTCGCTCAGAATCGCAGGCTATTTAGAACTCTCGACCTTGAAGCGCTTTTTGCTTCGAGCGAGAGAGTGAAATGACCGGAGATTCTAGCCGCTGGAGCTGGATAACACCTTAAAGTGGAGGCAACTCATCCAACTAGAACCAACTAATGCCCTTCCACTCATCTCTCTTTAAGATCACCTAAAAAACATAAAAAACTCGCTTACCATAAAATAAGCGAGTCCCAATCTTTTCCCTTTACTTCGTTGTTACATATCTTTTCGAATCTGCAACAATGTTTTGTAAAAATTCTTCATTTGTCTTTGTTTGACGAAGTTTACGTAAGAAACCTTCAACAAAGTCTGGTGTATCACGCATTGTTTTACGAATACCCCATAGCTTGTCTAAATGTTCTTTCGGAATTAATAGATCCTCTTTACGTGTACCAGAACGGCGAATATCAATTGCCGGGAAGATACGACGCTCAGCTAATGAACGATCTAAGTGAAGTTCCATATTTCCAGTTCCTTTAAATTCTTCGTAAATTACATCGTCCATACGAGATCCTGTATCAACAAGCGCTGTTGCTAAAATCGTTAAGCTACCGCCTTCTTCAATATTACGTGCAGCTCCAAAGAAACGCTTCGGTCTATGGAAGGCAGCTGGGTCGATACCACCCGATAATGTTCTACCACTTGGCGGAATAACAAGGTTGTAAGCTCGCGCTAAACGGGTAATACTATCCATTAAAATGATAACATCTTTTTTGTGCTCTACAAGACGCATTGCACGTTCTAACACAAGTTCCGCTACTTTAATATGATTTTCTGGTACTTCATCAAAAGTAGAGCTTACAACATCTCCTTTAACAGAACGTTCAATATCTGTTACTTCCTCTGGACGCTCATCAATTAGAAGGACAATTAATTCAGCTTCCGGATGATTTGTTGTAACACTGTGTGCGATTTCTTTTAATAGACTAGTTTTACCAGCCTTTGGAGGCGCGACAATTAAACCACGTTGTCCAAATCCAACTGGTGCAATTAAATCCATGATGCGTGTCGGTAACTTTTTCGGTTCCGTTTCCAATTTCATTTGGCGATCTGGGTATAATGGTGTTAATGCAGGGAAATGCACACGCTCTTTTGCTGACTCTGGATCATCTCCGTTTACAGCTTCAACTTGTAATAATCCAAAGTAGCGTTCATTTTCTTTCGGAGGTCGTACTTTACCAGAAACCTTATCTCCATTACGTAAATCGAAACGACGAATTTGCGAAGCTGAGATATAAATATCTTCTGAGCTTGGAGAGTAGTTGATAGGACGTAGGAATCCAAATCCTTCTGATTGAATAATTTCTAATACGCCTTCCATGAAGAAGAAACCTTCTTTTTCTGCTCGAGCTTTTAAAATGGCGAAGATTAACTCTTTTTTCGTTAATTTGCTATAATACGAAATTTTAAATTCTTTCGCAAGCTCGTATAACTCTTTTAATTTCATGTTTTCTAATGCTGCAATTGACAAATTCATTCAGACACCACACTTTAACGTTATTCTCTTTTCACATGGGTAAAGGGAAAAAATACGGAAGGCAAATAATTAATAATGAAAGGCAATAAGTTCAAGTAGGGTAATATTCACTATTGTAACCCTTTTATCTAGTTTTAATCAATACGTTGAAACACAAATACAAGAAGCGAAGACAAGAAAATTTGTCTTCGCTTTTTATTTAATCTAGTTTCATCAGCTAGAATGGTCGGTGGCTTCACTTCTTCCCCCTCCCATTCTGAGCGAGCCGCTTGCACTTTTTATTTAATAACCAAGTTCGGTTTTTTATTTAAGCTGTGACGTCCGTCTACGAAGCGTACTGTGCCTGATTTTGCGCGCATAACAAGGGATTGTGTTGTTCCTACGCTACCTTTAAATTGAACGCCGCGTAATAGTTCTCCGTCTGTTACACCTGTTGCTGCGAAGATTGCATCGTCACCTTTTACTAAGTCCTCCATGCGAAGGATGCGGTTGATGTCGTCTATGCCCATCTTTTTGCAACGCGCCAATTCAGCTTCGTTTTGTGGTAATAATTTCCCGTGAATTTCTCCACCTAAACATTTTAATGCAACTGCCGCTAACACACCCTCAGGCGCACCACCAGAGCCGAATAAAATATCTACACCTGTACGATCAAATGCTGTGTTGATTGCGCCAGCTACGTCTCCATCATTAATCAATTTAATGCGAGCACCAGCTTTACGAATTTCTTCAATAATTGCTTGATGACGTGGACGGTTTAAAACTGTCGCTACAACATCTTCAATATCTTTGTTTTTCGCTTTCGCAACTGCACGTAAGTTATCGATAATAGGCGCATCAATATCGACCGCCCCAACCGCTTCTGGGCCAACCGCGATTTTATCCATGTACATGTCAGGAGCATGTAACAAATTACCATGATCTGCAATTGCAATAACAGCAAGAGCATTCCATCCACCAGCTGCTACAATGTTTGTCCCTTCTAAAGGATCAACTGCAACGTCTACACGCGGACCATATCCTGTACCTAATTTTTCTCCGATATATAGCATTGGTGCTTCATCCATTTCACCTTCACCAATTACAACTGTACCTTTCATCGGAATTGTATCAAATACATCACGCATAGCTGATGTTGCTGCACCGTCTGCCTCATCCTTTTTCCCGCGTCCCATCCAACGCGCTGATGATAAAGCTGCAGCCTCTGTTACACGTACTAACTCCATAGATAAACTTCTTTCCACGATAATCCCTCTCCTTTAAGCCTTTATATTTCTGCCGTATTTTGTGAACCGTGTTTTTCTATAAAGTGTACTTCCGCAAGTAGTGATGCTTCGCTTCCCCCTCGCGGAAGTATCACTTATGCGTTCTTCATTTCTTCAATTTCTTGCTTTGTCATTTGTTCTCGCCAAATGTTTGCACCAAGCCCTTTAAGCTTGTCTACTATATTTTCATAGCCACGATCAATATGCTCAAGTCCGGTTACTTCTGTAATTCCATCCGCCATCAATCCTGCAATAACAAGGGCTGCTCCAGCTCGCAAATCACTCGCTTTCACTTTTGCACCTTGTAATAAAACAGGACCAGTTACGATAGCTGACCGACCTTCTACTTTAATTTGCGCATTCATACGACGTAATTCATCAATATGTTTAAAACGTGCGCCATAAATCGTATCCGTTACAACACCCGTTCCATGCGCCTTTGTTAAAAGCGTTGTAAACGGCTGTTGTAAATCTGTTGGGAAACCTGGATATACAAGCGTTTTTATATCAACGACTTTTAATCTTCTATCACCGTTCACTGTAATTTGGTCATCATTCGTTTCAACTTGGACACCAGCTTCTCTTAATTTTGCGGTAACTGACTCCAAATGCTGAGGAATAACATTATCAACTGTTACTTCTCCTCCTGACGCAGCACCTAAAATCATATACGTACCCGCTTCAATACGATCTGGAATGATCGTATGATGACAACCGTGCAGTGAATCCACACCATCAATTCGGATTACATCTGTACCAGCACCTTTAATACGTGCTCCCATGCTAGTTAACAGTGTAGCTACATCAATAATCTCTGGTTCTTTCGCTGCGTTTTCAATAACAGTTCTACCTTTCGCTCGTACAGCTGCTAGCATAATATTAATCGTAGCTCCTACACTAACAACATCTAAATAAATACGTGCCCCTCGTAGTTCATCTGCTCTTAAATAGATAGCACCTTGTTCATTCGTAACATGTGCACCTAACGCTTCAAACCCTTTAATGTGCTGATCAATCGGCCTCGGTCCTAAGTGACATCCACCTGGAAGCCCAATAACAGCTTTTTTAAAACGGCCAAGCATCGCACCCATTAAATAATAAGAAGCACGTAATTTTTTCACTTTTCCATTTGGTAAAGGCATTGCAACCATGTTAGAAGGATCGACTACCATCTCTTCCTCCTGTCCATAAGTCACTCTCCCTCCAATTTCCTCTAGTAAGTCTCCTAACATTTTCACGTCCGAAATATTAGGGACACCACCAATAGTTACTGGAGTATCTGCTAAAATTGTCGCTGGAATTAGTGCAACGGCGCTGTTCTTTGCACCACTCACGCGAATTGTTCCATTTAAAGCTCTTCCGCCTTCAATTAGCAATTTTTCCATATTGAGCTCCCTTCTTGTGAATGTATTTACTTTCTATATTTTTATAGAAAGCTCCCCCTTAAGAATCTCAATTACTTTTCCATCCCAAAACTCAATAAATAGGAAACCATTATCTTCATTTCTCCTGTAATACAAAAAGATAAAGATTAACTATTTATCGAATTTACTTTATCAATTTAGATACGTTATCACATTTATTAATAGGACTATGCACATTATTTTCTATTTCAAAAACAAAATGATAAAATCTTTAGACTTGTTCACGCTTTCATTATACAACGAAAGGAAACCGTCTAAAAGAGTAGACGGTTTCCAAAACGGAATTTTATTCTTACGCTTTACCGTTAGAACCGAATTCGCGAATTTTACCAATAACAGTTGCTTTGATAGCGTCGCGGCCAGGTCCGATAAATTTACGAGGATCGTAAACTTCTTGGTCTTTGTTTAATACTTCACGAACAGCTTTTGTAAACTCAATTTGGTTCTCAGTGTTTACGTTGATTTTTGAAGTACCTAAAGAGATAGCTTTTTCGATATCAGCAGTTGGGATACCAGTACCACCGTGTAATACTAAAGGTACGCCAGTGAAGTCACGAACTTGTTCCATTTCAGCGAATCCTAAGTTAGGCTCACCTTTGTAAGGACCGTGTACAGAACCTAAAGCTGGAGCTAGGCAATCGATACCTGTTGCTTCAACAAGGTGCTTACACTCAGCTGGGTCAGCGTAAATTACGCCTTCAGCGATTACGTCGTCTTCTTGTCCGCCAACTGTTCCAAGCTCAGCTTCAACAGATACGTTACGAGCGTGTGCGTATTCTACTACTTTTTTAGTAGTTTCTACGTTTTCTTCGAATGGGTGGTGAGAAGCGTCGATCATTACAGATGTGAAACCTGCATCGATTGCTTCTTTACATTTTTCGAAGCTTGAACCATGGTCAAGGTGAATCGCTACAGGAACAGTGATGTTCATTTCTTCGATTAAAGCTTTAACCATAGCTACAACTGTTTTGAAACCAGTCATATGACGAGCTGCACCCTCAGATACACCTAGGATTACAGGAGATTTTTCTTCTTCCGCAGCAGCTAAGATAGCTTGAGTCCACTCTAAGTTGTTCATGTTGAATTGACCAACTGCGTATTTTCCTTCTAGTGCTTTGTTTAGCATTTCTTTCATAGAAACTAAAGGCATGGTGAATCCTCCTAAAAAACGTTTTTTGTATCCGATAAGTTCTTATCGCTGGTAGTATGACCAGAATAAGGTAAAATATGTATATCTACATACCGGACTTTTTTCTACACTCAATAGGATAACAACTTGTACTCAAAAACTCAACCGTATTCACCTGCACAATAGTCCATGTAAACGCTTTTTTCCATATTTTTTATAAAAAATTCATTTTTAAGCCTCTACAGCGAGCTCATTTCTCACCGCTTGACGAATTTCATCAATATCAAATGGTTTAGCAAAATGCATTAAAGCACCTAAATCTTTTGCTTCTTGGATCATATCAAGCTCTCCATAAGCAGTCATTAAAATCACTTTAATACTCTCATCAATTTCTTTTACATGCTTTAAAATCTCTATACCATCCATACCTGGAATTTTCATATCTAACACAACTAAATCTGGATTATCTTTTTTCACGATATCTAAAGCTTGAAATCCATTCGCTGCTTGGAATGTCTGATAACCTTCTTTTTGGAACACTTCATGTAATAACACACGAATGCCATATTGATCATCAACGATTAAAATTTTCCCTTCCATAACTCCCAACCTTTCTGTGTAAGTACAAGATTTAAAGCTTCTTATATCTTAACGATTAATTTTCGCTATTCTTTACCAAATTCCTTCCTATTTCTTTCTTATTTTACCGTTTCCCATTTTGTTATGCCACCTTCGATTTCACCTTTCTAAAAAAATAAACTATAATGAAAGCCGGTAAACACGTACGAAGGGAGTAACATTATGTTAAAAATTTTTTCAACCCAATTAAGCGGTTATTTCTCCAGAGTTTCTCAAAAAGAGGAAATGAATATAGAAGATAGCGCCCGTCTACTTGCTCAAGCATTAGTTGGCGAAGGTTTCATTTATTTACATGGTACAAATGAAATGGAGGGCGTTGTTGCTGAAGCGCTATTCGGTGCTGAACCAATGAAGCAAGCAAAACGACTATTTGAAAATGGTAAGGAAGTAGAAGTAACTTCTGCAGATCGTGTACTTCTTATTAGCCGTTTTTCAACAGATGAAGAAGTTGTAGCAATAGCAAAAAAACTTCAAGCAGATGGACACTCTATTGTCGGCATTTCTGCTATTCAAGAAGGCAATGAATCACTAGAACAATATACAGATGTACATATTGATACGAAATTGTTAAAAGGGCTTATTCCAGACGATGAAGGTAATCGCTACGGATTCCCAAGCTTAATGATAGCTTTATTTGCATATCACGGAATCAAATTTACAATCGATGAAATAATTGAGGATTATGAATAACTTACGTTAAAAGGACCTAAAATTTAGGTCCTTTTATAAATCTCTATTTTATTATGAACCAATACGCCCCTTTTACTAATATTCCTTTTTTCCTGTACCTAAATTATATTGGAAGATTCCATTTTAATGATATAAAATAGAATTTGATTTTACATTTCTTAGAAAGAAGGAGAATATATTGGGGTTTATTTTATTTTTAATAGTAATTTATATTGCTTATAAGTGTTTTAGTTCTGATTCTGGGGGAAGTACCCAAGTAAACCGTAACGATTCATCTGGCTCATGGTACCATCCTGATGGACAATTTATAGAAGGATTTTATATAGAAGATAGGGATGTTTACGCTAAAGGTCCTGTCTTCTCCTTTAATTTCGGGGAGCAAGGGTTACTGTATGGATACGAGGAAGGTATTCTCCAACTTCGAAACTCTACTGGTAATATTGAAATCCAACTCAAGCAAGTAAATGACCGTCGTATCGTTCCTATCTTTTTTCATATAAACGGAAAACCATTCTCTGTTGTAGATAAAAATGGAAATTTTCTCAATCAAAATAATTCCAATTTCAACATCATCAGTGTTGTGCACACATTTAGTCATATGTATGCTGAAATATCAGATGCAAACTTCAATGAACAATTAAAAATAGAGGTCTATATTTTCATGAGAGACCTTCTTATTTTCAATATGATGATTAAACGAGGTATTATAGCAAAGTTCGAAAATCAAAACATATTTGTCTCTAACAAATATGATGGCCCCCTATTCGTTGATAAATTTAGAGAGATATTTGTGATTGCTGAAGAAACAATCGAAACTCACATGGACTGGATTACCTCTGAGAATAATGATTCTAGAGTTTCTATACTTCTTGAAATTCTAGAATTACCTACAGATACAAGAGATATGAATATTATTAAAAAACAGTATAGAACTTTAGCCAAGAAATATCACCCTGATACAGGAAATGGATCAGAGGAAAAAATGAAAAAAATCAATGTTGCTTATGAGGAACTTTGTCAACACCTTGCAGCATCTTAAATCAACATTACAAAAAATAAAGCCGGCACTTTAAAAGTGCCGGCTTTATTTTTTATTACTTGCTCTCTTTATTCGTAATAGACGCTCTTACGAAGTCATGGAACAATGGTTGTGGACGGTTTGGACGAGAAACAAGTTCTGGGTGGAACTGTGCTGCTACGAACCAAGGGTGATCTTTCAATTCAACGATTTCAACTAAACGGCCGTCTGGGCTTGTACCAGAGAATACAAATCCTGCTTTTTCCATATCCGGACGGAATTGATTGTTGAACTCATAACGATGACGATGACGCTCATATACAACCGGCTCATTGTAAGCGTTGTAAGCATTTGTTTCTTCAGCAAGCTTACATGGATATAGACCAAGACGAAGTGTACCACCTAAGTCTTCTACATCTTTTTGTTCTGGTAATAAGTCGATGATTGCATAAGGTGTGTCAGGATTGATTTCAGAAGAGTTAGCTCCTTCTAATCCTAATACGTTACGTGCGAATTCGATTGATGCAAGTTGCATACCTAAGCAAATTCCTAGGAATGGAACTTTGTTTTCACGAGCATATTGAATTGCAACGATTTTACCTTCTACACCACGATCACCGAAGCCACCTGGTACAAGGATACCATCTGTATCTCCTACTAATTCTTGTACGTTCTCTGCTGTTACGTGCTCAGCATTTACCCATTTCACTTCTACATCTGTGTCGAAAGAGTAACCTGCATGACGAAGTGCTTCTACAACAGAAATGTATGCATCTTGAAGCTCTACGTACTTACCAACAAGAGCGATTTTTGTTTTCTTAGAAAGGTTACGCACTTTTTCAACTAGCGCAGTCCACTCTGTCATATCTGCAGCTGGATTGTCTAATTTTAAGTGATCGCAAACGATTTGGTCCATATTTTGCTCTTGAAGAGATAATGGAACTGCATATAAAGTATCTGCATCGCGTGCTTCAATAACTGCTTTTGTATCAATGTCACAGAATAATGCAAGCTTGTCTTTCATATCTTGAGAAACAGGCATTTCTGTACGAACAACGATAATATTTGGTTGAATACCTAAACTGCGAAGCTCTTTAACGCTATGTTGCGTTGGTTTTGTTTTCATTTCACCCGCTGCTTTTAAGTACGGGATTAACGTACAGTGAATGTACATTACATTGTCACGACCGATGTCGCTCTTAATTTGACGGATTGCTTCTAAGAATGGTAGAGACTCAATGTCACCAACAGTTCCACCGATTTCTGTAATAACAACGTCCGCGTTTGTTTCGCGACCAGAACGGTATACGCGCTCTTTAATTTCGTTAGTAATGTGAGGAATAACTTGAACTGTTCCTCCTAGGTATTCACCACGACGCTCTTTTTGAAGAACTGAAGAGTAAATTTTACCTGTTGTTACGTTGCTGTATTTATTTAAATTGATGTCGATGAAACGCTCATAGTGACCAAGGTCTAAGTCAGTTTCTGCACCATCATCTGTTACGAATACCTCACCGTGTTGGTATGGGCTCATAGTCCCTGGGTCTACGTTAATGTATGGATCAAACTTTTGAATCGTTACGTTTAAACCACGATTTTTTAAAAGTCTTCCAAGAGATGCTGCTGTAATACCTTTTCCTAGAGACGATACTACACCGCCTGTTACAAAAATATACTTAGTCATGAAAAAGCTCCCTTCTATTTTGCTGTTATATAATCACCGTTGCAAAGCGCAACGTATGTAGATAACACTGTATCCATCTTATTGTTAGACTCTTTTTATTTTCTAAACAAAAAACAAAAAAGAAAATTGCTCCCCTCATCACATAAAGTAATAAGTAGGGAGCAATTTTCTTTTATATTTACACTTTAAAAGTATTATCGTCCTTTTTTAAAGAGCCCAAAAATGATTCTACATGGACGATAATGAAAAGTCAAGAACTACAGTTCTTCCTCTTCTTCTTCTTCAGTTTCATCATACTCAAGTTCTTCTTCAGCGAAGTCATCTTCATCTTCGTCTAAATCATCAAGATCATCGTCGTCTCCGTCTTCGTCTTCAAGAACCTTGTCCAAATCTTCTACATCATCATCTTCGTCTTCATTTCCATCTACATCATCAAAGTCATCTTCATCTTCGTCAATGTAGTCGTCAAAACCGTCTTCTTCAACTTTACGTTTCTTCTTCGGTTTTGGTTGAGGCAAGATTTCTTCATCAATTTGCTCGTATGGGTACCAGCTGCGTAGCCCCCAACGATTTTCTCCTAAATTAATGAAACGTCCATCGATGTTTAAGTCTGTATAAAATTGTGCGATTTTCGCATTAACTTGCTCTTGAGATAGTCCCAGCACTTGAGCGATTTCTCGAACCAACTCGTTGAATGTCGTTGCTTGTTTTTTATCCCCTAAAACGCTATGTACAACTTCAATCATTGAACATTCTTTTAGCTCTTCTGGTGAATATTGCTTAAAATCCACTTATGCGGCACTTCCTTTCATCAAATATAACCTTATATATAACGGCCTGCTTAAAAAAATCCATACTATTCATTATAAACAAAAGTCACACAAATATGCTACAAAAAAAACGGGAAACTTTTATAGGGTAGTATACATTCCTTATTTCGGAAGCATATGGGCCCCTTGTAATACATACCTAATTTGCATGTCTGTATATTCTTCGAGCGTATATAGCTTTTGCAGCGCCCAACGTCGAAATCCCCACATCTGTCCTTGTATAAAAATATTATGCGCAAGAAGCTGTATTTCTTTTTTATTTAATGTAAATGTTCCGTTTTCCGTACACTGTTCTAAAATATTCTCAAACATTCCTACCATTTGAAACTCCTTTTCTAATACGTACGGGAGTGATTCTTTCGGTAAGAAGCGTACCTCTTGATACATTATTAATACTTCTTCCTGCAATTCGTCCATCACTTTAAAATAATTCGTTATTGCTATCTTTAAACTTTCTACACTTCCTTTTTCCGTACAAACTACTTCCTCTAATCTTTCTTTTACATGTTCATAAATACTATCACAAACTAAATACAAAACATCATCTTTTGTACGAATGTATTCATAAAGCGTTCCAATACTAAATCCAGCTGCCTTTGCAATCTCTCTCGTTGTTGTACGCGGAAATCCTTTTTGTTTAAACAGTTGCACTGCACCTTTAATCATTTGTTCACGCCTTAACGCGACTAATTTTTCATCTTTCACTGATGCATGCACATTATGTTTAACCATCCCCTTCACCTCTCTATTATTTTTTGGAAGGAAAAAGCGTAGGAAAATACCTACGCCTTTGATCCTACTTCGTTAACATACGAGAAATTACGAGCCTTTGAATCTCTTGTGTTCCTTCATATATCTGTGTAATCTTTGCATCTCGCATATATCGCTCTACCGGATAATCTTTCGTATAACCGTAACCACCAAATACTTGTACCGCTTCAGTCGTCACCTTCATCGCGGCATCGCCTGCAAATACTTTTGACATCGCCGACTCTTTCCCATAAGGAAGTCCTTCCGATTCCAGCCAAGCTGCTTGATATGTTAGAAGACGCGCCGCCTCCACATCCGTTGCCATATCTGCAAGTTTAAAGCCAATCCCTTGCTGCACCGCAATCGGCTTCCCAAACTGATGACGCTCTCTTGCATATTCTACGGAAGCATCTAAAGCCCCTTGTGCAATACCAACCGCTTGCGCCGCAATACCGTTACGGCCACCATCTAATGTTTGCATCGCTATCTTAAACCCTTGTCCTTCTTCCCCTAGTAAATTCTCTACAGGAATACGGCAATCTTCGAACATAATTTCAGTTGTTGGTGAAGAGCGAATCCCTAATTTACTCTCCTTCTTCCCAACTGAAAATCCTGGTGTATCACTTTCCACTATAAATGCACTCGTGCCACGCTGCTTCGATTCAGGATCAGTTAATGCGAAAACAACATAAATATCAGCAATACCACCATTAGTGATAAATATTTTTGATCCATTTAATACATAATGGTCTCCATCTCTTTTGGCGATCGTCTTCATTCCACCAGCATCCGATCCAGATCCTGGCTCCGTTAAGCCGTATGCACCAATTTTCTTTCCTTCAGCCATCGGTCGTAAAAATGTTTGCTTTTGCTCTTCTGTTCCAAATTTAAAAATTGGCCAACCAGCAAGTGAAGTATGTGCAGACAATGTTACACCTGTAGAAGCACATACGCGTGATAATTCTTCAATAGCAATTACATACGCCAAGTAATCGCTTCCAATTCCGCCGTATTCTTCAGGCCACGGAATTCCGGTTAAACCAAGCTCTGCCATTTGATCAAATAGCGCACGATCAAACCTCTCTTCTTCATCACGTTCAGCTGCTGTCGGTGCTACTTCGTTCTTAGCAAAGTCCCGAACCATTTTTCTTATCATTTCATGTTCTTCTGATAGTTTAAAATGCATGCCCGTCTCCCCCTTATGCTTTTATAAAGCCCGGCTAATAACAAGTTTCTGTATTTCACTCGTTCCTTCATATATTTGCGTGATTTTCGCATCACGGAAAAATCTTTCTACTGGATAATCTTTCGTATAACCGTAACCACCAAATACTTGCACTGCTTCAATCGCAACTTCAACAGCTGTTTTAGAAGCGAATAATTTCGCAATAGATGCTTCTTTACCACATGGTAATCCTTGCGCTCTTAGCGATGCCGCCCTATATACAAGTAATCGCGCCGCTTCTACGCTAGTTGCCATATCTGCAAGTTTGAAGCCAATCCCTTGCTGCGCCGCAATTGGCTTTCCGAATTGCTCACGTTCTTTCGCATAATCAATCGCACATGCAAGCGCCGCTTCAGCAATCCCTAATGCTTGCGCCCCAATTCCAATTCGCCCAACATCTAAATTCGCCATCGCTACTTTAAATCCTTGTCCTTCTTCACCAAGTAAATTCTCAGCCGGTACCTTCATATCCTCGAACGTAAGTTGTACAGTGCGAGAACCGAGCAGTCCCATTTTATGCTCATCTTTACCGATGATTAAGCCTGGTGTATCTTTCTCTACTATGAATGCAGAAATCCCACTCTTTCCTGCCTCTGGATTTGTAGAAGCGAATACAATATATGTACTTGCTTCACCACCATTTGTAATGAACACCTTCGATCCATTAATAATGTAATGATCGCCTTTCTTCAAAGCTCTTGATTTCAAACTTCCTGCATCCGATCCTGCATTTGGTTCTGTTAATGCAAATGCACCTAAATATTCACCAGTCGCAAGTTTAGAAACGTATTTCTCTTTCTGTTCTTCTGTTCCGAAATATAAAATCGGGTTCATTCCAACTGACGTATGCACAGCTAAAATTACACCAACTGTTGCGCTTACCTTTGAAATTTCTTCAATTGCTAAAATGTAAGAAATAAAATCCATTTCTGCACCACCGTATTTTGCAGGCGCTGGAATTCCCATTAATCCAAGCTCACCCATCTTCTGCAAAATCTCTTTTGGGAACACCCCTTGTTCCATACTAGGAACAAAGGGAGCAATTTCCTTCTGTGCAAAATCTCGAACCATTTTCCTCATCATTTGCTGCTCTTCATTAAAACGAAAGTTCATATACTCCGCCTCCATTTGCTATATAACCTTTTAACAATTTGGTAAGACCACTATTTTGTAACAAAGGGGGATTTATTCGTAAACGTAGAAACCACGACCTGTTTTACGTCCTAACCATCCTGCATTTACGTACTTACGTAGCAATGGACATGGGCGATATTTACTATCACCTAAACCTTCATGCAACACTTCCATAATGTATAAACATGTGTCTAAACCGATAAAATCAGCGAGCGTTAAAGGGCCCATCGGGTGATTCATACCAAGTTTCATTACTTCATCAATTGCTTCTTTCGTCGCTACCCCTTCATATAACGTATAGATTGCTTCGTTAATCATCGGTAATAAAATACGGTTCGATACAAATCCTGGGAAATCATTTACTTCAACTGGTACTTTGCCAATTTTCTTCGTAATATCCTCAATTGTTTCGTATACCGCATCATCTGTAGCCAAACCACGAATAATTTCAACAAGTTTCATAACCGGAACCGGATTCATAAAGTGCATACCGATTACTTTTTCCGGACGTTTCGTTACCGCGGCAATTTCTGTAATCGGCAAAGATGACGTATTTGTCGCTAAAATTGCGTGTTCTGGAGCAATTTCATCTAAATTCGCAAAGATTTTCTTTTTAATATCCATTTTCTCGACAGCTGCTTCGATAATAAGATCCGCTTCCTTCACACAATCTAAATCAAGCGTTACTGCAAGACGGTTTAATGTCGCTTCCTTTTCTTCTTCCTTCATGCGCCCCTTTTCTACTTGGCGTGCTAAGTTTTTCGTAATAATAGCCAATCCTCTATCTAATTGCTCCTGTTTTAAATCTTGAACCTTCACATCGTATCCTGCCATTGCACATACTTGTGCAATTCCTGATCCCATTTGTCCTGCACCAATTACAACAATTTTTTGTACACTCATTTCTTCTTCCCCCTTAATTTTCAATAAACTATATACCGTCTAATCTTAATTAGTGAACTTCAATCATCACTGCATCACCTTGACCACCACCGCTACAAATCGAAGCAATTCCAATTCCGCCGCCGCGTTGCTTCAGTGCATGGATTAGTGTAACGATAATGCGCGCTCCGCTTGCTCCAATCGGATGCCCCATCGCCACTGCGCCGCCATTTACATTCAATTTTTCTGGATCAATTCCCGCAATCTCTGTACTTGCAATTGCTACCGCTGCAAATGCTTCATTAATCTCGAATAAATCGATGTCTTCAATTGTCTTGCCTGTTTTTTCAAGCAATGCGTTAATTGCATAACCTGGCGTTCTCGGGAAATCTTTAGACTCCACTGCAATTGCTGTATGTGCCAAAATTGTCGCTAACGGCTTTCTTCCTTCTTGCTTCGCTCTGTCTTCGCTCATTAATACAAGTGCAGCACCACCATCGTTTAAGCCTGGTGCATTACCAGCTGTCACTGTCGCTGTTTTATCAAATACAGGTTTTAATTTTGCTAACTTTTCAATTGTTGTATCCGCGCGTGGCGCCTCATCCTTTGCAACGACAATAGGATCGCCTTTTCTTTGCGGAATCGTTACTGGCACGATTTCCTCTTCAAAACGCCCTTCTTTATGTGCTGAAACCGCACGTTGGTGGCTACGATATGCCCATTCATCTTGCGCTTCGCGAGAAATTCCATCTTCCTTCGCAACTTCTCCGCCATAAACACCCATGTGTATACCAGAAAATGCGCATGTTAAACCGTCAGCAATGTTTAAATCAACGACTTCGTTGTTGCCCATTCTGTATCCCCATCTTGCTCCTCGTAAAATGTAAGGACTGTTACTCATCGACTCCATACCACCAGCTACAATCAATGATTGATCGCCAGTACGAATAATTTGATCCGCTAACGTAACGGCACGAAGCCCCGACGCACAAACTTTATTCACTGTTTCCGTCTGCACTTCCCAAGGGATTCCAGCAGCCCTCGCCGCTTGGCGTGATGGAATTTGTCCCTGTCCACCTTGAATAACCGTTCCGAATATAACTTCCTCAACATCACTAGCAGAAACATTTGCTCTTTCAAGCGCCGCTTTAATTGCAATCCCTCCAAGTTCTGTTGCTTTTACATCTTTTAAAGACCCTCCAAATTTCCCAACCGGTGTTCTTGCAGCACTTAAAATAACTGTTTTACTCATGTTTCTTTCCCCCATTTCTTTTTATCACTGAGCGTGCGCTCGGTGTTCCTACGTTGAGAAGAGGTGCAATAATTGCACCTCTTTCTAAAGTTGTATGCATTCCTACAAACTAGATTGCTTCTTTCTTCTGTCCAATCACTGAACGTTCTAAAATCTCTGTTACATCGAGAGTTTGAACTTTCTCTTCAACTTCTTTCGCTTTCGTCCCATCACTAATCATCGTTAAGCAATAAGGACATCCTGTACCGATAATGGATGGCTGTACAGCTAATGCTTGTTCTGTACGAGCAACGTTAATGCGTGAACCTGTTGTTTCCTCCATCCACATTAAGCCACCACCTGCTCCACAGCACATTCCCGTTTCACGGTTACGTGCCATTTCTACAAGGTTCACACCAGGAATCGCTTTCAAAATGTCTCGTGGCGCTTCGTATACTTCGTTGTATCTTCCTAAGTAGCAGGAATCATGGTACGTAACTGTTTCCTCAATAGCGTGAACCGGTTTTAAGCGTCCTTCTTTCACCCACTGAGCTAACAGTTCTGTATGATGATAGACTTCTGCTTGCAAGCCAAAGTCCGGATACTCATTTTTAAATGTGTTATAAGCATGAGGGTCAATCGTAACGATTTTCTTCACTCCTGCTTTTTCAAATTCCTCGATATTTTTTGTCGCCATCTCTTGGAAGACAAATTCATTTCCAAGGCGGCGCGGTGTATCTCCAGAGTTCTTCTCCTTATTACCGAGTATTGCAAATGAAATGCCTGCTTCGTTCATCAACTTCGCAAACGATATCGCAATCTTCTGACTACGATTATCATATGATCCCATTGAACCAACCCAGAATAAATATTCGAACTCCTCGCCAGCTTTCGATTTTTCTTTTACAGTTGGAACCGTTACTTCATCATCACCTTGGCGCCAAGTTTCACGCTCTTTACGGTTTAGACCCCACGGATTCCCTTGACGCTCGATGTTTGTCATCGCACGTTGCGCTTCCGCATCCATCTTTCCTTCTGTTAAAACGAGATAGCGGCGTAAATCAATAATTTTATCAACATGCTCATTCATAACCGGACACTGATCTTCACAGTTACGACACGTTGTACAAGCCCAAATCTCTTCTTCTGTAATAACATCTCCAATTAAACTCGGATCGTAAGCGAGTGTTGTGACTGCAGATTCTTGTTGTCCTTTCCCCGCTGCCATCATCGCTAACTGATTTCCTTGTGTATTATTAAAAGCAACTACCGGAACCCACGGTGCTTTTGATGTCACTGCAGCTCCTTTATCAGTTAAATGATCGCGAAGTTTTAAAATCAAATCCATCGGCGATAACATTTTCCCTGTTCCTGTTGCCGGACACATATTTGTACAACGACCACACTCTACGCAAGCGTATAAATCAATAAGCTGATTTTGTCTAAAGTCTTCGATTTTACCAACACCAAATGTTTCTTGTGTTTCATCTTCAAAGTCAATCTTTTCAAGTTTCCCTGGATTTGAAAGGCGGCCGAAGAAAACGTTAGCTGGTCCCGCAATTAAATGCGCGTGTTTCGATTGTGGAACATAAACTAAAAACGTTAACAAAATTAGTAAATGCACCCACCAAGAGAAATAGAACACAGAAATGGCTGCGGTTTCATTTATCCCTGAGAAAACGTAAGCGATTGCAGAAGCGATTGGCTCACTCCATGAAAGCTCCTCGCCATGCCATATAATTCCCATCCCATTACCGAGTAGCACAGAAATCATTAAGCCACCGATGAAGATAAGAACAAGGCCTGATTTGAAATTACGTTTTAAACGAACTAGCTTCTCAACATAACGTCGATGAAAAGCCCAAAAGACTGCAATTAAAATAACAAGTGTGACAATTTCCTGGAAGAATGTAAATGCAGGGTATAGTGGTCCAAGTGGAAGATGTGATCCTGGTGCGAGTCCTTTCCAAACGAAGTCAATTGCTCCAAATTGGACAAGAATAAATCCGTAAAAGAACATAACGTGAATAATGCCGCTCTTTTTATCTTTCAGCAGCTTTTTCTGACCGAAAACATTGACCTTAAGGAG
Organism: Bacillus sp. FSL R9-9834; assembly: GCF_038006905.1. NCBI lineage: Bacteria > Bacillati > Bacillota > Bacilli > Caryophanales > Bacillaceae > Bacillus > Bacillus sp. FSL R9-9834. Next base: position 5,128,879 of record NZ_JBBOWD010000001.1, read on the forward strand.
ATCCCAACGCTCTTTAAAACGACGGTCAAATTCAATCTTTTTTCCTAACTGTATGTAGGCCATCCTCGTTCGTATAAGATACACAAACAAATATCCCGCATAAGCAATAACAGCAATGGCAGCCAGCCAATTCATGATCAGTAAGCTATTCATTTTTATGCTACCCCTCTCTTTGTAAGCCCTCTTTCTTTTTTAGAATCTTCAAAAACATATAATTTTCTGAATTTTATCCCCTACCTTCATTATATAATGAGTGAGCATTCAGTCAACAGTTTTTTGTTATACAACAACATATTTTTTAATAAAGCTGTTTATTTCGGTGAAACTATAAAGTGAAACTTTAATCAGTAGAAGTTATTTACTCCCTACTAATTATTAGCCCACAAATAACAGGATAAAATGAATGTTTGATTTATAAAAAACGAATGGTGAAAAGACCGTGAAGGAGGGAATTTACTCATGTTCTTCTTATCTCTCTTATTAATAGGTAGCACTCTCTGGATTGTAATTGATCTTTCTTATGGGAGAATTGTTCATTTAAAGCGTGTACGTTCTCGTTCTTTCCCTTTACGTCAAAGTGATTTTCACCTTTATACATACGGAAAAGATTTGTATGACGCTCTATTTACTGATATAAAACAGGCGAAACACCATGTGCACGTTTTGTTCTTCATTGTAAAAAACGATAAAATCAGCCGGGAATTTTTAAAGTTACTTATTGATAAGGCAAAGGAAGGAATTGAAGTAAGACTTCTACTCGATCGATTGGGAAGCCATCATTTATCAAATGAGGCCATTCGCTCCCTACAAAAACATGGTGTCTCTTTTTCATTTTGTCACAAAGTAAAGTTTCCCTTTCCTTTCTTTTCTGCAAATCAAAGAAACCATAGAAAAATTACAGTTATTGACGGGAAAATTGGTTATATTGGTGGATTTAATATTGGAGAAGAATATTTAGGACATAATCAAAAATTAGGATTATGGCGCGATTATCATTTACGTCTTACAGGAGAAGGAATACAAGATTTACAAAAGCAATTTTTACATGATTGGCTGGACGATACAGACCAAAATTTATTAGAGGCATCTCTTTATTTTCCTAAGCAACAACCAGGAACCATTCTGCATCGTTTTATCCCTACTGATGGGGCCTACTTGCAAAATACATTTTTATATTTAATTGAAAGCGCAGAAAAAGAACTCTTTATCGGTACACCATATTTCATTCCTGGAAGAAAAATTATGAATGCATTATTAGAAGCACGAAAACGCGGGGTTCAAATCACAATTCTCGTTCCAGAAAAAGCGGATCACCCCCTTGTTCGAGAAGCAAAATTCCCATATTGCCGAAAGTTAATACAAGCTGGCTGTAATATTTACGCATTTCAACAAGGTTTTTTTCACGCTAAAGTTATTATAGTTGATGACTACATCTGTGATATCGGAACTGCAAACTTTGATATGAGAAGTTTATATATTAACCATGAAATCAACTGCCTTTTATATGATGAACATTTTATACAAACAGTAAAAAATAAATTCCACGAAGATCTAGAAAATGCTTCATTACTTTCCTTGAAAGATGTTAGTCCGAATTCTCTCATTAATAGAGGCAAAGAATGGATAGGAACAATACTTGCTTTCTTTCTATAGGAAAGATAATGCATAAAGGAGATGTATTCATTATGATTATGCGTTTCGGATATGTCTCACATGCAATGGCACTCTGGGACTGTTCTCCGGCTAAAACGATGACATTTACAAGCTTTCAAAAGCTTAGTAAACAAGAACGAGAAGATAAATTATACGATGTTACGCGACAGAATCTTGAGCATACAATACGTATTCTTCATTACAATATAGCGCATGAAATTCCATTATATCGCTTATCTTCTTCCATCGTCCCACTTGCAACACATCCCGAAGTCGAGTTTGATTACATCGGGTTGTTCACACCGCTTTGGCGTACAATTGGGGCATTAATTAAAGAACATAATTTACGAGTAAGTTTTCATCCAAATCAATTTACGCTATTTACAAGCGATAAGCCACACATTACAACTAACGCTATTACAGATATGACTTATCACTATAAAGTATTAGATGCAATAGGAATTGCAGATTCTTCTTATATTAACATCCATGTAGGTGGTGCCTACGGAAATAAAGAAAAGGCGGTTGAACGTTTCCATGAAAACATAAAAAAACTTCCTGCACATATAAAAAGGCAAATGACACTTGAAAATGATGATAAAACATATACAACTGCTGAAACTTTATCTATTTGCCAAAAAGAAAAGATTCCATTTGTATTTGATTATCATCATCACATGGCAAATCTTTGCAAAGAACCGTTAGAAGAGTTACTTCCTGCAATTTTTGAAACTTGGGCACATACAAATATCCTTCCTAAAGTTCATATTTCTTCCCCTAAATCAAAAAAAGAATTTAGGGCTCACGCGGAATATATTGATTTAGAGTTTATTAAACCTTTCTTACACGTTGCAAAAAAAGTCAATCATAATTTCGATATTATGATTGAAAGTAAACAGAAAGATTTAGCGATGCTGCAATTCATACATGAATTATCCGCTATAAGAGGAATAAAAAGAATAAATAGCTCAACATTACAATGGTAAATTGTAATGTTGAGCTATTTTTTTCAAAAAAAGTAATTTTTTTAGTGAAAAACACCCTATTTTATATGCTATGATTGGAATTAGCATTTTCCACCTGTGATTCAACTTTATTGAAACGGAGTCATAATATGATTAATCAAAAAAAATATGTACACTTTGTTATGATATATATAATTATATTTTCTCTTTGGATATTTCTTATTCCTAAGAACTTGAATATAAAAGAAATTGGAATTCTCTTCTTATTTTGTTTTGCTGCACTCTTTTCTTGCTATTGCTTATATAAAGCTATTAAGAAAATGAAGCGCGGTGATAAATTATTTTGGGTTTTATTACTATGCACTTGCCTGTGTGGATTGACAATGGAGATAACTTTATTTCTTCATTCACTTTCTATATATGACCAAGTCATATTCTCATATACGGCATTACCCTTTTTTATCGTACAATATATTTTGCTCTTTTCTGGCTTTGCTATAAAGTTCATAAAACATTACTCTATTAGAGGCCTAGCTCAATTTTCATTCGATAGCATCTTTATCATTATTATGAATATTTATTTTACCTTAACTTTTATTTTAGACCGTTCAAGCTTTCGTATGTTAACAACAGATCATTGGGTTTTAATTGGATACTTTATTGCACAATCATTAGTCATTTACGCCGTTATTAGTCTATATAGACGAGAACAATATTCTGCTAGTAGAATCTCATTAATTATCGGCTTTACTATCATACTTGTATACGGATATATACATCTCTTTCAATTAAACGCAGGGATGAAAACTTCTTCTGAAGTCTCTTACTTAATACATACTGCTTCGATTTTATTAATTGGTTTGTCATCCATACTATATATTTTAGATAAACCAATGCAGCATGAAACGAAAACAAAATATTATCGGTTTGATTATGTGCGCTTTATATTACCTTATTTTAGTATAATCATTACTTTTTCTTTTATTATCTTTCAACCTTGGGATGATAAGTTCATGTTGATCGGTCTAGTATTATCTCTCATCTTATTGTTCTTACGACAACTTTATATGTGGAAAGATAATCAGGCACTAATCGATACATACGAGCAGTTGACTACACAACTAGAAGACAAAGTAGAAGAAGGTGCATCTGCGTTATCAAAAAGTGAACAACGTTATAAATCTTTATTCGAAGATCACCCGGATGCTGTTTTCTCTTTAAATATGTATGGTATTTTCCAACAGTCTAATACAGCTTGCGAAAGCTTATTTACTGCCTACTATTGTGAAGTAGAAAGCTATTCCCTTTTACACTTTATTGACTCAAAAGACCATGATTTACTAAAGAAAGCTTTACAACTAACGAAAAAAGGTAGACCACAAACTTTAGAAGTTCGCACAAAAGAAAAAGAAGGTTATTACTATTACCTTCACATTACGCTCATCCCTACTTTCATAAATAAAGAAGTTGTTGGGATGTTCGGCATAGCACGTGATATTACAACTTTATATGAAAAACAAAAACAAGTAGAGCATTTAGCCTTTCATGATGCACTTACTGGACTACCAAATCGCCGCAAGTTCGAAAAGGATTTAAAAAACATTTTAAATACAGCTCAAACTAGCGCAAGTGATGTTGCTGTCATGTTTCTTGATTTAGATCGATTCAAAAAAATTAACGATAGACTCGGTCATGACGTCGGAGACTTATTATTAATTGAAGTAGCAAAACGCTTACGCAGTTGCCTACGTTCAAAGGATGTCGTTGCTCGCCAAGGCGGAGATGAGTTTACAATTCTATTACCAGATATGTACTCAGAAAAAAGTGCGGCTTTTATTGCTGAACAGATTTTAAATATTTTAAACAAACCATTCTTCATTCAAGGCGAAGAACTGTCTATTACACCGAGTATCGGAATTGCAATGTACCCTGATTATGGAACAGATGTAACAGCATTAATGAAAAATGCTGATATGGCTATGTATCGCGCGAAGGCAAATGGAAAAAATCGATTTGTTTTCTTCTCAAAAGAAATAAGTATTGCTCAAAATGAAATCCAATTTTTAGAAGGCGAACTTGCAAAAGCATTACAACAAAATGAATTTTTCCTTGAATACCAGCCGCAAGTAAGCACAAAAACAAAACAAATTATCGGTTTTGAAGCATTACTTCGTTGGAAACATCCAAAGCTTGGTATCGTATCCCCGGCCCAATTTATTCCTCTAGCCGAGGAAACTGGATTCATTATTGAACTTGGAAATTGGATTTTGCGTACCGCCTGCTTAGAAGCAAAAAGATGGCATAATCAAGGTTTTTCTCACTTAAAAGTCGGTGTAAATTTATCTGTTGTTCAATTTAACCATGCAAATTTAATACCTACTATTTCAAAGGTTTTAGAAGAAACAGAGTTAAAACCAGAAGCACTAGATATTGAAATTACAGAAAGTATCGCCATTAACCAAAATCAATCTGTAGTTGCAAAACTAGAACAGCTTCAAAATCTCGGTATTCAAATTTCAATTGATGACTTTGGAACTGGTTATAGTTCTTTAGCTTATTTAACAAAATATCCAATTAATACATTAAAAATTGCTCGAGAATTTATTTGCGGAATTACAACTAGTCCTTTAGAGGAAGCGATTATTTCTTCCATTATTACACTATCAAAAGAACTAAATTTAGAAGTTATCGCAGAAGGTGTAGAAACCGAAGAACAATGGAAGTTTTTATATGGGCAAAACTGTGACCACATTCAAGGATTCTTTATTAGTAAGCCCGTTTCTAGTAAAGACGTTTGGAGGTTACTCCACAAAAAAACAACCGTCTAAGTAAGACGGTTGTTTTTTTAATATTCAAAAGGTACATCTGAAGCTAATTGTACTTCTTGATCATTATGAGAAATTACTTGGTTTTTCTCTAAAGCTGTATCTCCTAATGAAATACCCCATGCCATTGCTAACGTTAACAGACTACCAATAAGTAGTTTTTTCATATTCCATCACCCGCATTTTTTTCTTTAAATATATCATGAAAATCCATCCGTATCTTATGCAATTATGCATATTTGCTTTTTAAATCTTTTTTATTTCTTCATTCTTTTTATAATTAATTCTTTTAATGTATGGTTTCCTAATATATCGAAAAAGAAGTAAGCTTTTTCGCAAGCATCTTCAATTTCTGCTCTATCACACTCTAGCTTTTCTAGGCATTCAACTTTTCGATAGTATAACTGTCCAATCAATGTCATACTATTAATTTGACACGATAATTCAATGGCTTTATTTGCATGACAAAGTGCTTCTTCGTATTGATTGTCCAAGTATAATGCTTTTGCATGATTATGTCTCACCTTTACATCAAACTCTTTATTATCATGTAATACTTCTAATTGTTTTAATATATTTTCATATAACTCAATACTCTTCTTAAAATGGCCATTTTCAGCGTAAATGTTTGCAATTGCGTTTTCAATATAAAGGTTCTGATATACGTCTATCCCTGCCAATTGTTGATTGAGCAATTTCTTTAATTCTGAAATACAATATTCGTAATCAATTTTTTTCAATATGTAAGCAGCTACATGATATTGCCATTGAAGAAACTGCTGAAGCTCAGGATGATATTCTTCCTTTTTCAACTCATTCCATACTTTATTATAAATTTCTTTATATTTCTTTTCCTTACAGAGCATAATAATTCGGTCTTTTAACTGCTTATTCCTTTCCATGTCAGAATAAATAAGTACCTCATAAAAATGGATAATGGGAACTTGTAACTTTGCTGCAATACCTTGCAATATATCCATACTTGGGTATACCGCGCCCGATTCAATTCGGCTCACTTCCGATTGGTGACATATATTCTCGGATAACTGTTTTTGTGTTAATCCCCGCATCACCCTAATTTTCTTAATTTCACTTCCTAATTTTTCTGCGTGCATACTTACTCACCATCCCACTATAACAATCTAATTTTTCGAGTTGTCATACCACTACAATAATGTGAATTCGACAATTTTTGATATGAAATAATGCATAATATATATAAAATTCGGCAAATTTTTCATGCAATTCATCTCACATCCAATAATAGATTAGGAGTATTATAGATAAATTACAGAAAACTTGCCCATACTTCCATTACACTCGGTCTTTTTTATCCTTTATCGGCAAAAACTATCCACACCCAAGAATTAGGAAAAATGAAGTAAAAGTTGAAATTGCTCAGCCTAGCTTAACAATTTGGAAATTAACACAACCTCAAAATGATATAAAAGAAAATATTGCAAAAAAGTATTTAAAAGGTGAGGTAACTGGGGCTAAGGCTCAACAAGAGCAAGTAACAACTGAAAAAATGTAGAATTTCAACCTACCGATAAAGAAAATCAAACCGAATTTCATCTTGCACAAACTTATAAAAACTATAAAGTATATGATCAAGATCTCATTATAAAAGTAGATAAAAATGGAGTAATCACAACTATTAGTGGTAAAGTTATCCAGAATTTAGACCGATAACCTAATCCTACTATAACAAATTTTTTGTCGAAAAATGAAGTAAAATCTATATGACGCAATCCCCCCCTAATTCCAGACTATATAACTGAGACGGAATTACAAAAAAAGAAGTTTACCATTCATAGGTAAACTTCTTTTCATATCCATCCCTTTTCTTCCGCAATTGTAATTGCCTCAATTCTATTTTTCGCATCAAGCTTCGTTAATACTTCAGAAATATAATTACGTACTGTACCTGGCGAAAGATAAAGTGCCTTCGCAATTTCATTTGCCGTCTTTCCTTCTTTCGCAAGTAGCAATACTTCTTTTTCGCGATCTGATAACGGATTTTGCTCCTGCCATAAGCCGAACATTAAATCTTGAGAGATCTCTCGTTTACCTTTCATTATGTTGCGAATCGATGCAGCTAAATCCTCGCTTGGGCTATCTTTTAATAAATATCCGTGCACACCAGCTTTCATCGCTCGTTCAAAATATCCAGGGCGCGCAAATGTTGTTAAAATCATTACTTTACATGCCGATTTTTCTTTCTTCAACGTTTCTGCAACATCTAATCCGCTTTGAATTGGCATTTCAATATCCATAATGCTTACATCAGGTTTTAATGATTCAATTAGTTTTAGCGCCTCTTCTCCGTTCGCTGCTTGCCCAATTACTTCAATATCATCTTCTAGATCGAGTAGGGCTCCTAACGCACCACGAAGCATTCGCTGATCTTCTGCAATAATAATTCGAATCATGCCTTCACCTCATCTTTTCCTGTTCTAATAACAACTGGAACTTTTACTGTTAATAGTGTTCCTCGATTAATCGTACCCAGTTCAACAAATCCATCAATAAGAGCGATTCGCTCCTTCATACCACGAATACCATTCCCATCGTGGTTTTGGTCCGCTAAACCGATTCCGTTATCTTCTACTGTCAAAATCAATTCACCTTGTGATTCTAGTACAGAAACTATGCAACGCGTCGCCTTACTATGCTTTACAACATTCGTAACAGCTTCGCGTAAACACATTCCTAAAATATTTTGTTCAATGGGCGATAGCGAACTTGCACTCGTTTCTTGTTTGATCTCTAATTCAACATTAGCAGCTTGTAAGATCGCTTTTATTTGCTCAAGCTCTTCTTCCACTGTAATCATGCGCATATCAGAAATTAACTCCCTTAGCTGTTTTAAAGCAGTTCGCGATGTTTGTGTAATCTCCTTTGCTTCCGCACTTGCACGCTCGGGATTTTTTACAATTAACTTCTCCACGAGCTGACTTTTTAAAGTAATGAGTGATAGCGTATGCCCGAGCGTATCATGAAGATCTCTTGCAATTCGTTGCCGCTCCTCACGTTTCACCAAATCTTTAATTTGTTCGTTTGCTTCGTTTAATTGATTTCTTAACATCTTTTTTTGATTAAAATTACGCATTCCAAATGGTGTAAGCAGCATTAAAATAAACATCGGAACGATATTTACTAAACTTGTCGGTGTTAGTTGATTCATATTTATAAATACAAATACTCCAAGCATTACAACTAACAAACATAGTAATATCCGAAATACTTTCTTACTTGGTGCAAATCCCATTGCACTTGCTGTGAAAAAGCCAAAAAATATCATGAAGGGATTATAAAATAAAGCAAATAAAAGCGTAAGTATCATTTGAATACAAGCCCACAAAATAAACGTCTTCTGAACAAAATAAAGTTGACGGTATGTGATCATGAAAACTATCAACATACCGCTTCCTATTACAAGCTTCCATCCCGATACTTGTGTTAAATTATAAATTGGAAATAACAAATAAACGAGCCACATATACGGAAAGAATCCCATATGTTTCGGAAAAATCTCAATCCTCTTCTTCTCTATCATTTATACCGCTTCCTGTCTTTTTCTTATATATATTGATACTACAACAAATATAAGGAAATAGCCTCCTAATACCGCGATATTTTCCCAACCAATTGATTTTCCAGCTACAATATCCCATGCACCGCTTCCAAAATGATATGTTGGTGTCCATTCACTAATAGATCTTAATATTTTCGGGAATACTTCGATCGGCATCCATAGACCACCAAGAATTGCTAAACACATATTTAAAATATTCGCTAAGCCCGCAGCAGCATCCGCCTTCTTAATAGAACCTATTACTGTTCCTAACGCTAAAAATGGTGTCACACCTAACAACAACCATAATCCAGCACCAATCCATTGCCCTACTGTTAACTCAACATGATTAATTAATATTCCTGCGATAAAGATAACTAGGATTGAAAAAGCATTCACTACAGTTTGAGCGATAATCTTCGCTGTTATATACGCTCCCTCTGGAAGTGGTGTAATTTTTAAAAGATGTGTCCAACCCTGCCCTTTTTCTTGAGAAATTCTCACACCGAAACTAAAAAGTGCTGTCCCTACAATACTGAACGTTGCCATTGAGATTAAATAATGTGCTTTCCACGCATCTCCGTTTTGTGGCACTTGAACCACATTTGTGAAAATGTAATAAAACATAACTGGCATTAATAATGAGAAAAAGATAAACAATTTATTACGAAACGTACGTAAAATTTCTATTTTGCATTGCATCCATAAAGCTCTCATGCGATTTCCCCCTCCTGATTTGTGATAAATTGTTCAAATGCTTCATCAAGGCTTCCACGTTCAACAGAAACATCTGTTACAGGTAAGTTCTTTTCATAAATTGCTCTTAACGTTGCATCTGTATCTTCTGTTGTTAAAGTGAAGTGTCCTTCTTTTGATTGTACTTCTGTTACGTTTGGTAATTCTTTTAGTAATTTTGCAGGAATACTTTCCTTCGAATAAAACGTGATTGTTTTTCGTGAAATCGTCGCTTTCATCTCATCTGGCGTACCGTCTGCGATAACCTTTCCATTCGCAAACAATAAAATACGATTTGCTAATGCATCTGCTTCTTCTAAATAGTGCGTTGTTAAAATAATCGTTTTCCCTTCACTTGCTAACTTTCGAATTGTTTCCCAAAATGTTCTTCGAGACGTAATGTCCATTCCAACTGTCGGCTCATCTAAAAATAACAAATCTGGATTTCCTGCAAGTGCGAGTGCAAAATTTAACCTTCTCTTTTGACCTCCTGATAATTTCTCACATCTTTGCTTTCTCTCTGATTTTAAATTCGATAACTGTAGCAACGTTTCTTTCGCTATCGGATTCGTATAATAGCTACGGAATAACTCAATTGCCTCTTCCACTGTAATGCTATCGATGACACTTACTTCTTGTAACATCGCACCGAGGCTATTACGAACATCTCTATGCTTTGGACTCTTTCCGAATATAGAAACCGTTCCTTCCGTCGGATCCTTTAATCCAAGCATCATCGACATCGTCGTCGTTTTCCCTGCACCATTCGGTCCAAGCAATGCTATGATTTCTCCTTTATTCACATGAAATGAAACGTTATTTACTGCTTTTTTATGTTTAAATGTTTTAGAAACACTATTTACTTCAATAATCTTTTCCATCTCTCCACCCCCGCTGTTTCTTATATTTACATTGTATTCCTTGGAAAACTTAGGAAACAGTATGATGCGTCATAACATCGATATGACAATTGTCATGTATTCTTTATGAGAGGAATCAATCCGCCATACTGCAAGCGAGTAGCAGGACGAAAATAAACATGATACAATCGGGTAAGATATATATTCGAGGAAGGACAGTGGTTTTCATGATTATTCGTAATGAACAAGATTTAGAAGGCTTACGAAAAATCGGCCGCATCGTTGCGCTTGCACGTGAAGAAATGAAAAAAGAAGCGAAGCCAGGCATGACAACGAAAGAGCTTGATTTGATCGGTAAAAAAGTATTAGATGAGCATGGTGCTATTTCTGCACCTGAAAAAGAATATGATTTCCCTGGCGTAACTTGCATCAGTGTAAACGAAGAAGTTGCTCACGGTATTCCAGGTGATCGTGTATTAAAAGAAGGCGACCTTGTAAATGTCGACGTATCTGCAGCACTTGATGGTTATTATGCAGATACAGGTATTTCATTTGTACTTGGAGAAGATGAAGCAAAAGAAAAGCTTTGCCAAGCAGCTGTTGATGCCTTTTGGGCAGCAATGAAAAAGGTGAAAGCTGGTTCAAAACAAAACCAAATTGGTCGTGCCGTTTCAAACTTTGCACATAAAAATGGATACAATGTTATTCAAAACTTAACTGGTCACGGTATTGGTCTTAGCTTACATGAAGCACCAAACCACATTTTAAGCTATTTTGATCCAATGGATAATGCGCTTCTAAAAGACGGTCTTGTTATCGCTGTAGAGCCATTCATTTCTATGAAAGCTGATCATATTATCGAACGTGGCGATGATGGTTGGACATTCGTTACACCTGATAAAAGCCTTGTTGCACAATGTGAACATACAGTTGTCGTAACACGCGGCGAACCGATAATTTTAACAGAAATATAAAAAGAACCGCTTCTTAATAGGGAGCGGTTCTTTTTACATACTATTTTGAAAAGAAGCAATACGGTTGAACTCTTTTTCATTTACGTATATAATTTTTAACGAAGGTTATTGATGATTATCTCTTATAGAAGATAATCAAGGGAGTACCTTCTTTTTTTATTTAATAACATCGATTAAAGTAATGCGTTCTATTTATTATAAAACGCTGTCTTCACTTTGATCTACGAATTGTATACTCTTTTAGATAGTACATATTTTCTTCATTCTGACCAAATTCAAGCTACATTTTATCACTACCTCAATACGAAAGAACTTTTTACAATGGGATACATTATTTTGGTTAGTATGTATCGTAAAACTCACCTTTATAACGATTCTTTACACATTACAAGAATACAAATTCTTATAAAATAGTTTAAGCATTTCACTGCATATTTTTTGTATGTACTTATTTTATAAAGAACCACATAACAACTCGCATTCTATAAAGGTCTGATATCATTCCTTATCAGCATTTCATTCGACATTTTTTGTCGAAATTTGTATATTCGCTCCCTATATTATTAAAATATGCATTTGTTTTACGTTACAAGACATCGAATATGAACACTTTTCCTATAGGAGTATACGTAGTAAAGGAGGCATCACGTAAGAGCACATTGATCTATGACAAATAATCTCTTCATAAAGCATTGTTATGCAATAGAAGGATTCATAAAGGAGGCACAATGAAAAAACTTTTCAATATATGTTTAATTGTATTCGTACTATTTTCGCAACTTGCTAGTTTTCCATACAATCAAGTAAAAGCGGAAACCTTAACAGGGAATTCATTATTTGACACTGTTGAAATGAAAGATGCAACAAATCATATTATTAACGAAGCATTAAATCCTAAAAACTTAATACAAGTAGGATCAACCATTCACCTAGAATATGCTTGGTCAATAAAAGATCAACAAACAGACTCAGCAGTGCTCCAAATACCTAACGCATTAAAAGTGAAAAGTGACCAACAGGGAAATCTGATGGCAGAGCAACAAATTATTGGTCAATATTTTGTTAAAGCAAACGATAACAAAATGAAACTAGTATTTAACGACCAAGTAAAAGATTCCAAAGGTGCTAACGGAAAAATCAGTATTGATACAGTATTCACTCCAGATTTAAAATCTGGTGCAAAATCTGTTCAACTCTCTTTCCCTTTAGGTGCAACAGCTAAGTCTATTTCAGTTCCTGTTCAAGTAGATAACCCAGCTTCACCTACTACGGATAAGGATGCTGCTCAGCAACCGGCAGAAGAGCAAAAGAACGGTGAGGCTCAGCAACCGGCGGAAGAGCAAAAGAATGATGAGGCTCAGCAACCGGCGGGAGAGCAAAAGAATGGCGAGGCTCAGCAACCGGCGGAAGAGCAAAAAAATGATGAGGCTCAGCAACCGGCAGAAGAGCAAAAGAATGGTGAGGCTCAACAGCCGGCGGAAGAGCAAAAAAATAATGAGGCTCAGCAACCGGCAGAAGAGCAAAAGAACGGCGATTCTCAGCAACCTATGGAGAATCCTGGTGATAACACAACCGAACAGCCTGTTGATAATTCAGATCCATCACCTAAGCAAATTACAGAAAATATTTTAACAGGTGTCACATTAACGGATAAAGACGGTAAACCATTTAATAATACGGATAATCGTCCAAATCCAGATTCTATTACCAAAATCGATTTTACATGGGAAGTTTTAAAGTCGCTGAACGTCAAAACAGGTGATTACTACACTTTCCAACTCCCAGAATACTTTATTGTCCACAATACCATCACAGAAGATTTAATAGATGGTAAAGGACATACAATTGGATCATTCGTTGTTACGCCTGATGGCAAAGTAACGATGACTTTTAACGAATATATTGAAGATCACCCTAATATAGCTGGAAATTTAAATATTCGTACGGAGTTTAATGAAGTAAAAATTACAGGGACTACCGAAAAACAAATCCCATTCCCTATTAAAGAAAAAGACGTTATTATTGAGCTTGATTTCAAGCCTAAAGTAAAAAAATCTATAGATAAAAAAGGTGTACCTGATAGACCAATTAATACGAATCAAATTAATTGGAAAGTAGAGATGAACAAGACAAAAGATAAGCTTACAAATGCCGTCTTTCAAGATGATATTCCAAATGGGGCTATTCTCAACGAAGATTCTATTAAGGTTTACTATTTAGAAGTAGATATTAATGGGAAAACAACTCGTGGTGCAGAAGTTCCTAAAGAAGAATATGAACTTACTTCATCCTCTAATAAATTAAATATCGCTTTCAAAAAAGAAACGAATAAAGCATATGAAATTGAATATGCAACGAAGATTACAGATGAAAGTGTTACTAGTTTCAAAAATAACGCAAAAGTATCCAGTAAAAATCAAAAAGATGTATCTGCAAATGCAACTGTAACTGTTTCACGCGGTACACATCTAGCGAAAAATAGTAGATACAATCCAAAAACACAGACGATTGAATGGACGATTACTTTTAACGGTGACCAGCGAGATATTAAAAAAGCTGATGCGCTTTTAAAAGATGTTTTGGATAAATCTCATAAAGTTGATAAAAATTCTATCGTGGTAAAAAATGCTTCTTATAATGATGCAGGAAAACTTGTTACAGGTGACAACGCCACAAACTTTACTGTAAAGGAAACCGATGAGGGGTTTGATTTACAGTTTAACGAAGATATTAATAGTGCCTATGTGATTACGTATACATCGAAAGCTACGAATGATGTCATAAAAGATGGCGAAATCGAAAATAAAATTATTGCAGATGGTAAATGGAGTCAAACAAACAAAGTTACGTTAAAACAACAAAACATCATAAAGAAACATAATAAAAATGCAAACGATACAGATTACAATGCGAAAACAACAAAATGGACAATTATTGTCAATGATAACAACTACGTGTTAAATGATGCTGTTATCAAGGATACGTTTGACTATGGTGGCCTAACGTTACAGAAAGATAGTTTCAAAATTACAGACGGATCAAGAACGCTTGATCCAAAGTTTGATTACACACTTGATGTAACAGATAAAGGATTTGAAGTGAAACTAACCGGTGATTATAAGTCTAATATGGATAAAACTTTAACTATCACATACACAACAGACTTTAATTACGAAAATCTATCCAAAGAGAAGAATAACAAATCATTCAAAAATACAGCAAATTTATCATGGATAGACATAAATGATAAAAAGAATAATAGCTCATCTGATGATACATTTGATCCTGATTACTACACAAAAGGAAATGGATTTAAATACGGCTCTTACAATGCCCAGACGAAAGAAATTAAATGGGACATAGGGTTTAACTATAATAATAGGCCGATTAAGGATCCTTCTATCGTTGATGTATTAAGAGATAACCAAAAATTAATACCGGAATCTATTGAAGTTCGACATATGAAATTAACTGGTGGTGCACATGGATTTGAAGTAGGCGATCCTGTTCCTCCTAGCGAATATACGATAGAAAATCCAACAAAAGATAACAACAATACATTAACAGTTCATTTTAAAAACGAAATTAATTCTGCATATTATATTAGCTTTAAAACTTCACTTGCAGGTGAACAAATTAATAAGCGCTACGATAATTATGCCGATTTAAAAGATGGATCGAAAACTGTTACTACTATCCATGGTGCATTTGAGATTACAAACGGTGGTAGCGGTGTTACGAAGACAGCAAAGCAAAATGACAAGTATATTGATTGGAGTGTTTCTATTAACGCAAGTCAGTCAACTATTGAAAATGCTGTCGTAACAGACGAACCGACAGACAATCAAATGCTTGATGAAAAGTCCTTCCATCTATATCCGACAACAGTAGCCGTAGATGGAACTTTAACGAAAGATACAGCAAATGAATTAAAAGAAGGAACAGACTATAAACTCAAAGTAATAACAGACAACGATACAGGGAAACAACAATTTAAAGTTGAATTTCTTCATACCATTGACCGGGCTTATATTTTAGAATATCGCTCACTCATTAATGCAGACCATAATGAAAAGGTAAGTAATAAAGCGACGATTACTGGTCACCGTTTAACATTAACGAAAGTGGAAGATGTTAAATTCGTAGAAGTTAAAGTATCTTCTGGATCTGGAGGTGGTTCTGCAAATAAAGGACGAGGAAGCCTTCAAATTATAAAGGTTGATGACAAAGATCGAACAGTAAGATTAGCTGGAGCAGAATTTACTTTATATGATCAAACAGGTACAACCGCTATTCGACCAATTACAACAGGTGATGACGGTGTCGCTAAGTTTAACAACTTACGACGTGATAAATATTTAATTAAAGAAACGAAAGCACCTACAGGTTATGTAATTAGTAAAGAATTAAGAGAAGGTATACTTGTTGAGCTAGGTTCTGAAGAAATCACAAAATATACTTTTACAAATAAAAAGTTTGTCGGGAAAGTAGTACTGACAAAGACTGATGCGAAGAGCAGGGAAAGACTTGAACATGCAGTTTTCTCTTTACTTGATCAAAACAAACAGGTTATTCCTGAACATAAAGAATTAACAACAAATGATAAAGGACAAATTACTGTAGATCATTTAAAACCAGGAACTTACTACTTACAAGAAATAAAGGCTCCTGAGCATTATAAATTAGATGATCGACTGATTGAGGTTAAAATCGCGGAAGATCAAACAACAGTAATAAACCGCACTGCAACAAACAGCTTGATTCCAGGTTCGGCCATTTTAACAAAAGTCGATAAAGATGGAAAAACTTTAGCCGGTGCGGAGTTCAGTGTACGAGATCGACATAACAATGTAATTCGTGGATATGAAAAATTAACGACAAATGATCAAGGACAAATTGAAGCAAAAGATTTACGCCCTGGAGACTATCAATTTGTCGAAGAAAAAGCACCGAAAGATTACGACATAGATAAAAAACCAATTGAGTTTACAATTGTAAAAAGTCAAAAGAAAGCAGTTACTGTTACTGCGACGAATCACCTCATTAAAGGTGGCGTCACTTTAACAAAAACTGATGATATCGATGGTACAGCTCTTGCAGGTGCTGTATTTAAAATTGTCGATGCTCATGATGAAAAGAAAGTCATTCGCGAAAATGTAAAAACTGGTGCTGACGGTAAAGTAACTGTTAAAGACTTAGAGCCTGGTACGTATAAATTTATTGAAACAGAAGCTCCTAAGGATTATGTGTTAAATACAAACCCTATCGAGTTTACAATCGATAAAAGCCAACAGTCTTTAGCTACCGTTACGGCAACAAACAGTTTAAAAACAGGCGAAGTTGAATTATTAAAAGTTGATGAATTTGGTGATAAAAAACCTCTACAAGGTGCCGTATTTAAAATTGTTGATGTAAATAATAATGATGTTCGTACTGACCTAACTACAGATGCTGATGGAAAAACAAAAGCTGATAAGTTACGTCCTGGTACGTATAAATTTATTGAAACAGCTGCTCCTGAACATTACGTTTTACGAGCAGAACCTATTGAATTTACAATCGATAGAAGTCAAAAAGAAACGCTACTTGTGAAAGCTGAAAATGCTTTAAAACCAGGAGATGTTGAATTAACGAAAGTTGATGATATCGATGGTACAGCTCTTGAAGGTGCTGTATTTAAAATTGTTGATGCTAATGATGAAAAGAAAGTCATTCGCGAAAATATAAAAACTGGTGCAGATGGTAAAGCTATCGCTACCGACTTACGCCCTGGCGATTATAAATTTATCGAAGTGACAGCACCGAAGTATTACGATAAAAATACAAATCCGATTAAATTTACGATCACAGAAAGTCAAACGACGTCTGCTACTGTTACCGCTAAAAACAGCTTAACAAAAGGCGGTATTGAATTAACAAAAGTGAATGCTGCAGATGAAAAGGAAACACTTGAAGGTGCTGTATTTAAAATTGTTAATAGAGATACGAATGAAGATGTTCGTGCGGAACTTGTTACGAATAGTGAAGGAAAGTTAGTTGTAGACGACTTACGTCCTGGTAACTATAAACTTATCGAAACAAAGGCCCCAACTTATTACGATGTAAATGTAGAACCAATTGAATTTACAATCGAAAAAGGACAACAAAAACTTCTTCCACTTACATTTAAAAATAGTTTAACGAAAGGAAAAGTTAAACTTATTAAAGAAGATGATGTGGAAAGTAGTATCGCTCTTGCCGGCGCAGTGTTCACATTACAAGACGCAACTGGCAAAGAAATTGCGAAAGATTTAAAAACAAATGATTACGGAGTACTAGTTATTCCTGATTTAGCACCAGGAGATTATCAATTTATTGAAACATCAGCTCCTGAACATTATAAATTAGATCAAACACCTATTAAGTTCACAATTAAAAAAGGTAGCAAGGATGATCTTCCAGTCCCTGTCACTGTAACAAATAGTTTACTTACAGGTGGCGTTACTTTAACAAAGGTTGATGACGTTGATGGGGCTACTCTTGAAGGTGCAGAATTTATCATTGTTGATGCTCATGATACGAAAAAGGTAGTTCGTAAAGGATTAACTACCGATGAACATGGTAAAGTTTCTGCTTCTGATTTACGTCCAGGTGACTATCAATTTCTTGAAGTAAAAGCTCCAAAAGACTATGACTTAAGAAAAGATCCTATTCCGTTCACTATCGGAAAAAGTCAAAAAGAAAATATTAGCGTTACCGCTACTAACAGCTTAACGAAGGGTGGCGTCATTTTAACCAAAATCGATGACATCGATCGTACAATGCTGAAAGGTGCAATCTTTAAAGTTGTTGATATGAATGGTAACGAAGTTCGCACAAACCTTGTTACAGATGACAATGGTGAAATTTCTGTTTCTAATTTACGTCCAGGAGACTATCAGTTTATTGAAACAGCTGCTCCTGAACATTATGTGTTAGATGAGAAACCGATTCCATTTACAATTGAAAGAAGTCAAACAGAGAAAATTACTGTTACAGGTAAAAATACGTTAAAAAAAGGTAGCGTTGAATTAACAAAAATTGACGATATTGATACTGATACGAAGCTCGCTAATGCTGTATTTAATTTATTAGATGCAGACGGAGAGATAGTTGAAGAAGGCTTAAAAACAAATGATGAGGGAAAAATTGTTGTTGAAAACCTACGTCCTGGCACGTATCAATTCGTTGAGACAATAGCTCCTGAACATTACGATTTAAATAAAAAACCGATCAAATTTACAATTAAGAAAAGCCAAACTGAAACTCTTCATATTACGGCTAAAAATGCTCTAACAAAAGGTGGCGTTGAACTTTCTAAAGTAGATGACATCGATGGTACTAAACTTGAAGGTGCAGTATTTAACATTGTTGATATGAACGGTACTGTAATTCATAAAGACCTTGTTACAAATAGTAAAGGGAAAATCGAAATCGATGACCTACGTCCGGGTGATTATCAATTCATCGAAACGAAAGCTCCTAAGCATTACGTTTTAGATGAAACGCCAATCCATTTCACTATTGAAAAAGGACAGAAGAAAGCTATTTCTTTAACTGCTAAAAATAGTTTAAAACAAGGTAGTATCGAATTAATTAAAGTAGATGATTTAAACGATCAAACAAAACTTGCCGATGCTGTGTTTAATTTACTAGATCAAAACGGAACTGTAATTAAAACAGATTTAAAAACGAACGGTGAAGGAAAAATCACTGTTGAAAACTTACGTCCTGGTACGTATCAATTTGTCGAAACAACAGCTCCGAAACATTATGATTTAGATAAAAAACCAATTGTAGTTACAGTTGAAAAAAGCCAGAAAGATGTGGCTACTGTTACTATGACAAATAGTTTAACAAAAGGCGGCGTTGAACTTACTAAAGTAGACGACGTCGATGGTACTACACTTGAAGGCGCAGTATTTAACATTGTTGATATGAAGGGTACTGTAATTCGCGAGAACCTTACTACAAATTCACAAGGTAAAATTAGCGTTTCTAACTTACGTCCAGGTGATTATCAATTCGTCGAGACGAAAGCTCCGAAACACTACGATTTAAATAAAGAACCGATTCCTTTCACTATTGAAAAAGGACAAGCCGAACCGATTTCTGTTACTGCTAAAAATAGTTTAACTAAAGGTGCGGTAGAACTTTCTAAAATGGATGATATCGACGGTACAGCTCTTGAAGGTGCGGTATTTAAAATTGTTGATATGAACGGCAATGACGTTCGCACTGGCATTACGACAGATGCAAAAGGGAAAGTTTCTATTCCTGATTTACATCCTGGAGACTATCAATTTATTGAAACAACAGCTCCTAAGCACTATAAACTAGATGCTACACCAATTAAATTTACAATTGAGAAAAGCCAAGCAGAGAAGTTACAAGTCACTGCTAAGAACAGCTTAATTGAAGGTGCGGTAGAGTTAATTAAAGTGGATGATATAAATCAAGATACAAAACTTTCTGATGCAGTATTTAACATTATTGATGCGAAAGGTAAAATTGTTCGCACAAATTTAACTACTGATAAAGACGGGAAAGTTTCTGCTTCTAATTTAAGACCAGGAGATTATCAATTCGTGGAAACGAAAGCTCCGAAAGATTATGATTTAAATAAAACACCGATTCCTTTCACTATCGAGAAAAGCCAAACAACTCACGTTTCTGTTACTGCTAAAAATGGCTTAACTAAGGGTGGCGTTGAATTAACGAAAGTTGACTCTTTAGATGCGAAAGAAACGCTAGAAGGTGCTGTATTTAAAATTACTGATATGAACGGTAATGATATTCGTACGAATTTAGTTACCAATAAAGACGGAAAAATCATCGCTAAAGACTTACAACCTGGAGACTATCAATTTATTGAAACGAAAGCTCCAAAACATTATGACTTAAATGAAGATCCTATTAAGTTCACAATTGAAAGAAGTCAAACAAAACATGTCTTCGTTACAGCTACTAACAGCTTAACGAAAGGTAGTGTGGAGTTAATTAAAGTGGATGATGTTGAAGAAAACACAACACTCGAGGGTGCGGTATTTAAAATTGTTAATAAGGATGGACACGACGTCCGTACTGATTTAACTACTGATAAAAACGGCCGCTTAGTTGTGGATGAATTACCACCAGGAGACTATGAGTTTATCGAAACAAAAGCTCCTACTCATTATGACTTAAACGAAACACCTATTAAGTTCACAGTTAAAAAAGGGCAAGAAAAAATTGCTTCCGTTACAGCTACTAATAGCTTAACGAAGGGCGCTGTGGAATTAACAAAAGTTGATGACATCGACGGTGTTACTCTTGAAGGCGCAGTATTTAAAATCGTTGATATGAACGGCAATGACGTTCGCACTGATTTAACTACTGATAAAGATGGCAAGATTTCTGTTTCTGATTTACGTCCGGGAGACTATCAATTCGTTGAAACGAAGGCTCCTACTCATTACGACTTAAATCAAACTCCTATCAACTTTACTGTTGAAAAGAGTCAAACCGCTACAGCTTCTGTTATCGCTAAAAATAGCTTAACGAAGGGCGCTGTGGAATTAACAAAAGTTGATGACATCGACGGTGTTACTCTTGAAGGCGCAGTATTTAAAATCGTTGATATGAACGGCAATGACGTTCGTTCTGATTTAACTACTAATAAAGATGGCAAAATTTCTGTTTCTGATTTACGTCCAGGAGACTATCAATTCGTTGAAACGAAGGCTCCTACTCATTACGACTTAAATCAAACTCCTATCAACTTTACTGTTGAAAAGAGTCAAACCGCTACAGCTTCTGTTACCGCTAAAAATAGCTTAACGAAAGGCGCTGTGGAATTAACGAAAGTCGATGACATCGACGGGGCTACTCTTGAAGGAGCTATCTTTAAAATTGTTGATATGAACGGCAACGACGTTCGTTCTGATTTAACTACTGATAAAGATGGCAAAATTTCTGTTTCTGATTTACGTCCAGGAGACTATCAGTTTATTGAAACGAAAGCTCCTACTGGATACGATTTAAACGCTAAGCCAATTCCTTTCACTATTACGAAAGGACAATCTCATGTTACTTCTGTGACTGCTTTAAATAGTTTAACAACAGGTTCAATGGAGTTAACTAAAGTTGATATGGATCACAATGGAACACTTGAAGGTGCCATTTTCAATATTTTAAATCAAGATGGAA
Organism: Bacillus sp. FSL R9-9834; assembly: GCF_038006905.1. NCBI lineage: Bacteria > Bacillati > Bacillota > Bacilli > Caryophanales > Bacillaceae > Bacillus > Bacillus sp. FSL R9-9834. The sequence continues at coordinate 5,150,674 of NZ_JBBOWD010000001.1, forward strand.
AAGTAGTACGAGAAGGTTTAAAAACAGATGGGCATGGTAAATTAATCGTAAATGATTTGAAACCTGGTAATTATCAATTAGTGGAAACAAAGGCTCCTACAGGCTATCAATTAGATGCATCACCAATAAGCTTTACAATTGAAAAAGCGCAAGCTACACCACTACAAATTACAGTTTCAAATAAAAAAATCGATTCTTCATCAGGTGGAGAGGAGAAACCAGTTACTCCTCCTAATAAAGAAGAGGAAACAGGAAAAGAAACTTCTGAAGAACTAGAGAAAGGAAATCCTGAAGCACACGGTAAAGGAACTTCCGAAGAACTAGAAAAAGGTAACCCTGAAACACAAATAAACAAACAGCAAGATGACCGAAATACGGGTAAAGAACTTCCAAATACAGGTCACAAAAAAGATCCTACTCAAACAGTAGGTATCGTACTTCTACTAGCTGGATTGTTAAGTATTTTAGCTACAAAACGAAAAAAATATTATTAATAGTTTTTCACACCCCATCAAGTGAATATTTGATGGGGTGTTTTTTTATACAAAAAAGGACGATACATAGAGTATCGTCCTTTTAACGGGGTGAGGCTGTCCAAAAGTACGGAAAACCTTTGAACAGCCTCGTATTTTCATATGGATGCCTTACATATATCACTGATGATAATTATGAAATGCGGAAACATACTTATCATCACATGATTCAAACACGAGAAAAGAAACCCTACAGTGAATTCTTTTCTCTACATAATCTAAAGTTTGGGTACACTAGATTCATGCAATGTAGGAGCTTTCCAAGCAGAAAGCGAACCTTCATTTAAAATGATAGCATACATATCTCCGTCAAAAATATGTAAATATGCATATAACTTTTTTATTTCTCAATGTCAGAATATTGAAAAACTATAAAGGTAAAGGTAAAATGAAGTCGTTATCCGTCTTCTTTTGTCAGTCAGAGAGAATAGAAGAATAGGAGAGGAAGAAATGAAAAAATCTTTGAAACAAAAAATAGTAAGCTCTTTGCTTGCTGTATCACTCGCTGTTAGCTTAGCCCCGATTGGACAAGCCAAAGCTGATTCCACGTCAGAAATCACACAGACTTCATCTATTACAAAACAAGTTGATGCAAGCCGTGCTATCGAACACATCCGTTTCTTATCCGAAACAATTGGTCCTCGCCCCGGTGGAACAAAATCAGAGGAATGGGCTTCCCGCTACGTTGGTATGCAGCTTAAATCAATGGGCTATGAAGTAGAATATCAACCATTCCAAGTGCCGGATCAATACGTTGGATTTATTGAATCACCATTATCCACAAAACGTAATTGGCAAGCTGGTGCTGCCCCTAACGCACTAATTTCTACAGAGGCTGTTACAGCCCCTCTTATCTTTGTTCAAGGTGGGACAAAATTAGAGGATATCCCAAATGAAGTAAACGGAAAAATCGTTCTATTCGAAAGAGGAACAACAGTTGCAGACTATAATAAACAAGTTGAAAATGCTGTTAGCAAAGGAGCAAAAGGTGTTCTTTTATACAGCTTAATTGGTGGACGTGGAAATTACGGACAAACTTTCAATCCCCGCCTAACGAAAAAACAGTCTATCCCTGTCTTTGGTCTTGCTTATGCACAAGGAAATGCATTTAAAGAAGAAATCGCTAAAAAAGGGACAACAATTCTTTCCCTAAAAGCAAGACATGAATCTAATTTAACGTCATTAAACGTCATTGCTAAAAAGAAACCAAAAAATAGTACAGGTAATGAAAAAGCTGTCGTTGTAAGTTCACACTATGATAGTGTCGTTGGAGCACCTGGAGCAAATGACAATGCTTCTGGTACAGGGTTAGTATTAGAGTTAGCACGCGCTTTTCAAAATGTAGAAACTGATAAAGAAATTCGTTTTATTGCTTTCGGTTCTGAAGAGACTGGCTTACTTGGCTCTGATCATTACGTTAATAGTCTATCCCAAAAAGAACGTGACCGGATTTTAGGTGTCTTTAACGCAGACATGGTTGCAACAAATTACGATAAGGCGAAGAATTTATATGCTATGACGCCTAACGGTTCTCCAAACCTTGTAACAGACGCGGCCTTACAAGCAGGTAAACAATTAAATAATGACCTCGTTCTTCAAGGGAAATTTGGCTCTAGTGATCACGTGCCATTTGCTGAAGTTGGGATTCCGGCCGCCCTATTCATCTGGATGGGTGTCGATAGTTGGAATCCATTAATCTATCATATTGAGAAGGTATACCATACACCTCAAGATAACGTATTGGAGAATATTTCACCTGAACGTATGAAAATGGCATTAGAAGTTATCGGAACTGGTGTTTATAACACTCTTCAAAAACCTGTTGCTCAAACCGAACAGAAAGCTGCTTAATCATTTAAAAGACCACTGATTTTTATCAGTGGTCTTTATTGAGAAAAAATACATATGCATAAAAGCATATTTTCTCCTACTCATTATCGTATACAATATTAACTGTAACGAAAATGATTACAACTAATAAGGAGGCTTTTTTACTATGAAAAAAATGATTTTAGCCGGTGCGTTAACTTTAGCAGGAATTACTGGTGCTACCGCGTTTATTGGTGAAACGAAAGTTGCTGCCGCAACTCAAGAACAGAGCTTTACGAAATTTTATTCTTTGCAAACTGGAGGTAGTTCTGAGCAAGAACCTATTTTCCTTCAAAAGGGACAAGAGCTAACAATTCAACCTAACAGCAAAACTCCTAGTTACAGTGTTTACGACTCAAATCATAATCTTATTGGACGTTATTCTGATGGATACGGACGAATTTTCACTGCAAAAATAGATGGAAATATGTACGTTCAATTTCATGCACCTTACGTTTACTATAGTCCTGTTAGCTTTTCGGTTACGTATACAATCCGATAAAATAAAGGGCCTTTCTCATGGCCCTTTATTTTGTTTCCCAATTCACTTTTACAAAACCATCTTTTACTTTTAATCCACTTATATTCAATACATATTTTTCATTTGCTTTCAACGTAACTGTAAAAGTACCTTTTTTCGATTCACAGATCTCTTTTAACTCTCTTATACCTTCTCCTTGCCTTTCATACAAGCTAAAGCATAAATTCCCACGTTTTGCATCCGTCTCATAAGAAAATGTCACTTCTGTATCCTTTTCATACTCAAGTTCAATATCTTTCCCAGCAATATCCCATGATGAGAATTTTGCCTCGTAACTTGTCTCTCCTTGCTTCTCATTTTCTAAATATATATCTCCTGCTCTCCACGCATCATCTAACGTCTGTGCAAAAGTAAAGCCACTAAGTAATACAAACATTGTACTTGCCAATATCGCAACTAATGTTACCTTCTGCTTTTTAACAAAATTCACCCTATATTCTCCTTCAACTTTCTTTTTACTTCTTCTCACCATATATAATAAAAATCCAATAAAGAATGGTAATATAACTGCTAAAACACTCCACCCTTTACTCATTTGATGTGCTTTCGCATCTGTATATACCCATGATGCAACACATATTAAAAGTGCTATAAAAGCTAAAAGCATTGTCACTCCAGCTACTTCAAATATTACAAACGGATTAGCGAACTCTTTCATGTAATTTATACTCCTTCTTTAAAAATGACTGTATGACAACATATATTGGAATGTATGCGTGCATCATAATAACAACTGCTATAATAATTGGAATTTTGTTATCTAAATGAGTAACAAATTGTTCTATAACAACTGTTAATAAAACAATCCAAATGGCGTGAATACCAATCATCCACCTCTTCTCTAATTTCCGAGCATTTCGCACGCTCTGTTTTGTATGATTTATCAGCTCTTCGCTAGGAATCATCTCTCTCGCTAAACTACTTTTTATCTTTTGATTAAACTTATCTTCCTTCATAAACGAACCCCTCCAAATGTTCTCGCATTTGCTTTTTCGCATAATTAAGGCGGTATTTCACTGTACCAATCGGTATATTTAATATTTCACTCATTTCCTTATAAGAATATTGTTCATAATAGTAGAGTACGAGCACAGTTTTATACTTTTCATTCAATAACTGTATAACTTCCCGTATCATTTCTGCTTCCACTTTTTGAATAAATTCTTCTGATATATTCACTTCATCCGAGAAGTCTATTTCTCCACCATCTTCTTTATGAAACAAATCCAACATTCGATCTTTCCATCTTTTTTTCTTACGATAAAAATCATAAAACGTACGAACACAAATTGTAGTAATCCACTTTTTATGATTCTCCACGTAAGAAAGTTGGTGCCGCGATGAAAAAACTTTTATCCACGTCTCTTGAAAAATATCTTCCGCGTCTTCTTTCGTCTTCGCTAACTTATAGCATAAGGAATATATTTGCTGCTTATATATATCAATCAATTCTTCTACCTTTTCTTCCATCATAAACCTCCTGTCATTTATATAAGACGACGCAAATTTTCCTTTTGTTTGATAAAATTTTATTTTTTTATTATCTCCATACAAAAAGGCAATCACAACATCGTGTGATTGCCTTTTACTGAAAGCGAAAAATCGGCTCCGCTTTTCTCTATGTCTAGCTCTGCCTCCTAGCCCCTTCCATCTAAGAACCTTCCCCACGAGAAGATAAAATGCATCTTCTGTGGGAAAGAACCTTAGCCTTCGGGACTAAACAGTCGGCTCCGCTTTTCTTCATTGTCCAGCTTCAGCGGCTAGAATACTCGGTGGCTTCGCGCCTTCTTCCGAGGCAAAGTACGCCTCTCTGTCAGGAACTCCATCCCCCTCCTATTCTGAACGAGCCGCTTCCGCTTTTCTTCATTACATTTTTTCCGGTGCAGATACTCCTACGATTGCTAATGCGTTTTGAAGTGTAGTGCGTACAGCTTTCATTAACTCGTAGCGAGCTTTACTTAATTCTAAGTTATCTTGGTTTAATACTTTTTCTGCATTGTAGAAGCTGTGTAATGCTGCTGCTAATTCAAATGCATAGTTTGTAATACGGTGTGGTAGACGTTTTTGTGCTGCATCCGCAACTACTGCTGGGAATTCACCAAGTTTTTTCAGTAACTCTACTTCTTTCTCAGAAGTAACAAGTTTGTAGTTCACGTCTCCGCCTGTAGCTAATCCTAATTCTTCACCTTGGCGAAGGATACTGCATACGCGAGCGTGAGCGTATTGTGCATAGTATACTGGGTTTTCATTAGATTTTGATACAGCTAAGTCCATATCGAAGTCTAAATGAGAATCACCGCTACGCATTGCGAAGAAGTAACGCATTGCGTCCACGCCTACTTCTTCCATAAGCTCACGAAGTGTAACTGCTTTACCTGTACGTTTACTCATCTTCATTTTCTCACCATTTTGATACAGTTGTACCATTTGGATGATTTCTACTTCTAGTGTTTCTTTATCGTAACCTAGCGCTTGAATAGCAGCTTTCATACGTGGAATGTAACCGTGGTGGTCAGCACCCCAAATGTTGATTAACTTATCGAAACCACGCTCTAATTTATCACGGTGATACGCGATATCTGGTGTTAAGTACGTGTAAGAACCGTCATTTTTAATTAATACACGGTTTTTATCATCACCGTAAGTCATTGAGCGGAACCAAGTTGCACCATCTTCTTCAAAAATCTCATCGCGCTCTTTTAATACAGCAAGAGCTTGATCGATTTTTCCGTTTTTATATAATGATGTTTCTGAGAACCATACATCAAATTTAACACGGAAACTTTCTAAGTCTTTTTGAAGTTTTGCTAACTCATATTTTAAACCGTACTCACGGTAGAATTCATAACTTTCTTTTTCATCAGCTTTCGCATAACGATCGCCAAACTCTTCAGCTAAACGCTTACCAATTGCAATGATGTCCGCACCATGGTATCCGTCTTCTGGCATTTCTTTCTCTAAGCCTAAAGCTTGCATGTAACGAGCTTCAACAGAAAGAGCTAAGTTATGGATTTGGTTACCAGCATCATTAATGTAGTACTCACGAGATACATCATATCCTGCTTTTGCTAATAAGTTACATAACGTGTCACCTACTGCTGCACCACGTGCATGTCCTAAGTGAAGGTCACCTGTTGGATTCGCAGATACGAACTCAACTTGTACTTTTTCACCTTTACCAGTATTCGTTTCACCGTAAGCTTCACCAGCATTAACGATCGTTGGGATTAAGTCTGTTAAGTAGCTATTATCCATGTAGAAGTTAATGAAACCAGGACCTGCGATTTCAATCTTTTCAATAGAAGCTTTTGCTTTATCGAAGTTTGCAACTAATTCTTCTGCGATCATACGAGGTGCTTTTTTCGCAACACGTGCAAGTTGCATTGCCATATTTGTAGAGAAGTCACCATTTGTCTTATCTTTTGGAGATTCTAATACCACATTTGGAATCTGTTCTTCTGTCGCTAATTCTGCCTTTAATACAGCAGCTTGAATTTCTTCTTTAATTAATCCTTTTACTTGTTCTAAAGAATTCATTATTTTGCCTCCTTCAAATTAATCGTAATTGTATATCTGCCAGCTTCTTGTTCACTTAGAAGCAATGCGTACGTTAAGAAGAGTTGTCCTTTTTTCTTTTCATCCGACCATTTAAAAAGAACGTTATCAGTCTTTGTTTGCAATGCAAACGTACCAAGTTCACTCGTGTACGTACCAGTTGTCCATTCACCTTTCACATGCGTTTGACGCATAGAAACAGCACCTGAACGCATAATGAGAACTTGTTCATCTTGAATTTTAATAATTGTTTTCACTTCGCCTTGTTCGTTCGGCTCTTGGAATGTTACGTATGTACCTTGACCTTTTACATAGTATTGACCATTTGCTTCAAAAGCAACGGTTTCCTTCCTCGCCCCTTCACGGATTTCTGTTACGAAATGAACGTGTACCGGCAAGCCTGCAAGTTGTTTCTCCACGTCTTGCACACCTTTCAACTGTTATAGATATTAAATACTACTTATAATAAATCACTTTTCCTATCATATCAAAAAAAACCTCTGTCTGTCTGCTGAAAAATCAGGAAAACTCCATTTCAAAAAATAATTCACTTTCACTTTATTTCATATGATAAAATATTTTTTAAATCTAAATATTCTTTCATTTAAAGAGGTGAATGAAGTGCTACCAACAAAATTGAAAAAAGGTGATGAAATTAGAGTTATTTCACCATCTTGTAGTTTAAGTATTGTCTCAACTGAAAACAGAAAGCTTGCTGTAAAAAGGTTAACCGACATGGGCTTTCACGTTACATTTTCAACATATGCTGATGAGATAGACAGATTTGCTTCCTCTTCTATTTCTTCACGCGTTCAAGACCTTCACGAAGCATTTAGAGACCCGAATGTAAAAGCCATTTTGACGACACTTGGCGGATACAACTCTAACGGTTTATTGAAACACCTCGATTATAATTTAATTCGAGAAAATCCGAAATTTTTCTGTGGCTATTCAGATATTACTGCTTTAAATAATGCAATTTACACTAAAACAGGACTCGTTACATATTCAGGACCCCATTTCTCTTCATTTGGAATGGAGAAAGGTCTCGAGTATACGAACGATTACTTTTTACAATGCTTAACTTCTACTGAACCTATTGAAGTCCTACCATCTGAAACATGGAGTGATGATTCTTGGTACATTAATCAGGAAAATCGAGAGTTTATTAAGAATGAAGGATATGTTTCAATTCACGAGGGCGAAGCAACTGGAGAGATTATTGGTGGTAATATGAGCACCTTGAACTTACTGCAAGGTACACCATATATGCCAAACTTAAAGGATAAAATTTTATTTCTTGAAGAGGATAGTTTAACTGGAAGAGCTACTCTTAAAACTTTTGATCGATATTTACATTCTCTTATGCAGCAGCAAGATTTTGAACATGTAAAAGGCATCGTTATAGGAAAGATGCAAAAAGGTGCAGAATGTACGATAGAAGACATGCAAGAAATGATTGCTTCAAAGCCTGAGCTTGCACATATCCCTATCATTGCAAACGCAAGTTTCGGTCATACAACCCCAATTTTCACTTTCCCAATTGGCGGACGTGTAAAAATCATTTCTAACAAAGAAAAAACATCTATTACTATTTTAACGCACTAAAAAAGGAGCGAATGAGTCGCTCCTTTTATCGTTTTTCTATTTTTTCCAACGCTTTTTGCGGAATTGATTCTTTCGGGATTTCAGCCCATCCTTTTCCTTGCATACCTTTTGCATAAATTTTTATAAAAGCACCCGTATGCAATTCACGGTTCATCATTCTTTTAATAACCTGTAACTTTCCGTCTTCTGTATACCCTTTAAAAGTATACAAGTATTCTCCGTCTTTTTTCTCACCTTTATCTATAACCGCATAATAATCTTGTATTTCTTTATTTGAAAAGAAGTTGTCTACAAAAGCATGTACACCTTCTGTTTTTGTGTTCAAATAATACGCTGTTCCACCTAGAATAATGGCGAATACAGCTAAAACTTTAATTACCAATTTCATACATGAACCTCCTGTTTGCACTTCTTTTTCCCTAGTCATATATCTATACTTTTATTATACGAAAAATGGCATACTATACTCTATCTAAAAGTCTTACACTTTCCTTACATTATTGTAAGGCATTTTCACCTTATAGCCATTTCCCAATAAAAAATTTTTCCGTTTCATGAACTTTTATATTATTATTGAATGATACGAATTTTTATTACAAAAATCAAAGGAGACAGTTTTCAAATGGCTATCTTGCAAGGTTTAGCACTATTACTTGTTGTACTTTGTCTATTTACACTTTTCAGTTACCGGGCGCCTTACGGAATGAAGGCGATGGGTGCTTTAGCTAATGCAGCAATCGCAAGTTTTCTTATTGAAGCATTTCATCGTTATATAGGTGGAGAAATGTTTCATAATGACTTTTTACAATCAGTAGGAGAAGCTTCCGGTAGTATGAGCGGTGTCGCAGCAGCGATTTTAGTCGCATTAGCAATCGGTGTTTCCCCCGTATATGCTGTTTTAATCGGTATCGCTACTAGTGGATTTGGTATTTTACCAGGATTTTTCGCTGGATACGTTTGTGCTTTTGTCGTGAAATTTCTCGAAAAGAAATTACCGGCTGGTGTAGAGTTTTTAGCAATTTTATTTATCGCTGCACCAATCTCACGCGGAATGGCAATGCTTATGGATCCGCTCGTTAACGCAACACTTGGTAAAATCGGTTCTATGATTTCAGTTGCAACTACAGAAAACCCTATTATCATGGGTATTATGCTTGGTGGATTAATAACAGTTATTTCTACCTCTCCACTGAGTTCTATGGCACTCACTGCAATGCTTGTATTAACAGGTTTACCAATGGCAATTGGTAGTCTTGCCGTAGCAGCCTCAGCCCCAATGAACTTTATTTTCTTTAAACGACTAAAGATTTGTTCAAAGAAAGATACAATTGCTGTAGCAATCGAACCTTTAACACAAGCCGATGTTGTTTCAGCAAATCCGATTCCAATTTATGCGACAAACTTCGTTGGCGGTGCACTTGCTGGTATTATTACATCTCTGTTCCAGCTCGTTAATAATGCACCAGGAACAGCATCACCAATCCCAGGACTTCTTGTTTTATTCGGATTTAATGACGTTGTAAAAGTAACAATTGCTGCTATATTATGTGGAATCGTTACCACGATTGTTGGATACATCGGATCAATCGTGTTCCGTAAATATCCAATTCGCTCTGCTGATGACATTCGCGGCATTACTTCGGAAGAGAAGGTTGCATAAGAAAAAGAGCTATTCCCGTTGTTTGGGAATAGCTCTTTTTCATGTTACGTAATGGTAAATGAAATTATATCGACGATTCGACAAGACATATCGACTTACCGACACATAACGACAAAATAAGAGCCCCTAATCATATAGAGGGCTCTTATTTTATCCAGCTACAGCGGATTCCGCTTTTATTTCACCCAACCGAGCAGCATTTCCCGCACGAATTTGCTTGCTGCGACTGGTGTTTGATCACTATGGTCGTAGACAGGAGCTACTTCTACTAAGTCTGCTCCAACTACATTTATATTTGAATTTGCAATTGCTACGATGGAATCTAATAATTCTTTAGATGTGATACCACCAGCTTCTAACGTTCCTGTTCCTGGAGCGTGAGCTGGGTCTAATACATCAATGTCGATTGTGACATAGACTGGGCGTCCTGCAAGTTTCGGTAATACTTCTTTTAACGGTTCTAATACGTCAAATTTATATAAGTTCATACCTACTTCTTTTGCCCATTCAAATTCTTCCTTCATTCCAGAACGAATTCCGAAAGAATATACGTTTTCCGGACCAATTAAATCACACACTTTACGAATTGGTGTAGAGTGGGATAAAGGCTCCCCTTCATACGATTCACGTAAATCAGTATGAGCATCCATATGGATGATTGCTAAATCCGGATATTTTTTTGCCATTGCCTTAAAAATTGGCCAAGACACTAAGTGCTCACCGCCGAGACCTAGTGGAAACTTATCGGCATCTAAAAGTTTTGATACATATTCTTCAATCATGTCTAAGCTGCGTTGTGCATTTCCGAATGGTAATGGGATATCACCCGCATCAAAATATTTTACCTCTTCTAGTTCACGATCTAAATACGGACTATATTCTTCAAGACCGATTGATACTTCACGAATACGTGCAGGGCCAAAACGAGATCCCGGACGGTAACTTACTGTCCAATCCATAGGCATCCCATAAATAACTACCTTCGACTCTTCAAAACTTGGATGACTTTTAATAAATACTTTACCTGAATAAGCTTCATCAAAACGCATATTCTTTTCCTCCTTATGTGGAACTTAAGGTATCCCAACCTTTCATTATTTCTCAAATTTGGAGCGAGTTGCTCCTCTTTCTCGATTTACCGGGTCTTCTGTTTCATAAAAAGAAGACAATTTTCTTTACAGAAGTGTAAATAGCTAGCATGTTCAAGTCTTCTGGACAAACACCTTAAATGAGCTACTTACACTTTATTTGTTCCGTGCGATTCTCTTACTTAATTAAATCGCCAACAAATTTCGGTAATGCGAATGCTGCATTGTGTAATTCTTTTGTGTAGTATTTCGTTTCGATTTCGTGGAAACGCTCTTCACTTACTTCTAATGGATCATGTTTTTTAGATCCGATTGTGAACGTCCAAAGACCACTTGGGTAAGTTGGAATGTTCGCTGTGTATAAACGAGTAATTGGGAAAATCTCTTTTACGTCTTTAAACACAGTTGTAATTAGTTCTGGTGTGAACCAAGGGTTGTCCGTTTGTGCAACGAAAATACCATCTTCTTTTAACGCTTTTGAAATTCCAGCGTAGAAGCCTTTTGTAAATAAGTTTACTGCTGGTCCTACTGGCTCAGTAGAATCTACCATAATTACGTCATATTCATTTTCGCTTTCTGCGATATGTAGGAAACCGTCTCCTACTTTTACTTCTACACGCTCATTATCTAACGCGCCTGCAATTGATGGTAAGTACTGTTTAGAGTACTCAATTACTTTTCCATCGATTTCAACAAGAGTTGCTTTCTTTACGCTTGGGTGTTTTAACACTTCACGAATAACACCGCCATCGCCGCCACCTACAACTAATACGTTTTCAGGGTTTGGATGTGTAAATAAAGGTACGTGCGCTACCATTTCATGATAAACGAACTCATCTTTTTCTGTTGTCATAACCATGCCATCTAAAATAAGCATGTTTCCGAACTCTTCCGTTTCAACCATATCAAGTTTTTGGAATTCTGTTTGCTCCGTATGTAATGTGCGGTTAATACGCGCCGTAATCCCAAAATGTTTTGTTTGTTTTTCAGTGAACCATAGTTCCATCGTACAATCACGCCTTTCAATGCAAATTTATAATAGGGACATCATTAATGTCCCCTAACAAAAATAAAACAAAACATCCAAAAAGTATAGTTAAAAGTACAAAAATACCGAAAATATATTTTAGTCAGAGGGTTCTAACATATACATATAAAGAAAACCCTTTCTTAAGAAAGGGCTTTTCTCTCTACTTCTACCGGTTTTCGAATCGGAATTAAAATCATTACACAACCAACTAATACAACAATCCCACCTACTAAAAATGGACTTTGCGGTGAAACAGTGTGGCCGATAATCCCTGATAAAATGGGGGCAATTGCGCCACCTAACCAACGAACGAAGTTATAAACACCAGATGTAACAGATCTTTCATAAGGTGAAATATCCATTACATAACTTGTAAATAATGCATTATTTAATCCTGATGCTAATCCTGATAGAACAATTAATACAATTTGTAACCACATAATTTTCACGAAGAATAGTGCAATTAAGAACAGCGCAAATACGAGTAAACTGCCTTTCAACAATGTTTTCGGCTCATATTTCCCTTCTAGCTTATGTGCTAAAATTGCAGAACCGTAAGCTAACGCGAGTCCCCATCCACAAAATACAAATCCTAATTGAATAGCAGATAAATGCATAATAAGTGGTGAATATGCTAACACAACGAAAAATCCGTAGTAGTATAACATTCCTGAAATGGCGCCTTGCATAAACGGTTTATACTTCACCAGGTTAAGTAATTCCCCTACGCCTGCCGCTTTACGCTTCACTTTTCGCTCTGGTTCTTTCACAAAGAAGAAAACTAAAATAAATGCTAAGAAAATTAAAATACTCGTCGCAAAAAATGGGTAACGCCAAGAATGTCCACCTAATATCCCGCCTAATAATGGTCCACCTGCCATTCCTAAACCGATAGCTGCTTCATATAATCCTACTGCTTCATGAACTTCTTTACTTAATGCAATCAATAAAGTCATCGCCGTTGCGAAGAACATCGCATTCCCTAATCCCCATCCAGCGCGGAAAAGAGATAACTGAGCAATCGTTTGCGATATACCGCATATAAACGCAAATACAGTCACGATCGCAAGACCGATTGTCATCATTCGTTTATCACCAAATCTCGATGCAAATATTCCAGCTGGTAACATCATAATTGCCATCGTCAAAATATATGCTGTAAATAACATCTCTACTTGCCAATGCGATGCACCAATCTTTTCAGCAATAATCGGCAAAATTGGGTCGACTACCCCTATACCTGAAAAGGCAAGGAAAGTAGCCAACACTGTAATCAATCTCCCTAGTTTTTGTTTGCTCTCCATTTTGATTACTCTCCTTTTGTATTCTCTAAAAATGTCACTGCACGATGTAAGCTGTCTTCAAGTTCTCCCTTTACACGCTGCATTTGCTCCATCTTCTCGTCTAGCGTTTGCACTTGTTTTTCAAGCATCTCTTTAATTTCTTGAATCACTTCACGATCACGGGGATTCTCACTATTTCTTCTTTGCTCCATTCTTTCTTTTAACGATAAGAAATGCTGCATTTCTTGAAGCGTAATCCCTAACACTTCTTTCGCTTCCACAATTCTTTTAATTCTAGCGATATCTTCGTCTGTATACAGGCGAATGTTCCCCTCACTACGTTCTGGGGGATGAATTAAACCAATTTCCTCATAATAACGAAGTGTACGTTTTGTTAAACCAACTTGCTTTGTAACTTCATCAATCTTATACATGTTTATTCCTCCCTTCACTCGATTATTACATTTTACGTTAACGTTAACTTTTGTGCAACTGTTAGACTTTTGTAAATGTTTGTCATATTAAATTGTATTTTTTCAAAAGCAGTTTCATAATGAAAGAAAAGACATGATAAGGAGAATTTCACATGAGTAAACCACTTATTTTCGCTCATCGCGGCGTAAAAGGAACACATCCAGAAAATACGATGATTGCCTTCCAAGAAGCTGAACGCATTGGAGCCCACGGGATTGAACTTGATGTCCACCTATCAAAAGATGGTGAACTTGTCGTGATTCACGATGAAACAGTCGATCGTACAACGAATGATGTAGGTCTTGTTTCTGAAAAAACGGTAGAAGAGTTACAAGCTTTAGATGCCGGCAGCTATAAAGATCCTTCTTTCCATGAAGCAAAAGTTCCGACGTTACGAGAAGTATTTATTTGGTTATCTACAACAAGCTTACAACTCAATATTGAATTAAAAACAGACGTCATTCACTATCCAAACATTGAAGAAAAAGTTGTTGCTCTCGTTCGAGAATATCATCTTTCTAATCAAATTGTATTCTCTTCATTTAATCACGACTCTGTTTCATTATTAGCAGAAATAGCTCCTGAAATCCCAAGAGCAATTTTATATGACACACCACTTGCTGATCCTATCGCTGAAGCACGAACTAGAGAAGCAACTGGTTTACATCCAAACTTTGAGCTACTAACAAAGGAATTTGTTCAACTCGCGCAAAAACAAGGGTATGTTTTCCGCCCTTATACAATTAACGAATACAAAGATTTACAAACTATGATTGATTATGGCGTGGATGTCATTATTACCGATTGGCCAGCACGTGCATTTGAGCTCCTTTCTTAATTGAAGGAGCTCTTTATTTTCGAAATTTCATTGTTTAAAATAATCGAAAACCCTCAATACTAATACAATAATGTTTGTATGAATGAGGGGCTGAAAAAGATGAATCAAACTATGAATCCGAAACTTAAAAAATATAAACGTCTTTTCTTCACCGTAATGTTTTCTTCTGTTCTTTTTTTCGTTTTTTCCTTTTTTGTTATTATTATAGTTGCAAAAATTATGGGACCTCCTCCTGTCGCTGTCCCGCAAACAAGTGTATTTTATGCTAATGATGACACTGTTATAGGACAAAGTAATGAGATGCAAAAACGATACAATGTATCTCTCAATGAAATTTCTCCTTATGTAAAAGAGGCAACACTTTCTATCGAAGATCAAAGATTCTACAAACATCATGGCTTTGATATGAAGCGTATCGCTGGTGCCATTGTGGCTGATTTAAAAGCGATGGCAAAAGTCCAAGGCGCTAGTACGATTACACAACAGTATGCCCGTAACCTATACTTAGATCATGATAAAACGTGGAAACGTAAACTATTAGAAGCAATGTACACAATCCGTCTTGAAGTGAATTATAATAAAAATCATATTTTAGAAGGATATTTAAATACAATTTATTACGGGCATGGTGCTTATGGAATCGAAGCTGCGTCCCGTCTATATTTCGATAAAACAGCAAAAGAATTAACATTAGCGGAAGCTAGTATGCTTGCAGGTATACCAAAAGGACCTAGTGTCTACTCTCCCTTTTTAAAAGAAGATCGCGCGAAAGAACGACAATCTCTTATATTAGATGAAATGGTAGAACAAGGTTATATTACGAAGAAACAAGCAGCTTCAGCAAAGAAAGAATCACTAACTTTCGCTTCATTAGATACGAAAAAAGTCGCAGAGGTCGCGCCTTATTTCCAAGATGCTGTACAAGCTTCTCTTCTTCGTGATATCGGATTAGATGAGCAAGCCTTACAAAAAGGCGGCTTGCGTATTTATACAACGCTAGACCCGAAATTACAATCGGTTGCAGAGCAAGCTGTAAAAGACCACATACCTGACACGACAAACATACAAACTGCGCTCGTCTCTATGAATCCAAAAACAGGGGAAGTAGCTGCCCTTGTTGGTGGAACTGATTATAATACAAGTCAATTTAACAGGGCTACACAGGCCGCTCGCCAGCCTGGATCTACATTTAAGCCATTTCTATATTATGCGGCATTAGAACGAGGATTCACCCCTGCTACGCGCTTAAAAAGTGAATACACTGTGTTCACTTTAGGTGACGGTGTTTCAAAGTATAAACCGAAAAACTATAAAGACTATTATGCAGACGATTTTGTAACAATGGCGCAAGCTCTTGCGGTCTCTGATAACGTCTATGCCGTGAAGACCAATTTATTTTTAGGCGAAGACATTCTTACAAAAACGGCGAAGCAATTCGGCATTAAGAGTGCATTAAAAGACGTCCCTTCCCTCGCGCTCGGTACATCTCCTGTAAAACCAATTGAAATGGTTAACGCTTATAGCATGTTCGCAAACGGGGGAAAAGAAGTAAAACCTATTTTCATTCGCCGCATTATGGATCATGAAGGAAATATTTTATACGATGCTCATTTGGAGAGTAAACAAGTTCTTGATAAGAGCAAAGCATTTGTGATGGAAGAAATGATGACAGGCATGTTTAATAAAAAACTAAGCAGTTATGCTGCTGTAACTGGTCAATCAATGTTATCTAAACTATCAAGAACATATGCTGGAAAATCTGGCTCTACTGAAACAGATAGTTGGATGATTGGGTTTACCCCGCAACTCGTAACTGGCGTATGGGTTGGATATGATCAACCTAAATCAATTTCAAACGTAGCAGAACAAGGCTATGCGAAAAGAATATGGACCGATACGATGGAGAAAGGCTTAGATGGACAACCTAAAAAAGAGTTTAAACAACCAAGTGACGTCGTTGCAGTCGATATTAACCCTGAAAACGGGAAAATTGCTACAAAAAATTGCCCAATTTCAGTGAAGATGTATTTTGCAAAAGGTACAGAACCAACTGAATATTGTATGGATCACGTTGATGATAAAGAGGAATTTGAAAAGACAACTGAAGAAAAGAAAAAAACAAGTTGGTGGAAAAAATACCTTCCTTGGTAGAATATCCGGCTATTTCACTGAACGTGGAATAGCCTCCTAGTCGAATCGT
Source organism: Bacillus sp. FSL R9-9834 (assembly GCF_038006905.1). Lineage (NCBI taxonomy): Bacteria > Bacillati > Bacillota > Bacilli > Caryophanales > Bacillaceae > Bacillus > Bacillus sp. FSL R9-9834. The sequence continues at coordinate 5,167,353 of NZ_JBBOWD010000001.1, forward strand.
TGATATACTTTCATACAACAAGCCAAAATAAAAAGGATGTCTCACTAGTCGATTGTTGACTAGTGAGACATCCTTTTCTTTTATTCACTTAATAAAGCACGGCGCAATTCTTCGCTAGATTCGTTCCAAATCGCTTCATTATGTTCTTTTAAGAATGTACCAAGTACTTTTTTAGATGATTCGTCCATATGGTCAACCATAATGTGACGCTTCAATGATTTATCCATTTTGTTTACGTGCTCTGGAAGTGACTTATATCCGCGGCGAATTTCACGGTCAACTGTCATTTCACAAGCTGTTACACCTGCATAATACGCACCTGTTGCTGTTCTTTCAATCGTTACCCACACAAGCCAGTATGGTTTTCCGTTTGGAACTTCATCTTTATTTGTTAAAAACTTAATACCTTTTTCTACTGTACTACGTGCATGCATCGCACCAATATCAACAAATGCTGTTTTCTCTAGTACATCGACAAATACGGGTGAAATGTTTTCTAGGCTTAATGCCCCAACGCCAAAACCACCATGTCCATCCGTTGAATCATTTTTCACGATATTAAAACCGATTTTTTTCTTTTTCTCTGTCATATGTAAAGTCCTCCTCACTTAATGATTATAAAAGGCCAAAGATAGGCGCAATAATACTGTTTAAAAATGCAAATACATATGGAATGACAACACTAAAAATAGGTTGGATTGTGTAATTACTAAGAGGTGTAATAACGAGAATTAATAACGCAATTGCCCCGTATTTTTCATACTGTGTCATTTTCGCGCGAATATTTGCTGGTGCTAAATCTTCCACTACGCGATACCCATCAAGTGGGGGGATCGGTAATAAGTTAAATACAAGTAAAACGATATTCAGCATAATAAAAATCTGGAAAAATTGAGCTAACGTATCTGCTACTGCAGATGGAATTGAGTATAATACACCAAATTTTAATAAGCTATACCAAATAATTAAACCGATTGCGCTTAAAATTAAGTTACTAATCGGCCCTGCAATTGAAACTAATATACCTGCAAGACGTGGTCTTTTAAAGTTATATGGGTTAACAGGAACCGGTCTTGCCCAACCAAATCCAAGAATTAATACTGCAATTAAACCTATAGGGTCTAAATGAGCCATCGGTGATAACGTTAAACGCCCTTGTCTCTTTGCTGTATCGTCTCCAAATTTATATGCTACATATGCATGCGCAAATTCATGCACTGATAATGCGATAATAATGGCCATTGCTACCAAAGGAATTTGGTGCAACGGGTATCTAAATAACTGATCCATGCTTCATCTCCTCTTCCATATGTCAAAAAAAGAAATTATTTGTTTTTTCGATTGTTCTTCCCCATAATCCGCTATAATAAGATTGTAACTTACATAAAAGGAGCGATTATATATGCCATACGTAACAGTGAAAATGTTAGAAGGACGCACAGAGGAACAAAAGAAAGCTCTTGCTGAGAAAGTAACAGCAGCAGTAAGCGAAACAACTGGTGCTCCTGAAGAAAACATCGTTGTTTTCATCGAAGAAATGTCTAAAAACCATTATGCAGTTGGCGGAAAACGCTTAAGCGACAAATAATTTCAAGTTTTTTCATAAGAAGCAGCCATTAGCTGCTTCTTATTTTCTTCCTTCTAGTAACTCGATGATTCTCTCTTTATATTTTCCTTTTCTTCCATCTTCATAGATTAAATCATGCGGGTAGAATAGCTTTTGATCCCTTCTCTTCTTACCAGTAATCGCCTCAACAATATCCGATTCACGTGAAAGCTCTCTAAGCTCTCCATTTGGCATAAGAAGTAAGATTGGCAGGCGTTCTTCTTCTTCACCAGCACGGTAAAAGTCGTACGGTAAGTCTGATGTTGAATCAACTACTAAATAGTATTCTGGATCGAGTCCAATCTTTTTAAATAAGCTACTTAATTCCATCCAATTATCTAAACCGTGCTTATCTGTAAACTCTACATATTTAAATAGATTTCGATTCATAAAACGACGGCATAGATCGCTTAAAATTGGATCTTCTTCGTCCTGCCATACTTGGAAGTAATAATACATAACGTTCTCGTCTAACTTTAAATAATCCTCTACTGTCACTTCTTCTTCAAATAAAGAATAGAAATGAACAGGGTGATTTTTAAATGTATAATACTTCTCATGCAATGATTTTGCACGGTGTAAAATCTTCGTTAAAATAACTTCAGCACTGCGCGTTACCGGATGGAAATATACTTGCCAATACATTTGATAACGACTCATAATATAATGCTCAACAGCATGCATACCACTATTTTTAATAACTACTTGATTCCCGTACGGACGCATAACACGCAGTATACGTTCCATATCAAAGTTTCCATATTTTACGCCAGTAAAGTACGCATCCCTTAATAAATAGTCCATGCGATCTGCATCAATTTGACTAGAAATCATGCTAATCGCTAATTTATTAGTAGATGTTTTCGCAATTACATCGGCTACCTTTTGTGGGAAATCTTTATCCACACGACTTAATACACGATTAATTTCCGTATCTCCAACGATAATCTTTTGCGTAAATTTCTCATGGTCTAATGAAAATACTTTTTCAAACGAATGAGAAAATGGACCGTGACCGACATCATGAAGCAATGCCGCACATAAACATAACAATCTATCTTCAGCATTCCAATTCGGTCTGCCATCAAACACATCATCAATCATACGACGAATAATTTCATATACACCTAACGAATGAGTAAAGCGACTATGCTCTGCACCGTGAAATGTAAAAAATGTCGTTCCAAGCTGCTTAATACGGCGCAAGCGTTGAAATTCTTTCGTTCCGATTAAATCCCAAATAACACGATCGCGCACGTGCACATATTTATGTACCGGGTCTTTAAACACTTTTGTTTCGCTGAGTTTGTCGTTTAAATATACCACTTTCCGACATCCCCCTTTCTTTACTGCATTCTTACTATATATTATAAACGAAATAGGAAACAGAAAGAAATGAAAGACTATATTAATTGCCCTTATATAAAGAAAAAAACCACTTTTACCGGAGTAAAAGTGGTTTTTTTTACACATTATTTCCCTAAAACGAACTCAGCAACTTCATCTAAAATCATTTCTTTACCTAGCGGGAAGTAACCTTTGTTTAAGTCTTCGTTTTTAATTGTAAATACGTGGTTATTTTTAACAGCGTTCATATTTTTCCAAATTGATTCTTCTTGGAATTCTTTTAGACGCTGAGAACCGTCACCAGTCGTAAATACGAATAAGTAATCTGGGTTGTAATTGATTAGTCCTTCTTTTTGTAATGGAACTAATGGTTTATCAGTCGGTGTACCTTCAACCGCTGGTAATTTTAAATCTTTAAAGATTACGCTACCGTAACCGTAGTCACCGTATACGCGGAAAGCGTTTGGATATGCAGCCATTTTCATGAATTTAGCATCGCCAGTTTTCGCAACGATTTTATCATGTAATTTGCTTGCTTTTTCATCATACTGTTTGAACCATTCTTTTGTTTCTTTCTCTTTACCGAAGATTTGGCCTACTTCTTCGAATTTTGGACGCCATTGGTCTAATGGAGTTTTTAACATAACTGTTGGTGCAATTTTAGATAATTGATCATAAATCTTTTCTTGACGATCGTTTACAAGAATTAAGTCTGGTTTTGCAGCAGCTACTGCTTCGATATTAATTTTATCGCCCCAAGCAGAGCCAACCGGTTTAACGTCTTTTAATTTATTTGCAATATGTGCATCAATTTTTTCTTGAGATGTATTAGCAGTAATAATTGGTTTCATACCAAAGATTAACAATTCTTCTGTTGAACCACTAAGGTCAGCAATTTTCTTTGGATTTGCAGGAATTTTAATTTCCCCTTTTGCATGTTGTACAGTGCGCTCTTCAGTCTTCGCATCTTTCGCATCTGCTTTTTTCTCTTCTTTGTTAGAACAAGCTGCAAATAGTACAGAAGTAACGACTAGTACCATTGCTAATAACGCCATTTTAAAATTCTTCATGTTTCCACTCCTTCTAGCTGTATTTCTCTTATAAGTTACAGTGAACTATAAGAAACAAAGTTAACAATTAATCAATATATATTTATTAATTGTTGTTTATGCCCCGTTCTAACGGGTGTTCAACTTCCTATTTACTAATAAGAAGCTCAACATCCATTAGAAGCCCCCCTCTTTACGAGGGGGATTCTATTTATGCTTTTTTACGCAATTGATTGCTAATCATCGCTAAATCATATGTTAAACAAATTGGTTTACAGTTTACTGGACATGGAACGATTTGAGCTTCAATCTCAAATACACTGCGAAGTGTTTCACTCGTCATCACTTCATCTGGCGTTCCTTGTTTCATTAACTTACCAGCTTTTAATGCAATCATATGATCTGAGAAACGAGAAGCATGGTTTAAGTCATGGATAACCATAACAATCGTTCTACCTTCTTCTTCGTTTAACTTTTTCAATAAGTTTAATACTTCTAATTGATGAGCCATATCTAAGTACGTTGTCGGTTCATCTAATACAAGTAATTCTGTCCCTTGTGCAAGAGCCATCGCAATCCATACGCGTTGGCGTTGCCCACCTGATAACGCCTCTGCTGGACGATTTGCGAATTCTGTCATTCCCGTCACTTCAAGTGCCCAATGAATGTAGCGATAATCCTCTTCTTTCAACGTTCCAAATCCTTTTTGATGAGGAAAGCGCCCATATGAAACGAGTTCAAATACAGTAAGGCCAGTTGGCACTTCTGCAGTCTGTGGTAAAATTGCCATTTTCTTTGCGATTTCTTTCGTTGGTTGTTTCTCGATTGCTTTTCCGTCAAGATAAACAGTACCTTTTTTCGCCTTCAAAATACGAGAAGCCGTTTTTAATAATGTGGACTTCCCACAACCATTTGGTCCAATAATTGTTGTAATTTTCCCTTCCGGAATTTCAACTGTTAATCCATCAATAATTAACCCTTCATTATAGCCAACAGATACCGCATCAACTGCTAAAGTTGCCATACAAAAAGCCTCCCTTTATTTTGTCCTCATAAGTAAGTATATAAAATACGGTGCACCAATTACAGAAATAACAAGACCGACCGGTATTTCTGAAGTTGTTAACACACTTCTTGAAATTACGTCTGCGAATAAAAGTAAAAACGTCCCTATTAGTGCAGCCGTAGGCAGCATAATTTGATGTTTACCACCAACAAGGCGCCTCGCTAAATGCGGAGCCATTAAACCGATAAAACCAATTCCTCCGGCAACAGCGACAGATGCACCAGCTAAACAAACTGCAATAAATAATAATTTACGTCTTTCTTTTTCTACATTTACACCAAGGCCAACTGCTGTGGAATCGCCTAGGTTCATTACGTTTAATATGTGAGCTTTACTAATAGCAAGTGGCATGAAAATAACCATCCATGGAAGTACACTTAGTACAAACTTCCAATCTGTGCCCCATAGACTTCCTGCTAACCAAATCGTAGCAAAACGGAAATCGTTAGATGTCATCTTCATAGAAAAAATTAAACTAACAGCACCAAACCCGGCTGCAACAGCGATACCAACCAGTATCAATCGAGTCGATGAAACACCATCTTTCCATGCTAGTAAATAAATAATAACAGCTGCTAATATTGCTCCAACTAGTGCGAAGAACGGAAGAATGAATACAGATAAAAATGTACCAGTTCCTACTTTCCCGAAGAAAAAGTAGACAAAGATAACAACTGTTAATCCCGCTCCAGCGTTAATACCGATAATACCTGGATCAGCAAGTGGATTTCGTGATAACCCTTGCAAAATCGCACCTGACATCGCTAAAGCAGATCCAACTAGTATAGCAATGACCATACGTGGCATACGGAATTCAAATAAAATAACAGACTGATCTTCAGCCCCCAGTCCAACCAATGACTTTAATACGTCCATTGGGGGTATTTTAAATGTCCCTGTATTTAAACTCACTAAAAATACAGTAACGATTAATCCTACTAAAATTGTTAAAACCGAAACGTTCTTTTTTGTTAAGACACTTGTCCTCACATTTTTCCTCTCCCTTCGTTACGTGCTAAGTAGAGGAAGAATGGAACCCCAATTAGTGCTGTAATTGCTCCAATTGGCGTTTCAAACGGCGGATTAATAACGCGAGATAACATATCTGCACATTCAATTAAAAGCCCGCCTAAGACCGCAGAACATGGAATAACCCATCTATAGTCTGAGCCTACAAGGAAACGAGTCATATGTGGAATGACAAGACCAACAAATCCAACCGATCCTGCCATAGAAACTGCCGAACCTGTTAACACAAGAACAAGTACTGTCCCGATAAATTTAATTAATGTCGTATTTTGACCAAGTCCAATCGCAATTTCTTCACCGAAGCTTAAAATTGTAATATACCTCGACATCATAATTGCAATGAAAAGACAAACTAGGCCAATCGGTACTAACATATTAATACTTTCCCATTTCACTCCAGCAACTCCGCCCGCATTCCACATACTCACCTCTTGGGCAAGATTGAAATATAGCGCAATTCCAGATGAAATGGCCCCTAATAAAGCACTAATTGCGGCACCCGCTAAAGCTAATTTCACAGGCGTTAATCCACCTGGCGAAGAAGATCCAATTCCATATACAATGCTCGCTCCAAACGCAGCACCAATAAAAGATGCGATAACGAACATTAAATAAGGTGAATTAGGGAAGAATGCATACATAATTGCAATTCCAAATACAGCTCCATCTGTAATCCCCATTAACGATGGTGATGCAAGTGGATTTCGCGTCATACCTTGCATAATTGCTCCTGATACCGCTAAAAAGGCACCTGCAACTACGCCCCCTATTGCTCTAGGCATGCGAAGTTCTTGAATTACGTTATGATGCGTAATAGAACCGTCAAACTGAAATACAGCTTGCCATACAGTCTTTAAACTAATATCTGCAGCACCAAACGAAATAGACAATGCCATGCTTAAAGCTAACAAAATTGTACCTGCTACTAAAATAATAGAAGCAATGAGCGGCCTGCTCTTAATCTCTTTAACATTCACATCTTGCTGTTCTATACTCCTTGCGCTCGCTTCCATCCCTCAACCATCCTAACCAACAACATATGTTTAATTTAATGAAATGAAATTTATTCTCAAATAGCAATAAAAAAATTAAATGAATCGGCCCTTTTCTGATAATGATTCTCAGAATCAGACACCTTCTATTCTACCTATCGCTTCAAAAGACTGTCAACCATTATTTTGAAATACAAATTCATATAGGTCGAGACCTTAATAAATAGATAATGCCTATCTGTCATGAACTATTATCATCACCAGTTAAGCTTTCTCAGAATAGATTCTTCCTCTTATGGGCATAAAAAAAGAAGAGTAATCTGTTCACTCTTCTTTTCCTTACTTATTTAACTTCGCTTCAATTTTTACAATTAACTCATCTTCTGTTGGCGCTGCAACTGGACGATTATTTACAAATGCGAATGATTTTTTACGGCCAGGGCCACAGTAAGACTGACATCCAACTTCAATCGTTGCACATGAATCTACTTTTTTTAGCTTTGGAATCAACGTTTTAACGTTCGTTGCCTGACAATCATCACACACACGAAATTCGTTTCCCATTATATAACACTTCCTCTATTTTAAACTTTTCTCAAGTACATTTAAAAATAAACACTAAATGGTATTTTACCGCTCTTTGAAGCTCGTTGCAAGTTTCCTTTCGACGCTCTTTCCTCATATAATGCTACATATTTATATGTTTTCCTACAGCAGCTTCCATCATTCTTGGCAAAATTTATCCCGCTTTAATGGGCAGTAAGATCCCCACCTCAAAATTCAGTGAAAGCAAAGAAGTTAGGTGGGGGATGAAGAACCTCCCCACTGATTAAAGTTTCACTTTATACCTCTCATCGAAATCTACCATATTTTTAAAAGCTTTGTATAAAAGCTCATTTTTTTGCCCATTATAAAAATAGGAAGTTCATAAAAAGAAAGGGAGTTGAATCTATGAAAGTAAGACAAGATGCTTGGACAGATGAGGATGATTTATTACTTGCTGAAACTGTACTTCGTCACGTTCGAGAAGGAAGTACCCAATTAAATGCATTTGAAGAAGTAGGAGACAGATTAAATCGTACATCGGCTGCCTGTGGTTTCCGTTGGAATGCTGTTGTTCGCTATAGCTATGAACAAGCTCTTCAACTAGCAAAAAAACATCGTAAAGATAAAATGCGTGCTGCAAGTGGTGAACAAGCGAAAAAACGTTTACTTTATACACCACCAGCTTCAGATTCGATAACTAATTATGAAGAGTTCGTACAAGAGGAATCAATTGTACAATATAAAGAAGCTACTCCATATCAAGAAACTACCGTTCCTGCTACAAAGGGCTCTATGACAATGCAAGATGTTATTTATTTTTTACAAACAGTCGGATCTTCAAATATAAAAGTGACAGCTCTTGAAAACGAGAATACGAGATTGAAACAAGAAATTAAATCACAAATCCTTCGAAATGAAGAACTAGAAAAGAAATTGGAAAAATTAGAAAAACAATCTCATACTGTACAAGAAGATTACGAAACACTCATGAATATTATGAACCGTGCTCGTAAGTTGGCAGTCATGGATGAAGAAGAACGTTCTCAAACATCTTTCCGAATGGACCGAAACGGTAATTTAGAAAAAATTGCAGAATAAAAAGGGTGCATATAATGCATCCTTTTTATTATTTCACCTTTAAACTTTCCCTTTATATATGAGGAAACTCCATTCTTCATTTTTTGCTATAATAGAGATTGTCATTTTAAAGATAAGGGGTTAGTTATATGAGCAATTCCCGTTCCATTTTATCTCAGCCAGAGTGGCGTATTGTAGACCAGTCTAGTTTGGGACCAACATTCCATGCATTGCAGTCATTCGCAATGGACGACACATTATGCACAAGTATCGGAAATGGTCAATCAGCTGCAACAATGCGTTCTTGGGTTCATCACAATACAATTGTTCTTGGCATTCAAGATTCACGCCTACCGCACTTGGAAGAAGGTATTTCCTTTTTAAAAGAAAACAACTTCAATGTTATCGTTCGTAATTCTGGCGGACTTGCAGTCGTACTTGATGAAGGTGTGTTAAACGTATCGCTTTTATTCCAAGAGACGGAAAAAGGTATCGATATTGATCTTGGATACGATACAATGTGGCATTTAATTCAGGAAATGTTAAAGGATTACGATGTTACAATTGAGGCAAAAGAAATCGTTGGTTCTTACTGCCCTGGTAGCTACGATTTAAGTATTCGCGATCAAAAATTTGCTGGCATTTCACAGCGCCGTATTCGCGGTGGTGTCGCTGTCCAAATTTATCTCTGTGCTACAGGAAGTGGCTCTGAACGTGCCGCACTCGTTCGTGATTTTTACAACCTAGCCATTCAAGGAGAAGAAACACGCTTTACTTATCCTGAAATTGTACCGAGTACGATGGCTTCACTTTCAGAATTACTTGGCGAAACCATTACAGTACAAGATTTAATGATGCGCCTTTTAAAAACACTGCAACAATTCGCTCCAAAGTTAACACCATCTCAATTAACAATAGATGAAATACCTTTATATGAGACGAATTTACAACGTATTATTGATCGTAACAATAAAGCACTTGGTTTAGAAAAATAAAGACCGTCGCTATTTTAGCGACGGTCTTTATTTCAATTCGTTATAGAATTAAAGTGCTTGAGCTGCTGTAATTAAAGCTAACTTGTACACTTCTTCTTCGTTACATCCACGAGATAGGTCGTTTACAGGCATGTTTAAACCTTGTAAGATCGGTCCTACTGCTTCGAAGTTACCTAAACGTTGAGCGATTTTGTAGCCGATATTACCAGCTTCTAAGCTTGGGAATACGAATACGTTAGCATCACCTTTAATTGTAGAACCTGGAGCTTTTTTCTCAGCTACAGATGGTACGAATGCAGCATCGAATTGGAATTCTCCATCTAGAGCTAATTCTGGAGCCATTTCTTTTGCAATGCGAGTTGCTTCTACAACTTTTTCTGTTTCTGGAGATTTCGCAGAACCTTTTGTAGAGAAGCTTAACATAGCAACGCGTGGATCAATGCCGAATAGTTCAGCAGTTTTCGCACTTTCGATACCAATTTCAGCTAAATCTTGGCTATTTGGTGCAATGTTAATTGCGCAATCAGCGAATACATATTTCTCTTCTTCACGTACCATGATGAATACGCCAGAAGTTTTTGTAACGCCTGGTTTTGTTTTAATGATTTGAAGTGCTGGACGAACTGTATCAGCTGTAGAGTGAGCTGCACCACTTACTAAACCGTGTGCTTTGCCCATGTATACAAGCATTGTACCGAAGTAGTTTTCGTCTTTAAGGATTTTGCGAGCGTCTTCTTCAGTTGCTTTACCTTTACGGCGTTCAACGAAAGATGCTACCATTGCATCCATTTCTTCGTATGTAGCTGGATCGTAAATATCAACGCCTGCTAATGTTAAATTCATGCTAGCAGCTTTTGCGCTAATTTCTTCTTTATTACCAACTAAGATTGGTTTTACTAACTCTTCTTTTGCTAAACGCTCTGCAGCGCCTAAAATTCTTTCATCAGTTCCTTCAGGAAGTACGATAGAAATGCCTTTTCCTTGAACTTTTTCTTTTACTGTTGTAAATAAGTTGCTCACGAATAAACCCTCCTACATATGTTAAAAAAACTCTATCTTTAAGAATACTTCTTTTCCTCTATATTTTAAACTTATAGCTCCCAAAAAATAGATAAAATAAAAATGATTATATTTTCATAAAATTCAGCCGTTAAATTCGCCTTGCTTAAACACTTAAATGTGACAATTTTATGCGCCAAGGTTTTATATAGATGATTTTAAAACTATATATGCTATAGTTAACGTGTAAAACTATCATTAACTGAGGTGAATAGAATGAGTGAAGCAACAACAACGTTAGATGGCTGGTATTGTTTACATGATTTACGTTCTATTGATTGGGCTGCATGGAAAACATTATCTAGCGACGAACGCGGACAAGCTGTGTCTGAATTTTTAAATGTCGTTGAAAAATGGAACGACGTAGCTGCTGCAAAAAAGGGCAGTCACGCAATGTATACAGTTGTTGGCCAAAAAGCTGATATTATGCTTATGATTTTACGTCCAACAATGGAAGAGTTAAATGAAATTGAGACAGAATTGAATAAAACAACTTTAGCTGAATATATGGTTCCTGCATACTCTTACGTATCTGTTGTTGAACTAAGCAACTACCTTCCAGCTGATGAAGATCCATACCAAAACCCACAAATCTTAGCTCGCTTATATCCTGAGTTACCGAAAGCAAATCATATTTGCTTCTATCCAATGGACAAGCGTCGCCAAGGTGATGACAACTGGTACATGCTTCCGATGGAGGAACGTAAGAAAATGATGTACAGTCATAGTAAAATTGGTCGCCAGTACGCAGGTAAAGTACGCCAAGTTATTTCAGGATCTGTTGGATTCGACGATTTTGAGTGGGGCGTAACATTATTCGCTGACGATGTTCTTCAATTTAAAAAGCTTATATATGAAATGCGCTTCGATGAAGTAAGTGCTCGTTATGGTGAATTCGGAACATTTTTCGTTGGAAACATTTTACCAGACGAAAAAGTAGAGAAATTTTTACACATATAAATCGTGAAAAAGGAACGAAATTCGTTCCTTTTTTTATTCCTCTCTATATTTCTCCTCAAAAAAGTTCTTTTTTCCGCAAATTTGAACAAAAATCGACAAATTCCTTTTAAATACCTTACAAAATTGTAACCTTTCTATATCCAAATTTATGCTAAAATGGTACGAGCTATATGCTAATAACGATGCGAAGGTGATAATGTATATGAAGAAAATCTTGTCTATTTTACTAGTGTTTCTATTGTCAATTTCTTCCTTAGGAGTAACAACATCCCATGCAGAAGAAAAAATACACATTGAGGCAGCTGCTGCACTTCTATTTGATGCAGATACAGGAAAAATACTGCATGAACAAAATCCAGATGAATTACTAGCTATCGCTAGTATGTCAAAATTAATTGTTGTTTATGCCGTGTTAGAAGCAATTAAAGAAGGAAAAATCACTTGGGATACAAAGGTAAACATTTCCGATTACGCTTATGAAGTTTCACGTAATAATGAATTCTCTAACGTGCCGTTCGAAAAAGGACGTCAATATACTGTAAGAGAACTATATCATTCTATCGTTATCTTCTCTGCAAACGGATCTAGTATTGCCTTAGCAGAACTTCTTGCAGGAAGTGAGAAAAACTTCTTAAATCTTGCAAATGAACATGCAAAAAAACTAGGGTTAAAGAAATATAAATTTGTAAACGCTACTGGTTTAAATAACGCTGACTTAAAAGGAAAACATCCTGAGGGTACTGATCCAAATGCAGAAAACTCTATGTCAGCTCGCGATATGGGTATACTTTCAAAAGCAATGATTACAAAGTATCCAGAAATGCTAGAGGATACAAAACAAAGATTTAGAAACTTCCCAGATAATCATCCGAAACCAATTCGTATGGAAAACTGGAACTGGATGTTACCAGGAGCTGCTTTCGCTTATGAAGGTACTGATGGTTTAAAAACTGGAAGTTCTGATACAGCTGGATACGGATTTACTATTACTGCTAAACGTGGTGATGTACGTCTCATTTCAGTTATTATTAAAACAAAATCAATGGACGAGCGCTTCACAGAATCTCGTGAGTTAATCGAATACGGGTTTAATAACTTCGAAAAACAAAAACTAAAGGTCGATAAAAACAATACACTCTCTGTAGTACAAGGGAAAGAAGATCAAGTAACTGTTGCACCGGAAAAAGAAATAACCGTAATTGCAAAAAAAGGTAGCAAAGCCCCTTATAAAATTGGAACTGAAGCAGATAAATCACTTGCTGAAGATGGTCATTTAGTTGCTCCTATTAAGAAGGGTGCCAAAGTAGGCTCCATTACGTTAGAATCAACTGATAAATATGGTTTCTTAGACGGTAGTAAAAGTATGAAAGTTACTGCAAAAACGACAGAAGAAGTTGAAAAAGCAAATTGGTTTGTGTTAACAATGCGCTCTATCGGTGATTTCTTCTCAAACTTATGGTCTAAAGTTTTTTAATAAAAAAGCTGGCTCACGCTAGCTTTTTTTATTTTCTACTCCCAATGTAAAACTTCGTTTGGTTGTCATATCTGACTCTTTTTCCTCATACGTATGAACTAGTAATTGTTACACACTTCATCTAGAGATAAACCTCTTTCCAAAAGGTATTCCAAAAAGAGAGGTGACACATAATGGGCGTTATCGCGCATAACGAAGAAGATGTTAAGTTACTAGCTAGATTGATGCGTGCTGAAGCTGAAGGAGAAGGGCCACAAGGAATGTTAATGGTTGGAAATGTTGGAGTAAATCGTGTCCGCGGGAATTGTTTAGACTTTAAAAATATTCGTAATTTACGTCAAATGGTTTATCAAAACCCTGGCGGTTTCGAAGCAACGCAAAAAGGATATTTTTATCAGCGTGCGCGTGAACAAGATATTGCTCTGGCAAGACGGACCATTCAAGGGCAGCGCTTTTGGCCTGCCAACTTTGCCTTATGGTTTTTTAGACCTGAAGGTGCATGTCCACCAACTTGGTATAACCAGCAAAACTCTGGTCGCTTCAAAAAGCACTGCTTCTTCCAGCCAAATGCTGGGGATTGCCCTAGCATATATTAAGGAATGAAAAATGAGGAGGGATTTTTGAATGGCACAGCAACAAAACCCGTATTACGGAACAGGTTTCTATCAACCATCTGGAACTTACGTACAACCGCAACAAATGACTCCACAGCAACAGCAACAACAGCAAGCAATGCAACAACAAGCTGCGCAAGCTCAATATGCTGTTTCTCAAGGTATGTTACCTCTAGAACAGTCATATATTGAAAATATTCTTCGCTTGAACAAGGGCAAGCAAGCCACAGTTGTAATGACTTATGAGCGTGGCAGTTCACTCGGTACACAATCCTATACAGGTATTATCGAAGCAGCTGGTCGTGATCATATTGTAATTAGTGAGCCAGAGTCAGGGAAACGTTATTTACTACTAATGATTTACTTAGATTATGTAGAATTCCCAGAAAGAATTACGTATTTGCCTGGTCAACAAGCAACTTATGCTCCAAGACCATAAAAAAAGCTGGCATATGCCAGCTTTTGTTTTTTATAATCCTTTTACAACTGCAGTTCCGACTAAGATCCATGCCACAATAAACGCTACACCACCAAGAGGTGTAATTGGACCAAAGAACTTAATACCCGTCGTACTTAATGCATACAAACTACCTGAAAACATAATAATTCCGGCTACCATAAGCCAGCCAGCAGTAGTTAAAAGTGATGATTGAATTTTATCCATCAATAAAGCAACTACAAATAGTCCGCCTGCATGAAACATTTGATATGTAACACCTGTTTTCCAGACTTCTAACATTTTTGCAGAAACTTTATTTTCTAAACCGTGTGCTCCGAAAGCCCCTAACGCAACAGATAGCCCCGCTGCAATACAACCTAGTAAAAAGAAAATTTTCATCTTAATTCCCCTTTTTTACTTTTATCATAAGCAATTTTTTCATATAAGCCAAACGATTTATCCTCTAAAAATCAAATAAAGAATTACCGTTTGCATCACTTTCTTTTATATATACTGGCTCATCAGAAACCGGTGCAATTGGTTGCATCGTGATTGGTTGTGATCCAATTATTTGTGATTGAATTTGTGGCTCTCTATACGTAGAAGATTCAACTGGCTCATCTAATAATAAATCACATAAAGCACGCACAACTAATACATGTTCTTTTGATTTTTGTCCTTCACTACTTTTTGCCTTTGCAATTTCATTCGCCATTTTATTTAAAATTTTATCACTCGATATTTGCATTCCTCGTCACCTCTTACTTTGTAGTTCTTTCTCAAATTGTCCCAGCTTCTCTACTGAACTAAATACTATTATCATATCATGTTCTTGCAGTTTTTCCTGCCCCGTTGGATTATGTATAACATTCCCCTTTCTCAAAATCGCTAAAATTGTTACATCAAATTGATTTCTCACATCACTCTCTAGTAATGATTTATTAGCTAAAATAGAGCCCTCGCCGACTGCAATTTCTTCAATTACAAATGACTGCTCCACACCATACAGTACTGTATCAATATAATGAACTGTTAACGGATTCGCAATACCTTGGTCATACATATAACTGCTATCCATAATTGCTTACGTGCATTCATATCATGTTTCAACTCTTTTCTCTATCTACAATCTTTGCCAGTGGAAATGAAATACATATATACTAGATACGGAATCTATGAAAGAGGTTGATATAATGAAAACATTTCTTTCCGCCTTACAATGGGCACTATTTATTTTAGCTGGGAGTCTTATTGTACCAATTAGCGTCGCAACTAGTTATGGTCTTGATGGCGCTGAAGCTATTGCATTCGTACAAAGAACATTATTTGTTCTTGGCTTTGCCGGTCTACTGCAAGCTATATTTGGACATAAACTTCCTATTCAAGAAGGTCCTGCTGGCCTTTGGTGGGGAATTTTCTCCCTTTACGCAAGTTTAGGTGTCGTATTATTTGGATCAAACAATGAGACACTTAAAGTTCTTCAATATGCTTTCTTATTAAGCGGTATCATTTGTATTATTCTTAGCGTTTTTGGACTTATTGATAAACTCGTTCGCTATTTTACACCGACAGTCATTGGAACGTACTTATTTCTTCTTGTTGCACAACTTAGTGGTTCCTTCTTAAAAGGAATGTTCGGTCTTGATGGAAAGCATACAGAAGTACAACCTAACGTATTTATTCTTTCACTCATTGTTATTTTACTATCCTTTTTCATCATGAAGCTACCTATTATCGGACAATATTCTGTTCTTTTCAGTATCGTTTGCGGCTGGATATTATTCGCATGCTTCGGATTATCTAATCCAATAACACCAGTGACAGACATAATCCGTTTTCCATCCTTATTTGTTTTCGGAATGCCTCGTGTTGAATGGAACATGGTAATTACGGTCATTTTCGTTACACTCTTACTTCTAACAAATATGTTAGCAAGTATTCGTGTTGTACAAAAGGTTGTCTCTAAATATGAAGAAAATGCTGCATCAGATCGTTTTAAACAGGCCGGTATTATAACGGGAATCAATCAATTACTAGGTGGCCTGTTTTCGGCTATCGGACCTGTCGCTATTTCTGGATCAGCAGGTTTTATTGCAACGACTAATATTTATAAACGCCTCCCATTTATATTAGGGTCAAGCTTTATTATTGTCGTTAGTATATTCCCAAAGATCACTTCATTCTTTGCAGCAATCCCAGTTGCAGTTGGTTATGCTGCCATTTATCCTGTATTTGCAAGCATGATCGGTCTCGCCTTTCGGGAATACGAAACGGTACAGGATAAAGAACGATTATTTAAAGTAGCGGGTCTGTCAATCTTCACAGGAATTGGGGTTATGTTCGTTCCAGCAGGAGCATATTCCACGCTTCCACCATTTCTAGCTTCATTCCTAAGTAATGGTCTCGTTCTTGGAGCTGTAATGGCAATCTTACTAGAAATACTATTTTCTCGTTCGACAGCAAAACAAGTATCGTAAATTGGAAAACTTCCATTATTGCACTCTACCTTTAGAGTTGTTACGATAAAATAAACATTTAATCATTGGGGTTTTGTCCATCCCCAATGATTATTAATTAATATGATGAGAAAAACACTCATAAAAATGAATCTACTTCTTTTTAAAGAGGTTCGATGTCTTACTATTATTCCTTACATCTCCATGAACATATATTTGATTTAAATAAAGAAAGGACTTTTCAATATGACTTATAAAATGATTGTTTTAGATTTAGATGATACTTTATTACGTGACGACCATACTATTTCACCTCGTACGAAAGAAGCTCTAATGACCGCACAAGAACAAGGTGTAAAAGTTGTACTTGCTTCCGGACGTCCAACGTTTGGTATGCGCAATGTAGCGAAAGAACTTCGTTTAGAAGAATACGGCAGTTTCATTCTATCTTTTAATGGCGCAAAAATTATTAACTGTAAAACAAACGAAGAAATCTTTAGTAGTACGCTATCTCCTGAAATCGTTCACAACCTATTTGAAATTAGTAAAACTGAAGATGTATGGATTCATACTTATATTGGCGATGATATCGTAACAGAAGAAAATAATCCTTATACTGAAATTGAGGGAGATATTACTGGTATGCCAATTGTTGTTGTAGATGACTTTAAGGCTGCTGTTAAAGAGCCAGTAGTAAAAGTATTAATGAATAAAGAAGCTGAACGCCTTGTTGAAGTAGAATCAAAACTACAAAAACAACTAGAAGGACAATTAAGCGTTATGCGTTCTAAACCATTCTTCTTAGAATTTACTGAAGCTGGTGTTACAAAAGGAACGAGCTTAAACCAACTGATTCAAAAACTTGGCATTAAGCGTGAAGAAGTTATCGCAATGGGCGATAGCTATAATGACCAAGCAATGATCGAATTCGCTGGTCTTGGTGTTGCAATGGGCAATGCACCTGATGATATTAAAGAAATTGCAAACTATGTAACAGATACAAATATGAACGATGGTGTAGCAAAGGTTGTAGAGAAGTTCGTACTAAAAAGAGAAGCACTTGTTTAATATTTTCATTCATAAAACCTATTTGAAGTCAAACACTTCAAATAGGTTTTTATTTAAATTACCATGCTTTTGTGACTATATTTTGAACTTTGCACTATTCTCGTAGTGTAAACTTTCTTTTTGTATATAATGAAACAAAATAGACTATTTTATTTTGAAAAAGAATACAAATTTACTATAAACAAGCATACGTTAAGGGAGGCCACTTTACATGTTATCTACACCAATCGGACGATTAAGAGCAATTGGACTTATTGAAGGGATTTCTTTCCTACTACTATTATTTGTAGCAATGCCATTAAAATATTTCGCAGGATTTGCAACAGCTGTTAAAATTACAGGCATGGCTCACGGTGTTTTATTTATTTTATTTATCTTCGCAGTAATTCAAGTAACAATCGTACATCGTAAATCAATTTTATGGGCACTTGGGGCATTCGTTTCATCGGTTATCCCATTTGGCACGTTTGTACTAGATGCAAAATTAAAGAACGAGCAACAATAATGAAAAGGTAGTTAACGACTGTTAACTACCTTTTTTATTTACAAATTTGGAATTTCCCAATCAATTTCCCTCTCGCCCATATTAGCTAAAATCGTATTTACTTTAGAGTATGGCTTACTTCCGAAGAAACCACGTCTTGCTGATAGTGGGCTTGGATGTACAGATTCGATAATGTGGTGCTTCGTATTTGTAATTAATTTTTTCTTCGCCTGTGCATGGCGTCCCCACAATATGAAAATAACTGGCTTTTCACGTTCATTTAATAGCTCAATTACGCGATCTGTGAAATGCTCCCATCCTTTTCCCTTATGAGAATTTGCTTCACCTTGTCGAACTGTTAATACAGTATTTAATAATAAAACGCCTTGCTCTGCCCACTTTACTAAATAACCGTTATTTGGAATATCATACCCATATTCATCTCGAAGTTCTTTATACATATTTAACAACGACGGTGGCGTTTTAATACCGGGTTGCACAGAAAAGCTTAAACCATGCGCTTGATTTGGTCCATGATATGGATCTTGTCCTAAAATAACGACCTTTGTATTTTCATAACTTGTATACTCTAGAGCGTTAAAAATATCTTCTTTCTTTGGGTAAACAACATGTGTACTGTACTCTTCTTTCAAAAAACCAGCTAGCTTACGATAATATTCTTTCTCAAATTCTGGTGCCAATAGTGGCCCCCAATCATTTTTTAAAACATTTTCCATGCTTTCACTTCCTGTCCAATTAATTCACCATATCCTGTTTTGTAAATACTACAAACGAAATAATAAGGGAAACAACTGCCCAAACCGTTAAATTCATTAAAGAAAACTCCATCGATAAACCTTGTAATGCAGGTAGTTTTCCTGATAAATAATCCGTTAATGATAAATTCACACTAAAAATATATTTCGCGCCTTCCCAAGATGTTGCGAACGAGCTTAAAATACCGCCTGCAATTAATGCAGCTAGCATAACGCCCATACCAGCTGGTGTATTACGAATTAAAACAGAGACCATAAATGATATAGTTCCGACAACGATAGCAACAAACCAAGCTAATCCATATGCCATCAAGATATATTGCCACTGCGGAATAAGATGTACAAAATTCGTATTTAACGTTTCCTTATCAATGACGAATCCTGTTAAAACAGGTAAATTCCATCCCGAGTATCCAAATACAAGCCCTGATAGTATGTAAGCAAACAAACCTACAAGAAACAGTATGAGCGAAATGAAAAATAACATCGTTACGTATTTACTAAGGAGTATTTTCCAGCGCCGAATCGGCCGCGTAAGTAACATCTTCATCGTCCCATCACTTCGTTCTCCTGAAACGATATCAATGGCGACAATCATTACGAGAAGCGGAATAAATAACGTAATCCCTTGTTCAATAAACGCTCTGACAAAAGTCGGTGCGCCCGGTGCCATCGGGTTAATATCATGATCTAAATAATATTGTTGCTGCTCAACTCTTACCTTTAACCAATCACGCCATTCTTCTGGCAACCTAGAATTGTTCAACCGGTTCTGAGAATCAACAATTTGCTGTTGTAATGAAACCTTCCAATCAGTTGTACCGAGCCTTTTCTGTGTCGTTTCTATTTCACGATACTGCGCGTACACAAAAAGTGGGATTAAGATTGCTAAAATAAGCATGACAACAAAAATACGTTTCTTGCGGTAAATCTTTTCTGATTCATTTAAAACTAGATTCGCAAATTCACGCATGCTGCTCCCCCCTTGTGAGTTCAATAAATAAATCTTCTAGCGTAAATACAAGTTCTTTAACGCTATGTACATCTATCTCGTTTTCTACAAAATGTTTATTCCAATTACTTATAGATGCGATATTCATACGGCATAGTAATCGATCACCTTCTATACTCACTTCTCTTACTTCCTCAGCATCTTCTAGCATATCTTTTGCTTTCCCAATCGGCGTAACAATCCATTCTACACGGTCACTTGCTGTTTTAATTAACTCTTCAACCTTGGCAACTGTTATCATCTTTCCTTTATGAATAATAGCAACGCGATCACATATCATTTGCACTTCACTTAGCAAATGACTGGAAATAAATACGCTCATATTTTCTTCTTTTACAAGCTTATGTATAAATTCCCTAAGCTCTCTAATTCCAGCTGGATCTAAACCGTTTGTCGGCTCATCTAATATGAGCAATTTAGGATTTCCAAGAAGCGCTTGTGCAATGCCAAGGCGCTGTTTCATACCGAGTGAGTATGTTTTTACCTTATCGTGAATTCTTTCATCCAAATGAACCATTTGAGCAATTTCCATAATACGTTCATCTGATATATCACCTAACATACGGGCAAATTGCTTTAAATTTTCCCATCCCGTTAAATATGTATACAACTCTGGGTTTTCAACGATACTCCCAATTTGACGCATCGCTTCTCTGAAATTTTCCTTAATCGAATAACCACCGATAGAAATTGTACCTTCTGTCGCCTTAATTAATCCGACTAACATTCGAATGGTAGTCGTCTTTCCAGCACCATTTGGTCCTAGGAAGCCGAACACTTCTCCTTGCGTTACATCAAAAGAAATATTCTCTACAAGAGTCTTCTTTCCAATTACCTTCTTCACGTCTCGTACGGAAAGTATCGTCGTCATTTTACCCCTCCTTGTTCTAGTTTTAATTTACTTGCTACATTTTGAACTAATCGGTCCGCCATATATGTATACCCTATTTCATTCGGATGAAAATGATCGGAGTATAATAAATCTTTCCCACGGTTTTGGAACAAATCAAATGTCGGTGTAATATACACATTTTTATTATTTACCGCCAATTTTTCTAAAGATGCATTCCAGTCTACAACAATGTTTGAAGACCCCTTTAAATCTTCTACATCTTCAAAAGGATTATATAAACCTAGCCAAAAAATTGGGCTATCTGTATTTAACTTACGAATTTCTTCTATAATTTTCTTCGCTTCATTTTGGAATGTTTCCGTATCAGGACGATACGTTTCTAAATCTATCTTTCCAAGCGATTCCCAGCCTGGAAATAAATCATTTCCTCCAATCGTTAAAACGATTACGTCTGCTTGTTTAATTGAATATTGAGCGCCACTACTCTCAATTTGTTTTAATAAATCAGGCATTTTCGCACCACTAACAGCTAAGTTCGTTAAGGCAACCTTTTGCTTATAATCTTTTTGTAAATCTTCTTTCATCCGTCCAATATAGCCAATCCCTTCTTTATCACCAACACCGCGTGTTAATGAATCACCTAAACTAACGATTTGTAACGTTCCTGTTTTCTTTTTCTCTTTTGCTACTACATCGGTCTTTTTAATTAAATTTGAAGCTTTCGGATTTAATACATCATTTACACCTGAAACAAAGCCATATGCAAATAAACAGAAAGATGCAATTGTAATGAGTAGAATTACTTTAACTACTTTTGATCTCATATCAAAACCCCTTTTAGCCCTCATAGATTGTCCATAATTATACCAAACGCAATTTTGAAAAGCGATTTTCAAACCTTATCTATTATGTTGTTTCCCTATGTACTAATTGTGGCAATAACTCTACGTGCTTTATATCGATTTGCTTATCATTAATCTTTTCATATAATAATTCAAATGCCTTCACGCCAACATTTTTACTACAATATGAAATCGTCGTAATACCTAAAATGTCTGCTACATCTTGATCATCACAACCGATAATCGTAATATCCTCTGGAATACGAATTCCTTGTTTTTTCGCTTCTGTTACCATTCCCGCTGCAATATGGTTGCAAGATACAAGAAACGCTGTTGGTTTTACTGACATAGAGGCCAATTCCCTAATTACATTACGCCCATCTTCCACCGTAAAACAGCCTTTAAACTTCCAAGCCTCTATCGGTGTTACAGCAATCTGTTGAAGCGAATCTTCATATGCTTGTTTTCTTCTTTGACTATTAATACTGTTACTTCTTCCAATGCAATACCCAATACTTGTATGGCCCGCATCTATTAAGCTCTTCATCCCGCGCGAAAACACTTTATAATAATCAATATGCACACTCGAAATGTAGTTCGAGTCTATTTCTTCACACATAACAATAGGACCAAATTTCGTATATTCTTCGAGCTTTTCCTTACTATTTGCCCGCGAACATATAATAACCCCATCAAGCTTTTTCATTTTTAACATATTCAAAATTTCTAATTCTCTTTCCTCGCTATAATTCGTCTGACAAAGCATCATATTATAATTATTCTTTGCTGTTTCCTTTGATATTCCCTCAATAATAGCACTATAATATTGGTCATTTACATGCGGTAATAAAACGCCAATGACATTCGTTTTCCCTTTCACTAAATGAATTGCATTCACATTTTGCGTATAGTTTAATTCTTCTATAATTGCTAAAATTTCTTTTCGCTTCTGTTCATTCACATATGGATGATTATTTAGTACACGTGAAACAGTTGAAACAGATACCCCAGCAAGTTCAGCAATCTTTCTTATATTCGTCATCTCATTTTCCCCTTCCCTGCAAAAATTCTCCCTTGACCTGGTAAGCTTTCCACAATATATCCTTTCCTAGCAAATACTTTTTGAAAGGATATACAACTATGCTTCGAGTCAAATTAGAACATATATTTTTCATTGGCGGTCTACTCATTCTCGCCATCGGCATTAATATGATGACGACAATTACTTCCTTTGGACTGAGCCCTTATGATTCCTTCTTTATTGCACTATATCAAAATTTTGGGATAAGTATCGGTTTTTGGATTTTCATGATTAACTTTGCTTTTACCCTTATCGTACTCTTTTGGAATAAAAAACAAATTACGATCGGTACAATTGTAACAATGGTTCTTATTTCTCTTTTTGTTGATTGGATTGGTTCCATTACGACTATTATGGACGCTATCCGTTCTCTTCCAAAATATATAACACTTATTTGCGGAAATCTATTCGTTGGAGCCGGTATTGGTCTTTACGTCTCTACAAATCTTTGCGCAGCACCTCAAGAAGCTTTCGTTTTAACAGTTGCTGAGAAAAAGAAATGGACATTTAGAAGGACAGAAATTTCGTTAGCATTCTTATTTTTAACATTAAGCTTCTTATTAGATGGACCTATCTATTTTGGAACAATCATTTTATCCTTTACAACAGGCTGGATTATACAAGCATTTATTCAAGTTGGTACACAAATTTTAAATAGAAAAAAACCTATTAAGCAAGCTGCTTAATAGGTTTTTTATTAGTAGAGATACTACTTAGCATCTCCTTCAATTCGGTAGTTTGCTTTCAAACAATCTATTTCTTCATACCCTTGCAACGTATGTAGAATATAATCATAATCAGCAAGAGAAGCACGATGCGTTACAATGACAATTTCAGCCTTTCCTTTCTCTTCAAGCGGCATTTGAATAATCTTTTCAAAGCTAACACCACGCTCAGAGAATAACGAAGTAATTTTTGCAAATACACCAATTTCATCTTTTACATGAAGTCTTAAAAATTTCTTTACAACAATTTCGTCTGGCTCTTTTAATACTTTTTGATATTGCGGGACTACAGCACTATTTCCTGTTACCCCTAATCTAATATTTTGCATTACAGCTACTAAATCAGAAACAACAGCTGTTGCTGTCGGTAAACTTCCTGCACCTGGTCCATAAAACATCGTTTCTCCAACTGCTTCACCATACACATATACAGCGTTATATTCGTTTTGCACGGCCGCAAGAGGATGTGTATTTGGGAGTAATGTCGGTTCAACTGTAACCTCTAATTTCTCACCATCTCGCTTCGCAAGACCGATTAATTTAATCGTGTATCCTAAACTCTTACTGTATTCAATATCTTCTTCTGTAATAGAAGTAATGCCTTTTACCTTCACATCTCCAAGCTCTACATTTGTAGAGAAACCAAGGGTAGCCAAAATCGTCATTTTTCTTGCTGCATCTAAACCTTCTACATCTGATGTTGGATCTGCTTCTGCAAATCCAAGTTGCTGAGCTTCTTTTAACACGTCGTTATATGCTCTCCCTTCATCTGACATTTTCGTCAAAATAAAATTTGTCGTTCCATTTACAATTCCCATTACTTTCGTAATAAGATCTGAAGAAAGTCCCTCTACGATACTTCGTAAAATCGGAATCCCTCCGGCTACACTTGCTTCATAAAACAAATCTGCTTTATTATCTTTTGCTACCGCTAACAGTTCCGCTCCATGTAACGCCATTAAATCTTTATTGGCAGTCACAACATGCTTCCCGCTTTGTAAAGCTTGTAAAATATACGATTTTGCGTCATCAATGCCACCCATCACTTCGATGACAACATCAATATTTGGATTATCTAAAATTTCATTTGCATTTTGCGTTAATAGAGTAGAAGGTACCTCTACTTCTCTCTCTTTTTCAATATTTTGTACTAGCACTTTCGTTACTTTTACAGGACAACCTACTTGGTGTATCAGTCGCTCTTGGTGATCTGTAATGATACGAACTACACCGCTACCAACTGTCCCAAGACCTAATAAGCCAACTTGAATTTCTTTCATAATACTGTCCACCCCTCAAAAATTGTGTTTAGATGAAATTATATGAGTAAAAAATCTGAAAAACAATGTTTTTAGAACATTCGGAAAAATATAAGTTAACCATTGCAGAGAAAACGTTGCCACGTGTTACACAATCTTTTTTTATAATACATAAGGGGTTTCTTGATACACGTAATAATTTAGCCAATTAGAGAATAATAGATTTCCATGGCTTCTCCACCTTACAAGCGGCTTCTCATTTGGATTATCATGCTTAAAATAGTTTTTCGGCACATCAATATTTAACCCTTTGTCACGATCTCGTTCGTATTCTTGCTTTAACGTATCACAACTATATTCACTATGACCGAGCGCAAACACTTGTCTTCCTTCTTGCCCAATAACAAGATGAACGCCCGCTTCCTCAGAGTTGGCTAATAACGTTAACTCCTTCACCGCTCTAATGTCACTCTCTCTTACTTCCGTATGACGAGAATGCGGGGCAAAAAACAACTCATCAAACCCTTGTAACAATTTCACATGTTGCTCACGAACCTCATGTTCAAACACACCAAACATTTTTTCCTTAAGAGGATACTTTTGAACACCATAATGATGATACAAACCAGCCTGTGCCCCCCAGCAAATATGAAGCGTAGATGTTACATTCGTTTTTGAATACTCCATAATACGTTTAAGCTCTTCCCAATAATCTACCTCTTCAAAAGAAAGGGTTTCAACTGGTGCTCCTGTAATAATGAGTCCATCAAATTTCTCATTCTCAATATCACGGAATGTTTTATAGAAACTCGTTAAATGTTCCTGTGCGACATTACGAGACAAATGCGATTCCATATGAAGTAAATGAACATCTAATTGCAACGGTGTATTGCCAATTAAACGAAGTAATTGCGCTTCTGTTTCTTGCTTTGTAGGCATTAAGTTTAATATGGAAATTTTCAATGCACGGATATCTTGTGTTTCTGCTCGCTCTTTTGTCATTACAAAAATATTTTCCTCCTGCAACACTTTGCGAGCTGGCAAATCTTTATCAATTATGATCGGCATGTTGTTTGCCTCCGACTAGCGCTGCTTCTAAATCTGCAATAATATCCGAAACATCTTCTATACCAACTGATAGACGAATTAAATCTGATGTGACGCCAGCTAAGCGCTGATCTTCAGCACTTAATTGTCTATGTGTTGTACTTGCGGGATGTATAACGCAAGTTCGCGCATCAGCCACGTGCGTTACGAGAGTTGCTAGTTTTACATTTGCGATAAATTCTTTTGCTGCTTCTAATCCTCCCTTAATGCCGAATGTTAAAACACCACTAGCACCTTTTTTCAAATACTTTTGTGCTAACGAGTAATTTTCATTACTATTTAATCCCGGATAATTCACCCATTCAATACGTTCATGATCAGCAAGCCACTTAGCAACTGCAAGAGCATTTTCACTATGACGCTCCATTCGTAAATGCAATGTTTCTAAGCCGATATTGCTAACATACGCATTAAATGGGCTCATACAGTTTCCGTAGTCTCTTAATAATTGAACACGTGCCTTCACAATATAAGCTGCTGCACCAAAATTTTGAACGTAACTTACGCCGTGATAACTTGGATCCGGTTCAACTAGTTCAGGATATTTCCCGTTTGTCCAATCGAAGTTCCCTCCGTCAATAACAATGCCACCTAACGAACTTGCATGACCATCAATATATTTCGTCGTAGAATGAACGATAATATTTGCTCCATGTTCAAATGCTTGGCATAAATAAGGAGTTGCTAATGTATTATCCACGATAAAAGGTACTTCCAACTCTTTCGCTGCATCTGAAAGTTCTTTGAAATTTAAAACGTTCATCGCCGGATTTCCTAGCGATTCTGCATAAACGAGTTTCGTCTTATCATTAGCAAGGGCCACAATTTCATCAGCAGTTAAATTCGGATTAAAGAATGTAACATCGATACCAAGCTTACGCAAACTCACTCCAAATAAATTAAACGTCCCGCCATAAACTGTGGAAGAACAAAGCAAGTGGTCTCCGCTACTACAAATGTTTAAAACAGCAAGCATAATAGCAGCCTGCCCAGAAGCCGTTGCAACAGCTCCTACGCCACCCTCTAAATCTGCTAGCTTTTGCTCAAATGCAGCTAAAGTAGGATTTCCAATACGCGTATATATATATCCTTCTGCCTCTAAATTAAATAAGGCTGCTAAATCATCCGAAGTATCGTATTTATACGTTGTACTTTGATAAAGCGGTAAAACACGCGGTTCACCATTCTTTGGCGTATAGCCACCTTGCACGCAAATTGTTCCTTTCCCCCATGATTCTCCCATCTCTTATTCTCCTTTCTTTTATACAAAATAAAAAACTGCCCCTTTCCTGAAAACAAGAAAGGAGCAGTTTGAAAACACGCTCTAAAGGCTCTTTCTTATCTCTCAGGGTTTATTACCTGCAGGATTTGGCACAATTCCGTTATACGGCTGTTGCCAAGGTTTCATCGGGCCTGTCCCTCCACCTTTTCTTGATAAGACTATGCAATTACCGTTGATTTTATAGCAATAATTTCCTAATGTCAATCAGTTTTTCTGAATGTTCTAAATTAACTACAAGGAATTTAATGTACATAACAAAAGAAATATATTCTATATTCATTTGAAAAAGACCTTTTAAAACCTTCACTTAATTTACTATTACAAACGATTCGAGCAGGTGCTATCGGAAATGCATTTCTACTTCCAAAACATAATGAAACTACCAATAAAAAATAGGCAGTAGAGACGAAAGTTCCACTGCCTATTCTCATTACACATGTTGCTTCAATAACGCGTATAACTCTTCAAAATTTTGCACTTCATATGTTGGCACAATCTCGCTATTATTACATTTCTTTTCTGGATTAAACCAACAAGTATCAATTCCCGCTACATATCCACCTTTCATATCAGCGCTTAACGAATCCCCAATAATGAGCCCTTCTTCAGGAACAAAGTTAGGGATCCTTTCAAAAACATAATCAAAATACTCTTTCATCGGCTTTTGATAACCTGTATCTTCAGAAACGAAAATATCTTGAAACAAGGCATGTAACCCTGCATTACGTAATCGTTTATCTTGCGTCTTAGAAATACCGTTTGTCACTATATATAAATCGTACTCACTTTGAATTTGATTTATAAATTGTAAAGCACCTTCCATGAGCTGATTTCCTTCTTCTAAGTAACTGCGATAATTATTTTCGAATAATATCCCATCTACTTCTTCCCCGTATTCTTTAAACAAAATTGAAAATCGTGTATTTACAACTTCATCACGACTTATTTCACCTTCTTCAAAAGCAGTCCAAAGACTTTTATTAATTTTTTTATATTGCGCTTCAATTTCGCTAGTTAGAAACATCCCTTTCTCTTCAAAAAGCATACGTAATGCCGATTTTTCTGCCTTTTGAAAATCTAACAATGTATCATCTACATCGAATAATAATGTTTTATATTTTTTCATAAGCCCTTCACACTCTCTTTTCTACAAAAACAAATTTACGTAAATCGTATCATTCTTTCTTGTAAAAATAATAGGAGATATCTCATACTAAACATGAGGTGAAAACATGAAAGTCAGCAGAAATAGCGAAGAAATCTCTCATTACATACAAACTTACAATTTCCATACTCTTTTTTCTTTTGATATCTTACCGTATGCTGAACTACATTCCTTTCAGAAAAGAGAAAAGATATGTAATGAAGGGGTCGATGTTCCTTATCTTTATTACTTAATTGCTGGGAAAGCAAAAATATATATGAGTCACAAAAACGGAAAGGTCTCTTTGATTAACTTTATTCAGGCACCTTCGTTCATTGGGGAATTAGGATTAATTGGCGTAGAATCTATTACGAAAACGGTGGAAGTAATTGAAGATTGTATATGCTTAGCGCTTCCTCTTAAGGATTGTCAGCATCTTTTGTTACAAGATGCTACCTTTCTACAGAAACTATGCAAATTTATCGGTGAGAAAACCATTACCCGAACAGAAAGTTATGCTAAAAATAATAGTTATCCGTTCGAAAATCGATTAGCGGCGTTTATTCTATTAACAGAACAAAATAACAGTTATATAGAAAAACATACCGAAGTTTCGGAATACTTAAATGTTAGCTACCGTCACCTTTTATATGTATTAAACCAATTTTGCCAACAAAATTACTTACGGAAAGATGGAAGAACCTATTACATACAAGATCGAATTCAGTTAGAAAAACTAGCTGACGAACTTAAAATATAAAAAAGTAGCATTAACGTTTATCTGTTAATGCTACTTTTTTGAGTGACGATTTTATTTTCAATTAAAATTTACTTGCTACTTTAGCTGCTTCTTCAAGACCAGCTGCAATGATTTCTTCTGCTTTATCTGGGAATTGATTATGTCCTTCAATAACTACTGTTTCCATGTTTGTTGCACCGAAGAAGCCCATCATGCTTGCTACATATTTAACAGCCATTTCTACTTCAGCTGCTGGACCTTCAGAATATACACCGCCGCGCGCGTTTAATAATGCAATCTTCTTATCACCAATTAAACCAACTGGGCCTTCTGGCGTATATTTAAATGTTTTACCAGCTCGGTTTAAATAGTCAATATATGTGTGTAATACTGCTGGAATCGTTAAGTTCCATAATGGGAAACCGAAAACGACTTTATCAGCTTCTAGGAATTGATTTAAATACTTATCAGCAACTGCTACTGCTTTTGCTTCCTCTTCAGTTAAATCAAATCCTTTACCTGCTTTGAATGTACCATTAATCATATCTACGCCTACATATGGTAATTCTTCTTTATATAAATCAAGTTCTACTACTGTATCATTTGGATGTGCTTCTTTATAGTTCGCTAAAAATGCCTCGTATAATTTCACACTAACTGCTTGTTCCGCTGGGCGGTTGTTTGCTTTTACAAATAAAACTGTTGCCATTGTTTTTCCTCCTACTACTCACTCTTATGTTGTTATATGCTTTTAAAAAGGTATCCCTTGTAATTGTTGTTTTGTTGCTTACAAACATATTTTATCTTTATATCAAGACAATTTCGTCCTCACATAGACGTATTTTTCCATAAAAAAAGTCCACCTTCTAAAGGCGAACTAGGTCTTACGACTTTCGTCTTATACAACTCCATTTTTCACTGCATATAATGCCGCTTGCGTACGATCAGATAAATTCAACTTACTCAAAATACTACTTACATGAGCTTTTACCGTTTTTTCTGTAATAACTAAAACAGAAGCGATTTCTTTATTACTCATCCCTTTCGCTAATAGCTGCAATACTTCATTTTCTCTCGCTGTTAGCACATCCACTTGAATAGAAGGCTCTTCTTCTTTTTCTTCTACAGGTAATGTTTGAGAGAGAAGAGCATTTGCTATATCAGGATGTAATTGAATATTACCTTTATATGCACTTCGAATAGCCTCAACAAGCTGATCCGGTTCTACATCTTTTAAAATATACCCGCTTGCTCCAGCCCTTAATGCTGGTAACACATGCGCCTGATCAGAAAAGCTAGTTAATACAATTACTTTCACATCTGGATATTCTTTTTTAATACACGCTGTCGCCTCAACACCATCCATTTCGGGCATATATAAATCCATTAGCACAACATCAGGATTCGTCTCCCCTACTTTTATTAGTGCCTCTTTCCCATTGCTTGCTTCTCCAACTAACTCTATATCTTCCTGTGTACTTAAGAAAAATGCTAATCCTTTTAAAACGACTGTATGATCATCCACTAACAATACTTTTATTTTCACAAACTTCCCTCATTTTCACATCATAATGGTACGTTTACTTTTACACTTGTTCTTTTTTTATCACTTACAACTTTAATTGTTCCACCGATTAATTCTACTCTTTCGCGCATCGTAGTCATGCCAAGTGATTTCTTCTCTTTTATATCCTTTTCTACAAAGCCGTTTCCTTGATCTACTATTTCTAATGATACATTCTTCTCCGTCACTTTGAAATAAATCGTCGCTTCTCTAACATTCGCATGCTTACTTACATTATTTAAAGCTTCTTGTCCAATTCTCCATAGCGCTTCCTCTACTACACGTGGTAAATCACGGACACCTGTAACTTGTTCCCGAATTTTCAATCCCAAACTTTCACCATATTGCTTTAAAGCTGGTAATAACCCTTTCTCTAAACCCGCTGGACGTAGTTGCCAAATTAACGTCCTCATTTCTTTTAAAGCTCCTTGCGCTAGTTCACGCATATCATGCAAAGATCGATCCACTTTTTCATTTTGACCTTTTAAAACTGCCTCAGCGCCTTTTGTCATAAAGGTTAACGAAAATAGCTTTTGTGAGACGGAATCATGTAAATCCCTTGCTAACCGATTTCTTTCTTCCATTCGTACAAGTTCACGCCGTTGCTCATTTAACCTTAAATTTTCTATCACGAAGGAAATATGATTTGTAATTGCTTGAAGTACATCTATCGTATTCACATCAAATTCACCATTATTTGAACTAACACATAAAACACCAAATATGTGCGTTTGAATCTGTATTGGTGTAGCAATAACCGTCCTATTAGAGGCTACCTTATGACTGACTTGATGATTTAATAAAATAGGTTCACCTTTTTCTAATGCTTCTTTCGCTGCTTTTTTTATATCCTCTTGCAATTCTTCCTGGCAATAAGATGCCCGCAAGGATAATTCTTTCTCTTCCCTAATAAAGAATGCGACTTGATTCCACTGAAACACTTCACCTAATTGATCTACAACTTTTTCAGGCAATATATTAAATTGATGAATCGTTCTTAAAACTTGAATGAACCGTTCTAATTTCACATAATAATGTGCTCTTCGCTTTTCATTTTCATATAACTTTGCTCGTTTTAAAGCCGTTCCAATTTGGAAGGCAACTGATTGAAGCAATACTAATTCTTCTTCTGAAAAATGTGTTTTACCTGGGCTTGCCACATTTAACAAACCAAATTTTTCTCCTCCAGCCTTTAAAGGAACCGTAGCATGATGAAGAATTCCTTCTGTATCTCCCCAATTATATTCAATTGCATTATTAATTCTTTTACATTCAATAATATTAACAGCTCGTTCTAATTTTCCATCAACAAAGCCACGTAAACACCAACATTCCCCTTCACACATCGGACGTTTGTTTTCATATGTAAGTGCCTCTGGTAATTGATAATCAATTAATTTTGTATACCTACCATCTTCATCCGCAAGAAATATCCATCCTGTCGTTAAACCTGTTACACTCAGCAATTTTTCTAGTACTGCTTGCAATACATGATATGTATCATTTGATGTATTTAATGTTTCTGCAATCTCTTTTAATATAACTAATTCATTTGTACGATTCTCTTGAAACATAATTCGTCTCCTACATACAAGATTTTACATAGTTCCTAACATAAATCATCTACTTTTCACTTTGTACTTATTCGTAACATTGATATAATGGTGAAAACATAGTTTTCATTATATCACCTGAGGGGGCTTTTCATAATGACATTAAATAAAGCACTTACTATCGCTGGTTCTGACACAAGTGGCGGTGCTGGTATACAAGCAGATTTAAAAACATTCCAAGAACTTGGTGTGTACGGAATGACATCTCTTACGACAATCGTAACGATGGATCCACATAACGGTTGGGCACATAACGTATTCCCAATCCCAGCTTCTACATTAAAACCACAATTAGAAACGACAATTGAGGGAGTTGGCGTAGATGCTTTAAAAACAGGTATGCTTGGATCAGTAGAAATTATTGAAATGGTTGCAGAAACAATCGAAAAACATAATTTCAAAAATGTAGTAGTTGACCCTGTTATGGTATGTAAAGGGGCTGATGAAGCATTACATCCTGAAACGAATGATTGCTTACGTGACGTTCTTGTTCCAAAGGCATTAGTTGTCACACCAAACTTATTTGAAGCTTACCAATTAAGTGGCGTAAAGATTAATTCTCTTGAAGACATGAAAGAAGCAGCGAAAAAAATCCATGCTTTAGGTGCGAAGTATGTCCTAATTAAAGGCGGTAGCAAGCTTGGTACCGAAACTGCAATCGACGTTCTATATGATGGAGAGACATTCGACATTCTAGAATCAGAAAAAATTGATACGACAAATACACACGGCGCAGGTTGCACATATTCTGCTGCAATTACAGCAGAACTTGCAAAAGGAAAACCTGTAAAAGAAGCAGTAAAAACTGCTAAAGAATTTATCACAGCTGCTATCCGTTATTCATTCAAGATCAACGAATACGTAGGCCCAACACATCACGGTGCATATCGTAAATTCGTTGTATCAAAAGAGCTTGTCTAACTTATAAATAAAAACACCCACAGAGTGTGTATTTCCCTCTCTGTGGGTGTTTTTATTTATAAGCTCTTCTGGTCATCCTATCTTTAAGATGCGGAACTAACCTGATTTCTACCATTTCTTTTGGAGTAATATAATGCATCATCGGCAGCTTGAATAAATTGCTCTGGTGATTCTTCATATACTGAAACGCCTACTGAAACTGTAATTTTTATTTTTGTTCCATTTAACAATTCGAATGAATGGTTTTCAACAGCTGTGCGAACTTTTTCCCCCGTATGCATTCCGTAAGCTAATCCCTTCTTTGGTATCAAAAGCGCGAACTCTTCTCCACCTTTTCGAAAGGACAAATTTGGGAACGGTGAAACTTCCCTTAAAATACTACCTATTTGCTTTAACACTTCATCTCCTGCAGGATGCCCATACGTATCATTTACACACTTAAAGTGATCAATATCTATAAGTAGTAAACAAAGTGAATCATTTTTCATACGCTTATTACCAATATGATGATTCATTTCTAAATCAAACTGCCTTACATTTCCTAAACCTGTCAATGCATCTATCGTTGCATATTGCTTCATCTTTTGAAATAACTCATTGGATTGTAATACATAATTTGCGCTTATAAATGTTATATAGCCTGTAATAACACTAGAAACCAAATATAATCCCACTATGTGAATATCTTTGATTAACCATATATATAGTGAGGGAATTAGAATAGATAAAATATATGTATGTAACCATACCCATTTTTCTCCTAGAGAAAGTTTTAGACGCGAAATAAAGATACTACCTATCCCTATCGCAATAATTGTATAAAAAGCTACTTGAGAAGCTAATGAATAATCCATAAATACTAACCTAGTTACTAAAATCATACTAACAGCTATAGTACTCGCTATTGGGCCACCAATTATAACGGCTAGAATAACAGCTAAGTAGCGTAAATCCAATAGGA
Organism: Bacillus sp. FSL R9-9834; assembly: GCF_038006905.1. Taxonomy (NCBI): domain Bacteria; kingdom Bacillati; phylum Bacillota; class Bacilli; order Caryophanales; family Bacillaceae; genus Bacillus; species Bacillus sp. FSL R9-9834. The sequence continues at coordinate 5,201,493 of NZ_JBBOWD010000001.1, forward strand.
TGGTACCAACATGAACACCGAAATACATTAGTAATATACCTAATATTCCAGTAAGAATACCTACTACACATTTCTGCCAAAAAGAGAACCCTTCTTCTAACGGTTTATCTCTTAAAAGCTGACCTCCAATAAAAATAAAGGAAAGAATAATGGTTGTGTTTACAAATAAGTCCCTTAACATAAAATAATCTCCCTACTTTTCTATCTATCCCTTTCCTTATTTTATTGTATACGAAATACCTATAATTCCCAAAGCTTTTTATTTATTTTTTGCTGTTCCACGTGAAACAGCAAAAAATAAAAAGGACGAAAATTCGTCCTTTTCACTAACAACAGCGCGAGATTTTTCCGCCCTTTGCATTAAATCTTGCTTCTTGCGCTTCTGCAAAAAATTGTTTTTGACATACAACTTCTTCTTCTGGATGATGCTTTTTCATATGCTCTACATATGTTTCATAGCTTGGTACCCCAACAAGTAAGCTAATAAAGTGTTTCCTTTGTCCCCATACTTGCCGTAGTCTTTTAAGCATAGTTCCTCGACTCACTTTCATCTCTAGGGATATATGGTGCCTCTTTTAGCGGCATCGGCTTATTTCTTAATACTTGAATCCAAATTCGAATTGCAGAAATTAATACAGCGATTACAACGATCATAAAAATCCCACAAAGTGCCGCATCAATATAATCATTGAAAATAATTTGCTTCATTTGGGCAACATTTTTAGCTGGCGCTAACACTTTCCCTTCATCTAATGCTCCTTGAAACACCTTTGCGTGGGATAGAAATCCTATTTTAGGGTTTTCATGAAATAGCTTTTGATAACCCGCTGTCATCGTTACAATAAGCAATCCGACAGTTGGAATAAGCGTCACCCAAACATATGCCTTTTTTCCCATTTTGAATAAAATTGTCGTTCCAAGTAATAATGCAATACCTGCTAACATTTGATTTGCAATACCGAAAAGTGGCCATAATGTATTAATTCCACCAAGCGGATCAACTACCCCTTGATATAAGAAATAACCCCATCCTAATACACATAACGTTGTAGCTATTACATTCGCGAATGTAGAATCCGTTTTCCCAAATGGCTTATATACATGCCCTAAAATATCTTGAATCATAAATCGACCGACACGCGTTCCAGCATCAATTGTTGTTAAAATGAATAGCGCTTCAAAGAGAATCGCAAAATGATACCAAAATGCCATCATGGCCGTTCCACCTATTACTTGTGAGAAAATATATGCCATACCTATCGCTAACGTTGGCGCACCACCTGTACGTGATAAAATCGTTTGCTCTCCAACGTTTACAGCGAGATCTTTTAGTTCATTTGGTGTAATAGCAAATCCCCATGAGGAAATAACTTGAGCTGCCTGCGAGACATCTGTACCGATAAGTGCTGCAGGACTATTAATTGCAAAATACGTTCCCGGTGTTAATACACAAGCTGCAATCATCGCCATCGCCGCTACAAACGACTCCATTAACATTGCTCCATAACCGATTGGCTGTGCGTGTCCCTCTTGCTCAATCATCTTCGGCGTCGTACCTGATGAAACAAGAGCATGGAATCCAGACACTGCACCACAAGCAATAGTAATAAATAAGAACGGGAATAAGTTTCCAGAGAACACAGGACCAGTTCCATCAATAAATTTCGAAACTGCTGGCATTTGTAAATCTGGTGCTACAATTAAAATACCGATTGCTAATCCTACAATTGTTCCGACTTTTAAAAATGTACTTAAATAATCACGTGGTGCTAAAAGCATCCAAACTGGTAATGCCGATGCGATAAACCCATATACAATAAGCATTATAGCAATTGTTTCTCCGCTAAACGTGAACATGCTTGCAAGCGCTGGATTTTCCGCTACATACTGCCCTCCAATAAGAGACAGTATAAGTAGGATAATTCCAATTACTGACCCTTCACCAACCCGTCCAGGCCTAATGTAGCGCATATATACTCCCATTAAAATAGCAATAGGAATCGTCGCTGCTATCGTAAACATTCCCCAAGGGCTTCCGACAAGCGCCTTTACTACTACTAATGCTAATACTGCTAATAAAATAATCATAATGCCTAAAATACCAATCATTGCAATAAGTCCTGTAACAGGACCAATCTCATCTTTAATCATTTCACCGAGAGATTTACCATTACGTCTCATCGAAGCAAATAAAATGACAAAATCTTGCACAGCTCCAGCGACAACTACCCCTACAATAATCCATATTGTCCCTGGCAAATATCCCATTTGTGCCGCCAAAATCGGTCCTACTAAAGGCCCAGCCCCAGCGATTGCTGCAAAATGATGCCCAAATAATACCCATTTATTTGTCGGAACATAATCTTTTCCATCATTTAATGTATGGGCTGGCGTTTGCCGATTATTATCTAAACCGAATACCTTTCTCGCTATAAATCTACTATAAAAGCGATAAGCAACTGCATACACACATACCGCAGCTACTAAGAGCCATACGGCATTAATAGTTTCACCTTGTGATAAAGCTATCACACCAAAGGCACCTGCTCCTACTGCTGCAATAACTTCCCAAAGTAAAATCGACTTCAATGTTCTCACATACAATCCCCCCAATACTATTTCTTAGTGGGATTGTACTAAATTTTCTGAATATTTAATTTGAATCCTCCCTATCATGAAGGATTTTTAGTTTATCATGTTAAAAAATTCGCATTATCTGCTATAATTCAATTTTATTTCGAAGCCGTTTCACATAATTACGACTAACTGGAATCGGCTGTTCATCATATTTATCTAAATACAGATTATATGTGCCATTATAGTAAGGCTTTAACTCTTGTACATATGACATATTAATTAAATAACTTTTATGCACACGTAAAAAATCATATGCATTTAGCTTATTTTCTAGCTCCTGGAGTGTATATGTTGAAATATACTGATTATTTGTTGTATAAATTGAAACTGTTTTGTTTTCCTTATTTTTGCTTACATATACAATATCTTCAGGGAAAATATACCGAATCCCCTCTTGACCTTCTATCGGTAGTTTACGCAAATAGCTCTTTGCTTTCTCACCTTGCTCTTTAGCCATTCTATATAAAAGGAATTGCAAATCTTCCTCGCGAAATGGGCGTAGTAAATAATAAACTGCTTGAAAACGAAATGCTGTAATGGACTCTTCTATACCTTCACCCATAAAAATAAATTTCGTATAACAATTTACTTCCCGTAATAAACTCGCATATTCAAAACCCGTTCCATCTAGTAATTTTGAATTTAAAAAAACAAAATCTGGTGTATGCTTCTTCATCATAAATAATGATTCTGTTCCTGTATTTGCTTCAAAACATTCTACATTCCTTATATTTTTAATAAATTTTTCAACTAAACTTCTTCGCTCTTCTGCATCTTCCATGATCAGTAAAATTTTCATTTCTTCAACCACCTAATTCTTTTGTCCGTATGTCCTGTTGTATACATTCGCTTTTATAAGGAACATTCCCTTTTTCTTACTATACCATTATTTATCTAAAAAAACAGAAAAAAGGGAACCATCATGGTTCCCCCTGCCCTTTTATTTCGTTATTTGTAGGCAGTAAAACCCACTGAATGAGAAAACATGAGCTCTTAGTTTTACTACTCTAAAACATAATTGGTACGGACCAATAATTGAGATCACTTACCGATTAAAGTTTTACCTTATACTAATTCTCGTTGTTTCGTTTCTTGCCCAAGTATAATTACAGCAAATACGCCTATTAAAATTGATCCACAGAAAATCGTAAATATTAGTGATAGTGAAGCCTGTGAAGCAACTAAATATCCTACTAATAGCGGTCCAAGAATACCACCAATACGACCGAATGCTGCCGCCATCCCTGCACCTGTACCACGAATAACTGTTGGGTATTGTTCAGGTGTATAAGCATATAATGCACCCCAAGCACCTAAATTAAAGAATGATAGTAACATGCCTGCTACGATTAATACCGTTAATGACTCTGCTACTCCAAATAAGTAAGCACTGCAAGCTGTACCAATTAAATACGTAACTAAAACAAACTTACGACCAAGACGTTCAATAAACCAAGCAGCTGTGAAATAACCTGGCAATTGAGCTAACGTCATAATAAGTACGTATTGGAAACTTTTTATTAAACTAAATCCTTTTAATACCATTACACTAGGTAACCAAAGGAACATGCCATAATAGGAGAAAACAACAGAAAACCATAAAATCCATAACATAATTGTTGCCTTACGATATTCCCCAGACCAAACTGACTTTATATTTTCGATAACGGATGGCCTTTTTTCAACCTTTTGGAATCTTGGAGAATCCGGTAAATTCCATCTTAAATATAAAGCATATAGCGCTGGAATCGCACTTAATATCATCGCAACTTCCCAACCATATTTCGGTATAACAAAATACGAGATAAGAGCCGCAATTAGCCATCCACCTGCCCAAAAACTTTCTAATAACACAACTATTTTGCCACGTTCATGTGCTTCAACACTCTCCGATACTAATGTAGAAGCAACTGGAAGTTCTCCACCAAGCCCCATACCAATTAAAAATCGTAAAACAAGGAACATAGCAAGTGTCGTCGTTAAAGCCGTTAAACCACTACCGATAGAAAATAATAATAATGTAATAATAAAGACTGATTTCCGTCCTATTTTATCCGATAGTATTCCAAAAATGAGCGCTCCAACTGCCATACCAATTGAATTAATGCTGCCTATCCAGCCCATTTCTTGGGTACTTAATCCCCAATCTTTTTGCAGCGCTACCATTACAAATGAAAGCATTCCAACATCCATTGCATCAAATAACCATCCAAGCCCCGCTATACTAAGTAGCTTTCGCTTCGAAATTTCTTTCACCTTGCCCACAAGAAGTCCTCCTTACACAGCTGTCTTTACACATCATTTTACATGTGTGAATTGTATAAGTAAAATACTTTCGTGCAAAAAATTCTCCTTCATCATTCCCAAAAAGTAAAATACTTATCCGACTATTTGAGGGCAGTAAGGCCCCTCACCTCAAAATTCAGCTGAAGCAAAGAGAGATAGATAAAAAAACCATGGCCATTAAACACCCGATTAGTGAGTGTCCGCAATCGGTAGTAGATGAATAAAAACGCACTTTATTAAAAATGGACAAATAAAAAAGTAGCGATAGAACGCTACTTTTTTGAACGCATGACTTCTTTTAAAAATTCCGCTAATACTAACTGACGACGCCAACGCGTTGGATTGCTACACAATCTATAAAACCACTCTAAATGGATCGCTTGAATCCATTTTGGTGCACGTTTTACCTCTCCAGCCCATACATCTAAACTTCCGCCTACTCCAACGGCCATTTTCGTTTCTAAACGATGCTTATTCGTTTGGATAAAGTTCTCTTGTCTCGGGAAACCAAGTGCAACAAGCAATAAGTCTGGTTTTGCCTTTTGAATACGAGAAACAATATTCTCTTCTTCTTCTTGTTTAAAATACCCATCTTGTATACCCACAATAGATACAGCTGAATACGTCTTCGTTAAATGATCTGCTGCAGCTTGTACAACATGCGGTTTTGCACCTAATAAGAAAACTGATACTGGTTTATTGTCTTCTGATAACGACGCAAGTAAATTACACATTAAATCAAAACCTGCTACACGTTCCTTTACAGGTGTACCTAACATACCACTTGCTTTTACGACTCCAATACCATCAGGTGTAATTAAATCTGCATTTAATAATGTTTGATGGAATGCTTCATCCTTTTTTGCACACATAACAATTTCAGGATTTGCTGTTACTACCTGAAAAGTATGTGTTCGCTCCACTTCTAGTTGTTCTTTTAAATATTGGACCGTTTCATCCATTGTCATTGTAGAAAAAGGAACGCCTAGAATATCAACTGTTTGTACTGCCATAGTTAACTATCCTCTCTATCATTACAAGTTTTTCGCTATTAATTGCTTATATGTTTCCTTTGTATCTTCATATAGTTTTTGAAGTGAGAAGTTCATAATAGCATGCTCATAAATATGTTTCCCCATTGCTGCTAATTCTCCAGTTTTCCACTTATCATACGCTTCTTCTAAAGCTAATGCTAATGCCCTTCCATCATCTGTTGGCACAATCCATCCGTACGTTTCATCTACAATTAATGGTTCAATCTCTCCAGCCCTAGTCACAATTGATGGTACGCGTTGATTTGCCGCTTCTAATAAAACTAGTGGGAACCCTTCACTATGGGAGGTTAATAAATTCACATGTGACGACGCAAATAATTGTTTTACATCTTGACGATGCCCTAAAAACTCAACTTTATTATTAATCCCTTTTTCAGTAGCCAATGACTTTAGATTTTCTTCTAACGGGCCATCACCAACTAACAATACTTTAATTTTCTCTAATTTTGTTCGTTGTAACGCATCAAATAGAACTTCATGTCCTTTCACAGGATGCAATCGTGCTACTTGGATTGCCGTAAATACATCTTCATCAATATTGAACATTTCTTTTTTATTATAACCTTCTGCTTTTTCCTTATCGTATTCAATTCCATTATAAATAACATGCATCTTTTCATTAGAAATGCCTAAAGCAGCTAAACTTTTCTTTAATCTATTTGTTACAACAAAAAATAAATCTACATTTTTTAAGGCTTTCAAATTCAATTTCGTAAAAATCCAACCTTTTAAGCCTTGTTTAGTAAAGTCTTCAAATGGATCACTATGAATAGTCGTTACCCATTTTGCCGTTATTCTCTTTTTCATTAAAGAAACATAGAAATTAGCCCTAGGACCATGCGTATGAACTATATCAAATTTTTCATTATTAATGAATTCGCTTATATTCTTTAAAATAGATAAATCATAGCGGGATTTTTGTGAAAACACATGGACTTTTATCCCTAACTCTCTTGCTTCTTTCGCAACAATCCCATCTTCAAATACCGCTAATTCTACTTCACCAGTTGGAAACTGATCGAGAAGTGAAATAATATGTGTTTTCCCTCCCCCATCTTCTGCTCCTGCATTCATATGCAATATCCTCATATTTTTTCCTCCTTTAAATCCTCGCCACATTTCCATCTATCTTTATTTTACTGTACTAAAAAATAAAAGCTAACAAAAGTTAGCTTTTATTTTAATCATTCAATTTCTAAGTCTACAATTAGATAAGCTAACACCACTACAAAGTAGATCCCAACTCCTGGTGCTGTTAAAATATGTCCTGCAATATACGCAATACCTAATGCTAACAATAAGCTTGCTGCAATCATTCCATATTTTATATTAAATATCTCTTTAAACCTTGTAATAAATACTAGTAGGATTCTTAAGCCGTAATAAACAAATGGAATCATTAGTAATGCAAAACCAATAATCCCAAAGTCATAAAACCAATCATGGAAGTCCATTTCAATTAGCTTTGGATCTGGCTGCTTTTGTTCATTATATTTAAAATTACCTGCATAACCCATTCCTAATAACTTTTGTGACGTTGGCGCTTCTTTAAAGAACTGCTTATGTCTTTCTTCATATACTTGACGTCCGCTGAAAATAAGATTTTCTTGATTTTCTTTCTTTTGCTCTTTCTCAAGCTCTTTCTTAACTTCCTCTTCTATCTTTGCCTTTTCTTCTGGCTTTTCACCTTTATGATGAGTTTCTTCTTTTGCTTTAAGTTCTTGCTCTTTTTTCAGCTTCTCTTTAATTTCTTTTTCTTTTTGACCTTGCTGTGCCACATTTTGCTCTGATAAATAGTTATTGTGAATGCCCATATTTTGTGCTAATGGCGTTTGTTTAAACGTTCCAACTACACCAGCTAATAGGACAATAGCAATTACTGCATTAAGCGCAAGGGATTTTTTGTTCGGATTTTTTCTATCAAATAATAATTGTAGTACAATGATCCCGATTGCTGCCGCTAACGTAGCACCAATTGAGCCCATTCCTACTTTCGTACCGACCTGAATTAATGAGTAAATCATTAAAAACGATGGAATCCAATATAAAACGTGTTTCCAGCTCTTTGTCTTTTGAATAGAATATAGTACCACAATAGGGAAAATAATAGCTAAGATTGAACCTAGTTCATTCCCTGCATAGAACCAACCTCGAGAACCTACCTTCATCCATTCATAACTACCAAAGTCAGTAGATGTTGAAATAGAAATAACCATAATTGCGTTAATGATTAATGTAGAATATACAATACTATTTCGAACCTTATCACTAATATTAACTTTCTTTTTCAATGATTTTAAAGCTAAAATGTATGAACCCAGCATGATATATATATATAATGCTTTCGCAACGAATTTAACTTCTTCACCAAGTACAATAGGATCCTTAACTAGTTTGTTATTAATAAATCCTACCCCTAAAACTCCGGCTAATAATATAAGATAAATTAAAAACTTTCTATTTTCCTTCTCTTTTGCCTGAATTAAAATGTAAATACCACCAACAGCCATAATAAGGAATCTTACTAAAATTCCAACGGTAGCACTTGATTTTAATAAAGTGATGCTAAGAGACGTTAATAAATCTAAAACAGGCTGTAAAATAATAAAAAAGAGCAAAAACCGCTCAAATCTAACCCTAGCTTGATTTGCTAACATTCCAAGACCTCCATACAAAATCTTAACATTATCTTTTAATCATAATTTTTTATCATTCAAACACACCTAGCAATTATAACATAACTCATATTCAAATCGAGAACTATTTTTCCAGCTAAAACTAGCCAGGACAAGTATTAATCAGTAATAGAAATTACTGTCCTTTCGCTATACTCCCTATTTTTACAAAAACTATCTAACAACCATCCCCTTATTTTTGTCAGTATATACATATTTTTTTATCATTTTATACAGATGTAAACAACATACCTAACATTGTAACATTTCACCAATTAGGTAACACCAAAAAAATGTAAAATTAATCTTTTCATATCTTCTTCAAATTACTTTATAGCTATTTTCCAAACATTTTCAAACGCTTTCTTTATGTATTTTATCCGTTTTTCTACATGTAGCGAAAAGTAATTGTTATTTCCAATACTTTAGTGTATATTTTTTCTCTGGAACATCTTTAAGAGGAAGGGATTAAGGCCATGTTATTAATCGATATATTTACGTTTCTTGGCATTATCGCCGCTGCCATTTCTGGTACATTAGTTGGTTTAAAAAAAGATTTAGATTTATTCGGTGTCCTTTGTTTAGCTGTAGCTACTGCGCTCGGCGGCGGTATTATTCGTGATATTATGATCGGTAACCTGCCTCCCGTCGCATTTGTTAAACCCATTTACTTTTTCGTAAGCGTATTATCAGCATTATTTACTTGTATGTTTTTTGAGCGTATCAATAAACTTCAAGTTGTTATTATGCTTTCAGATGCTGTTGGCTTAGGCGTTTTTACAGCTATTGGTGCAAATGCGGCAATGTCACATCATGTTGACGCCTCATTTTTAGTTGTTTCAATGGGAGTCATTACAGGTATTGGAGGCGGTATTTTACGTGACATTTGCGCTCAAGATATCCCCTACGTCTTCCGAAAAGAAATTTACGCAATCGCTTCTATTTTAGGGGCAATTAGTTTCCTAATCACATATGCAATGGGGGCACACGTATTGGCTTTCTATGTTTGTTTATTGGTAACTTTCATTATTCGTGTTGTCACTGTCATATATAATGTACATTTCCCAGTTTTCTTTAAAACACATGCTAAAATTAATAAAGGTCATTAAGAGAATTCTATATGGAATTCTCTTAATTTATATACTATTCTACACACTAATATAGAGTAATTGTATATAAATATATATAATTATATTAGAACTAAAAAATGAAAACGCTTTACAAACAGGGGGAAGAACGATGCTTGGGGTTTTTAAAAAACATAACAATAAAACAAACGTAAGTATACTTGAATTAAGTAAGAATCAACAAATCACTTTTAACGTTCCTACTAATTCTGAACTGAAAATTCAAATGGATATGCTACATATTTCAAAAGAAGATTTACAAATCGTAAAGGTACTACAGCCTTTTATTTATGAAGAAATTGATTGGATTACTGAAAAATTCTATTCCAATATTACAAAACAGCCTAATTTAATTACGATTATCGAACGTTATAGCTCTATTCCAAAACTAAAGCAAACTTTAAAAACACATATAAAAGAATTATTTAGCGGAGATATGCATGAAGACTTTATTGAACAACGTGTTAGAATTGCAAAAAGACATGTACAAATTGGGTTACATAGAAAATGGTATACTGCCGCTTATCAAGAATTATTCCGCTCTATCATGAAGATTTTAAAAACGAAAATTACAACAATTGACGATTTTTCTTATTCTATAAACGTAATAAACAAATTACTTACTCTTGAACAAGAACTCGTTATTGCGTCTTATGAATCTGAATATGAAAGAATGCAAAAAGAACTTGAAAAAGAAAAAGAAATAACAGCTATGACCATTACGCATATTGCAACAGAACTAGCATCTGTATCTGAAAAAACAAGTGCTTCTATTCAGCAGTTAACCGCTAAATCTGAAACGATTGTAGAAATTGCTAAAACAGGTACGTCATTAGCTACAACATCAGAAGAAAAAGCAAATAAAGGTAAAGAACAATTAAATGAGCAAAATAAACGAATGGAATACATTCAAACGAACATGGAAACGATTATTACAGATACACATGAACTTCTCGATATTTCTAACAAAATTAACGAAATTATAGATATTGTAAAATCAATTGCCGAGCAAACAAATTTACTCGCACTAAACGCTGCAATTGAATCTGCGCGTGCTGGGGAATTTGGCAAAGGCTTTTCTGTTGTAGCTGGAGAAATTAGAAAGTTATCAGAGCAAACGAAAGAATCTATATTTAACGTTACAAAGCTCGTTGAAAAAACAAATGAACAGATTGTTCGTGTCTCTTCTTCCGTGAAACAAATTAGCTCTCTCGTATCTGAAGGAACTGATAGTATGTCTGCAACGGATCAATACTTCCAAGAAATCGTAAAAGACATGTCTAACTCAAAAGAACAGAATAAAAAAATTGAAAATGAGTTAGAAACCATTTCACAAGTAATGAAAGGAATTCAAGACGATTCCTCAAAAATGGCTCTAACAGCTGATAGTTTACAACTAGAACTGAACCGATAGAGCGATTACAGTAGCGATTTTTTATCTCTACTAGCTCTTAGTATTCATCTTCCATCAAAAAAAAGAATCCAATTTGGATTCTTTTTATTTTCTAAAGAATATTTTTTGACAATACACATAACTCATATAAACACCAAAGCTTTGCAAAATAAACAATGCTGGCACAATAAGATTATAATATGCCATATCGACTTGGAAGAGCTTTAACAATACGTACCCGCTAATTAACAATAAGAACAACATATATCCCTCGTTTTGTTGTTTCTTAATAAGGAAGTGTAATAGAGCTATAGTCATAAATAATGTTACCGCTATATATATCAGTTTTTCACATTTAAAAAGAATAGAATTTATTCCCTCATCTGAAAACTGATTTATCACCGGTTCTAAAAGTTTAAATCTTTCTCCCTCAATCTCTTTTAACTTTTGATCAATATGCTCTGTTACACTTTGATTTTTCGATACTTTTTCCTCACGTTGCGTTTTTCCAATTAAGACAGATTGAACATACGTCTCATTCGTAATCGTATATTGTGACAGTCCCATTGTCTTAATTCCATAATTCACACTAAAATGAGCACTATAAAACAGAATAAGTATCCCTATCGTCTTTAGTAACACTTTTTGTTTCGTTGCTGATTGAAACACTTCAATTAATAATACATATATCGTGATAAAAATAGGAAGAAATAATCCCATTGGGAAAATCATATTACTACATGCAAATAAAATCGCTGAAAACACCCACATATAAGGATGATCTAATCCTTTATGTAAAAGTATGTAGCAAGCAAAATAAAATAAAAACATTGCAAGTGACTCAGGAGTTAATACGGAACTCATGAATATATTTGGAATATACAGAGCATAAAATGTGGAAGCAATACGACCGCATTCTTCTCCAAAAACCATTGCCGCAATACGATAAATAAAAAGTGCAGTTCCTGCGCAAAATAACACATTAAATAGTTGCAAAGCAAATAATGTATTACCAAATATACGAATAATTACTGACTCATATATAATAAACGGCAAATGAGTTACAGTCCCTATATTATTACCAATTGCAATCTCCTTTGCAGACTCATACATCACTTTCATATCACCAATTATTGGAGCGTCTACAAATAACAGCATACTAAGCCTCACAAGTATAGATACACTTATAAGAAAAATAAGAAATTGTTTGTCTGTAAAACGATATTGTAGAATTGATGCCACTAACAAAATGAGTATGACGAAAATTGCCAATATGATTGTTACACTTGTTGTACTTCCTCCAAAAAATTGCTTACTTGTCTCAAATGCTGTCCAACAACTATAAACAAAAAATGCGAGCATCGCACCAATCGTAATTTTATTGAAGAAAGATGAAAAATTTGTTTGTATATGATTCATATGTCCATTGCACCTCTATTTCCATTCATAACAAAACGATTCTATCATGAATGGGTACACGGCTGATAGGGAATTTCTATGACAAATATATAGTCATTACTTTTTACTTGCAATGTAAGCGAATCCTCTTTTACACTACATTTTAGATAAAATAAATTTTCTTTCAGTTACATGAATACAAATACAGAAGTTTAAATAATCCTCTTTTGGAATACGCTTTACTTTATTAAATATCTAATATGAGTAATCCACTTACACATATTATTCTGATTGAAAACAGACTATAGGGGCTGAATATATGGAAAAGAAATTCATGCGAGAATCAAAAGCAATTAAAACAACACGTGTTTTTCCTAACGATTTAAATAATCACCAAACACTTTTTGGAGGGAAATTATTAGCAGAAATTGATAGTATTGCTTCAATTGCGGCTGCAAGACATAGTCGTAAACATTGCGTAACAGCATCTATTGATTCAGTTGATTTTTTAACCCCAATTCACCAAGCTGATTCTGTTTGTTATGAAGCATTTGTATGTTATACAGGGAAATCTTCAATGGAAGTTTTCGTAAAAGTAATCGCAGAAAATTTATTAGCAGGCGAGCGTAGAATTGCCGCCACTTGCTTCATTACATTTGTGGCAATAAAAGATGGAAAACCTTCGTCCGTACCACAAGTACTTCCTGAAACTGAGGAAGAACATTGGTTACACACAACCGGTTCAGAACGCGCGGAAAATAGAAAAAAAGGACGTTTAAAAAGTAAAGAAATGGCTGAGGTTTTAACTTTAAATAAACCTTGGAATATTTAATACGATACTCTTCCATATACATGCATAGGTTCTTTCTTCCTTGCATGTATTTTTTATACAAAATATTCTCTCTTATCCTTTTATTCTCAATCTGTTCTCTTAAATCATGCACCAGCTTTTCCTTTATTTTGTTATACTGTTAATGGTATATTAAATAAAGTTCGTTTAAAAATAACCATAATATGATTAAGTATATAAGGGATGGTGCGGTAATGACTATTGAAGTACCAATTTCAATACCAAAAACGTTAATTATTATTCCAGCGTATAACGAGGAAGAAGCAATTGCAGATACATTAACAAGATTATTAAAACTAAAACAGCATTTTACTGGATTAAGCATTTGCGTTATTAATGATGGATCACACGATAAAACAGCTCAAATCGTAAAAGAATTTCCTGTTCACCTTGTGAATTTACCCTATAATCTAGGTATTGGCTCAGCTGTACAAACTGGATATAAATACGCATATGAGAATGGATATGATATTGCGATTCAGTTCGATGCTGATGGACAACATAACCCAGATGATTTATATAAAATTATAAAGCCTATCGCTGAAGATGAATGCGATATGGTACTAGGGTCACGTTTTACAGAAAAAACAGCATATAAAGGTAGTATTTCCAGAAGAATCGGTATTTTTTATTTTACTGCCCTATTGAAAGTACTAACAAAACAAACATTTATGGATCCAACTTCTGGATATCGTGCTATCAATCGAGAAGTAATTACAATTTTTGCACACAATTATCCAAAAGATTATCCAGAACCAGAAGTTCTTATTCATTTAAAAAAGAAAAAACTTCGCATTAATGAAATATCTGTAAATATGCAAGAGCGACAAGGTGGACAATCTTCTATCACACCTTTTAAATCTGCATATTACATGATTAAGGTAAGTCTTGCTATATTGATGCAAAAAATCGTGAAAGGTTGATAATAAATGCCTATAATTACCTTTTCATTCATCTTTATTTTATTATTATTATTATTAATTATTAATTCTATTCGTCGCGGAACTTTAGAAACGAAATATGCTGTTTTATGGATTTTCGTTTGTATTGCAATGGCTATTTTAAGTTCTACCGATAAAATTATAAACTGGATTGGAAAACTATTAAAAGTAGAATATCCCCCTTCCATTTTATTTTTATTTGGATTATTATTCTGTTTCATCTTAATTTTTGACCTAACAAGAAAAATTTCTAAACAACATCATCAACTTGTAACATTAACGCAAGATTATGCGTTACTAAAGCAAAAATTAAATGCAACTGAGCCAGACAAAGACTAACCTAATAGTTCAAAACCAATATAAAAAAACCTCTTAATTTATTTCAAAAATTAAGAGGTTTTTTATTCTCAATAATCATTTATTCCCCTTCACAATCGTTACGATAAATATATCCTACTTACTAACTAAGTAAAAATAGTATAAATAAGAATTTATATACAATAAACATACTAAAGCCGTTTGAAATACGAGAATTAACCATAAGCCACCACCTTTTTAATAGAAAGTTGATTTACAAAGTTTATATGCGTTAAAATTATACAGATGTTCTTGTAATCTTCTTCCTTTCAAAAGGCTTGTATATATGGTGCAAGACATAAAAAACTTGAGGAGATAAAAATTCTATGATGGAACAAAAACAACTTGTTTCTGTTGTGATACCTCTGTATAACACGGAAAAATATATTGAAGAAACGATGCAGTCAATATTAGATCAAACATATAAAAATATCGAAATTGTAATTGTAGATGATGGGAGTAAAGATCAGTCACCTTCTATCGTAAAAAATCTTGCTGAAAAATACCCAGGGCAAGTAAAATACGTTCATCAAAAAAACCAAGGCGTTTCAGTAGCCCGTAATACAGGTATAGAAAATGCTAGCGGAGAATATGTCGCTTTCCTTGATAGCGATGACTTATGGCATCCAACTAAAATTGAGAAGCAAGTCGAAAGTATGCATAAAAACGAAATGGACGCGTGCTATTGTGGTTATATGAATTTCTACGAAGAAACAGGCGAGAAGGTTGAACATACAACAAACTTTGTTAAAGGTGATATGACAAAAGCATTCCTAACACATCAAGTTGTTGCTCAAACAAGTACTTGGATTTTCAAAAAATCTATCGTAATAGATCATAACATTCGTTTTACACCAGGATGTAGTTGGGGCGAAGACTTGGAGTTTTTATTTAAACTTATGAGTGTGACAAATGTATGCTATGTCGATGAATACTTAACATATTACAGAATCTTATCAGAAGGAAATCTTTCTTCTAAATATAAAGATTATGAATTAAAAACGGCAAAAGAGCTGGAAGTATTCAATCGTATGAAAGACTGGGTACATAATAAATCTCAAGATTTCATTACAAAAGACCCTCAGTCACTTATTGAGATTCTTGAGACTTATTTATTTCCTTATACAGTCATCAATAACTCTTGTATATATATTAAAGAAAACTCTCAATTAGATAAATCACAAGTTCAATTAATCAAAAAAGATATAAAGAAATATTGCCGTAAAATCTATTCAAAGAATGGAAAGCGTAGTAAAAAACTATATGCAATGCTTTGGTTTGTACGAATTAAATTTCTGTTTTCTTAAACTGAAAATATAACGATACTCTCTTTCTGTGAACAAATTAAAATTACAAATAGGACAAGCTAACCGGGTCCTAAAGAATAGAAAGGTCTTTTCTCATGAAAACAAATAAAATTCTAAAAAATGCATCCTACCTCTTTGTAGGAAACATTACTGTTCGTTTTGTACTGGCTATTGCAACAATTCTCTTTGCAAGATATGTTTCACCAGATGAGTACGGGATGTTTACAGTTGCATTAGCAGTTTCCGCTGTCATTTGCTATTTTACGGATGCAGGTTTGACACATACGTTTATGCGTGAAGGAACAAGAAGCAACGCGAACATTAGCGTATTAATAAGCAGTTATTTACGAATTCGTTTAGTATTAGCTATCGTAATTTCTGTGCTCTTCGCCATTTTCGCTCAGTTCTTCTACACTGATGCTTACTTACGTGCCATGGTATATTGGGTCGTACTACCAACTATGTTTGGAGCTACTTTACAAGGGGTTGGGATGGCCTATTTCCAAGTAACAGAGCGTATGCAATTCACAGCGATTATTTCTGTACTACAAGGTGTGACGGCCGCAGCTGCTCTTCTGCTAGGGATGTCATTTAAATGGTCACTTATGATGGTTGCTGCTATGTACGGAATATCTAGCCTTGTAACAGGAGTCATTGCCTTTATAATGACAATCCGCTATACAACAATTCATAAGGGTTGGAATAAAGGCATTTTAGATCAATTACTTATTTTCACAGTCAATGGCGTTATCATTATGCTTTTACCGCAGTTAGGTCCTATTATCTTAGAAAAAGTTTCAACGAAAGCACAAGTTGGATTCTTTGGGGCTGCCTATAAAATACCTGCTGTACTTTACCAAATACCTGGTGTAATTGCAGCAGCCTTTTATCCAAAATTGTTTGCTTTTGGAAACGAAAATAATATTGATGAACATAGAAAGCTATCTCAATTCGAATTAAAGCTTATGTCTTTCTTAGGGATGGGAATTTCTATCCCGTTTATTGCCGATCCAAGTTTTTGGATTGTAACTCTATTAGGTGAAAAATATGCACCAGCTGGTGATGCCCTTGCAATTTTAGCCTTTATGGTCATTTTACAATCTATCAACTATCCGCTTGCTGATAATTTAACAACAGCTGGTCAACAATGGAAACGTGCAACAACTATGGCAATTGGATTAGCTGTCGCTATCATAAGTTACATCATATTAGGTAGCCAATTTGGAATGATGGGAGCTGCTGTAGCTGCTATCCTCACTGAGATTACATTATTAATCGGATTTTCATTATTCGTTCGTAAAGGATTTTCATTACTATTCAAAGGAATAATATTCAATACACTAGCATTTATAATTAGTTATGCAATATACCGCACAGTACTAATTAGCTTACCACCACTAGTAGCTTTAGTACTTACTGGTATATTGTATGGCATTATTGGCCTTGCAATTGATCCACAAATACGTGGATTAATTTTAGGGTTTGTAAATAAAAAGCTAGGTAGATAAACAATAACAAGGCAAGCTTCTAAATTGTAAATAGAAGCTTGTTTTTTTACTTATATACAATTCCCCCTTCATAATAAAAGGTTCTAGGTACAACCCCAATATATTTCTCGTACTTCTCTCCACTTAATACAACTGATTTTTCCGTCAAATATAGTATTTCCACAAATTCATTGATCTGCTTATCAAACAGATCAATGAACTGGATCATTCCTCTTTTTACAGTTATTATTCGTTTTGTATATCCCGTTAATTCCCGTATGTGTTAAATCAATTCCTCACCTGTAATGGCACCATAACCTGATATGTTCCAATTTTGTCCATAGGCCTCGTCATGTGAAGCTAATTCAACTATTGCTTTTGCACCATCTGGTGTAAAAATATATTCACGGGCAATCTTTTTATCTTCAACAAAGCTAAACATTTTATTTGCAAGTATTCCTTTTAATGTATGATGGACAAGTGTGTTTTCTGCATTTGGACCATAAAAGTCTGGGAAATGAGCAATAAACATTCGTACATTAGCTTGTTTTGAAAATATATACATTTTGAAATGATGGCATTATATGAAAGAATTTAGTATCATGATTCAAGGTACTATTTCAAGTTGGACGGAGGATACTATGAGCTTATTAACAGTTGAAAAATTAGGACATACATTTGGCGATCGTACATTATTTAAAGATGTATCTATGCGATTACTAGCAGGTGAGCACGTTGGATTAGTTGGTGCAAACGGTGTTGGTAAATCAACATTCATGAATATCATTACTGGTCAGCTTATTCATGACCAAGGTCGTGTAGAATGGACACCGGGCACACATTACGGTTACTTAGATCAACATACGGTTTTAACGCCTGGACGTACAATTCGTGACATACTAGCGGATGCATTTTTACCGCTATTTGAAAAGGAAAAAGCTTTAAATGAAGTTACAGAAAAAATGGGAACTGCTACACCAGAAGAACTAGAAGAACTTCTTGAGCAAATGGCAGAAATACAAGATGCACTTGAAGCAGGTGGTTTCTATTTATTAGATATGAAAATTGAAGAGGCTGCACGTGGTCTTGGAATTGATGCAATTGGTTTAGATCGTGATGTTTCAGCACTAAGCGGTGGACAACGTACAAAAGTATTGCTTGCAAAGCTATTACTTGAACAACCAGAAGTGTTATTACTTGATGAGCCTACTAACTATTTAGACGTTGAACATATTCATTGGTTAACAAATTATTTAAAAGAATACCCACATGCATTCTTATTAATTTCTCACGATACGGAATTTATGAACAAATGTGTTGATGTTATTTTCCATCTAGAATTCACAAAAATGACACGCTATACAGCGACATATGAAAAATTCCTAGAACTAGCAGAAATCAATAAAAATCAACATATAAACGCTTATGAAAAGCAGCGCGAGTTTATCAAAAAGCAAGAAGATTTCATTGCAAAGAACAAAGCCCGTTATTCAACAACAGGTCGTGCAAAGAGTCGTCAAAAACAACTTGATCGCATGGAACTTATTGATCGCCCTGAAACAGCAATTAAACCTGAATTCTCATTTAAAGAAAGTCGTGCAAGTAGTCGCTTCGTCTTTGAAGGTGAAAATGTAGAAATTGGATATACACATCCGCTACTACCAAAGCTATCAATGACAATTGAACGCGGTGAAAAAATTGCTATCGTTGGATGTAATGGTGTTGGTAAATCAACGTTACTAAAAACAATTTTAGGTAAAATTAAACCTTTAAGTGGTAAAACAAGTCTTGGTGACTTCTTAGAGCCAGCATACTTTGAGCAAGAAGTTAAAGCTGATAATATAACACCAATTGATGATGTATGGAATACATTCCCTGGCCTAGACCAGCATCAAATTCGTGCGATGTTAGCAAAATGCGGATTAAAAAATGAACATATTTCTCGCCCGTTAAGTCAATTAAGTGGTGGAGAACAAGCAAAGGTTCGTTTATGTAAGCTAATGGGTGAAGAAAGTAACTGGCTACTATTTGATGAGCCGACAAACCATCTTGATGTTACAGCAAAAGCGGAACTTAAGAAGGCTATGAAAGCATATAAAGGAACAATTCTTCTTGTATGTCACGAACCGGACTTTTATGAAGATTGGATTACAAAGGTTTGGAACATAGAAGAATGGGCACAACAAAACTCTTAATTACCTAACCTGCCCTTTATACTGTAACTTAACGTACAAAGGGCAGTTAAGTTGAATCAGTAATAAATTTTGATAAGGGGTTTTCAAATATAATGGAAAGTACGTTCTCTCTCAAACTTAATACGTTTTTTGTGAAAATTTTATTAGTACTATGTCTAATTATTTCTGGTGCTATCACATGGCATTCGGTAGCAGTGATTAAAGAACATGATGATACTCGCCTCTTAGTTTTAGTACCAGTCCTTATTCTAATAGGTCTTGTATTTTTACTTTTTGGCTATATTTCGAATAAATATATGTCAAAATTGGCATTTTCTATCTCACTAATCATTTTGACTTTTTCTATTCGATTAATTTGGGTGCTCAATATTCAAACTCCTGTAGAAACAGACTTTGCAATGATGTACCATAGCGCTATACAAGCTGCTAAAGGAGACTTTAGTTTCGCACAAAATACTTATTATACTTCATGGGTTTACCAACTTGGATTTACAATGTACCAAGCCTTTATTATTAAGTTATTTGGCGAAGGGACGTTTCTCTTAAAATTTTTAAATATAATCTATTGTACAGGAACAACATTACTAATTTATAAAATAACTTCTTATATATTTAATGAGTGGTCTGGACGAATAGCTGGATTACTATATGCATTTTATATCCCAAGTATTGTATTGAGTTCTGTACTAACAAATCAACACCTTGCTGTATTTTTATTTTATCTAGGCTTCTATTTATTAATTACAAAAGGCCTAAGCAATAAGTATACGTGGATTTTTATAGGGGCTATCCTAGCTTTAGGAGACATCATGCGTCCACTTGGTGCTATAATCTTAATTGCAATAACTATATATGTCTTTTTGCAAGGTATATTAGGAAAATCAAGAAAAGAAATTTTTACTTCTGTAAAAAAACTTGGTGGCATTTTGATTGTATTTTTCCTTTTACATCAAATTGTAAGTTATTCATTTATATATTCCGGAATCACACAATACCCTCTATCTAATCGTGATCCGCTTTGGAAATTCACAGTAGGATTTAATCATGAAACAAAAGGTGGCTATTCTGGTACAGATGCGGAATATATTATGTCCCTTAAACTTGGCGAAGAACGAACTGCGGCTCAAAAAAAGCTAATTCAAGAGCGACTATCTGATCCACAGAAGGTTTTATCTTTATTTGGGGATAAATTTGTACTCATGTGGGCAGATTATGACTCCGCACCATTATGGAGCCTAGTAACATTGGAAAAGACAGATAAGGATATGGTGTCATTAAAAGAGGATCTTACAAAATATGAAAAGTATATGTATACTGCCGCTATGATATTTAGCACATTATCACTCCTTTATCTCATCCTAACTAAACAAAATAAAACACATTACACTCTATTTTTATTACTAATAATCGGTTATGTAGCTATTCATTTCTTAATCGAATACCAAACAAGGTACCGATACTTCATTATCCCTAGCTTTACAATAATTCAAGGCTACGGAATATATATTTTTTATAGTCTAATATCGAAAAAGAAATTCTCATAAAAAGAAAATAAGAAAATACCTTTCAAAATATTTATAATTACCCTCAATTTTACTTATAATTTACATTTTGAGGGCAAATTTTTTATGATTAATTTCATTTAAAACTTGAAAATATGGTATAATTTTTATTTGTTGTATATGAATAACACTTCTATATTTTTTGTTTTACTTATATATTATTATAAACATGAGGATATTATTATGGAAAAACTCTTAAAGTTTGGCTTAGTAGGGATCTTTAATACACTCATTACAATTATTAGCTTTTGGATATTATTAAAATTCGGTATGAACTACCTTATTGCGAATACCATTGCCTATTCAATTGGTGTTGCCAATAGCTACTATTGGAATAAAAATTGGGTGTTTAAACCTAATAATAAAGGTAAAGGCTCGTCAATGTTCTTTAAATTTCTAACTGTAAATTTAATTGTATATGCTTTTAATACATTATGTTTATTTATATTAGTAAATAAACTTACCTTTAATGCATTAATTGCACAGATCTTCGCAATTGGTTTCGGAATGGTTATAAATTTTGTCCTTAATAAAATTTGGACATTCAACCAAACTAAAAAGGTGACTAATTAAATTTGAACAACTTATTAAAAATACGGAGGATGCAACATGCAAAAATTAATTTCGGTTGTAGTTCCTATGTACTTCGAGGAAGAAGTAGCACAAGAATGTTATAACCGTTTAAAGTCCGTTATGCTTCAAAATAACATTAATTACGAGTTTGTCTTTGTAAACGACGGTAGTACAGATCGCACAATGGAAATCTTATCTGAGATTGCAGCAAATGATTACCGTACAAAAATTGTTAATTTCGCACGTAACTTTGGTCACCAAGTAGCTGTTACAGCTGGTATTGCTGCCGCAAAAGGTGATGCTATTGTAATTATAGATGCAGACTTACAAGATCCACCTGAAGTTATTCCTGAACTTATTGCAAAATGGGAAGAAGGATATGAAGTTGTTTATGCAAAACGTAAGCAACGTAAAGGTGAAACTTGGTTCAAACTTTTAACAGCTAAGTATTTCTATAAGTTCTTAAACTACATGTCTGATATCGATATCCCAAAAGATACTGGTGATTTCCGAATCATCGACCGTAAAATAGCTGATGTTTTCAATCAAATGACTGAGCGAAATCGCTTCATCCGCGGTATGATGTCTTGGGTTGGCTTCCGCCAAACGTATGTTGAATATGAACGTGATGAGCGCTTTGCTGGTGAAACAAAATACCCATTAAAGAAAATGATTAAATTTGCATCTGATGGCATTATTGCATTTTCGACAAAGCCATTACGCATCGTTATGTCTTTAGGTTTATTATCAGTTCTTATTTCTATAATTGTCTTACTATATACAGTTACTGTGAAAGTCTTTGGACATGGAACGCAAACAGGTTGGGCGTCTATTATGGTTGCTATTACATTCTTTAGCGGTATTCAATTACTTGGTCTTGGAATCGTTGGCCAGTATATTGCTCGTATTTATGACGAAAGTAAAAACCGTCCGATTTATATCGTAAAAGAAACAATTAACATTGATGAAGAAGAGACTGCACTGCAAAAAGAAAAAGTGAATGCATAATAAAAAGGTAACAATGAAAACTATCATTGTTACCTTTTTATATTGTAATAGCTCATAAGCCTCAAACGAAATTCTTTTAAAGTTGGATATGCCTTTAAATTAAACAACATCCCTTGGATAACCGGAATTCTTGGATTTTGCATCCTCATTTCTGCCTCCAAAACATCTAATGTAACAAGCAATTCCTCATCTTCTAATTGATCCGCTAAAGTACGTTTAAACACAATAATTTCTTTTAAAAAATGTTCCTTAACCTGCTCCTTAATAAGCTCTGATTTACAAAGAAATTCTCCAAGCTTTTCTTCATGTAACACAGGTTCTTCTGAAGATTCTACCAATCCATCTACTAAATGATCCACTCTTTTCAAAATAAAAGCAGAGACGTAAGATAAGTCTATTTCTGGCGCTTGTAAAATAATTAGTTCTAAATATCCACGGCATATGCCTTCTACCATAATGACTAAATCCAATAAATATGGCATAACCTTATTACCATAAATAGACAGTAAACTATTCCGATAAAATGCGTGAGACTCTAACTTCATCCGCATCATAAATTCTTCTACTTCTTTATTAAAAGGAATCGCATTTTCCCTTGCATGCATAATAATAAATTCTTTATGCTTTTGTATATCATTAAACTGACAATGCAATTGTTTTGCAAATTTTTCACGTGGCAATAACGACTCTTTTTCAATATCCATCATTTTGTTTTGAATCTTGTCATAGTAATATCGAAGTGTCGCTAATAAAAGTTCCTCTTTTGATTTAAAGTATAAATAAAAGGCTCCCTTAGATATGCCACAAGCTGTCACAATTTCCTGCACTGATGTCGCATTTACACCCTTAGTCGCAAATAACTTCATAGCCATCTCTATAATTAAGCGCTCTTTTTCTTTCATATCATGTCTCTCCTAAATTTAATCTCGCATCTTATTATGAATGTATTATACCATCCCTTTTCATTGACGGCTGACCAATCAGTCAGTTATATTATGTATTAGACTGACCAGTTGGTCAATATAATACAAAGGGAGCGCAAACATGAACAAAATTATTAATTTTTCGTTAAAAAATAAGTTCGCAGTTTGGCTACTAACCATTATCGTTACCATTGCAGGTATTTATTCTGGGCTGAATATGAAGCTGGAAACAATTCCTGATATTACAACACCTGTTGTAACAGTAACCACGGTTTATCCTGGTGCTACACCAGAAGAAGTAGCTGATAAAGTTTCAAAACCGATGGAAGAGCAACTGCAAAATTTAAGTGGTGTAAACATTGTTAGTTCATCATCTTTTCAAAATGCATCTTCCATTCAGGTAGAATATGATTTTGATAAAAATATGGAAAAGGCTGAAACAGAAATAAAAGAAGCTCTCGCAAATGTGAAACTGCCAGAAGGCGTAAAGGACCCGAAAGTTTCACGTGTGAACTTCAATGCCTTTCCTGTAATTTCATTAAGCGTAGCAAGTAAAAATGAATCTTTAGCTACCTTAACTGAAAATGTAGAAAAAAATGTTGTTCCAGGATTAAAAGGACTTGATGGGGTCGCATCTGTTCAAATTTCAGGTCAACAAGTAGATGAAGTACAACTTGTCTTCAAAAAAGATAAGATGAAAGAATTAGGTTTAAGTGAAGATACTGTAAAAAATGTAATTAAAGGATCGGACGTATCTTTACCACTTGGTTTATATACATTTAAAGACACAGAAAAGTCAGTTGTTGTAGATGGAAATATTACAACAATGAAAGCATTAAAAGAATTAAAAATCCCTGCCGTTCCTTCATCAGCAAGCGGTCAAAGTAGTCAAAATGCCGGAGCTGGTACACAAGTGCCGCAAATGAATCCAGCCGCTATGAACGGGATTCCGACAGTTACATTAGACGAAATTGCTGACATTAAGGAAGTTGGAAAAGCAGAATCTATTTCTCGAACAAATGGAAAAGAAGCAATTGGAATTCAAATTGTCAAAGCTGCTGACGCGAACACAGTTGATGTTGTAAATGCTGTTAAAGATAAAGTAAAAGAACTTGAGAAAAAATATAAAGACTTAGAGATTATTTCAACATTCGACCAAGGTGCACCTATTGAGAAATCAGTAGAAACAATGCTGAGCAAAGCCATTTTTGGTGCTATCTTTGCGATTGTTATTATTATGTTGTTCCTACGAAATATCCGAACAACATTAATCTCTGTCGTTTCCATACCACTTTCTTTATTAATTGCTGTATTAGTCATCAAGCAAATGGATATTACACTTAACATTATGACGCTCGGAGCAATGACAGTCGCTATCGGGCGCGTTGTGGATGACTCCATTGTTGTTATCGAAAATATTTACCGACGTATGTCGTTATCAGGAGAGAAACTACGCGGGAAAGATTTAATTCGTGAAGCTACAAAAGAAATGTTTATTCCGATTATGTCTTCTACCATTGTAACAATTGCTGTATTTTTACCGCTTGGACTAGTAAAAGGTATGATTGGTGAAATGTTCTTACCATTCGCTTTAACTATCGTCTTCGCTTTATTAGCATCGTTGCTAGTAGCAGTTACAATCGTACCGATGCTAGCTCACTCTTTATTTAAGAAAGAGAGCATGAGAGAAAAAGAAGTACATCATGAAGAAAAACCAAGTAAATTAGCAAATATTTATAAACGCATACTTGCATGGGCTTTAAATCACAAAATTATTACATCAAGTATCGCTATCCTTCTATTAGTTGGTAGTCTTGCACTTGTGCCAATCATTGGTGTAAGTTTCTTACCATCTGAAGAAGAAAAAATGATCATTGCAACATACAACCCTGAACCAGGTCAAACGTTAGAAGACGTTGAAAAAATTGCAACGAAAGCTGAGAAGCACTTCCAAGATAATAAAAACGTCAAAACAATTCAATTCTCATTAGGTGGCGAAAACCCAATGAGTCCTGGTCAATCAAATCAAGCAATGTTCTTCGTACAATATGATAACGACACGAAAAACTTCGAAAAAGAGAAAGAACAAGTCGTTAAAGATTTACAGAAGATGTCTGGAAAAGGTGAATGGAAAAACCAAGACTTCGGGGCAAGTGGCGGTAGTAACGAAATCAAGTTATACGTTTACGGAGATAGCTCAGAAGACATTAAGCCTGTCGTAAAAGATATTCAAAACATAATGAAGAAAAACAAAGACTTAAAAGATATAGACTCTAGTATTGCAAAAACATACGCAGAATACACTTTAGTCGCAGATCAGGAAAAGCTAAGTAAAATGGGTCTAACGGCTGCACAAATTGGAATGGGACTTTCTAATCAACATGATCGCCCTGTTCTGACAACAATTAAAAAAGACGGTAAAGATATCAATGTATATGTAGAAGCTGAAAAACAAAATTATGAAACAATCGATGACTTAACAAATCGTAAAATTACAACGCCGCTTGGTAATGAAGTGGCTGTAAAAGATGTGATGACTGTAAAAGAAGGAGAAACTTCGAATACAGTGAAACACCGCGATGGCCGTGTTTATGCGGAAGTAAGTGCAAAACTAACATCTGATGACGTTTCAAAAGCATCAGCCGCAGTTCAAAAAGAAGTAGATAAAATGGATCTTCCTTCTGGCGTAGATGTTTCTATGGGAGGCGTTACAAAAGATATTGAAGAATCATTCAAGCAACTTGGCTTAGCGATGTTAGCTGCGATTGCTATTGTATACTTCGTTCTTGTCGTTACATTTGGCGGTGCTCTTGCACCATTCGCAATTTTATTCTCGCTACCATTTACAATCATTGGAGCTCTTGTTGCCTTATTAATCTCTGGTGAAACGTTAAGTGTCTCTGCAATGATCGGTGCCCTTATGTTAATCGGTATCGTTGTAACAAACGCAATCGTGCTTATCGACCGCGTTATTCATAAAGAAAATGAAGGTCTATCAACACGTGAAGCTTTATTAGAGGCTGGTGCAACACGCCTTCGCCCGATTTTAATGACTGCAATTGCAACAATCGGTGCTCTTATCCCGCTCGCATTAGGATTTGAAGGTAGCGGCTTAATTTCTAAAGGACTTGGTGTAACAGTAATTGGTGGATTAACAAGTTCAACATTATTAACACTTCTTATTGTTCCAATCGTTTATGAAGTATTAAGCAAGTTTAAAAAGAAAAAAGTAAAATAACAAAAAAATAACCTCGCTAACTGCGAGGTTATTTTTTATTTCCAAACAAGATTAGGAAATCACCATAGCCTTCTTTTTCTAATTCCTCTTTTGGAATAAATCGAAGAGCTGCTGAATTTATACAATAGCGAAGTCCATTCGGTCCTGGACCATCTGGAAATACGTGCCCGAGATGTGAATCTCCTTCCTTACTTCTCACTTCTGTACGCGTCATATTATGACTCACATCCATTTTTTCCTTCACACTAGCTGACATAACTGGCTTCGTAAAACTAGGCCATCCACATCCACTATCAAATTTATCTAGAGAAGTAAACAAAGGTTCACCTGAAACGATATCTACATAAAGACCTTCTTCTTTATGATTCCAATACTCATTTCGAAATGGTGGTTCTGTACCATTTTCCTGTGTTACATAAAATTGCATCTCATTCAGTTTTTCCTTTAAATGAGCATTATCCTTTGGCCAATGTTGCTTAATAAACGCATCTCGCCCTGAGCCCTTACGGTATAACTCGTAGCGGAATTCATTTTTCTTATGATATCCTTGGTGATATTCCTCTGCGGGATAAAACGTAGCAGCTGGCAATATTTTTGTCGCAATCGACTTTGAAAAGCGCCCACTCCTTGCAAGCCCTTCTTTTGAAGCCTCTGCTTTTTTATGTTGTTCTTCATTATGATAAAAAATCACTGTTTCGTAAGACTGTCCGCGATCGTGGAATTGCCCACCTACATCAGTCGGATCAATTTGTCTCCAATATATATTTAATAACTCTTCATACGGCATTTTATTTGCATCAAATGTAATTTGTACTGCCTCATAATGTCCCGTCGTTTCTGAACATACTTCTTTATATGTTGGATTCTCTTTATGACCACCTGTATAGCCAGAAACAACCTTTATAATTCCTTCCATCTCTTCAAATGGCGAAACCATACACCAGAAGCACCCTCCAGCAAATGTAGCTAATTCTACCTTTTCATTTACAGCCATTCTTTCACCCCTATTCTATCTTCTCCTTACAGTATGGCATAAGAAACATCATGTTATAAAAGAAAAAGCATCGAACATCGATGCTTTTTTCTCTTCACTTTATTTTTTCCCAGCGTCCTTCTCCATTTCATCACTTGTCACATCTAAGACATCTAATAAGAAAATGAAGATTGGAATACCGATAATTAATCCCCATACACCTAAGAAGTGTTCCGAGAAGATTAATACCATAAACGTATAGAAAATTGGTAAGTTTGTTTTTTGCGACATAAACTTCGGATTTAACACGTAACTTTCAAGCGCATGAATGACTGTTACGATAACTAAAATATAAACAACGTACATAATACCGCCGATATTGTAAGCAATCATACAAAGCGGGAATAACGAAATGATAACCCCAGCTACTGGAATTAAACCAAGTAAGAAGATCATTAACGCTAAACCTAATAATTGTGGGAATCCTAATATCCATAATGCAATAACGGATAAAACGCAGTTAACAACTGCAATTAAAAATTGTGCTTCGATTACTTTTCCGAATGAACGTGCAAATTTCTTACCGAAGTACTCGATTTCAGTATAGAAAATTGCAAGTCTGCTCTCTTTAAATTTTGCAGTAAAAGCAACGATACGAGCTTTCTCCAATAAGAAAAATAAACTTAAAATTAAAGAAAGTAACACTTGAAGGCCAAATTTCCCAACATTCGTAATCGATTTATACAAAATGTCAACGCCTTGTCCTACATACTTCGAAAGTTCCATATGATTAACAGCATTAACTGCATACTTAATTAATTCACTGTCCGGTGGGTTTCTTAAAAATACGTTAAATTGATAAATCAATTGTGAAATTTGTATCGTTAATACTGGTAAATATTTAAATAGCGTAATAGCAATTCCGCCAATTAACATAACATATAGAAATGCTATAATGAGCTTTCGATTAATGGGCATAAAGTGGTCTAATTTGCGAGAAATAAACTTTTGGAATCGATCCATTAAATACGTAAGAATAAACGTAATTAATATTAAATTCAACATACTTTGCAGCCCATATAATACGAGAGCAAGTATTACTAATACGAGTAACCTCTGAAATCCTTTGCTTTGAAACAGGTTTTTTATTTGCATAATCGACGAGTACTCTCTCCTGTCCTATAAAGTAAAACGTTAATAAGTAGATTTTTCTCTCTTTTCTACTTTTAATTATTCATTCATATTAAGATTTTTATAAGCTCATTATACGCCTACCTTAGCAGATCTATAGTAGCTTACTTCTTATTTTACAATACAATGACCTAATTCAAAACGTATTCTACACAGTATTAATGAAGATTTAAGGAAACTTACATTTTTTCAAAATAGGTCTTACCACTACTGTAACATAAAAAGCAAGCTATCAGTAGAAATCTGTCCTACAAATAGCTTGCTTTTCTCATTTTTTAAGTAAGTTTTACTATCCAATGAATGGCATGAACATCGGTATGACAACTACCGTTACAACTCCAACTACTGTTACAGCAATACTTGCCATAGCTGCCTCTACTTCACCCATTTCAATTCCTACTGCCACTCCTAATGCATGACCTGCTGTTCCCAGTGCTAAACCTTTTGCAATTGGATGTTTCACTCTAAATGTTTTTAAGAATAACGCTCCTAATGCGTATACGATAACTGCGTTAAAGATTACTGCAAACGATGTAATTGCTGGTATACCACCAATACTTTCAGAGATTGGTAACGCAATTGCTGTTGTTGCCGCTTGTGGTAACATTGAATTCATTACTGCTGTATCTAGGCCAATTGCTTTTGCAACAATGAACACGACAATTACTGAACAAATAGATCCAACCACGATAGCTGATAAAATTTGCCACCAATATTTTTTCAACTTATCCACTTGTTTATATAATGGAATTGCAAACGCGATTGTTGCTGGCTCTAAGAAAAAGCTAATCATTTTTCCACCAGTATTATATTCTTCGAAAGTAAAGTTACCTACTTTTAAAAAGACAATCCCTAATACCATCGCTACGAATAATGGTGTGAATAAGAAGAACCCTTTTGAATGCTTGAATAATAATGTTCCGATTCCGTATGCGATTAATGAAACGACGATTCCGAAATATGGAGTCATTGTGCTTGCCATGTTCATTCCCTCCTAACAATATATACTAAAATGGTTACGCAACTTTTCCGTGCTTGCGTCCTTTATTTACTACTTTCAATTCTTTTGTATCTTCTGTTTCTTTTTCATCTTTTCCTAAAATAAATTGTGCAAATAATCCTGTTACAGCGAGTAAAATAACTGTCGCGACAACAATTACAGTTAAAATTTGTACAAAATATTGTCCCATTACACCAAGAGAATTAATAACCGAAATACCTGATGGGACGAAAAGGAATCCGATAATACCCGTTAAAGCTGTTCCAAGTGATTCAACTTGTTCCAATTTAATAACCTTTAAACATAATAGACTAAATAAAATGACTAACCCGATTACCGATGAAGGCATCGGAATTGGTAAATGTGTTGCAATAATATTAGAAATTAACATAATAGCTGAGAATATGAATGCTTGTGATAAGAAACTATATACTTTTTTCGTACTCATTTTGGCCACCTCTTTCGATTTGGTACCTTTATTGTATAGGATATAACCGCCTTGGTAAGCGTTTACATAACAGAACGTCAAATATACAGAATCAGTTACAAATATAAAAGGATGAAATACAAAAGCTGCTTCTTAAATACGAAGCAGCTTCTTGAGTTCTTTTGCATATGTACGACTAACAGGTACTTTTGATCCTTCTTTCATAATTAAATTATACGTAGAATTGAACCACGGCTGGATTTCAGTAATATGATTAATATTTGCAATAAAGCTACGATGTACACGCATAAAACTTGCTTGCGGCAACTTCTTTTCCAAAATCACAAGTGTATCGTGTGTTATATATGTGTCCCTCATTGTTTTTACTGTCACTTTTCCATCCACAAGCCCTACATATATAATATCTTCAATATTTACAAGTACAATTGATTCTTCAATTGGTAATGCTAATTTATGCATCTCTGCCGTTACATCTGCCCCTTTTATTTCTTGCTTCGTTTCTATTTGCGACTGCTTTTGTTTTTTATACTTCTTTAATGTTTGTACAATACGTTCTTCATCAAATGGCTTTAAAATATAGTCTAACGCATCTACTTCAAATGCTTGCAACGCGTATTGATCATAGGCAGTCGCAAATACAATGGCAGGTGGATTTTTCATCTTCTTTAATATATTCGCAATTTCAAATCCGTTATCATCAGATAACTGAATGTCTAGGAAAACAATATCTGGTTTGTTTTTCATTAGCTCTTCTAATGCATCCTCTACA
The DNA here is from genome assembly GCF_038006905.1 of Bacillus sp. FSL R9-9834. Classification (NCBI taxonomy): domain Bacteria; kingdom Bacillati; phylum Bacillota; class Bacilli; order Caryophanales; family Bacillaceae; genus Bacillus; species Bacillus sp. FSL R9-9834. The sequence goes on from NZ_JBBOWD010000001.1 coordinate 5,232,886, forward strand.
CAATCAGCCTCACCAATTATCTCAACTTCCTTCGTTCTTTCTAATAAATACTTTAGTTCATCGCGTGCTAACATTTCATCATCAACTACTAGTACTTTTAACAATCTGCTCTTCCTCCCCTACTTTTTTTGGAATAACAAAAGTAATCTCTGTCCCCTCATTTAATTTACTTTCGATATGAAGCATCGTTTCTTTTCCAAATAACCCAATAAGACGTTCATTAATATTATATAAAGCTGTTCCAGTCCCTTTCTTGGACGAAACTACCATCTTTCCTAATTGTTCTAAACGTTCTTCCTCAATTCCTTGCCCATTATCTTTTACTTCAAAATGAACCATACCCTCTTTTTCAAAAACATGCACTTCCACTTCGCACACTGGTTGCTTCTTCGGGAAAGCGTGTCGCAACGCATTTTCAACCAATAGTTGAAGAACAAATGGTGGTACTAAAGTTGTCTTTAGCTCATCCTCCATATACATCTTTACTTCATACTTATTTGGGAACCTTGCTTGTTCTAGCGATAGGTATGCCTGTACATGGTTTAATTCTTGTTCTAGTGGAATCAGTAACTGACGTGCGCCTTGCAAATTACAACGGAAATACACGCTAAGTTGTAATAATAACTTCCTTGCCTTCTCTACATCTGTTCGGCATAAAGCTGATACTGTATTAATCGCATTAAATAAAAAGTGCGGGTTAATTTGTGCTTGTAATGCCTTTATTTCCGCATCTTGCAATAATTTACTTTGCAACTCGGCTTCCCCTAATTCAAGTTGTGTAGAGAATATTTTTGCTAACCCTTCTGCTAATTCCTCTTCCACACGACTTAACTGATTAGGATTTTTGAAATACAGTTTTAATGTCCCTATCGTATTTCCATGTGAAGTTAGCGGAATAACAATCGCCGCTTGCAAAGGGCATCCTTCATGTTGACAATTAATGACCTCACGTGATTTTGCTTTCATTATTTTCCCTGTTTGTAACACTTCTTTCGACAAACCAGTTATTAAACTATGTGAAGGAATATGGTGATCTGATGCTAATCCAACATGAGCTAATATTTTCTCTGTATCTGTTAAGGATACCGCATCTGTTCCTGTAAAACGGTGAATAATTTGTGCCACATGCTTACACGATTCTTCTGTTAAGCCTTGGCGAAAATACGGTAACGTTTTATCTGCAATACGCAATACCTTATGAGTCTGAAGTGCCTTTGCGTTCTCTTCCTGACGCAATATAGCTTGTATCATAGAAAGTAAAATAAAACTTCCAAAACTATTTACAAGGATCATTGGTATCGCAATTGTTTTCACAATACTCATTCCATCCTCTACAATTAATAAGATCATAATCATTTCTAAAGAAACGATAAACACACTTAAAACCGCTGAAAATTTAGGCGTAATTGTACGATTATACTTTTTAAAAATGTATCCAATATAACCTGTTATAACCCCCGCTAAAATTGAAGAAATTGCACAACTTAGTGCAGTCGTCCCGCCAAGCATATAACGGTGAATACCAGCAATTGATCCTACTCCAATTCCGACGATAGGGCCACCAAGCAAGCCACTAATTCCAACACCCATAATACGTGTATTCGCGATTGTGCTCGATGAAGAAACCCCCTGTAGCCAATTTTCATTCATAATCGTATTTCCTGCTATTTCAATTCCTGTGTAATTGCTTACAATTGTAAACACCGAAAAAATACAAATAAGCTTAAGCTTATCTATATACCCATCTTGCTTATGAAGAAGGCGCCTGAACGTTTTAATATGAGAAAGTAAAAACCCTAAAATAACAATAAGCCCGACACGTTCAATCATCATAAGTACTAAATTTAGCATCTGTGATTCATTCCTTTTTATATGAGTTAGTTTTATTATCGGAAAATAATGAAGTGGGCGTCAAGAAGAATGAAATATCTTTTGCAATATTTTACACATAACAATTCCCGCTCTATTTGACAATCTAATAGAAGAGTGCTAAAAATAAAGTAATATAATACAGTCCTTTAACCCAACCCCGTGAGGTTGAGAAGGAAGTCGGAATATACTATACGTATGACCTATTTTAGGAATACGTATGCTTTTTTGGCCTTCTCATCATATCAGGTGAGAAGGCCTTTTGTTATTCTTCCATAGCGACTGTAGAAGAAAATAAGGGGGAGTAATGATGGACGTCACTACTGATGTACAATCAACAACAGAGGAAACGAAAGAGAAAAGATATAAAACATTATTTGGGTCTGCGTTAGGATATGCAGCAGAAGGCTTAGATATGTTGCTCTTATCTTTCGTACTCGTCTACATTTTAAAAGAATTTCATTTAAGCCCTGTTGAAGGTGGAAACTTAACTTTAGCTACCACAATAGGAATGCTAATTGGGTCTTATTTATTTGGATTTATTGCTGATTTATTTGGGCGTATCCGTACGATGGCCTTCACAATCTTACTATTTTCACTCGCAACAGCACTTATTTATTTCGCAACAGATTATTGGCAATTATTAATTCTTCGCTTTTTAGTGGGGATGGGAGTTGGTGGTGAATTCGGGATTGGAATGGCCATCGTAACTGAAACATGGTCTAAAGAAATGCGTGCTAAGGCGACATCTGTTGTTGCACTTGGATGGCAATTTGGCGTACTAGTAGCTTCACTCCTTCCAGCATTTATCGTCCCACATTTTGGATGGAGAGCTGTTTTCCTATTTGGACTTATTCCCGCTTTATTAGCTGTTTATGTACGAAAAAGTTTAAGTGAACCGAAAATATGGGAACAAAAACAACGATACAAAAAAGAATTGTTACAAAAAGAGGTTGAAGGCAGTTTAACAACTACTGAGGCTGAACAACTAAAACAAATGAAAAAGTTCCCACTTCGAAAGCTATTTGCAAATAAAAAAGTAACAGTAACAACTATTGGCCTTATTATTATGTCATTCATCCAGAACTTCGGATATTATGGTATCTTTACATGGATGCCAACTATTTTAGCGAATAAATATAACTATACATTAGCAAAAGCTAGTGGTTGGATGTTCATCTCTACGATCGGTATGTTAATTGGAATTGCAATTTTTGGAATTCTAGCTGATAAAATTGGTCGCCGTAAAACTTTTACAATCTATTATGTCGGTGGTACTATATACTGTCTCATTTACTTCTTCTTATTCACAAATCCAACATTATTGTTATGGGGCAGCGCATTGCTTGGATTCTTCGCAAATGGCATGATGGGAGGATTCGGAGCAATTTTAGCTGAAAACTATCCTGCTGAAGCTCGCTCTACAGCAGAAAACTTTATTTTCGGTACAGGACGTGGTTTAGCTGGCTTTGGACCTGTTATTATCGGATTACTTGCTGCAGGTGGTAATTTAATGGGCGCATTATCTCTTATCTTCATTATCTATCCAATCGGTTTAATTACAATGCTACTATGTGTCCCAGAGACGAAAGATAAAGTATTAGAATAGATTGAAACTGTACAGAGTACTATCCACTTCGAGAAAAGTAGTTAAATAAATAATAAAGAGGAAGCATTTCAAATGAAATGCTTCCTCTTTTTATATAAATACAATTATTTATTTTGATCTACTAGCTTTTTGGAACAAGAAGCTAGTTTTATCTTCTTCTTTTACAATGCCTTGTTTTAATGCTAGTTCCCCTGCAACTTTAGGCGCTAGCCATAGCATTGGGAGTAACAGAATGGATACCGGGACAGCTGTTACTACGATGAATGATTGCAAGGCGTTAATACTTCCCTCACCCATGTATAACAGAATTGCCGCAACTGCTCCCATAATAAGCGACCAAAAAATTCGTAAGCTAATTCTAGGATCTCCGTCTCCAGTCACTGCCATCGAAATCGAATAAGCCATTGAATCTCCTGTTGTCACTACAAATAAAATTGTTAGTAAAAGAAATGCCGGTCCAATAATATGAGAGAGTGGCAGTTGTTCTGTAATTGCAATCATAGCAGCTGGCATACCCGATTCACTTAATGCGCTTGAAATAGAACCAGGCTTCATTAATTCATAAAACACACCTGATCCTCCCAGAATTGTAAACCAAAATGTTGTAATAATAGGTGCAATAATTCCAATTGCAACGATGATTTCTCGAATCGTTCTTCCTCTTGAAATACGGCTCACTAAAATTGCCATCATCGGTCCATATCCAATAAACCATCCCCAGAAAAAGATTGTCCACGATCCTAACCAACCTGTATCACCGCGGTATGTGCTCATTGGAATAAATTCATTTATATAAAATCCAAACGAAGATACAAACGAATCAATAATAAATCCACCTGGTCCACATAATAATACAAATACCATTAATAAAATCGCTAATTTAACATTTAAATCGCTTATAATTTGAATCCCTTTATTAATTCCTGTTACTGCAGATATAGTAGAAACCGCAACTACACAAATAATAATTGTTAATTGAGTAGTAAAAACATCAGGAATATTAAACAATGCCTGTAGGCCATAACTTGCTTGTAAGCCTAAAAATCCGATCGGTCCAATCGTCCCTGCAGCTACCGCAATAATGGCAAATGCATCAATCATTGTTCCAAGCAAACTCTTTCGCAATTTCTCACCAAAAATAGGATATAAAAGCGTTCGAGGTTTTAACGGCATACCTTTATGATAATGCCCATACATCATAACTACCGCACTGATTGTACCTAAAATCGTCCAAGCCAAGAAACCCCAATGCATATAACTTTGTGCTAAAGCAGGCATTACTGCTTCTTTCGTTCCAGCAGATATACCTTCATGTATCGGCGGCACCGTCATCAAGTGGTACATTGGCTCTGCAGCTGCCCAAAAAACGCCACCTCCGGCAAGTAATGTCGACATAATAATAGCAAGCCACTTTGCCGTACTAATCTCAGGTTTTTCTAATCCCCCAAGTTTAACTCTTCCATATTTCGAGAATGCCATACACATTGCAACAATAAATGTACCAATTAACAAAACTTGCCAGAAGGCACCAAAATATTTAATTGAAGCTGCAAAACTGCTATTAATGACTCCCTCTACATAATTTTTATTTAAGAAAACTGCAATTACAAATAATAAAAGCGAACCACCACTAATAAGAAATACAGGCCAATCCGTTTTTCGACTCTTCATCCTCATTTACACTTCCTCCTTCCTCAGCAATCTAAAAAAACAACTTTATTATGTTTTATTGTTTACACCCAAAACACAATGATTATATAAGCATAATAATTCATCTATTTCCTACACACTTATGTTGTCCCTAAAAATATGCTAAATCCCTTATTTAAAAGAAATTTTCTATTCCTCTTACATAAAAAAGCAAAATAAAAGACCTTATATTTCTATAAGGTCTTCGAAACAGAAATTTGATTATAACATAAGGAACTCCTTGGTTCAAAAAGCTCCTTCCAAAAATAACCGAGGGTAAAGGCTTCCATTTGCTACGTAACAGTAGTTAAAAAAATTTATATTTTTACAGAAAATGCCCTATACTACAAACTATTTATGAAAAAAATTCGGCTTCAAAATTTCATTCGAATACGGTTTATGATAAATATGAGTGGTAGCTGGAGATAACGGCGGAATGAGCCACACCCAATTGCCCGTTACAACACGACCACAGGCAGCTTCTTGCTTCTCAAATTGCTGAAATTGTTGTGCCGCAGTATGATGGTCAACAATACTCACTCCTTGTTTTTTAAAGGAATATAAAACAGCCACGTTTAATTCAACTAACGCCTTGTCTTTCCATAACGTACCGTTTCTCGATGTATCCAAATCCATCATTTCCGCAACTGCTGGAAGTAAATTATAGCGATCATGATCCGCTAAGTTACGTGCCCCAATCTCTGTTCCCATATACCATCCATTAAACGGAGCTGCTGTATAGGAAATACCGCCAATTTCTAAGCGCATATCTGAAATCATTGGAACCCCGTACCATTTTGCTCCAAGTGACGAAATTGGGTATTCTGGGTGTTCAATTGGTACCTCTTTTACTTCTTCTTTCGGAATTTCTTTATATATAGGCGCTTTTCCATCTATAGAAAACACAAGTGGTAATACATCGAAATTCGTACCTTCTCCTTGCCAGCCAAGTTCTTGACAAAAATCTGTAAACACAGCGGAATGAGAGTCACCAATCACTCCCATTTCTGTTTTATATCCTGCATACCGAATCAATTGGTGATTATAAATTCGTATATTATTTTCTTCACCTTGATATTGCTTAAAAATTGTAATGGTCGGTTTCACTTTTCCGTCGTTCGTTGCATATTTAATATGATGAATTAATGCATTATATACACCTTCCTCATCATTTACTTCACGTGCATCTAATATGTGCATCTTACTCCAAAATAGTCTTCCGATACATCGATTACTATTGCGCCATGCCATTCGCGATCCGTGAACAAGTTCTTCAAATGTATGTTCATACGTCCCCGTCTTCTCTATTTCAACTCGAATTTCTTTCATGCGTTCTTCTATGAATTGTTCTTTATTAAGCTCTTTATAGCAAATCGTAATAAAATGACTCGCTTCCTCTATTAATTGCTTCGTTTTACTCATAAGCGATCTCCTTCTATTTCAACAAAACGTTACTACTTTACAGTATAAGCAAAAAGAATAAGAGTCACAAACGAAAGTCGAAGTGTTACTTTTATTGTACTATCTTTCAGAAAATTAAGAGATTACTATTGACTTTCATGAAAAATAGGTGTATTTTTTACTCAGGTAAATTATTTTTACCTAGACCAACTTTTAGAGAGAAAGGAGGAAATGTCATGTCTTCATTTCAATTGCCAAAGCTTTCATATGACTATGATGAACTAGAGCCATATATCGATAGCAATACACTTTCTATTCATCATGGAAAGCACCATGCGACATACGTAAATAATTTGAATGCCGCATTAGAAAACTATTCGGAATTACATAATAAATCTTTAGAAGAGTTACTATGTAATTTAGAAGCTTTACCAAAGGAAATTGTTACAGCTGTCAGAAATAACGGTGGTGGACATTATTGTCATAGTCTTTTTTGGGAAGTAATGAGCCCACGGGGTGGCGGCGAGCCTAATGGAGACGTTGCAAAAGTAATTGATTATTATTTCAATACCTTTGACAACTTAAAAGATCAACTGTCTAAAGCAGCAATTAGCCGTTTTGGAAGTGGTTATGGATGGCTTGTCCTTGATGGTGAAGAACTTACTGTAATGAGTACACCTAATCAAGATACACCTTTGCAAGAAGGCAAAATTCCATTACTTGTCATTGATGTATGGGAACATGCCTATTATTTAAAGTACCAAAATCGTCGCCCAGAATTTGTTACCAACTGGTGGCATACAGTGAACTGGGACCGGGTAAATGAAAAGTATTTACAAGCAATTCAATCACAAAAACATTAGTCGTGCGTATAAGGTAAGTTTGGTAATGTAAAATTAGTATTGTCGAAATCCTCCAGAATCCCCCGGATTGCCACCGGGGGATTTATGATCATTTCATTGCATGTATGTAATAATGTAATACTTTTTCTATTTCTATTTTCAACCCTCGGAACGGGAACCCTAATTCATTAGCTTTTCCATTATGTAATGTACAATTAGTCAATTCATTATAAGGTGCTACATGATCTCCTACTTCTTGAATGAGTGATTTTATTCCCGTATTCTCTTCTATAAAATGAATAATTTCCCGAGTAGAAACTACCCCGTTGCTACAAGCATTAATTGGCCCTTCTATGTCTTTCATCCCACACCAAGCTAAAAATTCCCCGGCTTCTTCTTCATGTATAAACGACAATTTTCCATCTAGATGATTCACTGCGACAGGTTCTTCTCTCACAATATGTTCAACGTAAAATTGTAACCTTTTCGTATAATCGTTTTCTCCAATAACAACTGGAAAACGAACTGCAACAACTGGAAATGTTGCTTGTTGAAATACAACTGCTTCGGCTAACCTCTTTCCTTCACCATAATTGAAGTCATTCCTATCTCCATACGCAATTGCATACTCGTACGGATCGAAGTCCTCTTCTGATAAACTTAGTGCTGGTTCATAGACAGCCATTGAAGATGTCATAACGTATTTTGTCGTTTTCCCTCGTAACACTTCACATATTATCTTCGCTGCGTTCGAGCTATAGCATAAATTATCGTATACAATATCATAACTTTTATCTGCTAGACGCTCTGCTAGTTGTTTTTCATCTTCTCTATCTACAATAAGTCTTTTTACTCTACTCCCAAAAGAATCTTCCGTAATTCCTCTCGTCGCAATCGTTACATCGTGCCCATCTTGCAAAAGTGCTTCTACTAAATGTTTACCAAAAAATCTTGTTCCCCCTAGCACCAATACTTTTTTCAACTTTATCATCCCCATTTCGATAAATTGTAAAATACTACCTCTCTATTATAAATGCTAACATATAAAAAGCATGGAACTCGTTTAACGATTCCATGCTTTTCTACAAAAAATATATTAACGTACTCGATATTTATAAATACAACAACAGAAGTATAAAATAGAAATTACAGATACATAAACCCATAATTCATATACGAATCCCTCTCCCCATACTCCCATAAAATAAAAGAGTGAAGGTAACGTCAATGTTACCCATGATTGTACGAAGGCAATCCTTCCAAGATATTGATTGATGTTCTTTTTTTGTGTATTTAATACAAAGAATAAATACCAAAGTAATGCCCACATAAACCACGTTAACGCATTCACAACATCGTGGAATTGAACAAATGAAACAACCATATAGAATAAAGCAATAATTGCTACCCAAATGCAGAACCACCCTAAACCGCTACTGTCCATTCCTTTTATAAAAGTAACACCTACATATAAATAGGTTAATCCGAATAAGAAAGTAGCTGCATATGAATATACCGTCCAATTACTTTGATCAGAAATCATGATTAAATAGAACGGAATAATAATTTGTAGTGCACCCACAAATAAATTAAAAACACCTGCACTTTTCATCTCTGCTTTTCCTAATATAACAAGACTATTTAAAAATAAAGCTGCACCCGAAAGTAATAATCCTACGTAACCCATATGTATTCGTGTGAAATTCTTTCCCTTTCACACTTTTAACCTCCCCACAATATAAAGTGATTCTTTATTATTTTTCTTCCTATTTCAAACTACATACATAATTTTTAATCTAAATAGGTCAGACTTCCTACCTTGAAGAACGCCAAATTTAAAACGCTTTCAATCATAAATAACCCTATCAGAACATTAATAGGATTCCTTGATTATAAACGTACTCTAACCATGACACAAGTATTGATGTTATTTTAAATATCACGTTTTTTATTTCTATAAAAATTAATAGGATAATGCACTTTTTCTATCTTATTCTACTAATTTCTAACATGGAATATTATAAAATGAGCTAGTCAGTAATACATTCATCTTTATAAGATAATCGTATACTGACCTAAACTTTCATAGTCAATATTGATAGTTTCTCATCCCTAATAATTGCTATTTATCATAAATATCATTCGGATTAATTGTAGGAATAAATCCATTTATAGAACTATATTTTTTAGATACGGTATTTGGAGTAACGGTAAACGTTACAATCTTATTACTTTGTTGTTTAAAATAGCGCATCCAATTTTGACTCCATTCATCTTTCGTAATAACTTGTTTATTGAAGTCCTCCCACAATACACCATGTATAAAATTCAAGGATGTATTTTTGATTGTGTCAAATCCCCAATTCTGTATAAGAAGCAAATCAGAATCAACACCTTTTATTTCTTTTAATAAATTTACATATGCTTCGCGAAATTTCCCTTGTGTAACTGGCTGATCATAAAAATAGTCATCAATATCACCAGCGGTATCTAAAAACACACCGTCTATTCCTTTTCCAATAACTTGCTGTTTCACTTTATTTACAACAATCCGCCGGTAATGTTCATCAGCTAAATTCATAATATATGTATCCCACTGCTCAATCTTCATTTTCTTACCGTCTCGATAATAATAGTCTGATTCAACTACTTGCGATTTATGCCACGATTCTAATTCTAAAACACTAACATACCCAAGGACTACTATTCCGGATTTTTTTAATTGCTGAACTTGCTCTTTCGTAAATGCATATGGCTCTATAATGACCATATCATACTTTGAAAGTCTCTCAATTACTTGCTCATTTGCTTCACCATAATAAATTTTATAACTTCGTACATTTTTTAAAACTGGTTCCACGACATTTGCTTGGGCGGATGTACTTGAGGAAAAAATAAAAGAAAATATAGCTAAAAAGTACATGGAACGTTTCCACTCCATAATAATATTACCCCCTATAAAACTGTAATTTTTTATCATTTTATATATTAATACAAGTATAGTAATACAATAACATTTTACATTTTTTCAAGCTCGATATTTAATAAAAAATTCCAATAAATACAATACATTAACAAAAATTAGAATTTATTTCACTTGAATTTACTACATCTCTGTTGATAAAATGATTTGGGCTTTATATATTTTAAAATAATTCTTTTAAATTATGTATTTTATTTCAGTGTACTATTCCTCAAAATTAAATTTGCAAACGAAAGAAGGGATTTTTTATGCACTATAGACAATCTAATTTATTACAAAAAATGATTGAACCTACGATTCTCTTTATTGCTCTATTTTTTCTCTCAATACTAACTGATTTTCTAACACCAACGTATGAATACTTCTTACTCTTATTTATTACATTAATTATTTCTAGCCGGTATGGCATATCTATCGCCCTTTTCACCTTTCTAGAAGCAATGATTTATATTTTTATAAGCGGTATATATAAAGAAGATGATATATTACTGTACTTTTATTCATTAGATTACTGGATTAATTGGATTTTCTTACTTGTTATTAGTTTATGTTGTGGACTAATGAGTACTGCACAAAAAGAACGGTATGAAGATGTACATATGATAAATAATGAGCTAAAAGCCGAAAATAAAGAATTAAAATATGTTGTGAAACAATTGGATGAAACACGTATTACACTACGTTCTCGTGTACTTGAATCAAATAATCACTTATCTAAAATGTATCATATGTTTAAAGCTTTAAATCATACACATCCTGAAATTGTACTCGATGAGGGAATAAATGTATTAAAAATGTATTTCGGAGCAAAAAAAATTGGTATCTATCACGTCGATAACAATAAACAATCACTTCGTATTAAATTAAGAGCAGAAACTGGTAAAAATACCTTACCTCAATCCATTTTTGTTAAAAATGCTTCGCTAGTCATCAAAAACGCTCTAGCGCATAATCGACCTTTTTTCCGTACAGAAGAGGATTTTCAAGATGCTCCACTTTTAGTTGGTCCCGTCCTATTCCAAGATGATGTACAATACGTCATTATATTAGACGAAATTGAATTTTCAAAAGTAACTTCTGAGCAATTCGAACTTTTCACATGGTATTTGCGCTGGATGGGTGATCGTTTACAAAACGCTTCTAATCTTTGGCTATCAAGTCAAGAGGATCGTACATTCCCTAAAACGAGTATTTATTATGAAGATGAATTTGAACATTTACTAAAAATAGAAAAGAAACGGTACGAAACATTATCTTATCCATATTCCTATTTTGAATTTACTGTTCCACAAGATTCTTTAGAAATGATAAATTCTATTTTAAAAGATCATTTGCGTGATATTGATATATTCGGTTATAGCACGACCAAACAAAAAGTTATGATTCTATTACCTGGCACTGAAGAAAAGTTTTTATTACCAGTCCAAACTCGTATACAAAACGCTCTTTCTTCTAAAGGAGTGGTATGCTAATGATTTTACTCCTTCTTTACTTTATTTATGCTATTTTGGTTTTTCTTTTATTTCGATTTACGAAAGGTTTGATTACTGAAGATAAGAAAGGAATTATTGAGTTTTGCTTGATTATCTCTCTCCTTTTCCCGCTTGTCGGACTTATTGTATCAGCAATCATGTTATTACTGAATATAAGACGCTCCAAGACCGAGTGGTTACAGCAATACTCTGAGTATGTTTCCTTTCAAGTTGATCATTATGAAGATATTTTGGCATCAGCAAAACAAGATATGGACCTAATTTCATTTTCTTCTGGATTAGAACTAGATAAGCCTGAATTACATAAACAACTCATTGTACAGTTAAGCTCCTCCCCTATTTCCAATGAAGGAGGCTTATTGAAAGAAGCCATTCATCATAAAGATCCTGAAACTGTACATTACGCAGCAACTACTATTAATTTACTAAATGAACGGTACGAAAAACAGATCGAATACTTAAATAAGCAATTTCTACAAAATCCACAAAATGAAATTGCAAAAGAGTTGGTTTCTAACTATTTAAGATATATAGACAGTGGTCTTCTTTCTAATCAGCAAAAGGAAAAAATAATCGCCGAATTTATGAATTTTATTACACAAAGTGTAGAACTATTCCCTACCGAACCTCTTTATCCTTTCCACCTTGGAAATCTGTTTCTACATACAAAACAATATGCAAAGTCTGAAGAACAATTTTTAAATCTTATTCATTTCTATCCTGAATCATATTACGGTTACGTTGGGTTACTTGAAATATATTATGAACAAAAGTTATGGGACGATCTCTATAACTTAATCAATAATCTAGCAGCTGCAAAAAGAGTTCATATACTACCGCGTAAATATCAATTATTTGTAAGACAGTTTGGAGGCGCACACATTGAAAAAGGGGATTAATATATATATCGGAATTGTTAGTATCATTTTATTTCTCTTAATTATATCTATCCTTATATATCGAACAGAAAATTTCTATCAAAAGTTTTCTGTTCCTAAAACTAAAGAAACAGATACTGTTAAAACACTCAAAGCAAAAGATGTAGCCCAAAATGGACAAAAAATGCAATTATACGTTTTAAAAACGGATAATACATTAGGGCAACAAGTCGAATTTAATACGAAAAAGGCAATGGATTACGCACACCTACACTACAAAGATATTACAGCTAATGAAATTAAGGGACTTACTCCCTCTCCCTATACAGGAATTATTATTACAGGTGAAATAATGGCACAACTTCCACAAGCTGATATTCAAAATTTTGTACAAATGGGCGGAAGGATTATTATCGCAAACCGACTTGATTCAGATCCTTCCTGGAACACATTATTTGGTATTACAAAAAAAGAAGGCTTCAAAGATGTGAAAGGATTAACCTTTGAAGAAGTTTTATTCCCTGGTTATCCTGATCTCTCAAGTTCTTCTCCATTGTTCACTCATAGCTCAATGAATATTACGCTAGATGAGAATACAACTAATACTTGGATTACTGCAGAAGATACTCCCATCCTTTGGACCAATGACTACGGTGAAGGAAAAGTCTTATATTGGAATACAACAGCATTGAACGATAAATTAGGTAGAGGTATGTTCGTTCAATCACTGGGTACTATTTTCCCGACTTTCGCTACAGTACAACTTGGAGCGGAGATTATGTATATCGATGACTTCCCATCTCCAATTCCAAGTGGAGAACTAAAAAACTTAACAACAGAAAAAATTTCTGTTGAAGAATTTTATAAAAAACATTGGTGGAAAAATATGAAGGATATCTCTGAAGAGCTTGATATTAAATATACAGGGGTTGCAATTGGCACATACCAAAATAAAGTAACGCCACCCTTTGAAAATTTTACAGGTAAAAATAGAAATACCTATTTATTATTTGGGAGAGAATTATTAAGTCACGGTGGAGAAATCGGTATTCATGGCTATAACCATCAACCTTTATTATTACCACCAGACCCAGTAGATAAAGCACTTGAATATGTTCCATGGAATTCAAAAGAGGACATGGAGAGATCCTTAGATGCTTTACAAAAACTCGTGTATAACTTCTTTCCAAACGAAAAACTAAAAACCTATGTACCACCATCCAATATTATAAATACAACTGGATTAAGTGCATTAAACGACGCAGTTCCAACTATGGAAACAGTTGCTTCCCTATATGTGGGAAGTAAAAGTAACGGCAGTTTAATTCAAGAATTTGGACCAGACGAGCACAACAAAAATATTTATCACTTCCCACGTATTACGAGTGGCTATGCTATTTCAGATGAAGAACAATTTATTTTAGCTGATGTTACCGCAAATTTAGGGGTTATCTCACATTTCGTCCATCCAGATGATATCCTTGATGAAAAACGTTCGGGTAATTTAACGTGGGAAGAATTATTTAAAGCTTATAAAACGACAATTAAAGAAATACGAGAAAGATATCCTTATATAAAAAGTATGACACAAAGTGAAGCAACTGCTTCCATGAAAATTTATCAAACTGGTGATTTAACTGTTTCTTATGAAGATGATGCTGTTCACATTGCATATAAAGGATTACCAAACCACACTGCAACGATTATACGTGTGGAAGAAGGGAAAAAATTGAAAACCGGTTCATTCCCATACGGCACAGTTACAAAGCTAGATTCACAAATTTATAGCGTTATATTAAAACAAGCTAACGCTACAATTCCAATTAAAGGGGTATAGCAGATGAGAATAGGTTTAGTCGTTGAAGGAAGTTATCCTTTTGTCAGTGGCGGAGTAGCAAGTTGGGTACAAATGATCATCCAACAATTTAAAGAACATGAATTCACCATTTTTGCGATCGTACCGCAAATAAAAACAGAAGAGGAATATCAATATGAAATTCCTAACAATGTAAAAGATATCATTATGATTCCCTTACAATCAGAAAGTGACCCAAAACATATAAAAACCAATTTAACGACTGATGAAGTACAAACACTTCAAAAATGGTTTACATTCCAAGCTAACGACACAGAAGCATTACAAATATTAGGGAACAAGCAAAAGCTAGGAACACTACATTCCTTCTTCGAAAGTCGTGAATTTTATGAAATAGTGAAAGAAAGCTATTTGTATGAAGAAAGTAGCGGTTCTTTCTTAAATTACTTTTGGATGTGGAGATCTATGTTCACACCAATCATTCAAATTTTACAAATTGATTTTCCTGAATTAGATCTTATCCATTCTGTATCTACAGGCTATGGTGGGCTTCTTGGAGCTGCAATTAGTGCCAAATCTGACATACCATTTATTCTAACAGAGCATGGTATTTATTCTCGGGAACGTGAAGAGGAAATACTCCAATCAACTTGGATACCAATCGAATACAAAAAAAGATGGGTTTCTTTCTTCCATCATTTATCTCACCAAGCATATGAACAAGCTGCTGATGTGATTACGTTATTCGGACGGAATAGTGCATATCAAAAAGAACTAGGAGCTCCGGCCCATAAACTAAAAATTGTTCCAAATGGTGTTACTTTATCTGACTATAAGGGGCTACGTAAGCCAAAACATAATTCAGATAAACTCATTATTTCTGCTATTATACGAGTTGTGCCAATTAAAGACGTAAAAACAATGATTTATGCAGCTAAATTATTATTAGAAAAAGATATTCCGTTTATCTTCTACTTATTAGGTCCTGATACAGAAGAACCAGAGTATGCCCAAGAATGTCGTGATTTAATTCAGCAACTTGGATTAAAAGAACATGTAATAATGACTGGCAGAGTAAACATTAAAGATTACTTAAAACAAACGGATATTCTCGTATTAACTAGCATATCTGAAGGGCAACCACTAGCTATGTTAGAAGGAATGGCATCGGGATTACCATGGGTTGTTACAGACGTTGGTTCTTGTAAGGAGTTAATTTATGGACAAGATGAAGATCCTTACGGCCAATGTGGCTTTGTTGTACCACCTGTATCTCCTGAACAAGTTGCCACCCACTTAGAATGGTATTATCGCCACCCTGAATCCATTCAACAATTTGGAAACAATGGGCGTAATCGTATTGAAGCATATTATCAATTATCAGGTGTTGTTGATAGTTATCGTAAGCTTTATTTAGAAAGGGGTGCGAAAACATGGCAGGTATAGGATTTCGATTACAAAAATTATTTCAGGAAGACTACTATTCTTCAAGGGTAAAAGCTTATGGATTTTCGTTATTTGTTACAGCTGGTCCTTGGTTAGTCGTTATTTTAGCAGTAACAACTATTCGATTCATTTTGAATTTATTTCATTCTATTTCAATTGAAGAACAGCGCCTTTTCACTATTTCAATTTCATATTGCTTTATTTTTTCTCAAATTATTTACGGAGCATTGCAGCTCATTGTAACTAGATATGTAGCTGACCTTTTATACGAACAAAAAGCTGATAAAGTATTTTCTTCATTTTTAGGAATGACGAAGATCACACTTTTTTTAGCTATTATGTTATGGCTTTTGTTTGCATTTTTCACACCGTTAGCTTTATATTATAAAATCGTGATGCTATTTTTATTTTTAGCTTTAAATATCATCTGGATTCAGTCCATTTATTTAACAGCAGCTAAAGATTATCAATCAATTGCACTGGCATTTTTAATCGGATCCATTTTTTCCCTATTAGGAATTATCCTAGTAGCTTACTGGCACCCTACACTTGGGTTAGAACATGGATCTGCCCTATTGCTTTTAATTTCTTTTACACTCGGTACTTTCATTACACTAGTATGGTTAAGTATCGTTATTGTACGAATGTTTCCAAATAGTGATGCTACTGAACAATTTACCTTTCTGTCTTATTTAGATAAATATCCAGAATTATTTTGGTCAAGCCTCTTTTACAATGTGGGTATTTGGGTATGTAATTTTGTTATTTGGTTTGGAGACGGTCGGGGAAATATTGAAGACACATTTATTTATCATCAAATTTATGATACTTCTGTTTTCTGGGCGTATTTAAGTATTATCCCAACCTATATTTTCTTTGTAGTATCCATTGAAACGAGGTTTTATGAAAGATATAAAAAGTTCTTCGGTTCGGTAAACAATGGTGGAACATTACATACGCTTTTACAATTGAAAGATTCCATGAACTTTGTCTTAAAGCAGGAAATGGAACGTATACTTCGTAATCAAGGTATTTTTTCCTTACTTATTATTTTTATAATATGGATGTTTAGTTCGCAATCTGGAAAGACAACACTTAATTACTCTATTCTGCAATTAACTATAGTTGGTGCTTATGCAAATGGAATGGTGCTCGTTATTACATTACTACTCCTATACTTTGAGGATCGTAAAGGGGCATTTCGAACATCAGCTATTTTCTTTTTTACAAACTTGTTATTAAGCCTTATCCTGCTTCCATTTGGATTCAATGGTTACGGCATTAGTTTCGCAGTTGGATCTTCTATTACATTCCTATATGCTATTTCTAGGCTCTTTACTTACATTAAAGATATTGATTATTATACATTTTGCCAGTCAAATATTCCTATAAAACAGCGGACCTTTTTTACCAAATTAGCTAATAAACTTAACGGGAAATAAATACAAAAATGCCCTTTGCTCATGCAAAGGGCATTTTTTGTATCTACATATTAAACTTCCAAATAGCCATTTTTATTATTTGATTGCCATCTCCAAGAATCTGCACACATTTCTTCTAATCCACGTTTTGCTTCCCATCCTAGTTCACGTTTTGCCTTTGATGCATCTGCAAAACATATTGCCACATCACCAGGACGACGCTCTGTAATTTTATAAGGAACTTTTTTTCCTGAAACCCTTTCAAATGCTTCAACCATCTCAAGTACACTATACCCTGTACCTGTGCCCAAATTATAAGCATCTACTCCTGTTGTATTCAGTACTTTCTCTAGCGCTTTTACGTGACCTTTTGCTAAGTCTACAACATGTATGTAGTCACGGATGCCTGTTCCATCTTTCGTTGGGTAGTCATTTCCAAATACACTTAATTCTTTTAGCTTACCTACTGCCACTTGTGTAACATATGGCATTAAGTTATTTGGAATTCCATTTGGATCCTCTCCAATACGTCCACTTTCATGTGCACCAAATGGGTTGAAATAGCGGAGTAACGCGATACTCCATTCTCTATCTGCAAATGCTACATCACGCATAATTTGCTCAATCATTAATTTCGTTTGACCATATGGATTTGTTGCACTTAATGGAAACTCCTCTGTAATCGGTGACGTTTCCGGGATACCATATACAGTTGCGGATGAACTAAAAATCATCTTCTTTACATTATGTTTCTGCATTACTTCACATAGCACTAAAGTGCTCGTAATGTTGTTATGATAATATGTTAATGGAATTGCTACTGATTCCCCTACAGCTTTAAATCCTGCAAAGTGAATAACTGCTTCGATTGCATTTTCTTCAAAAATTGCGTCAAGTGCTTCTTGATTTAAAACATCTTCTTTATAAAACTTAAATTGTTTTCCTGTTATTTCTTTCACTCGATTTATAGATTCTACCGAGCTATTCGAAAGATTATCAACTACTATAATTTCGTAACCGCTATTTAGTAATTCTACACATGTATGACTACCAATATACCCTGCTCCACCTGTTACAAGTATTGCCATAATTATAGTCCTCCATATTTCATTCATTATAAACTTCTCAAAGTATATCACATATTTCTTATCCTATGTTTAATATGCGAACACAGAAACTTACATTTTATCCCATAATAATTTTATAACATATACGATTCCAATCAAGTAATAAGAAAAATGCCACATAATTTTTGTTATGTGGCGTTTTTCTTATTAAATTACGTAACAATATACACTTAGAAAATGTGCAAGACTACCTAATAATACAAAAACGTGAAAAATTTCATGATGTCCCATATATTTAAACTCTAGCCATTTTGGCTTTGTTCCATAAATAAATCCACCAATTGTATAAAAAATGCCCCCAAGTACTAAGAAAACAATGCCTCCTGTACTTAAATTCTCAGCTAACGGTGCAAAGAATAAAACAATTAACCAACCCATCGTAATATAAATTGCTGTCGATAACCATCTTGGACAATTAAACCAAAACATTTTAAACACAATGCCACAAATCGCAGTTGCATAGACTAAACAAAATAATAACAAACCACTTGCTGAATTTAATGTAATTAAGCAAAAGGGTGCATATGTACCTGCAATTAATATAAAAATCATAGAATGATCTAGCTTTCTAAAGAAGTAAATAACACGTTCATTGGCCACAACACTATGATATACAGCTGATGCCGTATAAAGGACCATCATTCCAATCCCAAACAAAATAACAGCTGTAATTGCAGCAAATGATGGCATCTTGATAGAAACTTTCACAAGCATAGCTAATAAGGCAATAAATGATAATATCGCTCCACCTAAGTGAGTAAATGCATTAACTGGTTCCCTTACATAAGCATTCATAATAACACCCCTCATATAATTACATGTAGTTTCAATAACTACATGTAATTATATACACATTTCTTTTTAAGGTCAACATTTACATTTTATTTGTTTCGTAATACCATATTTAAGGATGTATTAGACATTAAGTTCCACTAAGTTATAAAAGTGAGGGATTCTACGTGGAAAATATAAATGAATTACTTGAGACATTGCATTTAGAAAAAAATATTAAACTTGAGGATATTCCAAATGTTGACTTATATGTAGATCAAGTTGTCCAACTATTTGAGAATACTTATGCAGATACAACGAGAACTGATGATGAAAAAGTATTAACAAAAACGATGATTAATAATTACGCAAAAGGGAAACTATTCATCCCTATCAAAAATAAAAAATATTCAAAAGAGCATATGATTTTAATTAGCCTAATTTATCAATTAAAAGGTGCTCTTTCCATTAACGACATAAAAAGTTCATTAGAAACTATAAATGACTCCTTATTAAATGATGATTCATTCGAATTAAATACGTTATACAAAAATTATCTTGCTCTTACTAAAAGCAATGTCGAAAGCTTTAAACAAGACGTAAATAACCGTGTTACAGAAGTAAATGAGATTTCTTCCTTAGAAGACACAAAGCTAGAAAAATTTCTACTACTAACATCCTTCGTGACTATGAGTAATATGTATAGACGTTTAGCGGAGCAACTAGTGGATGATTTAAAAGAATCATAAATAAAAAACTATCCACCTATTAAAGTGGATAGTTTTTATTTACTTAATTGCTTCATGAACTTTTAGTTGTTTCCCTTTAATCGTTGTAGTCTTCATGACTTTCAAGACAAGTGGTCCTTTTCCATTTAATATTTCGACGTAAGAAACATTATCTTGTATCGTAATAATACCTATATCTTCTGCTGTAACACCTTTAATTTTAGCAATTGTACCGACGAAATCTACCGCCCTAATTTTCTTTTTCTTCCCGCCATTAAAGTACAGCTTCATAATGCCTTTGTTGATGTCTGCATTTTTATCTTTCTTTATAATTGGTTTAGCATGTATCTTTTCTTCAAATGCAGCTTTCCCTTTCATAACTTCTTCTTTTGAAGGTCCAATTGCCTTTGGAATTTTAAAGCCAATATACTCCTCAATCTCTTCTAAAAATCTATTTTCATATGGTGTTATAAATGTAATAGCTTTTCCACTATTTCCAGCTCGTCCCGTTCTTCCAGTACGATGTACATAGCTTTCTTTTTCAAGTGGAATATCATAATTAATAACATGTGTAATATTATCAATATCAATTCCTCTCGCAGCTACGTCTGTTGCTACTAAATAACGGAATTTTCCTTTTCTAAAATCATCCATGACTTCAAAACGATCTTCTTGTACCATACCACCATGTATTTTGTCACAAGGATAGTTAGCTCGTTTTAATTGTCTATATACATGATCTACATTTTCTTGTGTACGGCAGAAAATAATACAGCTATCAGGATTCTCAATCGTTGTTACATCTTTAAGTAGTGAAAGCTTCTCGTCTTCTATCGCCTCAAAAAGGGTATGTTCAATTTTATCCGTCGTAATCCCAGCCACTTTAATTTCAATATGAGTTGGTGCATTCATATATGTACGTGATAACCTTTCAACATCTTCCGGTAAAGTTGCTGAAAATAGCATTGTCATTCTATTTGTAGGTAATTCATCAATAATTGCCTCTACTTGATCGATAAAGCCCATGTTTAGCATTTCGTCCGCTTCATCAATCACTAAATATTTTAATCGCTCTAAAGAAAGGGTCCCTTTTTCAATATGATCCAATACACGCCCTGGAGTCCCTACTACAATATGCGTCTTTTGCTTTAACTCTAATTTTTGACGTGCAAATGGGGACTTACCATAAATTGCGGCGGCTTTAATTCTTTTGAATCGCCCTATATTTGTAATATCTTCTTTCACCTGTACCGCAAGCTCTCTCGTTGGTGTTAAAACTAATGCTTGTGGTTTATTCTCTTCCCACTCCACCATCTCACAAAGTGGAATACCAAATGAAGCTGTTTTTCCACTTCCCGTCTGGGACTTCACAACAAGATCCTTCTTTTGTAATGCGACTGGAATAACCTCACCTTGTACTTCTGTTGGATGATCATACCCTAACCCAGTAAGTGCCCTTACAATTTCTTTACTTAATTTATACTCAAAAAACTCTTTTTTACTCATATATTAACCTCATTTTATTCTGTATTATTTTCTTTTTTATCTTTTGTATACGTTACTATCGCCCTACTTATTATACTTGAAACCTCACATAAAAAGATGGATTATGCCAGATTCATCTTTTTACATAGAAATAAACCTTATCATTTCATATATTGTTCAACTACTTGATAACATCTTTTGCTCGTATTGTTAGCATTAACCTTTTCATAGAATCCTACATCCACTCCAAAAAATAAAAAGAATACATACACCCTTGTATAATTATCTTAATTTTTCAACCCTTTTTATAAACGAACAATACAAACAAAAAAACGTTTTAAATTCGTTTTTAACGTTGTTTTTTAGATATAAAATCTACTTTTTAAAAAAACGTTAAGAAATCCTTTGACTTTTTAATGAAAACAATGTAAATTATCATATGGACGAACATTTTTGATTAATAAAAATAAAATATTCGTATTTTAGGGGTGTAAATGATGGAAAACGTATTCGACTATGAAGATATTCAATTAATTCCTGCAAAATGTATTGTGAACAGCCGCTCTGAATGTGATACAACTGTCACTTTAGGTAAACATAAATTTAAATTACCTGTCGTACCTGCAAATATGCAAACGATTATTGATGAAAGAATTGCAACTTATTTAGCTGAAAATAATTACTTCTATATCATGCATCGTTTCCAACCAGAGAAACGAATCTCATTCATTAGAGATATGCAATCACGTGGATTAATCGCTTCTATTAGCGTTGGTGTAAAAGCGGACGAGTATGAATTCGTACAACAGTTAGCTGCTGAACACCTTACACCTGAATACATCACGATTGATATCGCGCATGGACATTCTAATGCTGTAATCAACATGATTCAACATATTAAAAAGCATTTACCAGAAAGCTTCGTTATCGCTGGAAACGTTGGAACTCCAGAAGCGGTAAGAGAATTAGAAAACGCTGGTGCTGACGCAACAAAAGTTGGTATTGGACCTGGTAAAGTTTGTATTACTAAAATTAAAACAGGCTTTGGAACTGGTGGTTGGCAACTAGCTGCACTTCGCTGGTGTGCAAAAGCTGCAAGTAAACCAATTATCGCTGACGGTGGTATTCGTACACATGGCGACGTAGCTAAATCTATTCGATTTGGGGCGACTATGGTTATGATCGGTTCTCTATTCGCTGGTCATGAAGAGTCTCCAGGGGAAACAATCGAAAAAGACGGCAAACTTTATAAAGAGTACTTCGGTTCAGCTTCTGAATTCCAAAAAGGTGAGAAGAAAAACGTTGAAGGTAAGAAAATGTTCGTTGAGCATAAAGGTTCTTTAGAAGACACTTTAATCGAAATGGAACAAGATCTTCAATCTTCTATCTCTTACGCTGGTGGAACAAAATTAGACTCTATTCGTACTGTGGATTATGTAGTCGTGAAAAACTCTATTTTCAACGGTGATAAAGTATATTAATTTTTAAATTTAACTCGAAGGACAAGCAGTTTTATACTTGTCCTTCTTTTTCATATATAGAAATGTAAAATATTTTCATTTTACTGAATTTTCTAGTATTATGTTTTTAAATACTTATAATAAGGGGGATATAGCAAATGAAAAAAACTATTGAGAAACGTCATATTCGTGCAGACGTTCCTACTGAA
This sequence comes from Bacillus sp. FSL R9-9834, assembly GCF_038006905.1. NCBI lineage: Bacteria > Bacillati > Bacillota > Bacilli > Caryophanales > Bacillaceae > Bacillus > Bacillus sp. FSL R9-9834. Next base: position 5,256,113 of record NZ_JBBOWD010000001.1, read on the forward strand.
TTAACATGGGACCTCTCTGATTTATACGAATCTGATAAAGAGTGGGAAACTGCATTACGTGTATTAACAGATGATATAAAAAAACTTGATGCGTTTAAAGGTCAATTACACACTAGTCCCACGACCTTATTACATTGCCTACTTTTAGAAGAAGAGCTTTTAATGAAGTTAACAAAACTATACTCCTACGCAAATTTAAAAGAATCTACCGACCGTACAAATCCAGTTATTCAAGCGAACTCTTCCAAAATTTCCGCTTTATGGACGAAAGTACATACGGCGCTATCCTTTATTCATAATGAAATTCTCTCATTAGAAGAAGGAACAATTGAAAAATATTTAACTCAAGAAACAAAACTTGAACCTTTCCGTAAATCATTACTAGACATATTACAAAAAAGGCAGCACACGCTCTCTCCTGAAACTGAAGAAGCACTTGCTGCACTCGGCGAAGTACATAGTTCTCCATACAAAATTTACGGTATGACTAAATTAGCCGATATGGATTTTAACTCCATACAAGACGAACAAGGAAATGAACTTCCTGTCTCATTTGCATTATTTGAAAGTAAATATGAGTTTTCTCCAAGCGTAGACATACGCAGAAAGGCATACTCATCATTTGTGTCCACTTTGAAGCGATATAAAAATACCGTGGCAACAACATATGCTACCGAGGTAAAAAAACAAGTAACACTCTCTCGTTTACGCAAATTTGAATCTGTTACTCATATGCTTTTAGAACCTCAAAAAGTTCCACTTGAAATGTATAACAATCAACTCGATATTATTTATAAAGAATTGGCGCCTCATATGCGCCGTTTTGCAAATTTAAAAAAGAAAGTATTAGGACTCGATCAAATGCTGTTCTGCGACTTACATGCACCTTTAGATCCCGAATTTAATCCAGCAATTACTTACGAAGAAGCAGGAAAAATCATTCAAGAATCTTTACAAGTACTTGGCGATGAATATAGTGCCATTATCGAAAAAGGATTCAAAGAAAGATGGGTCGACCTTGCAGATAACGTAGGAAAATCAACTGGAGCATTTTGTTCAAGTCCATACGGTTCTCATCCATACATTTTAATTACATGGCAAAATACGATGCGCGGCTGCTTCACATTAGCTCATGAATTTGGGCACGCTGGTCATTTTTATTTAGCAAATAAAAACCAACGTATTATGAATGTACGTCCATCTATGTACTTCGTTGAAGCACCATCTACAATGAATGAATTACTATTAGCCCAGCATTTATTAGCGACGAATGACGATAAGAGAATGCGCAGATGGGTAATCCTGCAACTACTTGGCACATATTATCACAACTTTGTTACTCACTTACTTGAGGGAGAATATCAAAGAAGAGTATACAGCCTAGCAGAAGAAGGTGGAGCACTTACAGCTACAACTTTAACTGAAATAAAAACAAATGTCCTTTCAACATTCTGGGGAGATTCCGTAAAAATTGATGAAGGTGCTGGCTTAACTTGGATGCGTCAACCTCATTATTATATGGGCTTATATTCTTACACGTATTCCGCAGGCCTCACTGCATCTACTGCAGTAGCTCAAATGATTAAAGAAGAAGGACAACCTGCCGTTGATCGCTGGTTAGATGTACTTCGCGCTGGTGGTACGATGAAACCACTTGAATTAATGAAACATGCCGGAGTCGATATGTCAAAACCAGATGCAATCCGCAGAGCTGTTTCTTACGTTGGTTCCTTAATTGATGAATTAGAGCGCTCTTATCAAGAATAAAAAATAAGCCCTCGCTTTATGAGGGCTTATTTCATATTTACTTTCCAAATCTTTTACGGTATCCACATTTTCTACATAGCTCTTCAACTGCAACTCTTCTAGAAAATCCATCAACAATGTTTGTTGCTCTTTCACCTTCTATAATGTTAGAAAATGAGTCATTATTAATATTCCCAAGATTAATGATTCCCTCACCATCTAAACAACAAGGAATAACCGTTCCGTTCGCTAAAATACCAGCTTGATTTCGAAGCCCGTGACAGAATCCTTTTCCATCATCCTCTTCTTCATGCAATGCTGGCCACTGGAATTCATAGTCTTGATTAATAAAGACACGTTCCGCAATTTTTATACCTTTTCCTGGTGTAAGCTTCTCTTCAATTTGATAAGATAGATCAAACTCATTTTCAATGATGGATAATAACTCTCTATTCTTCTGAATTTCAGCATTCGTTTTATTATCCTGCGTTAAATTCCATAATCTTAGTGAAACAATTAAATCTGATTGACTTGTCGCCTCTCTAATGAAGGAAAGTATACTTCTTACATACCCCTCTTTGTCTTGTGAACCTGGGTGCCCATCAAAACTATGCAGTGAAAAATTCATTTGTCTTAAAGCAGGCTTATTTAACAATCTATGCCTTCTCTTATTAATTAACGTTCCGTTCGTTGTAATATTAACTTTAAACCCTTTTTCATGGCTTAAATCTAACAATTGATCTATTTTTGGATGCAGCAACGGCTCACCCTTCACGTGCAAATAAATGTAGTCTGTGTGTGGTTTAATTTGGTCTAACCTTTTTGCAAAATCCTCCACAGAAATGAATTGCTTCTGTCTTTCCGTCGGCGGACAAAAGCTGCACGCAAGATTACATACACTCGTAATCTCCAAGTAAAATTTCTTAAACTTCTTCACCTTTAACTCCTCACTTCTATGACTACTTATACTTTTTCCTCTTCATATTACAGCATACTTTTTTAGAAATAGAAACATACTTATTTTAGGAAATATAGAAAACGGCCACATCTGTAGCCGTTTGAATGTACTATTACTATTTATGATACGGTTCCCCACGATTAATACGAAATGCTCTATACACTTGCTCAAGCAATACTAATCGCATTAATTGATGTGGTAGTGTCATCTTTGAAAAAGAAAGAGATTCATTTGAACGTTTCATTACTTCTGAACTTAGTCCAAGTGATCCACCAATTACAAAGGCAACTTTACTCTTCCCATATGTAGCAAGACGATCTAAGCTTACTGCAAATTCTTCTGATGATTTTTGCTTTCCTTCTATCGCTAACGCAATGACATGCGTATCATCAGAAATTTTATCTAGTATACGTATACCTTCTTTTTCTTTTACAATTAACATTTCTGCTTCACTTAAATTTTCTGGTGCCTTTTCATCTGGCAATTCAATTACTTCTACTTTTGCGTATGCAGATAATCGTTTTAAGTATTCTGCTATACCTTGTTTTAAATATTTTTCTTTTAATTTCCCAATTGAAATAATCGAGATATTCACACGTATTCCCCACCTTACAAACATGTTATCCACATAACTTATCCACATATCCACAATTGTTACCCACATATTGTGTGAGAATCTGTGTTCGATACAACATATGTCGCCTCATTTTGACAAAATTCACATGTTTTTTTCTCTTTTTCTGAGTTATCCACATTGTTAATAACCGGTGGCACTTCACACTCATCCACAATAATATCTAAAGCTAATTCAACATGTTCTAAACAACAAGGTAAGTTCATATTCTTCACCTCACTTTTCTACAATAGAAAACAGGAGGTAGGCCCTCCTGTTTTTAATACTTTTGAATGCCTAGTTTAACCGTTGTTGTTGCTCGTTTTGTACCACGATAAAACGTAAGAGTCATTTTATCATTAATTTTTTTATCATATAAGGCCGTACGGAATCCGATAATATCGCGAACTGGTTTCCCATCTACTGCTACAATCACATCGTGTTCTCGCAAACCAGCATCTGTACCTGGCGAAGGACTTTTCACATCTAAAATGCAAACTCCCTCTGTTACATTGCCTGGTAAATGCAATGTTTTTGACCAATAGTAGTTTGGAATTTCATTTAATGATCTCAGTTCAATTCCAACATACGGTCTTCTTACTTTTCCGTACTTCTCTAATTCATTCATAATTGGAACAGCTCTAGTAACAGGAATAGCTAGCCCAATTCCTTCTACTTCTTTTGCCGCAATTTTCATTGAGTTAATACCAATTAATTGACCCGCTGCATTTACAAGCGCACCACCACTATTACCTGGATTGATTGCTGCGTCTGTTTGCAACACTTCTACTTGCCAATCATAATGTCCATCTTGATCTAAATCTACAGGGACAATACGCTCATTAGCTGAAATAATACCTTGTGTGACAGTTCCAGAAAATTGGAGCCCAAGTGGGTTTCCAATTGCAATGACTGGTTCTCCTCTACGAACAGTATTAGAATCGCCAATCTCAATTACTTTTTTCACATGCTTTGCATCTATCTCTAGTACAGCCAAATCTGTGACTACATCGGTTCCTAATACCTTTCCTGGAACCTTCTTACCGTCACTTAAACTTACTTCAATACGATTTGCTCCAGCAACAACATGATTATTCGTTACAATATAAGCTTGACCATCTGTCTTCTTATAAATTACACCTGATCCCGTACCTGCTTCTGAATCTGCCTCTGAAAAATTATCTCGTTGAATATTAATAACTCCAACAACAGCTTCAGACGCACGATCAACAGCATCCACAAAACTAATCTGTTTAATGCCTTGAGCTTCCGCCATATTACTTCCACTTGCTTCAGCTTGCGGAAACGCGTCCGTATCATTTGAAAATAAAGGAGCTCCAAATGCAAATAACGAAGCTCCTACAATTGTTCCTGCTATGCTAGAAATAACAATACCTTTATGCTTCTTTTTCCTTGCACGTTTCATACGATAATTTTCTCCATCAATAAAGGACATATTTGTTCACCCATCTTCCTGAAAACAACTATATTCACCTTTATTGTTTACTAAAATGGAGAATTATACGTATTGAATTTTTGTAGGCATTTTTGGATCTGTATCGTGGATTTCAAAAGCTTCTCCCACTCCAAATCCCTTTTCCTCTAATACTTGTGATACTGACATACGCGCCAATTCTTTCATGTTATTATCTAAACTTAAATGGGCTAAATAAATATGCTTTGTCTCATCTGTAATTACATCCGCCATCGCTAATGCAGCATCTTCATTACAAACGTGCCCCACATCGCTTAAAATACGTCGCTTAATACTCCATGGATAGCGTCCCATACGAAGCATTTCCACGTCATGATTGCTTTCAAACACGAAAGCATTAGCCCCCTTAATAACACCTTTCATACGGTCACTCACGTATCCTGTATCTGTAATAAGAGCTAACTTTCTATTATTGTTATGAAAAGCATAGAACATCGGCTCTGCCGCGTCATGTGAAACTCCAAATGACTCGACCTCAATATCACCGAATGTTTTTACATCACCAACTGAGAAAATAAACTTTTGCTCAGTTGGGATATTTCCTATTAAGTGTTCCATTGCATTCCATGTTTTCTCATTTGCATAAACAGGTAAATCATATTTACGTGCCAATACACCTAATCCTTTAATATGATCACTATGTTCATGTGTTACAAGAATACCCGATACATCGTTTATATTTAATTCTGCCTGTTTAAATAAAGCCTCAGTTGCTTTACCACTTAAACCTGCATCGACAAGTAACTTCTTTTCATCTGTTCCTACATATAGCATATTCCCTGTACTTCCACTTGCAAGTACGCTAAAATGCAATCCCATTCTTTCTCACTCCAGTATGTTCATCAACCACTTGATTTTCCTTTTCCCCTAATTCCATAACTTGTCCTTCAATTGCATTTACAAAGAAGTCCTGCTTCTGCTCCGTCTTTAAGTTCCACGTTGGAGCAAGTACTTGGTTATTAGAAGTAGATGCGGTAAGGTTTGCATAACCAATTTGCGCTTCTTTTACATGTGTATTACCATGAATTTTATTTTTTAAATACAGATTTTCTAAAGCAGTTTGGGCAGTAATAATTTCTTGCTGTTTCGTTTTTTCACTTTCGCCCATTTCTTTTAAACCTGTTAGCATCGTCTGCGTGTACGACACAAGTTCATTTTTTTCATTTAATTCCACAACAATCATTGCCTGATCGTTATAGAAAATAGGCTTATCTTTATATTTTTGGAAGAAGTAAATTTTAGAGTCTTTCATCGCCCCAAACTCATACTTTTGTCCATCTAATACATAGTTCTTCAAAAAATCATTATACTTATCTTTGGATAAAGATTTTGTATTTAAAAAGGGCTCTTTTAGCTTACTTTCTATCTTGTACATATTTTGTATATGCGCCGTTTGATTTTTTAAAGACTGTACGTCTTCTTCTTTAAATGTCTTGTTTTCAGCCCTAATAAATGACTCTTTTTTCGGTTCTTTAGGAAAATTACCCATAGTAATTTTGTTTGCTTTTAATTCTTGATCTATCTTTGTTTCTGCAATAAGCTCCAATTGATTACTATCTTGCTTTTGAATGAATTGAAAAATGAGAAAGAGGTCCAAAACAAAAAAGGTCACAATAAATATGGTTTTAATCCGATCCCAATCCATTTAGTCCTCCCTCATTCCACTCATATATTTTTTGTTTGCCAGCTTCATCTTCAACAAACTTTACATACCAAATTGGCTGTAGTCGCGCTACTTGCCCATCTAGTGATAATTTGTATCCAATCCCAATATCTTTAATAGATCTTTTATCTACCGCGGCATTATTTTCTAAGGATGCTATTACAACATGACCTGACGGAAGAGTAACCTTCTGCTCTATACCTTTCGTATTTAAAGAAAGCAACGGTCTTTCATATTCCATTACTTCTTCCGATCCCCATACTTGTCTCAATTCAGCTAATCCATCTGTATTGAATACGGGATATCCATCTTCCTGTAAGCGGAATACTGTCTGTCCTTTATTCATATAGTCCAAACGATATGAATCCAAACTCCCACTGTGACCATTTACAAAATCAAAACTTTTTTGTAAAAGCATTAAATTATCTGGCTTTTTCTCACTTAAAACAGAAGAATTTTTATACTTTAGCATATGCTGATCGTTTTCAATCTCCATAGACCTAATACCATCTGTAAATATTTCTTTCGATCTCTCGATAATAGGGCTTAAATAACGTGGATCACTAAAAAGAGCATTCTTAAATGTATCAACCGCCAAATTAGATGAAATATATGTTATATTACTTAATTCTGTCGTTCCATCTGGTAAAAATAACTTTTTCATATCATTAATTTGATAGTCAAAATAAGGTTTCGCTGATACTATAAATTGATTTTGTGCATTTACAATATCTTTTAAATACACACCACTTAATTTTGCTTCATATATTCTAGAGTTATCACCATCAGAAACAAAATTAATTTTAATTTCTTGATCCCTACTTCTAGAAGGATCAAGAATAATTCGATTAAAGTGTTTAGGCTTAGCTATACTTTTTTCTTTCATACTAAACATAGATTTAACTGCATCAAATGGGATGTTGGTAGGGAAAATAAGTTCAATTTTCCCTTCACCATGAACATAAGAAAGGAAGTCAGCCTTAGCAATCGATATCTCTTTGAACTCATGTAATTCCCCTGCTTCCAAAGTTCTATAGATTGATTCTATATCTCCCTCTCTTTTGCTCCCGTAATGATTTTTATCTTTATGCACGATGATAGAAGTAGGACGGACAACATCAGCGATTTTAGTTTGAGTATTTCCCTCATTCCCCTGTACAAATTTTGCATTTTGCATAGATGTGGAATCTGGCACATACGTCCATAAGTTAAAAGTAAGAAATAGACTAATTACAACTAAATTAATTAAAACTATCGTTTTAACATTCTCCATACTCATTCCCATTCGTCCTCTTCATCTGCTGCCATAGGCAATGTGAAATAAATCGTTGTCCCTTTTCCTTCCTCACTCTTTGCCCAAATCGAGCCACCATGTGCCTCAATCATTTCTTTCGCAATCGCTAATCCAAGTCCTGTACCGCCCATTTGTCTTGAACGTGCTTTATCTACGCGATAAAAACGTTCAAAGATTTTATCAACGTTTTCTTTCGGAATACCCATTCCTTGGTCACTTACACTAATCTCTAATAATTCTCCACGATCACGTAAACGATATGTTACGGTTCCACCTTCTGGCGAATACTTTAATGCATTCGAAATAATGTTATACAATACTTGCGTAATTTTATCCGTATCCATATCAATAAATCGAGATTTTTTAGAGAAAGATCGTTTGAAGCTTACGTTTTGCTCTTTAGACATTTCAAAACGATCAATAATGTTATTAAAGAAGTCAGTAAAGTCGACCCATTCTTTCATTAAACGATGTTCTGTACTATCGAGTTTAGATAGTTGCAATAACGCATTTACAAGTCTAATCATTCTTTCTGTTTCTTCTTGTGTAACTGTTAAAAATTGTGGTGCAATATTTGGATCTTGCCATGCACCGTCTGTAAGTGCCTCTAAGTAACTGCGCATTGTCGTTAATGGCGTTCTTAATTCATGAGAGACGTTTGCTACAAACTCGCGGCGTTCTCTTTCTATACGCTCCTGCTCAGTCACATCATATAATACGGCAATTAAACCATTTGCTTTCCCTGTCTCTTTTTGAATAACAGAGAAACTAGCGCGTAAAATATATGGCTCATTTCTCGTACTAAAATCTAATAAAACAGAATCCGGCTCTTCGTATAAATGATCGAGCGTAAATTCTTCTTGTATTCCCAATACTTCTAAAACAGATTGATCGAGCGCCGTTTCACGCGAAACATTTAGCATCTTTTCCGCAGGATCATTTAATAAAATAATGTCCCCTTTTCGGTCAGTAGCAATTACTCCATCTGTCATATGTGATAATACGGATGACAATTTGCGTCTTTCACTTTCTGTTGAAGAACGAGCTTGTTGTAATTTTTTTGATAAATTATTGAAAGATAATGCTAATTGTCCAATTTCATCATGGCTGTGCACTTTTACTTTTCTTGAATAGTTTCCTTTTGCCATTTCAATTGCTTGTCTTCGCATATCAGAGATTGGTCTCGTAATCGTTTGAGCTAACAAAATTCCAAGTACAGCTGTTACGAGTAATGCAATAACGGTTCCAGTCGCAAAGATTTGATTAATATCCTTCATCTGCTTATAAACATCTTCCATGGATGCAACAACGTAAATAGCACCAAGTGCATCTTTGTTGTTATCATCCATAATAGGAGTAATCATAACTTGTACACGGTGACCTGTACGACCATCCTTCTCAATTTTCACTTCTGGTTTTTTTTGTACCAATACCCGCTGAACAGCTATATCAGTTGACGTTCTATTTACCTTGTTTTGCTTTGACTCATCTGAAATAGCGAGCAGCTTTCTATTCGCATCAAATACACTTACCTCTTGAATATCCTTCTTTCGATCAGAGGCAAATTTTCGAATAGAAGTTTTAATCGTTTCACCTGTTGATTCTGTCTCTGCTTTTGTATAACTTTTTTTAAACTCTTGTTTCAAGTTATACGATAATAAGTTCGTTTGTTGCGTTAAAGAATCTCTAAAACCTTGTACAAGACTCTTTTCTAACTCTCTTACGAAATATACCCCAATAACTTGCATAGCTATCAATATTAATAGCATATATATGAGTACAAATTTTAAATGAATAGATTGAAAAAAACCAACTTTCTTCATATACTATTCCTGCTCTGGGTCACGCAAGTAATACCCTACTCCACGTCTAGTGACAATTAATGTAGGATGACTTGGATTATCTTCAATTTTTTCACGTAGACGACGTACTGTTACATCCACTGTACGTACATCTCCAAAATAGTCATAACCCCAAACTGTTTGCAATAAATGTTCACGTGTCATAACTTGTCCTAAATGTTTTGCTAAATAATGTAATAGCTCAAATTCACGGTGTGTAAGCTCAATATTTTCCTCACGTTTCGTTACACTATACGCATTTGGATTGATAACAATTGGTCCAATAACCATTTCCGTATTTTCTTCTTTTTCTGCCGCACCACCTTGCTGATGGCGACGTAAATTCGCCTTCACGCGAGCAAGTAATTCCCTCGTACTAAATGGCTTCGTTACATAATCATCTGCCCCAAGCTCAAGTCCTAATACTTTATCGATTTCAGAGTCCTTCGCTGTAAGCATAATAATCGGCATTTCTGAGCTTTTACGTATTTCACGGCAAACCTCTAAGCCATCCTTACCTGGTAGCATAATATCTAATAAAACCATATCTGGTTGTTCTTCAGTTGCTTTTTCAATTGCTTCATCACCATCATGCGCCATTACAATTTCAAAACCTTCTTTTTCTAGGTTGAACTTCAAAATATCTGCAATCGGCTTTTCATCATCAACTACTAAAATTTTCTTTCCCATCATCGTTTATTTCCTCCTTATAAAGTGAAGCTTTAATCAGCCCTCACCAATTGGGCTTTTACGGGCAGCCCTCCCTCCACCTAGCTTCTTTGCTTTCGCTGAATTTTAAGGTGGAGGCCTTACTGCCCATTAAATAGCGGGGTAAAAATATGGTCAATATCCCTAAACACATTGATGTCTACATAGTATGTCCCTATATGACCGCATCTTTTGCTTAAGTACTTTCTCCTCTATTCTCACAGACTCATGTATGATCCACTTTTACACGGAATCCTATACGATCTATAGAAAAACCTCTAGCTTCAACTGCTAGAGGCTCCTCATTCTATTTTAAAATAACTACTCAATTTTGTAAAATTACACAAATAAAAAGGATATTAAGTGGGCCCACTTAATATCCTGAGAGTGGCTCGGGACGGAATCGAACCGCCGACACGAGGATTTTCAGTCCTCTGCTCTACCGACTGAGCTACCGAGCCAAAACTATATATAAAACCACTAATGGTGGTATAAACAAAAGTGGCGGTCCCGACCGGGGTCGAACCGGCGATCTCCTGCGTGACAGGCAGGCATGTTAACCACTACACCACGGGACCAAAAATGAACATAAAAAAACATGACCCGTACGGGATTCGAACCCGTGTTACCGCCGTGAAAGGGCGGTGTCTTAACCACTTGACCAACGGGCCACGAAAAATAAAATGGTGAGCCATGAAGGACTCGAACCTTCGACCCTCTGATTAAAAGTCAGATGCTCTACCAACTGAGCTAATGGCTCATACTCACCAACGTCATATTTTCGTGACGACAAGATGTATCATAACATGTTTTATTTATTTTTTGCAATACCTTTTTTATTTTTTTATAAAAAATAAGAAAAAACTCATGCGGACATGAGTTTTTTCTTAAAAATATCAATTAAGCTTCGTATACGTTACGAACGATATTCGTTTGGTTACGATCTGGTCCAACTGAGAACATAGATAATTGAATTCCTGTTAACTCAGAAACACGTTCTACGTATTTTCTTGCATTCTCAGGAAGCTCGTCTAATGATCTTACACCAGTAATATCTTCTGTCCAACCTGGAAGCTCTTCGTATACAGGCTCACATTTCGCTAAAATGTTTAAGTTTGCTGGAACTTCATCGATAACTTCGCCATTGTATTTGTAAGCAACACAAATTTTAAGAGTTGGAATACCAGTTAGAACGTCGATAGAGTTTAATGATAAATCTGTTAAACCACTAACACGACGCGCATGTCTTACAACAACGCTATCAAACCAACCTACGCGGCGTGGACGACCAGTTGTCGTTCCATACTCACGACCAACTTCACGAATTTGATGACCAATTTCGTCATGAAGCTCCGTAGGGAATGGACCATCACCTACGCGGCTTGTATATGCTTTACATACACCTACAACGCGAGTAACTTTTGCAGGACCAACTCCAGTTCCAACTGTTACACCACCAGCAATTGGGTTAGAAGATGTAACAAACGGATACGTACCGTGGTCGATATCAAGCATAACACCTTGTGCACCTTCAAATAATACACGGTGATTATTATCTAATGCATCATTTAATACAACAGACGTATCACACACATATTGCGCGATTTGTTGTCCGTACTCGAAGTACTCTTCGAAGATTTCTTCTACACTGAAACCTTCTGTATCGTACATTTTTTCAAACAAACGATTTTTTTGTGCTAAATTGCGCTCAAGCTTCTCTTTAAATGCTTCACGGTCTAAAAGATCAGCCATACGAATACCAATACGAGCAGCTTTGTCCATATATGCAGGACCGATACCTTTTTTCGTTGTACCGATTTTGTTATCACCTTTACTTGCTTCTTCTAACTCATCTTGTTTTAAGTGATAAGGCAAAATAACGTGCGCACGGTTACTTACGCGTAAATTATCAGTACTTACACCACGATCGTGTAAGTATTTTAACTCTTCAAGTAATGCTTTCGGATCTACTACTAAGCCGTTTCCGATTACACAAATTTTCTCTTTATAGAAAATACCAGATGGAATTAAGTGTAATTTATATTTAACTCCGCCAAAAACAATTGTATGTCCTGCGTTATTTCCACCTTGATATCTTGCAACTACTTCCGCATGCTCAGAAAGAAAATCAGTGATTTTACCTTTTCCTTCGTCGCCCCATTGTGTTCCTACAACTACTACTGAAGACATTATTAAAGCACCTCCGCAATTTTCAAACGATCTATTCAAACAATATAATTGTACCAAAACCGAAAAAGAAGTCAACCAAAAAACGAACATTTTTTTACCAAAAAACTTTTTCGTTCGTAAGAATTATATTTTCACACTATGAAAGCCTTATCTTTTCTATAAAAAAAAAGAAACACATCTTATTATAAGAAATGCGTTTCTTTTTTATACTATCGTTATGCCGGCGGCGCATGTCCATCTTCGAAGCGACGTTCTAAGTTAACGAACTTATTGAACTCTTTAACGAATGCGAGCTCTACTGAGCCTACTGGACCATTACGCTGCTTTGCAATAATAATTTCAATCGTATTTTTATTTTCCGTTTCTCGGTCATAGTAATCTTCACGATATAGAAAGGCTACGATATCGGCATCCTGCTCGATACTTCCCGATTCACGAATATCAGACATCATCGGACGTTTATCTTGACGAGATTCTACACCACGAGATAACTGTGACAAGGCAATAACAGGAACTTGTAATTCACGCGCAATCCCTTTTAGTGTACGAGAAATCTCAGATACTTCCTGCTGACGGTTCTCTCCTGATTTCCCACTTCCTTGAATAAGCTGTAAGTAGTCAATCAAGATCATACCAAGACCCTGTTCCTGTTTTAATCTACGACATTTTGCTCGAATCTCATTTACTTTAATCCCCGGCGTATCATCAATATAAATACCAGCATTAGAAAGGCTACCCATTGCCATCGTTAATTTCGCCCAATCATCAGAAGTTAACGATCCGGTACGAAGTCTTTGTGCATCAATATTCCCTTCTGCACAAAGCATACGCATAACAAGCTGATCAGCACCCATCTCTAGACTAAAAATCGCTACATTTTCATCCGTTTTCGTCGCTACGTTTTGTGCGATATTTAATGAAAATGCCGTTTTACCTACCGACGGACGTGCCGCCACGATGATTAAATCATTTCGTTGGAACCCTGCCGTCATCTTATCTAATTCAGTAAATCCAGTCGGTATCCCGGTCACTTCACCTTTTTGATTATGCAAAAGTTCGATTTTATCGTAAGCATCTACAAGAACGTCTTTAATATTTTGGAATGCTTTCGCATTCGTCTGATGAGATACTTCTAATATTTTTTTCTCAGCCTCATTTAAAAGACCATCCACATCATCTTCTCTCTCATATCCATCAGACACAATATGAGTCGCCGTTCGAATTAAACGACGTAACAGTGCTTTTTCAGCGATGATTCTTGCATAATACTCTACGTTAGCAGCAGTCGGAACAACTTCTGCTAATTCTGCTAAGTAAGAAACCCCACCAACTTCTTCTAGTAATCCTTGATCAGCCATCGCTGACGTCATCATTACTAAGTCAATTGGCTCCCCCTTATCAGATAGCCCAAGCATGACTTCAAAAATCTTTTGATGTTTCGTTCGATAAAATGAGTCAGGTACCAACAGTTCCGATGCTGAAGTTAATGCATCCTGATCAATTAATATAGCACCTAAGACTGCCTGCTCAGCTTCTATATTATGCGGAGGGGTACGATCAGCCATTACATCACTCATACGCAATCCTCCTTGCTTAACTTAGTTTTATTGTTCACTAACATGAACTTTTACTGTTGCTGTTACTTGCGGATGCAATTTCACAGTAACGTTTGTATAGCCTAACGCACGAATTGCATCATCCATTTCAAATTTACGCTTATCAAGTTTAATATTGTGAGATTTTTGCATTGCATCTACGATTTGTTTACTTGTGATTGAACCGAATAGACGGCCGCCTTCTCCAGATTTAGCCTTTAATTCTACAGTTAATTTCTCTAACGTTTCTTTTAATTGTTTTGCATTTTCAAGCTCTGCTGCTGCATCTTTTTCTTCTTTGCGCTTTTGAGCTTCTAAAGTTTTCATACTGCTATTTGTCGCTTCAGCAGCTAATCCTTGTTTTAGTAAGAAGTTATTTGCATAACCATCTGGTACGTTTTTTACTTCCCCTTTTTTCCCTTTACCTTTTACGTCTTTTAGAAAAATTACTTTCATGATTGTGTGCCTCCCTGTAAATAGTCATCAATAACAAATCGAAGCTTCTCCTCAGCTTCATCTACTGTAACATTTTTCATTTGTGTGGCTGCATTCGTTAAATGCCCGCCACCACCTAAGTTTTCCATAATTAGCTGCACATTCACTTCACCTAAAGACCTGCCGCTAATTCCAATGAAATTCTCGCCACGTTTTGCAATAACAAACGATGCAATAATTCCTGTCATTGTTAATAATGTGTCCGCTGATTGCGCAATAAGCACTTGATCGTAGTAATCATCGCTATCAACTTTTGCAATCGCAATTCCATTTGTATAAATGTACGCATTTTTAATAGCTTTTGCAACCCGTAAATACTGATTCATATCTTCTTTTAAAAGCTCTTGTACAAGTACAGTATCTGCACCGTGTGAGCGTAAATAAGAAGCCGCATCAAACGTACGAGCACCTGTCCGGAATGTAAAGCTTTTCGTATCAACAATAATACCTGCTAATAATGCTGTTGCTTCTAACATTGTCATTTTTAAATTTTTCGGTTGGTATTCAAGTAATTCCGTAACAAGCTCTGCCGTAGAAGAAGCATATGGCTCCATGTAAACAAGCAACGGATCCTCAATAAAGTCTTCTCCTCGGCGATGATGGTCAATCACAACTACATTTTCAATTTTGCGTAACAGCTTTTCTTCCATCACCATTGAAGGTTTATGCGTATCAACAACAACAAGTAAGGAATCATCATTTGCAAATTCCATCGCTTGTTCTGGTGTAATAAAGTGAGACCATAACTCTTCATTTTGTTTCACTTTATCCATTAAACGCTTAATTCCCTTATCAGAATCATTTTCATCGAGCACAATATATCCTTTGCGCTCATTTAATTGCGCTACCTTTAAAATACCAATCGCAGCACCAATTGCGTCCATATCAGGAGCCCTATGCCCCATTATAATGACATTGCTACTTTCTAATACTAAATCCTTTAATGCATGCGAAATCACTCTGGCACGTACACGAGTACGTTTTTCCACCGGATTTGTCTTACCACCATAAAACTTAACTTTACCTGTCGCTTGTTTAATAGCTACTTGATCTCCACCACGCCCAAGCGCAAGATCTAAACCTGATTGAGCCATTGCCCCAAGCTCGGATAAAGGTAAATCACCGGATCCAACACCTACACTTAATGTAAGTGGTATATTCCTTTTAGATGTTTCTTCACGTACTTGATCTAAAATGCTAAATTTCCCTTTCTCCATCTGCGCTAAAATACTTTCATTTAACACAACGAAGAATCTTTCTGAAGATGCACGTTTTAAATATGCCCCATACTTAACGGCCCACTCATTTAGTCTTGATGTTACAAGACTTGTTATATTCGTACGTAATTGATCATCCAACCCTTGTGTAACTTCATCATAATTATCTAAATAAATGACAGCTAAAACAGTACGTTGATCCTCGTACATCTTTTCAATCTCTGTTTGTTCTGTTACATCAAAGAAATAAATTAACTTTTCTTCTTTCCTTACAAAGACACGAAACTTTCGATTATTTAAAGAGACTATATCATCGGACGTTTCTCCCTTAATAAAAAGAAGTAACGTTTCTGATACATCATAAAGGTGCCATCCAGCTAATGCATGCTGCCCCAGACATGAAGATAAATAAGGATTTGCCCAATCAATCCCATAATCCTTATTGTATAACAAAATACCAATTGGCATCTGGTTAAATGCCTCATTACTCACTTTCTTTACCCTTGTAATCATATCTGTCGTATGTTTTTCAAAATTCTTTTGGAAAGTAAGTTCAAATCGTACAACAACAAAAAGGACGATACAAAAAATAAAGAAGGAGACTATCCCCATTAGTAAATGAAAATAACAGAGAATTGAAATGAGCACAAACACAAAAAATGCCAATACGTAAACAGGATATAAAAACCACTGTTTCTTATAAAATTCAGGCATGTATACAACTCCTATAAAGTAAAACTAACTCACCTTCCAGTTAGTAATACAGATTAAAATAGTATAAGGAATATTATTTTATCCTCCTATTTTAGAACGCAATGAAATCCCTAAATCAATTATACCTAAGATTGTCACAAGAGGAAACAGCATCGGGATAAACATGCAGGCGATAAAACTAATAATAGGAACCCCTTTCGTAAAACCTTTGCTATGCGCTAGAAAAGTGATAAACGTCAGGCCTTGCAGCACTAGTAATAAAGCAAATATGACATATAGGTTAGAAAATACCATATGTAAATATGATGTCGGTTCTACTTTTATAAAAGTTGATAGCAAAATAAATATAACGTAATACCAAACAATACTCTTTGGTAATTGTATATCTTTGAACTTAGGCCAAGGTATAACATCATGCTTTAGCTTTTTTAAAGCACTACCTGATATTATTATGGTAATCCAAGAAAGACATACAGAAACCATCACAAGTATACTCGGGAATACCGCTTGTAATATATCATTCATTTGTACAAATAACTCTTTTTGCTCTTTACTAATCGGCATACCAGCAACACTTGCTATCTTTTCACTTTGCACTACGCTTTTATTAAACATATTTTGTATTTGCTTTATAAAATCTATGTTAAAAAACTTTATACTGGCAACATAAATGAGCATAATACTGATTAAGTATGCAAGTGAACCGGTTATTAAAATCTCCAATGGCTTTCTTTGTTTTCTATACATGCACCCTAAAACAATACCCATCAACCCAAATACGACCGTCTTTACTAGACCTATCGGCTGACTTACAAAAACAACAATTAAAAATGCAGCCGTAAAAATTACAAATGCATTCGATAATTTATATCTTATCGTTAACAATATAAATGGCAACGGCAATGCAAACGTTACAACTGTACCTAAAATCGGAACATACATAGATATAAACAATAACATTACATATATAGCCAACAACGCGGCTCCTTCAGTAATAAATCTCGCTTGCCTCACATTTTAACCTCTCTTTCAAAAAAGAAAAGCATAGCAAAATGCACAGTAGAGTCCGACTCTACTGTGCATTTCATACGCTATTATTCACCAACATATGGTAAAAGTGCCATTTGACGAGCACGTTTAATTGCAACTGTAAGTTTGCGTTGGTATTTTGCGCTTGTTCCTGTTACACGACGAGGTAAAATTTTACCACGCTCAGAAACGAAACGTTTTAATAAATCAACATCTTTATAATCGATGCGAGTGATGCCGTTAGCTGTGAAGAAACACACCTTACGACGTTTCGCACGTCCACCTTTGCGTCCTGCCATGTCTATTTCCCTCCATTCTTTGTTAAAACTAACAAATTTACTGTATTAGAACGGTAAATCGTCGTCGGAAATGTCGATCGGTTGACCTACATTTGAAAATGGATCGTCATTCTTCGTAAATCCAGAGTTACCTTGGTTACCTGAATTACTAGATTGACCAAATGGGTTAGAGCCTTGGTTACCGAAACCAGCTCCTGATGGTTGCTGATTAAATGAACCGCGTTGCTCCCCACCGCCATTACGCGGCTCTAAAAATTGTACGCTTTCCGCAAGAACTTCTGTTACGTATACACGTTTACCATCTTGTCCCTCGTAATTACGAGTTTGAAGACGTCCATCTACGCCTGCTAAGCTACCTTTTTTCAAATAATTTGCTACGTTTTCTGCTTGTTTACGCCATATTACACAATTAATAAAGTCAGCTTCACGCTCACCTTGTTGATTGGCAAATGCGCGATTCACAGCTAACGTAAAAGTAGCTACTGCAACACCATTGGGCGTGTAACGTAAGTCAGGGTCCTTAGTTAAACGACCAACGAGGATAACACGATTCATCAATCGAACCACTCTCCCTTATATATCAATTATTTTTCTTCTTCTTTAACAACGATATGACGAAGGATGTCTTCGTTGATCTTAGCTAAACGGTCGAATTCGTTAATCGCTTCTGCGTTAGATTTCACGTTTAAGATCATGTAGAAACCTTCACGTAAGTCGTTGATTTCGTAAGCTAAACGACGCTTACCCCACTCTTTCGTGTTAATGATTTCTGCACCATTGTTTGTTAAAACACCTGCAAAACGTTCAACTAAAGCTTTTTGAGCTTCTTCTTCAACGCCAGGACGAATGATGTACATAATTTCGTACTTTCTCATTACACTTTCACCTCCTTTTGGTCTAAACGGCCCATAATGGGCAAGGAGCAATTAATTTATAGTAATTACTCACGAGTTTAGATTATATCATAGTAAGTTAGATGAATCAACTCACCCATACATAAAAAACTTGGCAAACATATAATATATTTGCCAAGCTCATATCTTTATTTTTCCTAGGAAATATTAAATTAAACGTTAAAACGGAAGTGCATAACATCTCCGTCTTTTACGATATACTCTTTTCCTTCTAAACGAACTTTACCAGCTTCTTTTGCAGCTGTCATAGAACCATTTGTCATTAAGTCTTCGTAAGAAACTGTTTCTGCACGAATAAATCCACGCTCAAAGTCTGTATGAATTACACCAGCACATTGTGGTGCTTTCATTCCTTGTTTGAATGTCCATGCACGTACTTCTTGTACACCAGCTGTGAAGTAAGTAGCAAGTCCTAATAAATCATATGCAGCACGAATTAATTGATCTAAACCAGATTCTTCAATGCCTAGTTCTTCAAGGAATACCTTTTTCTCTTCTTCGTCTAACTCAGCGATTTCTGATTCGATCTTTGCACATACAACGATTACTTGAGAGTTTTCATTCGCAGCAAATTCTTTTACCATTTGTACATATTTGTTTTCAGAAGGATCGATTACATCGTCCTCACTTACGTTTGCTACATATAACATTTCTTTCGTTGTCAGTAAATGAAGGCCTTTAACAATCTTCATTTGTTCTTCTGTAAATTCAACAGTACGAGCCGGTTTTCCCTCTTCAAAAGCTTCTTTTAAACGAACTAAAATTTCATGCTCATATACTGCTTCTTTATCTTTTTGTCTTGCTAATTTCGCAACACGTTCGATACGTTTATCAACAGATTCTAAATCGGCTAAGATTAGTTCTAGGTTGATTGTTTCAATATCATCAATTGGATCTACTTTCCCTGAAACGTGCGTAATATTTTCGTCTTCAAAACAACGAACAACTTGGCAAATTGCATCTACTTGGCGAATGTGAGATAAGAATTTATTTCCTAAACCTTCGCCTTTACTAGCACCTTTTACGATACCTGCAATATCAGTAAACTCAAATACAGTCGGAACAGTTTTTTTCGGTTCTACTAATTCCGTTAATTTATTTAAACGCTCATCTGGTACTTCTACAATTCCTACGTTTGGATCAATTGTACAGAATGGATAGTTTGCAGATTCTGCTCCTGCTTGTGTAATTGCATTAAATAAAGTGGACTTCCCTACGTTAGGTAATCCAACAATCCCAGCCGTTAATCCCATATTTTTCACTCCTATGTCTCAATCTTTCATCATTATAGATAGTAACGAAAAAAATGACAAGTTTCCTCCAAACGAAAAAAAGTAACAGCTACCCACTGCAACTGTTACTTTCTCTCTATTCTTCGTGCTTCACAAGTATTTTTTTTACCTTACGATCAAACTCTCTTCGAGGAATCATTACTGAATGGTCACATCCCTCGCACTTAATGCGGATATCCATTCCCATACGAATAATCTTCCAACGATTCTCACCACATGGGTGGGCTTTCTTCATTTCCACAACATCATACAAGTTATACTGCTTTTGCTCCATTCTCCAAACCCCTCTCCATACTAAATTGCTTTTTCACTCACTAATTCTTCACGATTATATAAAACCATACGTGGATATGGAATTTCAATACCATGTAGATCTAGACGATTTTTAATTTCTTTACGAAGTGCTCTCGCAATAACTGCATGTTGCATTGGCTCTACTTCAGCAATAACACGTAATATTACTTCTGAAGCAGCTAATGTTTGCACACCTAACAATTGCGGTGTTGTTACCATTTTTTCGTACTTTGCAGGTAATTCTTGTAATAAGTCTTCAATGACTTGCTCTGCTTTCGCTATGTCAGCCTCATACGAAATAGATACATCAACAAATGCTACACTATTACTAACTGAATAGTTCGTAACTTGAATGATACTTCCATTTGGTAAAGTATGAATTTCACCTGTCCAACTTTTTACTTTTGTTGTACGAAGTCCAATCTCTAAAACGACTCCTTCAAACTGACCAATTTTTACGTAGTCACCGACTGAAAATTGATCTTCTAGCAAGATAAATAACCCTGTAATAACATCTTTCACTAAACTTTGAGCACCAAATCCGACTGCCAAACCAATTACCCCTGCACCGGCTAATAAACCTGATGCATTAATATCAAACACACCTAAAATCGCAATTAACATAATAAACATAACAACGTATGCCACAATATTTTCAAGTAACTTCGCTACTGTAACTGTACGACGTTCTGAAATTTGAATTGGCGAACGACTTCCCATACGAAACGCATTCCGTACAACCGCTCTTGCAATTCGTACTACAATTGCACCAATTGTTAAAATGATACATATTTTTAATGTCGCAATTCCAATATGAGCCCAACGATCAGCATCTAGTAAATACTGTTTCGTAGCATTAAACCACTTCGTTAATAAATCCATGTACCTCTACCTCTCCAGCCAAAATTTCTTTTTAGTTATCCTTCTTATTGTATCAGAAGTCTCCTAATTGCTGAAAAAATTTTATGACTTTAATTCCATTTGTTAACCTACATACAGGTATAAAATGGAACGAATATATATATACTAGTACTATTATTTCCGTTCTCACTTAAATTTTACAGCAAGTACGCACTTATAGTTTTCCATTTCACTCACCATATAACATATTTTGAAAATTTATTAAAAGGATGGGTGCTTCATGAATATTGGAAGTTTTCGCTTACCTTTTTTCGAAAAAGAAACTCAAAATGTTATGCACCAAGATTTAGAAGCCTCCGAGACAATTAGTAACTTCTTACTTTCCCATATCCCTATTAAAAACCATATACCAATTATTCTCGTTTGTATCGGAACAGATCGTTCTACAGGCGATGCACTCGGGCCATTAGTCGGTACGAAACTAGAACAAGTAGGAATTACAAACTTCCAAGTGTTCGGCACACTGGATGAACCAGTACATGCGCTAAACTTAGAAGAAAAAATTCAGAATATACAGAAAGATAATCCTACTTCATTTATAATTGCGGTTGATGCTTGTTTAGGAAAATCTCAAAGTATCGGTTCCATCACTACCGGAATGGGACCTAGTAAACCCGGAGCTGCGATGAATAAGAAATTACCAGCAGTTGGTGACTTACATATTCATGGCATCGTAAATCTGAACGGTTTTATGGAGTTTTTCGTCCTGCAAAATACAAGATTAAGTTTAGTCATGAAAATGGCTGACGTAATCGCACAAAGCATAAAAGAAACAGACCAAAAATTATCTGTATTAAAAAAAGCAAACCATCTATAAATAATAAGATGGTTTGCTTTTTAGTTTTGCTGCGCTAATAATTCTAAAATACGATTTAAATCTTCTTTATTGAAAAATTCAATTTCGATTTTACCTTTTTCCTTTTTTGTTTCTTTAATTTTTACCTCTGTGCCAAACTTTTCTCTTAAGAACGTTTCGCGTTCTACGAAAAATATATTTCTCTCTTTTTTTACTTGTTTTGTTTCACGTGAAACGCGTTGATTAATCTCCTGAACAATTTTCTCTAATTGACGAACATTTAACCCTTCTTTTTCAATTCGTTTCAGTAAAGATTTCAACTGCTCTTCATCTTTTATCGTAAGTAAAGTTCTCCCATGAGCCATTGAAAGTTGACCATTTGCAATCATATCTTGCACAAAAGAAGGGAGGCTTAATAATCGCGTATAGTTTGCAATGTAAGGTCTACTCTTACCAAGACGTTTTGCTAATTGTTCTTGCGTCACATTTAGCTCATTCATTAACATTTGATATGCCATTGCTTCTTCCATTGGATTTAAATCTTCTCGTTGTAAGTTTTCAAGCAATGCAAACTCCATCATTTGCTGCTCATTTAATTGTCTTACAACGGCAGGTACTTTTTCGAGTCCCGCCTCTTTAGCAGCACGATATCTTCTTTCACCTGCAACAATTTCATATCCTTTAATACTCTTTCTAGCAATTAATGGTTGTAATATGCCGTGCTCTTTAATAGAGGCCGATAATTCCTGAATCGCCTCTTTATTAAAGTGTTTACGTGGTTGATATGGATTCGGTCTTAATTCAGTTATCGTAATCTCCTGAATTGTCTCTTCTTCTTTCACATCTAAATCAGGAAAAAACACATTGATTCCTCTTCCTAATCCTTTAGCCACCTGCAATCACTTCCTCTGCTAAATCTATATATACTTCTGCCCCTCTTGATTTAGCGTCATACTGCATAATTGGTTTCCCATGACTTGGTGCTTCACTCAAACGAACATTACGAGGGATAATCGAACGGTATACTTTATCTCTAAAGTATTTTTTCACTTCATCTATAACCTGAATCCCTAAATTTGTACGGGCATCTAACATTGTTAGCAATACGCCTTGAATTGCTAGATTTTTATTTAAGTGCTTTTGCACAAGTCGAACTGTATTTAATAGCTGACTTAACCCTTCTAGTGCGTAATATTCGCATTGAACAGGAATAATAACAGAATCTGCTGCAGTTAATGCATTAATCGTTAATAACCCTAAGGACGGGGGACAGTCGATAATAATATAATCATATTCATCACGAACTGGCTGTAATGCCCTTTGCAAACGTACTTCCCGGGAAATAGTCGGTACCAATTCAATTTCAGCACCTGCTAATTGAATTGTAGCGGGTAGAACATCTAAGTTTTCAGTTGCGGTTTTCTGTATAACCCCTTGAACATCTGCATCTTCCACAAGAACATTGTAAATACATTGATCTAATTCGGATTTTTCAATTCCCACACCCGTCGTTGCATTTCCTTGAGCATCAATATCTACAAGAAGGACCTTTTTACCTACTTGTGCCAATCCAGCCCCTAAATTAACAGATGTTGTTGTTTTTCCAACGCCACCCTTTTGATTGGCTATAGCAATGATTTTTCCCATGATGTCACCTACTTTCAACCTTTCTATCTTATTCTAGTAACAATTACGTTTATTGTAACATGAAATAAAAGTTTTTCTTTTATGTCCTTATTAAACTTCAAAATTTATTTGTAAACTCCTTCTTCATCTAACAAGAAAATATAGTAAAAGAGACCTATCCAATAGGATCAGGTCTCTAACACGCCATTATTATTTTTTCTTCGGAATTTGAATTGTAATTTGATAGTACTCGTCAAACTCTTCTTCCTCAGAATTAACATTTAAACCACTGTCAGCAACCATTTGTAATGACTGCCTAATTGTATTCATGGCAATTCTCGTATCTCGACTTACTGCTTTTTGCTTTGCCTTACGCTTCGGTTTTGCTTCCTCTAGTAATTTCGCAATTCGTTCCTCTGTTTGCTTTACATTCAATTGTTTCTCCACAATTTCCTGTAAAACCTTCAGTTGTAATTCCTCATTCTTTAAAGGGATGAGCGCACGGGCATGGCGTTCTGTAATACTTTTTTCTAATAACGCATTTTTTATTTCTTCAGGCAACTTTAACAATCGCAACTTATTTGCGATTGTGGATTGTCCTTTTCCGAGTCTTTGTGCCAATGCTTCTTGCGTTAAATTATGTAACTCAATTAGCTTTTGATATGCCACAGCTTCCTCGATTGCTGTTAGTTCCTCACGTTGCAAGTTTTCAATTAAAGCCACAGAAGCTGTTTCTGTATCATTTAAGTTTTTTATAATTGCAGGAACCTTTTCCCACCCTAATTTTGTTGCTGCACGGAAACGCCTTTCTCCAGCAATAATCTCGTACTTATCATCCTCATATTGCCTCACAACAATTGGCTGAATAAGTCCATGTGTACGAATCGTTAATGCTAGTTCCTCAATACGCGCGTCATCAAAAACGGTTCGTGGTTGATAACGGTTAGGGGTAATATTTACTATCGGAATTTCTTGTATTTCTTCATATACCTTTTTATCTATTTCTTCATGGCTTTCGTCTTGTAATTCGAATTCGCTCTCTTTATCTCCAAAGCCAAATAAACGAGAAAACGTATTTTTCATACATATTCCACCACCTTTAGGCCTATTGACTATTCTCCATAAAATGTTTCCTATGAAACATTTACGTTTTCATTTATATAATTTAATCTTACGTCTAATAAGATTTATTTTTCAATAGGTAATTTATTGGGTGTTCCCGGTTTGCGTGGATATTTCTTTGGTGTCTTGCGCTTTTTCTCGATTAATAAAATATTACGTTCACTTTCTTCAAACGGTAATTGGAACGTAGACATTTCTTTTAAATCCCCGCCTAGCACCTCTAAAGCATACTTGCCATTTTCAATTTCTTCGTTTGCTGCAGCACCTTTCATTGCAATGAATGTTCCCCCAACTTTTACAAGTGGTAAACATAGCTCACTTAATACTGAAAGACGTGCGACTGCACGTGCCATTACAATGTCATACGCTTCACGTACACCTTCTTTTTTTCCAAATGTTTCAGCACGATCATGACAAAACGCGACGTCACTCAATTCCAACTTTTGTGCTAAATGATTTAAGAAATTAATACGTTTTTGCAATGAGTCTACAATCGTCACTTTTAAATGCGGGAAACAGATTTTTAAAGGAATACTTGGGAATCCAGCTCCTGCGCCAACATCACAAATTGAGAATGGTTTTGAAAAATCGTAATAAAAAGCAGCTGTAATGGAATCAAAAAAGTGTTTTAAATATACTTCCTCTTTTTCCGTAATAGCCGTTAAATTCATTTTTTCATTCCATTCTACTAATGTTTCGAAGTAGATTTCGAACTGCTCTAACTGTCTAGAAGAGAGGGTGATGCCCTTCTCTTCTAGCATAGATTGAAATTGTTCTATGTTCATCTAACAATATCTCCTTACTATTTATTGGTTCGATACTCGCGCAATTTTTCCTTGTTCAATATACACAAGTAAAATGGAAATGTCCGCTGGATTTACGCCCGATATACGTGAAGCCTGCCCCACTGAAAGTGGACGAACATCTTTCAATTTCTGTCTAGCTTCTGATGCAAGGCTAGAAATCGCATCATAATCAATATCGACAGGAATTTTTTTACTTTCCATCTTCTTCATACGCTCTACTTGCTGTAAAGATTTTTCGATATATCCTTCGTACTTAATCTGAATTTCAACTTGCTCTGTAACTTCATCACTTAATTCTACTTCACTTGGTACTAAAAGATGGATATGCTCATATGTCATCTCTGGACGACGTAATAAGTCACTTGCACGTATTCCATCTTTCAATTCACTTCCACCAATATTGCGAATTAATTCTTGAACTTCAGGACGTGGTTTAATAATAATGCTACTTAAACGTTCCTTTTCCTGTTCAATTTGTAGTTTTTTATTTGTAAATTGCTCATAGCGTTCTTCTTTAATTAATCCAATTTCATGACCAATTTCAGTTAAACGAAGATCCGCATTATCATGGCGTAATAATAGACGATACTCTGCACGAGACGTTAATAAACGATATGGTTCATTCGTCCCTTTCGTTACAAGATCATCAATTAAGACACCAATATAAGCATCCTCACGACCTAAAATAACTTCTTTTTTACCTAAAGAACGACATGCTGCATTAATTCCGGCCATAAGCCCTTGTCCTGCCGCCTCTTCGTAACCAGAAGTTCCGTTAATTTGTCCTGCTGTATATAAATTTTTAATTTTTTTCGTTTCAAGTGTTGGCCATAGTTGCGTTGGCACAATTGCATCATATTCAATTGCATAACCTGTACGCATCATTTCAACATTTTCTAGACCAGGGATTGTTCTAAGCATATCACGCTGTACGTCTTCTGGTAAGCTTGTGGATAAACCTTGTACGTACACTTCTTGTGTGTTACGTCCTTCTGGCTCTAAGAAAATTTGATGACGTGGTTTATCATTAAACCTTACTACCTTGTCTTCAATTGAAGGACAATATCTAGGACCTGTTCCCTTAATCATACCAGAATACATAGCTGAGCGATGTAGGTTTTCATCTATTAAACGATGTGTTTCCGTACTCGTATACGTTAACCAACATGGAATTTGATCCATAATAAACTTTGTCGTTTCAAAAGAGAAAGCTCGTGGCTTATCATCACCTGGCTGAATTTCTGTTTTACTGTAATCAATCGTATTACTATTTACGCGTGGAGGTGTACCTGTTTTAAATCTAACAAGATCAAATCCAAGCTCCTCTAAATGTTCCGATAAAGTAATAGATGGTTGTTGATTATTTGGACCACTCGAATATTTTAAATCTCCCATAATAATCTCACCACGTAAAAACGTTCCAGTCGTAATTACGACTGTCTTTGCTGTATATTCAGCACCAGCTTGCGTAATTACCCCTTTACATTCGCCGTCTTCAACGATTAAACGCTCTACCATTCCTTGGAACAACGTTAAGTTTGGTGTTTCTTCAATTGTTTTCTTTAATTCATGCTGGTAAGAGAACTTATCTGCTTGTGCTCGAAGTGCACGTACAGCTGGCCCTTTACCTGTATTTAACATACGCATTTGAATATGCGTTTTATCAATGTTGCGTCCCATTTCTCCGCCTAATGCATCAATTTCACGAACAACAATCCCTTTTGCTGGTCCACCAACAGAAGGGTTACATGGCATAAACGCTACCATATCTAAGTTAATTGTTAACATTAATGTTTTGGAGCCCATTCGTGCTGCCGCAAGACCAGCTTCACATCCTGCATGACCTGCACCGATTACTATGACATCGTATGAACCGGCATTGTATCCCATTGTTTATTCCTCCTAATAATCTCTATCTTTCTGAAACATCACTATATTATTTTCCTAAACAAAATTGAGAGAACAACTGGTCAATTAAGCTTTCATGAACGGTGTCACCAGTAATTTCACCAAGTATTTCCCACGTTCTTGTTAAATCAATCTGCACCATATCAATTGGAACACCATTTTCTATCGCCTCAATTGCATCTCCAATTGTTTTTCCTGCTTGTGTTAATAATCCAATATGTCTCGCGTTAGAAACATATGTTACATCTGCAGAATCAATTGTTCCTTCAAAGAATAAATCAGCGATTGCCGTTTCAAGCTCATCTATCCCCTGTTCCTCAATTAACGACGTTGTAATAATACGATTCCCCGCTGCCAATTCTATAACACGTTCCATATCAATTGCTTGCGGTAAATCTGTCTTATTTACAATAACAATGAAATCTTTTCCTTGTACGGCACGGAATAGATCTTCATCCTCATTCGTTAAAGCTTCGCTATAATTAACGACAACTAACACTAAATCAGCTTGACTCATCATTTCTTTTGAACGCTCTACACCAATTCGTTCAACAACATCTTCTGTTTCACGAATTCCGGCTGTATCTATAAGTTTAAGTGGTACACCACGCACATTAACGTACTCTTCAATAACATCACGAGTTGTTCCTGCAATATCAGTTACAATTGCCTTTTTCTCCTGAACGAGACTATTTAATAGCGATGATTTCCCAACATTAGGTCTACCGATGATTGCAGTAGCAATACCTTCACGTAAAATCTTTCCTTGCTTCGATGTTTCTAATATTTTTGCAATTTCAGCACGAACATGTGTAGCTTTCTCAATTAAAATATTATGTGTCATTTCTTCCACATCATCATATTCAGGGTAATCTATGTTTACCTCAACATGAGCTAACGTTTCTAATATGTCCTGACGCAAACGGCCGATTAATTTGGATAATCGTCCTTCCATTTGATTAATCGCTACATTCATTGCACGATCTGTTTTTGCACGGATTAAGTCCATAACAGCTTCTGCTTGTGATAAATCAATACGGCCATTTAAAAAAGCACGTTTTGTAAATTCACCAGGTTCCGCTAATCGTACTCCTTGCGCTAAAATAAGCTGCAATACTTTATTTACTGAAACAAGTCCACCATGACAGTTAATTTCTACTATATTTTCACGTGTAAAAGTCCTTGGTGCACGCATAATAGACACCATTACTTCTTCAATAACCTGATTTGTATCTAAATCAACAATATGACCATAATGAATTGTGTGAGAAGGAACCTCTGTTAAATCCTTCCCTTTAAAAATACGATTAACTTTTTCAACCGCATCATCCCCACTTACTCGAACAATGGCAATTGCACCCTCTCCAAGCGCTGTGGAAATCGCGGCAATTGTATCAAATTCCATGTCCTTTCACCTCACTTGCTTATTTATCTCTATTTCAACATGATTATTTTCTTCACTAAATTATTAGAATACCATAACGAACCTATCTACAAAAGAATAATAACTCATTTTATTATGTCCTCATGTAAAAAACACTAAACTTATTCACAGTGGATAAGTTTAGTGTTTTTTAGTTATCCACACCTATTTTCCCCTCAAAAAAACCGGCACTCAATTGAGTAACCGGTCACTTGGAAGATATTACAACATGTCGATGTGGTTCTTTTCCTTCAGAAGTTGTAATGATATTTTGATGATTAGATAATGCTTGGTGGATAATCTTTCGTTCAAAAGATGGCATAGGCTCCAACACAACTCTTTTTTTCGTACTTACTACTTGTTTTGCTAATCGATAAGAAAGTGCTTCTAACGTAGCTTTTCTTTTACTACGATAATTTTCCACATCTAGTGTGATACCAATGTACTGCTTCGTATTACGATTCGCCACAAGTTTTGTTAAATACTGTAAAGAATTCAAGGTGTTTCCTCTCTTTCCAATCAAAACACCTACATTTTCGCCGTAAATTGTAAATTCAACTTCGCGTCCTTTTACAATTTTACTAATCTCAGCTTCCACACCCATATCGTGAATAACATTTTTTAAATATTCTTCACATTCTTGAATTGGATCTTTCTTCAATACAACTTCTACTACTGCAGGTCGGTTTCCAAATAAGCCTAAGAACCCTCTCTTACCCTCATCGATAATATTTATATCTACTCGGTCTTTTGAAGCATTTAATTGTCTTAAAGCATCCTCTACTGCCAGCTCGACTGTATGACCTTTAGCAGTGATTATACTCACTTGCCTGATCCCTCAGCCTTACTAGCCTTAATTTCTGGTCCTTTGATAAAATACATTTGAGCAATACCAAAGATATTACCAACAACCCAGTAAAGTGATAATGCAGCCGGGAAGTTAATTGCAAAGATTAAAATCATGATAGGCATAAGCCAAATCATCATTGCCATTTGCGGGTTTTGGCCAGCAGTTCCTGCCATTGCAAGCTTTTGCTGAATAAATGTCGTAATTGCCGCAACAATCGGTAAGATATAGTACGGATCTGCATGTCCCAAATCAAACCATAAGAAACTATGCTGCTTAATTTCAGCCGTTCTCATAATCGCATGATAAAAAGCGAATAGAATTGGCATTTGAATGAAGATTGGTAAACAACCGGCTAATGGATTTACACCATTTTTTTGATATAACTGCATCATTTCCTGTTGTAATTTTTGCTGTGTCGCTTGATCTTTAGAACTATATTTCTCTTTTAACTTCACCATTTCTGGTTGTAACGATTGCATTGCTTTCGTACTCTTCGTTTGTTTAATCATTAACGGTAATAATGCAAAACGAATAATAAGAGTTGTAACAACGATTGCTAAACCGTAATTACTACCAAATAAGTTGGCAAAATACGTAATTAACTGAGAAAGCGGGTATACGAAATATTCATTCCAAATTCCAGTACTTTTCGGTGTAATCGGCTGATTGACTTCACTACAGCCAGTAGCAATTGCCATTAATGCAATAACCATGGCTAGTAAACCTATTTTCTTTTTCAAAGCCTGCTCCTCCTTGTTTCGGTATGTATATAGTGTAATTCATTTCCTTACGCTACTTTTTTATTCTTTTCATACCAGAGCGTTTAAAGACATGAATTAAGCTTTTCTTCAATTCTTCATATGTCATCTCTGCACAAGGCTTCCTTGCTATTATAACAAAATCTTTTCCAGAATCTATCTCATCTTTTAATTCTGTGATCGACTGGCGAATCATACGTTTAATTCGATTACGCACTACTGCATTTCCTATTTTCTTGCTGACAGATAGGCCAATACGAAAGTTTGGCTGTTCTTCTTTATCTAGTTGATAGACAACAAATTGACGATTTGCATTCGATTTTCCTTTTTGAAAAACCGTCTGGAATTCATCATTCTTTTTTATACGATGTTTTTTCTTCATATCAATTGACACTCCTGTAGTTCATCAGCGGAAATTCACTATTATTAGAAAAAAAGACCACTGAACGATCAGTGGTCTACGCAGATAATACTTTTCTTCCTTTACGACGACGAGCTGCTAGCACTTTACGTCCGTTCGCTGTGCTCATACGGCTGCGGAAACCATGTACTTTGCTGCGCTTACGTTTATTTGGTTGGTAAGTTCTTTTCATTATATGACACCTCCCTGAGGAATATCTGTTAAAGACAGTCTTATAAATTATAGTTAATCAACTAGGAAAATGTCAATGGTTCTAGAAATTTTCATCAAATATTCATTTTGAACCTATTCACATACTTTTTCACAGACGCTATATTTCCTTGTGGATAAATAATTTTTCTTGTTTTTTATATCCACAAACTCTTTTCGTACTTTTACACAGTATATCGTGTTGTGGACAAGTTTATTCCACAAGGTATTGATTTTGTGGATAACTTTCTTAATTTCATTGCTATAGCTACTTTTTTTTGATATTATAGTTGTGTTTTCACTTTGAATAAGTTTTCCACATCTTTATCTTATCCACAATTTGTGTATAACATGTGGACAGTTTTAATCACATGTGGGTAAATGATTATCCACATTCGCTTTTTTTGTCGAAAACCCTATCTCATATACAAACGACGTTTTTAGGTTTTAAAATACGTTTCGTATAAATATACATTTTATATTTATTTAGGTTGTACATTTGTTGCGCAACCTTATTCTTTTACCATCTTAGTAAAGGAGGGACACCT
>NZ_JBBOWD010000002.1:0-347251 GCF_038006905.1 Bacillus sp. FSL R9-9834
ATGAACGCACAACTTATAACTGAACGTCTTAAGAAAGTTGGCTTGGTTTACATAGCCAATCAATTAGATGGCATCCTAGAAGATGCCTCTAAACATAATGTAACATATTCTGAATTTCTAAACACCCTTCTTCAACATGAAATTGAACACAAAGAAGGTGCAGCACTAGAAACTAGAATAAAGAAATCAAAGCTACCGTTTCACAAGACTATCGAAGACTTTGACTTCTCATTTCAACCAAGTGTTAGCGAACGGCGTGTAAAAGAAGTAATAACTGGTCGTTATATTGAGAATGGAGAAAATATCTTATTATTAGGACCGCCAGGTGTTGGTAAAACCCACTTGGCGATAGGTTTCGCTATCGAAGCACTTCGTCAAGGATACACAGCTTACTACACCCGGGCCGATGATTTCATTACTTCCTGCCGCAAGGCAGAACAAAGGGGAACCACTTCTCGCCTGGTCCGATCGTTAAGTAGGTGCGATGTACTCATAATTGATGAAATGGGATACTTTCCGTTTGATGAGTTAAGTGCAGATTTATTCTTTCGTATCATTTCAAAACGTTATGAAAAAGGGTCAATTATTTTAACCTCTAACAAATCGTATATTGAGTGGGGGAAAATATTTGGCGATGACGTCCTAGCAACAGCGGTTTTGGATAGATTGTTGCATTACTCCACAACTTTCAATATCAAAGGACAATCATTTAGACTTCGTGAAAAGCAAAAAGCCGGCATACAACCGGCCGTTAATTAGTAATAGGGAATTTTGGACCGCTGAAATTAGGGAAAATAGAACCGCTGTTGACATCTCAATACTAATTTATCTATTGAAAGTTTTTCTTCAATAGTTAAACCAAAATAATCCTCACAGTGTCTCTTCGGTACTATTAACATATGACCTTTATTTACTGGGAATTTATCATAAAAACATTTAGCTTTATCATTTTCAAATACAACACTTTCAATATGGCCTAGTCACAGGGTTGCTGCTCTAGTCCGTCAGATGATTTACATAAAATGTAATTTCTGCAACCGACTTACTGAGGCAACCCTATAGCGCCTTGTCTAAATACCTATACAGCGTGGTCTTACTGATACCAGTCGCCACTGTAATTTGCTTAATTGTATAGTCTTTACTCTTATACATCTTAACAGCCATTTCCACTTTATCTTCTTTCTTAGTAGGTCTCCCACCTTTCTTTCCTCTTGATCTTGCTGCTTGAAGACCAGACTTTGTTCGTTCAGGGGTCCCGCCAACCAAATGACATAAAACCCACGTTAAGACATTTTTTGGAATTCAAATCCTTGATTTAGGTACGCTAAGGGTTGTAACTAAAATGAATATTTTTGCTATAGACGGCAATATTAGGGTGAGTACCAGCGAAGCTGTCACCATTTGCAATAAGGATACGTTAAGATTACAATAAGTTGTTTAAGTTTAACACTTACAATACGCATATCCACCGTACTGTTTTAGATTGATAATATATATTTTCATACTTAGATTCCATTATTATGTATAATAAAGTTAAAAAAATAATGACGCCACTTATGGAGAGTGTATTATGTCAAAAAATGATTCTACCAATTTCGTTTTACATGCAAAAAGTGACCAATTACCATTATGCCAAACAAAATAAAATTAGAAAAATGGCAGATCCTCATCGGCTACATCGAGAAGCTCGATACTATAAAGAGGAAGTGGATCGATTAGCCAGTGAGAGGGAGCAATATCCAACAGGTATGCGACCTTCAGAAGTGGCCAAACAGTTGGGTTTATCTGTTCAAAGTGTCTATAAATATATCAAGGATGGAACTATTAAAGCTGTGGAGGTACCTTTCGGTGATGAAAGAACGAATTATGTCATCTCAGAAGAAGCGTTCCTGGAGGTAAAAGATTTGTTTCAGTCCTTGGAATCTGAACGTATCCGGAAAAATGAATATTATGATTCTAACTATGACATTGCACTTTTTCAGTATTTCCAATCTCAAGATAGTAGAGTTGCGAGAGTAATGAAAGATGAGGAGTTAAATTGGGGATTTTATCTTCCGTACTATCAAAAATGGGTGGAATTTAATGAAGGAATTGAAAAATATGGGTTGGAACCTTGTTATGAAATCCATAAAGATGCACTAGATTATAAAGGTTACGTTTATATCGAGATTCCAAAAGGGGAGGATATTTTATATCCGTTTATTGATTTTTTATATGAATCTTGGGGAATTGAAAATGTAGGGATTCGGGAACAGGAGCAGGGTGTATATATTTCGATGAAGGCTGGGGAAATATCTCTTCAACATTCTATTTCTTTTAACTTGGACCAGCTTATTCCTTTTATAAAAGAGGGAACGGTTGAGATTGCAGAGGGGTTATTTATTGTTCGAAGTGCTTATCGCAAAACGAATTTAGAGTTGCCAATCAATATGTTGGATGAGGCAAAGCAATTAGCAGAAAAAAAGAATCTTACCATGAGCCAGTGGGTAGAGCAGGTTATTCAACAAGCTCTACAGATGGGAGAATCCTAGAGAGAAAGGATTTGTTACAACTTCTGAAGAATAATATAGGAATACACGATTATGAATTTAAAACAGTTAACATAGAGACATGTTTATAAAAAGTATATAATAGGAAGAAACTCAAATTCCCTATGAGGAGTGAGGCTGTATGTTTGAACAAATTGATCAAAAAAAAGCGCTCTTAGATAGCAAACGCCCATTACCGAGATATACTATAAAAAGTTTACGTGAAAAATTATTACTAGAGTGGACCTATCACTCCAATGCCATTGAAGGGAATACGCTCACCATCAATGAAACGAAAGTGGTTTTGGAAGGAATTACGGTCGGAGGCAAAACACTTCGTGAGCATTTAGAGGTTATTAACCACCGAGAGGCGGTTGCTTATGTAGAAGAAATTGTCCATAAAGGAGAACCTTTATCTGAATGGCAGATTAAGAATTTACATCGATTAGTACTTAAAGGGATTGATGATGCGTATGCAGGCGTCTATCGAGATCAGCAGGTTTTTATCTCAGGTGCTTCACATGTACCACCAGCTCCTTATTTAATTCAGGAACAGATGGAACAAGTGATGACATGGTATCAATCAGAAGCTAAATCCCTTCATCCAGTGGAACATGGAGCAATGTTACATGCTATTTTTGTCGGTATTCATCCATTTATTGATGGAAATGGGCGAACCGCACGTTTATTACTTAATTTAGAACTCATGAAAGATGGATTTCCACCTGTCATTATTAAAGTAGCGAATCGACTAGAATATTATGATGCGCTGGATAAAGCTCATACATCAAAAGATTACCATGACTTTATTCAATTAGTAGCAGCTGAGGTGGAAGATTCACTCAATTTATATTTAAGTGTAATTAGTTAAATTTACTGCTGCAGTAGAGGTTCAATATAGGTAATATAGATTTTAAAAAATAAAGCTGATAAAAATCCTGTATTAGTTTAAGCAGGATTTTTTTGCTCTTGTTGAAATGGTATCCCTTTGTTACTTCATACTTCATTATAGTGTCATATTGTGGAGCAAGTCCTTTTAAAGAAAATTATATCTATATGTTAAATTGTAAAGGAGATTGTGAAATTATATACCTAAGGTAACGGAAGGTTAGTTTAGGAGTGGTGTTTTTAAATCATACAACCTCTTTTGATTAGTTACCATTTGGTTCTAAAAAATACTGGTAAGGAATACCTTGGAGACATTAATAGAATGTATGAATCTAGCAATGAAATAAAGGTTTATATTGAAACTAATGAAAAGTTAAAAACCGTCTCAGAAGAAGTAAAGGATTTTAATATTTATAATGAAGAAGAAAGACTACAAGAAAATTTAGATTTGTCGGAAGGGGGTATGTCCGTTCTTAAACCAAATCAAGAAGGAGACTATACCTTTAATTTTGTTTTTTAAAGAATTCCTCCAGCGAAAGTTTCCATTTAGGCGCTTCTAAATAATGGATTAATAAAATGTTCCCAAATCTTCTACAAAGGAACACAAAATGTCTACTAAAAGTATAGGTCATAAACAATTAATAAGTCTATGAAAAAGTGGTAACTAGGTCGAAGCAAGACCAAGTCCCATTTTTTTTAATTTTGACTCATTGATAGGGTTGGATCTGGTAAGGCAACAGATTAAAACGGTAAAAGATCGATATTACATGAAAGAAATTGTTTTAGGAATTGAAACTACTGGTCACTATTAGGACCTAGTTCTTCTTTGTCAGTTAGAAGGATATCATGTTCGTACGATTATTGCTGTACTACTGTGGAGGAAAGAAAAGCCCTTTTAAACTGGTCAAAAACAGATAATGTGAACCTTATGGCTATTCTACAATCCATGATTAATGGCCGGGGCACCTTTAATGAACTGCCTACAGGGAAGGTTCATGACCTACAAAAATTAATACATGCCCGCAGGGAACTTGTCAATGAAAGGAGCTCCACCGAGAATCTAATTCTTGTATATATGGATCATACATATCTTTCGAAAGTTTCAGAGTAAATCTATATGGAAAGATGGAAAGTGAAAACATGTCCGGCCCTTTTCTAAAAATTTTGGGAAAGCTCCTTGTTATCTCATGCGATATTATCCGCATCCTAGTGACATTCTAGAGCTTGGGGAACAGGAATAACGAGACCTTTCGGTCCGTGAAAACTTAAAGCTAAGGGATTCATGTATTCAACTTCTATTAGATTTTGCCAAGACATCCATTTCTAAGCCTAGAGAAAAGGTAGAAACAGAAATCTTCCTTTTGGCTCAAAAACTAGACCAATTACACTTTTTAAGTGACCAAATTAAAATCTTAAAAAGAAAAATCGAAGGTTTATTTGTTCAAATAAAAGGAGCCTTCATTTTCAGCATTCAAGGTATAGGTGTTGTATCAGGAGCTGAACTCTACGCATAAATGGGGGGACCTTCGATACGCTGTGACGCCCCGAAAAACCTTGTTTCACACTTTGAAGAAATGCGGGGGAAGGTTCTCCGGAACCGTCACAGTGGTCAACCCGAAGTAGTTAAGATTTGCAGTATAAGAGGAAAAGTTTTTTCTTTTCCTCTTATATCAATAGTAATCTAGTTGAGATTATCTAGTAAAAAGGTTAATGCTTGAACTTGCATTTGTAACTAGCCAACCTGCACCAATAACTCCAGCATCATTTCCAAGAGTTGCCCGTAATATTTTCGTATTCGAAGATGATGCTGGAAATGCAAACTTTTGATAATAATTTATTACTGGCTTAATTAATGTTTCACCTGCATTGGAAACTCCACCGCCAATGATAATGGCTTCAGGATTTATAACGGTACTCAAGGTTCCTAGTGCATAACCTAAATAAAAAGAAACCTCATCCACTATTTTTAATGCTAGTTCATCAGCTTGAGCGGCCAAATCAAATACATCTTTGGCAGTTAACTCTTCATCTTTTATTTTTCTTAGTTTCGTTTCTGTTTTACAGGATTTTAACTTTTCTTTGGTTACATGCAAGATTCCATTTGCAGAGACTATCGTTTCTAAGCATCCTGTCTTACCACAGTTACACATTTGGCCGTTTTCTAATTTTACTGTCATATGACCAATTTCACCAGCAGCACCTTTTATTCCTTCTACAATATTTCCTTTTGTGATAACACCACCACCGACACCGGTACCTAATGTGATGCATATTAATTCCTTTAATCCTTCTCCTGCTCCTTTCCACATCTCTCCTAAGGCAGCACAATTTGCATCATTGCCTACAAAGACAGGAATAGATAGGAGATTTTCTAATTGGCTTTTTAACGGGAAATTGGTCCATCCTAAATTAACCGCTTTTGTTATAACTCCCTCATTCATTACAGGACCAGGAGCACCAATCCCTGCACCTATAAATTGTTCTAAGTTCAGATCTAATTCTATTAAAATGTGATAAAAAGCCTCTTTAATATGAGGCAAAATATTTTGACCCTTTTCACTTGTATCCGTTGGAATTTGCCATTTATGCACAAAACCTCCTTCATTCGTTAGAATAGCCAATTTTGTTGATGTTCCACCCAAATCAATTGCAAAGATTAAACCTTCCATTTTCATCATCCTATCGTTGAATATTAATCATAAATACTTAGTTGCTTGCGTCATCTAGGAGCTGGAAAACCCTACTTGGATAGGAAAAGGACTGCGAGAAAAAACCCAGTCCTTTTGTTTTCTGTTTATAAAAATTTTCTAATGAAATTACT
This sequence comes from Bacillus sp. FSL R9-9834, assembly GCF_038006905.1. NCBI lineage: Bacteria > Bacillati > Bacillota > Bacilli > Caryophanales > Bacillaceae > Bacillus > Bacillus sp. FSL R9-9834. Next base: position 6,238 of record NZ_JBBOWD010000002.1, read on the forward strand.
TCGCTAACCCTTCTGAAATTAATGCTTGAACATCAGAAGTTAATTTTTCCCCGTTAGACTTGATGATTTCTTTATACCAATAGAAGCTATCCTTTTTTATACGCTCCATTGATGCGTTATCATCAAAATCTCTGTCAATATATACAAATCCATATCGTTTTTGATAACCATTTAACCAGCTGAGTAAATCTGTTAAAGACCAAGGTGTATAGCCAATCACCTCGGAACCATCCGCAATAGCGTTTTGAATCGCCTTCGCATGATCACGCAAATATTTAATTCGATAGTCATCATGAATTCTGCCATCTTCAACCGTATCGAATTCCCCTAATCCATTCTCTGTAATAAGAACCGGAAGATTGTATCGACTTGTAATTCTGGTAATTGCTACTTGTAAACCAGTTGGATCAATGGTCCAGTCCCAATTTGTTGCATCTGTAAACGGATTTTTTACTATTTTGTACAGGCCAGGAATCCCTTTCTCAGGAGTTGTTCCCTTTTCACCCGTGTTATTAAATGCATGGTTCATTTGAACTCCATCAAGTGGATTGGCAACAACTGTTTCTGTCCGGTAGTAGTTTACTCCCATAAAGTCTGGTTTCGCTTTCTCAAGTAACTGCCAATCGCTTTCTTCAATTTCAGGCAGTAAATCATTTTCCTCCAAGTATCGCCACATTCTCTTAGGATATCTGCCAAACGCATAGACATCCATCCAAAAATAATTGTTATAATCATTCGCTTCATCTGCTGCTAATACATTTTCTGGCTTAGAATCTAATGGATAGTATGGCGAGTAAGCAAAACTTGGACCAATCTTTCCATCTGGTACATAATCATGAAATACACTAATAGCAGCTGCGCTAGCAAGATTCGCAATATGGTTAGCCTGATACATTCGTTTTCTGTCCTGTACACCCGGCGGATGGATGCCGGCCTCATATCCGTGACCAATAAAGACATTTTGTTCGTTTAATGTAACCCAATATTTAACCCGGTCTCCATACCGTTTAAATAAGGTAATGGCGAAGTTCTTAAAATCCTCAATGACCCTTCTTGATTCCCATGCTCCATATTCCTCCATTAGAGCTTGAGGGATATCCCAGTGATAGATGGTTAATACAGGTTCAATTTTATTGGCGATTAATTCATTTATAATATCATCGTAAAATTGAAGTCCTTTCTCATTCACTTCACCGTACCCTTTAGGATAAATCCGGCTCCATGCTACAGAGAATCGATACGCTTTCAGACCCATTTCAGCCATTAAACGAATATCTTCTTTATATCTGTGATAATGGTCAACTGCAACATCACCGTTTGTTCCTTTTAGTGTCTTGCCGGGAATATGAGAAAAGACATCCCAAACTGAAGGACCTTTCCCATCCTCATTCCATGCACCTTCTATTTCATAAGCTGCAGAAGCCGCTCCCCATAAAAAGTCTTTAGGAAATGCTTGTTTTTTGATATGTTCCAATTTAATATCCTCCTCTTATGATGCTAATTGGCTTAATACGAAAGTTAATGCCTTTTCAGGATTCCTAGTCAAATCTATATATTCTTTACCACCTGTAGATACCAATTTGATTCCTAAACGATCTGTATCCTTTTTTAGCACTTCATAGTTTGATGCAACCTGTGGAGCTAAAATAACTAAATCATAATCTTTCAAAATATCATTATGTGATCCATAGGCTCCTGCCGCAGCTGAAATAGAAACATTACATTCTTTTGCACCTTTTGTTAAGGCATTAGCTAATAATCCGCTTGTACCACCGCCTGCACAAAGGACTAAAACATTTTTCTCATCTGTTATTATGTCTTGTTTAACTTCAAGTACAACTGTTTCGCTTTTCGGAGCAATTACTTCTTTGACAGGATGATTATTTTCTTCAAGTTCTTCTTGAACCTTTTGCTTGTCGTAAACTTTGAAGAATGGATAATAAATAAGAAAGTCTACCATTAATAATAGAATGGCCAAGAGAAAGGCAAAACCGGCAAATCCAGTACCCATGATGATTCCAAGTGGACCAGGAGTTGTCCAAGGCAAGACATACATGAATGAATTCATACCTAAAACATCAACAAAGAATTTAAAAAGCCAAACGTTTACAATCGGTGCAAGTATAAATGGTACAAAGAAAACGGGATTTAGAACGATCGGTGCACCAAATAATAATGGTTCATTGACACCAAAAAGAACCGGGATGGAAGAAGCTTTACCAACAGCTTTTAGTTGTTTTGACTTTGCTAAGAAAGCGAACATTAAAGTAACAACTAAAGTTGCGCCAGTTCCGCCTAAAGTAGCAACGAATTGTTGAACACCAGGTGTTAAAATATTTACTGCTTGTTCCCCGTTTTGATACATTTGTAGGTTTGCTTCAATATTAACGTAATAAATTGCCGCAACAGCTGGTTCTACAATTGAAGGGCCATGTATGCCGATAAACCAGAATAATGCTATCGCACCATAAACAATCGTGAGACCTAAATAACCATCAGCCGCTGAAAAGAGAGGTTTGAAGAATTCTATAACTGCCTGCGCAAAGTTTATTTCGAAAAAGCTTCTAAATGCCAGGTCAAAAAGCCAGAAGAAGATCGTTGTAACTGCAAATGGAATTAAATCCTTGAACGTTTGGGCAATATTTGGCGGAACTTCTTCAGGTAATTTGATTGTCACGTTATTTTTGATACATACTTTATAAATATTAGCTACAATAAAAGCAATAATAAATGCTGTAAGTAATCCGGTTGATCCCATATATCCACTTGCAAAACCACCGTCAATTGGATTAGCAGCTAACAGCAAAAATCCAACAATAGCCGCTAGCATCGTAGATATATTACTTATCTGATTATTCTTTGGCAATTCCCGATTAAATGAGTCAGTTAAATGTTTTGCTGTAGTAGCCGCGACAACTAAGCCCAATATTCCCATTGAATATGCATACGGTTTCATTAATATTGTTTCAATTTCTTTGCTCCAATAAAAACCAAAAATATTCGGCACGTATGCTACCAGTAAAAAAATACTTGAGAATAAGACAATCGGCATTCCAGAAATGAAGCCATCTCTAACCGCTCTTAAATAGATATTCCGAGAAACCTTTTCGAAAAAAGGTTTCATTTTTTCTATTTGTGCAATTAAGGAATTCATCATGGAGTTCATAAATAATCATCCCTTCGTATAAATCTCAATTAAATGTTCAACAATATCACTTAATAGTAAGGTAGTCATTAAATGATCCTGGGCATGTACCATAATAAAGCCTAACTCAACGGATTCCCCGCCAGCCTCTGCTGCTAGTATTTGGGTTTGGGAATTATGTGCTTCTGCTAAGCTTTCCTTCGCCTCTTTCACTAGTCCTTCTGCAGCATCTAGGTTGCTTTTTTTTGCTTCATTAACAGCTTGTAATAATTTGGAACGTGCTTCACCGGCGAATGCAACAATTTCGAAACCTACCATGCTCACTTCTTCTTTATTCATATCTAATACTCCTTACTGAAAATAATAGAAATGCTTTGTTTTTGTTTGTATTATGTTCTATTATTTTCCTTTTTGTTTATTTTTGTTTACATTTAAACTATAAATCAGCGATTATTTTTTTGTCAACCGTTTTCATTAACTGTTAATATATTATTCGCTAATTGTATCACCACTATTTTTTTGTTTGACATTTATCGTTTCGGGTGATAAATTCTAGGAAAAGGAACAAAATCAAACATTTTAGAACAAATCGAGAAGGGAGTGACAGTGTGCTTAAAGAGCAACGCCTAGAAACCATATTAAAGTTAATTAATACTCATGGAATGGTGCGCGTCTCAGAAATCACTGAATTATTAAATGTAACAGAAATGACTGTTCGACGAGATTTACAGCTGCTTGAGGATTTAGGTCAAGTTGAGAGAATTCATGGGGGAGCAAAAGCTGTCAATGGATTTTCTGATAAAGAGCTGACTCATATTGAGAAGCAAGGCATCAATATAGAAGAAAAACAACAAATTGCTAGAACGATTGCCTCCTTAATCGAAGAAAATGACACAATTTTTCTCGGTCCAGGTACAACGATTGAGTATGTGTATGACTTCTTGACGGTATTTCCTGCAAGAATCGTGACCAATTCCATTCATGTTTTCAACCGTTTTAATAAAAACGAAGGTTATGATCTTATTTTAATTGGTGGAAGCTATCGAGCTCGAACTGGAGCCTTTGTCGGAAGCTTCGCGAATAATACATTAAAAAAGATTAATGTAAAAAAAGCCTTTATAGGCGCAAATGGCGTCCATGGGAATGAAGTTTACACAGCTAATGAAGAGGAAGGAATTACACAGAGCATTATTTTAGATAATGCCCACGAAAAATACATTGTTGCTGATTATAGCAAAATTTGGGGACAGGACTTTTTTAGCTTCTATCATTTGGATGGGGTAACTGCTTTAATAACCGATGATCAAATTCCCGAAGAAAAGAAGCTTAAGCTAGAAGAGTTTGTAAAAGTAATTTATTAAATATGAGGTGAATGGACATGAACATATTATTAGGATCAGATAAAGCTGGGTTAGAGTTGAAAAATCATATAAAAACTTTCTTAGAAGAAAAAAACATCGATGTAATAGATAAAACACTAGATGGAGCCGTTGACTTTGTAGATTCAACTGTTTTAGTCGCAAATGAAGTAAAAGAAGGCAGCGATTCACTTGCTATTCTGATCGATTCCTATGGAGCGGGTTCTTTTATGGCAGCAACCAAAATAAAAGGCATCGTTTGTGCGGAAGTCTCTGATGAACGATCAGCAAGAATGACAAGGGACCATAATAACACTTCTATTATTACGATGGGGGCCGAAGTTGTAGGTAAAGGCTTGGCTGAAAGTATTGTGATGGCCTTTATTAACTCAAAGTACTCAGGGGGACGCCATCAAATCCGAGTAGATATGTTAAACAAAATGATGTAAAACGTATAAACCATTTAGAGAGATTACATTAAAAGAATGAGGGAGAGTATAAGATGATTATTTCATTAGGTTGTGACCATATTGTAACAGATGTAAAAATGGCAGTTTCTGACCATTTAAAATCTAAAGGACATACGGTTGTTGATATGGGGACGTATGATTTTACAAGAACACATTATCCTATCTATGGGAAAAAGGTGGCAGAAGCGGTTACGACCGGAGAAGCTGATTTAGGTGTAGTGATTTGCGGAACAGGTGTAGGAATTACAAATTCAGCCGCTAAAGTACTAGGAGCAAGAGCAGCATTGGTAAGAGACGTTGCCACGGCCAAATATGCTAAAGAAAAACTAAATGCAAATGTCATTGGCGTTGGAGGCAAAATTACTGGAGAACATTTAATCCTAGAGATTGTCGATCACTTTATCGAAGCAAAATATGATGAAACAGAGGAAAACAACCAATTAGTGAAAAAAATTATGTCCCTTGAACCAGAAAATGATCATCAAACAGGAGACATTCACTTTTTTGACGAGTTCCTAGAAAAATGGGATAGGGGCGAATATCACGATTGATGATAAGCAATGAAATGAAAGGCTTTGTTAAACATCCTTGTTGATGCTGCAATTGCCTTCGGGGCATACGTTCAGCCATTTATGCAGAAAAATGCTGATCACATGGCCCAAAGGCAATTTATCAACATTCATCATAAACAGAGCTAAAAAAGAAAAAACACGAGAAAGAGGCAGTGAAATGATTTTATCAGTCACAATGAATCCCTCAGTTGATATTTCTTACCCTCTTAAACAATTTAAATTAAATGAGATTAATAGAATAGAACATGTGAGTAAAACCGCAGGCGGAAAAGGATTAAATGTTACACGGGTTATTTCACAATTAGAAGAAGATGTTCTGGCTACTGGTGTTATTGGCGGCACCCTTGGTGATTTTATCAACCAAGAATTAAAAAAAGCTGGTATTAAAAATGACTTTTTAAAGACTGAAAAAGAATCACGAAATTGTATTGCCATTCTTCACGAAGGAATGCAAACAGAGATCCTCGAATCGGGTCCAACCCTATCCCTAAAAGAAGGCAAAGCATTTTTAGATAAATTTGAAGGTCTATTATCAAAGACCTCATTTGTTACGATTTCAGGAAGTCTGCCAAAAGGGTTACCCGATGATTTCTACCATCAAATGCTAGTCATCAGTCATAAAAAAGACGTTCCTGTGATACTTGACTCCTCGGGAGAATCCTTAAAACAAGTACTTCTTCATAAGGAAAAGCCCTTTGCCATTAAACCAAACCATACTGAATTGTCTCAGCTTATTGGGAAAGAGGTCAATAATGATAGAAATCTCTTAAAAGAAGTATTATCGCATGAATTATTTAACGATATTGAATGCGTGATGGTTTCAATGGGAAGTAAAGGTGCTTTGGTTAAATATAAGGATCGATTCTATAACGCAATTATACCAAAAATTAATGTGGTAAATCCAGTAGGATCAGGTGATGCGACAGTTGCGGGGTTAGCTGTTTCTTTAAATAGAGGGGAATCCATTGAAACCGCCATCAAAACCTCGATGACGGCAGGGATGCTGAACACAATAGAAGCTGGGACCGGAAGCGTTAATCTGAACCACTTTCTGCACTATTTTAATTTAGTTGAGATAAACGAAATCTACTAAAAAGGGAGACTACTACTATGCTATCATTAAAAAAGAATAAATTAGAAGCATTGAAACGATTATCAAATGAAAACGGAGTAATCGGGGCACTTGCGATTGACCAACGTGGATCTCTTAAGAAAATGATTGCTAATGCAAGTGATCAGGAGATTGGAGATGAAGGAATCATTACGTATAAAAAATTGGTATCGGAGGAACTGACACCTTTTGCTTCATCGATCTTACTTGATCCTGAATATGGCTTACCCGCTTCGAAAATAAGACATCAAGATGCCGGACTCATCATGGCTTATGAAAAAACAGGCTATGATGCATCAGAGCCAGGACGCCTGCCTGATTTATTGGAGGAATGGTCTGTTAAACGCCTAAAAGACCTTGGTGCCGATGCTATTAAATTTTTACTCTACTATGATGTAGATGAAGAAGAAAAAATTAATGAGTATAAACATGTATATATGGAGCGAATTGGTTCAGAATGTGAGGCTGAAGAAATCCCCTTCTTTTTAGAAATTGTGACTTATGATGCCAATAACGATGATGTAAAAGGAAAAGAATATGCCAAGGTGAAACCTCATAAAGTGATTGATGCAATGAAGGAATTCTCAAAACCACAATACAAAGTGGACGTCCTGAAAGTCGAAGTTCCTGTTAATATGAAATTCGTAGAAGGATATGGAGATGAAGTTATCCATTCTAGGGAAGAAGCGCTTCAATTATTTAAAGAACAAAGTGATGCTACGACGTTACCATTCATCTTTTTAAGTGCGGGTGTTTCAGCGCAGTTATTCCAAGATACATTAACATTTGCAAAAGAGGCGGGATCTACCTTTAATGGTGTATTATGCGGACGAGCAACCTGGAAGAATGGTGTTAATGTTTTCGGTGAAAAAGGTGAACAAGATGGCCGAGAATGGCTAAGATCAGAAGGCAGACAAAACATCGAAGAACTTAATGCCGTTTTAAAAGAAACAGCAAGTCCATGGTTTGATAAAGTAGAAAATATTTAATTAAAAACTCATTGAGTAAAGCAGAGTATATGATATTACTCTGCTTTTACCATTTTTCAATATGGCTGAAAGAAGTATCTAGACATAATTATATAAGGAGGAATCATTATGGTATTAAAACCTAAGGCTATTTTCTTGGACATGGATGGTACCATATTAAATCACCAAAATAAGGTGAGAATTCAAACAAAGGAAATCATTGATGCATTACGTAATCAAGGAATATACGTTATTCTAGCTACAGGTAGAGATGCGGATGAAATAGAAAGATTAGTCCCAAAAGGTTTTCAAGTTGATGGGTTAATTACCTCAAATGGTGCGACAGGGTATGTAGGGAAAAAAGTTATATTTAAACATTCACTATCACTTAGATTGGTGGAAACTATTATTAACAAAGCTAGAGAAAATAAAGTATATTATGAGCTTTACCCTTATGGAGCATCCCGAGTTATATTAAAACAAGATCAACAATATGTTTTAAATGAAGTAAAAGAACCGAAACCAAACAGTGTCGGTATGAACGAGTGGCTTTCTCGTAAGCATTCCATTAAAGAAGAAATAGCATGGATGGATAAAATAGAAGGAAATGAATTCTCAAAGTTCTACTTCTTTGCTAGAACAAAAAAACAAATAAATAGTTGGAAAAATGAACTTGATAAAATTAAGCAGGTAATGGATTTTACTACCTCTTCATCTACTGAACACAATGTTGAATTAATGGCTGCAAACGTGAATAAAGCAACAGGGATAAAACAGATGCTGCAGCATTTTAGTTTGTCCGGAGGAGAGACTCTCGCTATTGGGGACAGCGATAATGATTTACCAATGTTACAGTTTGTTAGTTATGCTGTCGCTATGAAAAACGCTCCAGAACATATCAAAGAAATCGCGGATGATGTAACGGAATTCACCTGCGATGAAGATGGAGTATACCATTATCTTAAATCTAAAGTACTGTCACTGTGACCGCCCGAAGTTTATTGAGATTTTTAGAATCAAAAAACCGGTCACTGTGACACTCCGAAAAAACTGGTTTTCATGAGAGATTTGTAATATACAAGAAAAGGAGGTTAATCATTTGAGATAATGATTAACCTCCTTTTCTTGTATATTATTATGATGTGTTCGATAATTATAAATAACACATAGCTTGTGATGGAAATTATCGAACGAATTATGTTATTTCAGAAAAGGCATTCCTAGAAGCAAAAGAATTGTTTCAGTCCTTGGAATTTGAGCGTGTTCGAAAAAATGAATATTATGATACTAACCATGATATTGTGCTTTTTCAGTACTTTCAATCTCCAGATAGTACAGCTGCCAGGGTGATGAAAGATGAAGAATTAAACTGGGGATTTTATCTTCCATACTATCAAAAATGGGTAGAATATAATGAAGGGATTGAAAAGTATGGCCTAGAACCTTGTTATGAAATCCATAAAGATATACTAGATTATAAAGGCTACGTTCATATCCAGATTCCTAAAGGGGAGGATATTTTATATCCGTTTATTGACTTTTTGTATGAATCTTGGGGAATTGAAAATGTAGGGATTCGGGAACAGGAGCAGGGTGTGTATATTTCGATGAAAGCAGGGGAAATATCCCTCCATCATTCTGTTCCTTTTAAACTAGACCAGCTTATTCCTTTTATAAAAGAGGGAACGATTGAGATTGCTGAAGGCTTCTTGGTTGTTCGGAGTGCTTATCGTAAAACGAATTTAGAACTACCAATAAAGATGTTGGACACTGTAAAGCAATTAGCCGAACAAGAGAATATCACCATGAGCCAATGGGTAGAACGAACAATTAATCAAGCACTTGAAAGCGTTCACCAAAGAAGAAGAGTTTAAAATGAATACTGTAGCTCTGAAATATCACCGAAAAAATAAATGCGTTTATTTTGCATCGAGTGACCAATTACGCACAAAATAAAAGATAGCTTCGTTTAAATGCGATTCTCAAGCACTGAATAGCCCCTGTTCATATGAATAAGTGGCTATTTTATTTTATTATTAGTTTTTTATTTTTTTATAAAAGTTAACTAGGTTAATATGGTTAATCAATCGATAATATAATATTTAAAAGGTTAATATTTTTTTAAAATGAGATGTTAGTAATGTATTGAGAAAAGGTTAAAGTTTTAGTTTAACAGAAACAATTAAATCTATTCTTCTCGTTTGTAACGATAGATGAAGAGGAATTGGAATGATACAATAAATGAAATAAATATATCTTTTTAGTTAACTTTATTAACCTAGTTAACATAGTAATATAATTGATTTGAATAAGGATTGATATGCTGACCGGAATAGCTAATGAATACCAGTCTTACGTTGATGAAAATAAGAAATTGAAAGAAGAGTTTGCTACTGAGCGAGAAGAGTTAAAGGCGCAGATACAGAAACACTTTTATGAAACGGTTGACATAAAGGAGGAAATTGAAAATTTGAACGATCAAATGGAAGCGTTAAAAGAACATCACATGGTAGAGTTAGAGCGAAAAGATGAAAAAGCACTTAACGAAAAGAATAACGCTTTGCTAGAATTAGAAAGAGAGTATCAAAAAAAATTAACTACTGCTAATGAAGAATATGCAAATCAAATACGCAAGATGAATGAAGCTTATACTAACCAAATACAACAGTTGTATGAACAAATGAATCGACTTCGTGAAAAATAAAAGAACAAGTTAAACGTATTGAAATAAAAAAACCACAAGTTGCATTGTAATGTGCATTGTGGTTTTTTTATTTTAGTTCATTTTGTTGTTCACTTTATAAAATTATCGTGATTTGTAAATGATTAACCTAGTAAACTAGATTAACCTATTGGTATTGATATATTTTAAGGTTAATATATCAAGCGATATTCTTATGAATACACAATTTGGTTATAGGCGTGTCTATCTTCGTCTCTGTAAGCTAAGATGCTTTTGACATTCCCACCATCGTTCCACATTCTACCGGCAATCCCCTCGTTTTCTTCCACATGGATTAATTCAATTTCAAGAGTAGGAAATTTCTCGCAGGCTTCCTGAAACCAGTGTTCATCCGGACTCCAACGAGTCTCAAACAACAAAAAAATTTCTTCTGCTGTTTGACGAATATAAAGAGAGCCATCATAGTTTTTCGGGGCTTTTACCTCTGATACTAAAAAGCTCATTCTTTCCTTTTCATTTCCTTTCACAATAAGAGTATTAGGGGTACAGCCACATGCCCATCAACTTAAGAATTTTCACTACCCCCAAGTGACAAAAAACGTTATTCTTTCTAAAAAGCTAGCTAGAAAGGGTGACATTTTTTATGAATCTTTCGATTCAAGATGAATTACAACTATTTTCTGAAGAACTGTATCGTCATTTAACCCCTTCTCTTTTGGAAGAACTCGCAAAAGAATTAGGTTTTGTAAAAAGAAAACGAAAGTTTTCTGGAAATGAATTAGCTACCATATGTATTTGGGTAAGTCAACGTACAGCGAGTGACTCGCTTGTTCGACTATGCAGTCAATTACATGCGGCCACAGGCACTCTTATGAGTCCAGAAGGACTCAATAAACGCTTTGATAAAAAAGCGGTTGAATTTTTGAAATATATTTTTTCGGCATTATGGAAAAGTAAAATCTGTGAAACATCGGCCATTTCAAGCGCGGCGCTCACGTATTTTCAACGAATTCGTATTTTAGATGCGACGATTTTCCAAGTACCAAAACATTTAGCCCATGTATATCCTGGATCAGGTGGTTGTGCACAAACAGCGGGTATCAAGATTCAATTAGAATATGACTTACATAGCGGACAGTTTCTAAACTTTCAGATAGGTCCAGGAAAAAATAATGATAAGACCTTTGGAACAGAATGCTTAGACACATTACGTCCAAGCGATTTATGTATCCGTGATTTAGGTTATTTTTCATTAGAAGACTTAGATCAAATGGATCAACGAGGTGCTTATTATATATCCAGATTAAAATTAAACCATACCGTGTATGTAAAAAATCCGTTTCCAGAATACTTTCGAAACGGAACCGTAAAAAAGCAATCACAGTATATCCAAGTTGATTTAGAACATATTATGAACAATTTAAAACCCGGTCAAACATACGAAATAAAAGAAGCTTACATTGGAAAGAATCAAAAACTATTCACACGTGTAATTATCTATCGTTTAACAGACAAACAGATACAGGAACGTAGAAAAAAACAAAGTTACACTGAAAGTAAAAAGGGTATTACATTTTCAGAAAAGAGTAAACGATTAACGGGTATCAACATATATGTCTCAAATACGCCTGAAGGAGTTGTTCCGATGGAACAAATACATGACTTTTACTCCCTTCGCTGGCAAATAGAAATTATTTTTAAAACGTGGAAATCCTTATTTCAAATTCATCATTGGCAAACTATCAAAAAAGAGCGATTAGAATGTCATGTGTATGGAAGACTTATTGCCATCTTTATCTGTTCTTCTACGATGTTTAAGATGCGTAAACTTCTTTTGCAAAAGAACAAAAGAGAATTAAGTGAATATAAAGCCATTGGGATGATTCAAGATCATGTATCGCTGTTATATCAAGCGATACAGAGAAACACCCAAAATCTAACAAAGATTTTAATCCGTTTGTTCGACCTCCTACAGAAGAATGGACGGAAATCTCATCGATATGAGAAGAAAACTATCTTTGATATTATGGGTGTTGTCTATGAGTATAATGGGTTTGGAAAACAAAAGAAAGCTGCATAATTTTTAAAATGAAACTCGTTAGAGTTTATTTGGTGTGTGTACTTTTCAATACCAAAAGTACATTACGTGTTTTTTAGTTTGTTTGAACGAAAGTTCATTTTGTTTTCGTTCTTAAGTTGATGGGCATGGGGTACAGCCAGCATTTCGGAAAAAAACCACGCTAAGCAAATTTATATGAAAAAAGAGCCGTATTTTACTCCGTTAAGAGTAAATCGGCTCTTTTATATTCAAAGGGCGTAAGGATTGTAAACTTGTTGCATGTAATCCCTCAAACTTATATTCACCTAAGAAATTGATGTGTTCCCAACCTAAAGGCCATATATACGGCATTAAATCCTCTCGAAATTCGCCTGTATCTTTTAATTCTTCTACGGCTTTTTCCATATAGACCGTATTCCATACACTTATCGCATTAATAATAATATTAAGTGCACTGGCCCGTTGCAATTGATCTTGGAGGGCTCTTTCTCTAAACTCTCCGCTCTTTCCGAAAAATATAGCTCTGGCTAAGGCATTTGTGGCTTCGCCTTTATTTAAGCCTTTTTGTATTTTTCTCCTCACTGATTTACTCGAAATATAATCTAAGGTAAAGATCGTTTTTTCTATTCGACCCATTTCACCAAGGGCGGTCGCTAATTTATTTTGTCTTGCATAAGATCCAAGTTTCCCCATTATAAGTGAGCTAGATACTTTACCTGTTCTTACGGAGTATGCTAACCGTAAAACATCATTGTAATTTTCTTGAATAACCTTTAAATTAATTTTCCCTTTTAATAGTGACTGAACATTTGGATATTCTTGCACACCGTTAATAGTAAAAAGTTTTGTATCCATTAAGTCACGAATACGTGGTGCAAAGCGGAAGCCTAGAAGATGTGTTAATCCGAAAACTTGATCTGTATATCCGGCGGTATCTGTATAATGTTCTTCAATCATGAGGTCTGTTTCATGATGAAGTAAACCGTCAAGGACGTATAGTGCATCTCGGGCATTTGTATTAATTACTATTAAATAGAAGGAAGCAAATTGATCACTTATAAACCTATAGATAGTTGCTCCTCTTCCTGTTCCATAATGCGGGTTTGAATCAGCATGTAAAGAGCGAACGCCAATAGGTACCCGCATTCCATCTGAAGACGATGTATTACCGTCTCCCCAATATGTTGCTAATTGTCGCCTGTGTTGAAAGTTAACTAGAACAGACTGAGCTCGAACCATAGCATCATCATACATTCTCCATTGCGCAGTGTTTGCCATTTGTCTATAAGAGATTCCAGGAGTAGCCTCTGCCATCTTTGTAAGACCAATATTTGTTCCCATTGCCATCAGAGTTGCTAATACTATATTCTTCTCTTCTTGATCAGGAGATTTGTTCGTTGAAGCATGAATAAATTGCTCATGAAATCCAGTCCAGCTAGCTACTTCTAATAGTAAATCTGTGAGTTTTATTCTTGGTAACATATTATGTAGGCGCATACTAAATGCTTTTGCTTCTTCTGGAGTCCCTTTATCTAACCTCTCCACATATAGCTTTCCTTGGCTGATATCAACACCTTCTAATTTTTCACTATTTTTTGATAACCAGTCCAAACGTTGGTTTAGAGAAGTAATCCTTTCTGTTAAGTACTCCTCGACCGTTAAAGGAACTGCCAAGTAATTTTCTGCATTTATTATGTTTCTCCAATCCTCTTCAGATATTAAGTAATCATCAAAAGCCTTATGCTGTCTACTGCCTGAAACAAATATATCTCCTGATCTTATATAATTTCGCAACTCTGTTAATGCTGCAAGTTCGTAATAATGTCGGTTAACATTACCTTCGTCATCATATACATGTTTTTGCCAACGATTTGATACAAAATTCAAAGGTGCACTCATCGGTACTTTTCGCTTTCCGTTTATGTTTAAATCATGTATAGTATGAAGCGCTTGAAGTACTGGATCTGCCGATTTAGTTGATCCAAACTGGAAGACCTTAATAGAGTAGGCGCATACCGCCTAATATAGGAATATCTAGTCTCCAATAAATCTAAATAATCATAACTTACAGGTCTTGATAGCTGTTTGGCTTCCTCAACCGATTCCACCATTTTATCCCACGGCATAACGTCATCTAGAGCTGTAAAAGCATCTTTTCCTACTTCTTTTGCTTCAATAAGTGCTCCACATATCTTGATAAATTGTATAAGTTTTTCATTCAGTTTTTTACCATTTACTTTTTGCATCTCATCTTGTGCTTTTTTTCCTTTTAATTGAAGATTCATCATAATACGATCGTGTATTTCAATTGCATAATCAATTAAATCTTGTGTGATTTCTAACATAAAAGCAACTAAAATACTATATCTTCTTACTTCGTCAAACCTTCTAAAGGCATATGGTTCATATTTTGATCCTAATCTTGCAAGTTGCCGAAGGCGATTAGAATTAATCTTGCTCGTATCAACTACAAGCCCTATATCTTTTACATATTCAAACCGCTCCACAACCTTGAGAAAAGACTCTGGCGATGGTTGAGAAGGAAGCTGTTTCAACCAAGCTAATGGCGAAATTCCATTGTTTGTGGGGAGAAGCAAAGCATCTATTCTTTTCTTTTGTTCAGATGTTAAGTCATCATACAAAATACTGTATATCTTTTGATCTGCTTGCTGTTTGGCTTCCCAAACTATATTTTCAATTACATACATGGCAGGAAGAATAACTTTTGATTTCCGTAACATGGACAGTGCTATTTCAATTAAATGAAGTGAATTGCTGTTTTCCATAGCTTGTTGTGTGAGATGTTTCAACAGATTTTCTTCATGGCTAGAAGAAAAATTAGTGAAATTATACTCCTCACGAATTTCACTAAGATGCTCCCATAATGTGTTATTACGATTGGCATATTTAGAAAACTCTTCTGCAGGAATCTGTAGCTGTCTTGCGATATGCTTGATTACTGACATAGGAATATCGTTATACTCAGTTAAAGCCCATCCAGGATAACGAATTAATGCCAGTTGAAGAGCGAAACCTAAACGATTATATCCTCTACGATGCTTGAAGATTAAATGTAAGTCATGTTTAGAAAAGGTATGAAATGTTACCAAATCCCATTCTGTTAAACGTGATAAATCCATTAATTCATTTCGTTGTGCCTCCGACAGTAATTGTTTAACTCCCATTCTTTCTTTTTTCCTCTCTTTAAGAATTTATTTTTATTTTTTAGTTTAAATTGTTTAAAGTTATGGAGCGCAATGTTGTATATACGGTTAATAAAGATCTCTGCAGATGCTATAAGGGGACATGAGAATAGCCTTTATTATACAAATTATAGCATTTAACTAAGTATAATTTGATTAGTATATATCAAATGTAAAATCCCAGTCTTAATCCATAAAAAAAGAGCCCTATATCCCTTGGGCTCTACCATAAATTCGTATACAATATTAGTCCTTCAAAACTAGTATTGTATGTATATAGTATTAATTTTTTTAAACTGCAGTAGATATAAATACAGAGTATACAGCACTTTGAGTAATTCCTGGAGTTATAAAAAGTGAGATAGCATCTGTCCTTGCAACTGGATTACCAGGTATTGTACTAGTCCATGTAACTGTTGCAGGGGCTACCACTGGATTAGGATTAAATACCTTTACAGGTTGTGCTCCAATATCAGTTGGTTTAATCGAAAACACTATAGTTCCAGTAATATTGGCTGTAAGTGTAAGCGTAATTGTAGAGACTATTTGACCAGCACCCGGTGAAGCTAGATTAGTAGGTACATTATCACATACTCGCAACAAATATACACCTGTACCTAAGTTATTTACATTTATAGAAGCAGAAAACGCAACAACACTACCAGCTCCTGCTGTTACATAAGGGAGCGTTTGTGAATCTGCACCAGGTGATCCTGCTATGCGCTGAAATCCCGCATTAGTACCACCAAAAAGGATAGCCTTTGTAGAAGTTGTTGCTGTAGCGCCAGTAGCTCCGGTAGGTCCTGTAGCTCCGGTAGGTCCTGTAGCTCCGGTAGAACCAGTGGCTCCCGTAGGACCAGTGGCTCCCGTAGGACCAGTAGCTCCCGTAGGTCCTGTAACTCCCGTAGGACCTGTAACTCCGGTAGGTCCTGTAGAACCAGTTGTTCCGGTAGCTCCAGTAGGTCCTGTAATTCCAGTAGGACCTGTAACTCCGGTAGAACCAGTGGCTCCCGTAGGACCAGTGGCTCCCGTAGGACCAGTAGCTCCAGTAGGACCTGTAACTCCAGTAGGACCTGTAACTCCGGTAGAACCAGTGGCTCCTGTAGGACCAGTGGCTCCCGTAGGACCAGTAGCTCCCGTAGGACCTGTAACTCCGGTAGGTCCTGTAGAACCAGTTGTTCCGGTAGCTCCAGTAGGTCCTGTAATTCCAGTAGGACCTGTAACTCCGGTAGAACCAGTGGCTCCCGTAGGACCAGTAGCTCCCGTAGGACCTGTAACTCCGGTAGGTCCTGTAGAACCAGTTGTTCCGGTAGCTCCAGTAGGTCCTGTAATTCCAGTAGGACCTGTAACTCCGGTAGAACCAGTGGCTCCCGTAGGACCAGTGGCTCCCGTAGGACCAGTAGCTCCCGTAGGACCTGTAACTCCAGTAGGTCCTGTAGAACCAGTTGTTCCGGTAGCTCCAGTAGGTCCTGTAATTCCAGTAGGACCTGTAACTCCGGTAGAACCAGTGGCTCCCGTAGGACCAGTAGCTCCCGTAGGACCTGTAACTCCCGTAGGACCTGTAACTCCGGTAGAACCAGTGGCTCCTGTAGGACCAGTGGCTCCCGTAGGACCAGTAGCTCCCGTAGGACCAGTAGCTCCCGTAGGACCTGTAACTCCGGTAGGTCCTGTAATTCCCGTAGGACCTGTATCTCCGGTAGGTCCTGTAGTTCCCGTAGAACCAGTGGCTCCGCTAGGACCGGTGGCTCCCGTAGGACCTGTAACTCCGGTAGAACCAGTGGCTCCCGTAGGACCAGTAGCTCCAGTGGGACCAGTAGCTCCGGTCGGACCGGTCGGTAGTGTAAATGGTGGAGTTGGCGGCAATGTAGGGCCTACAAGACTAGGATCAAACGCTGCAGCAGATATGAAATCAGCTTGGGCTAATTCGTTTGAATACTCTTCTTCATTCTCATCTGACATTATATACCTCCTTTCTCTTTAAAAAATTTATTCAATGTAGGGCTTGTACATACTATAAATTATAAAAAAACAGTCTTTTCTAAAATAATTGAAAATATTCTTTGGATTTTCAAAGATTTATTTATTTATTTATTTATTATTAATCAAGGTTAATCTCATTTGTATTTTATAAAAAAATCCATTAAAAGAACTCTTACCAAAAACCAATATTTTTGTAACATTTCTCATCCTGCTTCTATGTCTATATTTATAAGGTTTTTCAGGTTACAAAAAATAGTTACCAAAAGTATTACCAAATACCTTTACAATAAATGAACCTTCGGTACAATGAAAGTATATGATTGTACAGGAGGAAACAAATGATTATTGGTTATGCACGCGTATCTACTTTCGATCAAAATTTAGATCGTCAAATCCATTCACTTACTGAATACGGATGTGAAAAAGTCATTCAAGAAAACTTCACTGGAACAATCCGAGAAAGACAAGGTCTTATAAATTTGTTTGATGTGATAAGAAAAGGAGATACTGTTGTAGTTGAAAGTATTTCACGTTTAGGACGCAAAACATTAGATATCCTAAGTATTATTCAACAGTTCGAAGAAATAGGAATTCAATTTGTATCATTGAAAGAGAATATGGATACAGGAACTCCTACAGGAAAAGCTATGTTGCAAATGATGTGTGTTATCGCAGAATTAGAAAGAAATTTGATTGCAGAACGAGTAAAAGAAGGATTAGAAGCAAGTAAGAAACGTGGAAAAAGATTAGATAGGCCCAAATTAGAAAAAGAAAAACTCTCAATTGCATTACGCATGTATGACAGTAAAGAATACTCTATTAAAGAAATTGTAGAAGGAACTGGTGTATCACAAGGTTCTCTTTATCGAGCAATTAATCAACGAAAATTAGAAGAAACATAGAATTAATAAACCTCTAAGTTTTTCGATGCTCCCTTTACATATCCAAGAGCCAATTTACTCTTAACGGGGTAAAATACGGCTCTTTTCGCATATACATTTGCTTAGCGTGGTTTTTTTCCAAAATGCTGGCGGTACCCCATGCCCATCAACTTAAGAATTTTCACTACCCCCAAGTGACAAAAAACGTTATTCTTTCTAAAAAGCTAGCTAGAAAGGGTGACATTTTTTATGAATCTTTCGATTCAAGATGAATTACAACTATTTTCTGAAGAACTGTATCGTCATTTAACCCCTTCTCTTTTGGAAGAACTCGCAAAAGAATTAGGTTTTGTAAAAAGAAAACGAAAGTTTTCTGGAAATGAATTAGCTACCATATGTATTTGGGTAAGTCAACGTACAGCGAGTGACTCGCTTGTTCGACTATGCAGTCAATTACATGCGGCCACAGGCACTCTTATGAGTCCAGAAGGACTCAATAAACGCTTTGATAAAAAAGCGGTTGAATTTTTGAAATATATTTTTTCGGCATTATGGAAAAGTAAAATCTGTGAAACATCGGCCATTTCAAGCGCGGCGCTCACGTATTTTCAACGAATTCGTATTTTAGATGCGACGATTTTCCAAGTACCAAAACATTTAGCCCATGTATATCCTGGATCAGGTGGTTGTGCACAAACAGCGGGTATCAAGATTCAATTAGAATATGACTTACATAGCGGACAGTTTCTAAACTTTCAGATAGGTCCAGGAAAAAATAATGATAAGACCTTTGGAACAGAATGCTTAGACACATTACGTCCAAGCGATTTATGTATCCGTGATTTAGGTTATTTTTCATTAGAAGACTTAGATCAAATGGATCAACGAGGTGCTTATTATATATCCAGATTAAAATTAAACCATACCGTGTATGTAAAAAATCCGTTTCCAGAATACTTTCGAAACGGAACCGTAAAAAAGCAATCACAGTATATCCAAGTTGATTTAGAACATATTATGAACAATTTAAAACCCGGTCAAACATACGAAATAAAAGAAGCTTACATTGGAAAGAATCAAAAACTATTCACACGTGTAATTATCTATCGTTTAACAGACAAACAGATACAGGAACGTAGAAAAAAACAAAGTTACACTGAAAGTAAAAAGGGTATTACATTTTCAGAAAAGAGTAAACGATTAACGGGTATCAACATATATGTCTCAAATACGCCTGAAGGAGTTGTTCCGATGGAACAAATACATGACTTTTACTCCCTTCGCTGGCAAATAGAAATTATTTTTAAAACGTGGAAATCCTTATTTCAAATTCATCATTGGCAAACTATCAAAAAAGAGCGATTAGAATGTCATGTGTATGGAAGACTTATTGCCATCTTTATCTGTTCTTCTACGATGTTTAAGATGCGTAAACTTCTTTTGCAAAAGAACAAAAGAGAATTAAGTGAATATAAAGCCATTGGGATGATTCAAGATCATGTATCGCTGTTATATCAAGCGATACAGAGAAACACCCAAAATCTAACAAAGATTTTAATCCGTTTGTTCGACCTCCTACAGAAGAATGGACGGAAATCTCATCGATATGAGAAGAAAACTATCTTTGATATTATGGGTGTTGTCTATGAGTATAATGGGTTTGGAAAACAAAAGAAAGCTGCATAATTTTTAAAATGAAACTCGTTAGAGTTTATTTGGTGTGTGTACTTTTCAATACCAAAAGTACATTACGTGTTTTTTAGTTTGTTTGAACGAAAGTTCATTTTGTTTTCGTTCTTAAGTTGATGGGCATGTGGCGGTACCCCTATATTCCGTAGTCGTTCTTAGCGGCTACTTTTTCGTATTGCTCTTTCACTGCCTCGTCGTTCAATCGGACATATCGCATAGTTGTCGTAATGTCTGCATGTCCCATAATTCGCATTAATGCGTTAACACTTCCACCATTTCGTAAGAAGTTCGTAGCAAAGGTATGACGCAAGCTATGAGGCGACGGGCGGCATTCTTTTAAAAGCCCCGCTAACGTACCATAACGATACATACGCTTACGTAGTAAATCATTATCTATTACTTTGCCTTCCTGCGTTAGAAAGACGTTTGTAACACCTTCAAAGTACTCCCGACTCTCGTCTATAAGCATTCGTAGCTCTTCCGCTACCTTCTTCGTCATAGGTACAGCTCTAGTTTTACGGTTCTTATTCTTAGCGCCTGCTAACATAATCGTAAGGTTATCAAAATCTATATCGTTAGCCTCTAGCTGATTTACTTCGTTTACACGCAACCCGCAGTGCAACATAAGCAGCATGGCGCAGTAATCTCTATAGCCTGCATAGGTCGTCTTATCTACCACACGAAAAATGCGCTTTATCTGATTATGATTTAGCGTAAAAATCGGCGCTTCATCGGTACGTAACTTTACAAAGTCTACAGCGGGATTGCTTTTAATGTAGCCCAGCTCATTCAATCGCTTAAAGACCGACTTCAACGCCGATATGCGAATATTTACAGTGGCAGGTGCTAACTCTCGATTAAGCAGCTTATTAATATACATTTGTACATGTGCCGCCGTAATGATCTCGACTTTCTCAATGTTCAATTCTCGCATGAAATAACGAAAGAGCTTGCTGTAATCATCTATAGTACGCTTTCTAAATCCCTCTGCCCGAAATGCCTGCGCAGCAATCGCTATCGCCGCTTCTGTGTCTAGTGCTTCCGCAGTACCAATAAAATCAACTACTTCTCTTCGTCTTTTTACTACTCGTATACTTTTAGACATAATAAAAAAAGAGCCCCCTATCTGAAACGAATTTCAGACGGAAGCTCTCCGCATATGTACTATCATTATCTTCATTTGGTTACACGTAGCACCTTTTTACTATGCGACAATAATTCGCTAATGCCTACGTAGGACGTTTGCGGTTTGTTCCCGCTCAAGTTAAGCGTTAAAAACTCCGACAAACAGCTTTATACCGCACCCTAAAGCACATTTGGTTTCCTTTGTCATATAAGACGTGGTACCGGAAACCACCGCTCTATCCGACTGAGCTATGGGCGCATGATAATAGAAAACACTTCATTTTCTTCTCATAATAATAGCAATAAAATCCATCTAAATCAATAAAAATATCCCCGTAATCCTTTATGACGCTTAGTTATGAGTATATTAACAAAGCACCCCCTAAATTTTCCAATCATAAATTCACCCCAACTCACAAATTATAATCTTTGAATTGATATTCCAAAGGGGGCTTCATTCAATGACTGTAATTACGAAATTAAAACAAACTGTTTCTGGATTAAAAAGTGCACAAGCTAGCTTAGAGGGATTCGCTCTTGATACGGATAACCAACAAGCTAAGCAACTTTTCCAAACAGCTGCACAGCAAACACAAACGATTATCGATTCTTTAAACCCACGCGTTGAAGAAGTCAAACAAGAAGAACCACAATACTCACAGCAATAACGAATCAGTCTTGCTGTGAAATAGAAAAAGGATGATATGCAGTCATCCTTTTTCTATCACATTACATATTGCAATAGAAATGGAATGATAAATATGCAAAAACTCGGACTCATAACCGTATTATTTGCCCTTCTATTTAGCTCTTTTACCGGATGTGATAATAGTCCTTTAGATAAAAAAGTGAAAGAAGAAGCAAAACGAACGGAGAAAGAGAAAGGTCCAAAGTTAACAAAAACGAGTATGGAATCCTTTAATCAATCTATATCACAAGGAGCCAAGAAAAGAGCTCTCACTATGGATGAAATTATAAAAAGTACAGCAGTAAATTCAAATTTAGATCTCTACATAGCAGTTACACCTGAGCATCACGAAAGATTTGGATTAAAACCTCTCCGTAAGAAGCTCCAAAAGCAGCTAAGTGATGAGCACCCCACTTTCGATGTTCGTGTAAGTACAGATAAAAAAATCTTTATGTTACTTGAAAAGCTTGAAAGAAAAATTAAGGAAAAGAAAGTATCTAAAGATGAAATTAATAAACAATTAAAATTCATTGGTAAAAAAATGGAGTCTAACACTTAACGCTTTTTAAAAGAAAAGGAAGGTTTGCAATGTCTAGTAAAGATAAAAACTTAACCCCTGTGCAACAGGAATATAAAAAATTCGAGCAAGAACGCGAACCGAAGCGTCCTGTCTTAAAAAACTGTATAAAAGCCTTTTTCGTTGGTGGTTTCATTTGCCTAATTGGGCAACTCATTTCTACTTTTTATATTACGTATTTCGATTTCACTGAACGCTCAGCAGGGAATCCAACAGTCGCAACTCTTATTTTCATCTCCATGTTATTAACTGGATTTGGTATATACGATCGGTTTGGTCAATTTGCCGGAGCAGGCACAGCTGTACCTGTCACTGGATTTGGTAACTCCGTTATTGCCGCATGTATCGAACACCGCACAGAAGGTTTTGTACTCGGCGTTGGTGGTAACATGTTTAAATTAGCTGGTTCTGTTATTTTATTTGGTGTATTTTCCGCTTTCGTCATCGCACTTATTAAAACGATTCTCGTTCAATGGGGAGGGCTATAAATGTTACAAGGACACCGAACGTGGGTATTTGAAAACAAACCAGTTATTATTTCGACGGGAGTCGTTGGCGGGCCGTTTGAAGCTAAAGGCAAAATTCCAGAAGACTTCGATACCCTCCATGAAGATTTATGGCTCGGACAAGATTCCTATGAAAAAGCACATAAAATTTTGTTCGAAGAAGCTTGTAGCCGCGCTACTGAAAAGGCAAAACTTCGTAAAGACGATATTCAATTTGTACTCGCAGGCGATTTAATTAATCAAATTACCCCTACAAGCTTTGCTTGCCGTACACTGGGCACTCCTTATCTCGGACTATTCGGCGCTTGTTCTACTTCTATGGAAGGTTTAGCACTTGGAGCAAGTATCGTAAATGCAAAAGGCGCAAAATATTTATTAACTGGTGCATCCAGTCATAATACAGCTGTAGAAAAACAGTTCCGCTATCCTACCGAATATGGTGGGCAAAAACCACCTACCGCGCAGTGGACAGTAACCGGAGCAGGAGCTGCTATTTTAAGCGATACTGGACACGGTCCTAGGGTAACATCTGCCACAATCGGACGAGTGGTTGATATGGGATTAACAGATCCATTTAATATGGGAGGTGCAATGGCTCCAGCTGCCGTTGATACAATTGAAGCCCATTTACGCGAACGACAAATTGATGCCTCTTACTACGATTTAATCGTAACGGGTGACCTCGGACATGTAGGACGCGAAATTGCTTATGACTTATTACATAAACACGGAACGAAAGTAACGAGCGAACAGTTTCAAGATTGCGGGCTGCTCATTTATAGAGAAGGGCAACCTGTCATCGCTGGCGCTAGTGGACCAGGGTGTTCCGCAACGGTCGTATACGGTCACTTATTAAACCGAATGAAAAGAGGAGAGTTTAATAAAATACTTGTCGTTGCGACAGGCGCTTTACTATCTCCACTTACATTCCAACAAGAAGAAACGATTCCGTGTATCGCTCATGCCGTTTCGATTGAATTTGGAGGTGCAACGCAATGATTTTTTTCTGGGCTTTCGTCATTGGCGGACTTATATGTGTAATCGGCCAACTTATGTTTGATGTTGGAAAGCTAACACCAGCTCATACAATGGCAACACTCGTTGTTGCTGGAGCTATATTAGATGGATTCAATTTGTATGAACCATTAATTGATTTCGCTGGAGCTGGGGCAACTGTACCTATTACAAGCTTTGGTAATGCCCTCGTTCACGGTGCAATGGAAGAAGCTGCAAAACATGGCATCGTTGGCGTTATTACCGGCATGTTTAAAGTAACAAGCGCCGGTGTATCCGCAGCTATTATTTTCGGCTTCATCGGAGCATTGCTATTCAAACCGAAAGGATAAGGTGTTCGTATGACAGTTATCGCTAGCGTCAAAACCTGCCTTGCTAGTGTAAGGGGCGCTCAAGCAAGTTTGAGCTCCCTTTCACTACATTCACAGGACGCAGAATCAAAACGTGTATTTCATGAATGTATGTTAGAAATGGAGAGCATCATCGCTGATTTACAAAATAGAGTTTCAGTATTAGAACGTGAAGAACCTCAATATAAAGGGTTTTAAGTAGACTGGAGGAAATGACTATGTCTCACCTGCCGGAATGGACACTTGTCATTCTTCGCTCTGTATTCATATTAATTATTTTATTCGCTATTACGAAATGGTTAGGGAAAAGACAAATCTCTCAGCTCTCCTTTTTTGAATACATAGCCGGAATGACAATCGGTGACATCGCTGCCCAAGTATCTACAGGGCTCGATTCAAAATTTTTTCACGGCGTCTTTGCGATACTCATTTTCGCTGTGGTACCTTTTTTAACAGGAATCCTTTCTTTAAAGAACAAAACAGCTCGGGACTTCTTTGAAGGGAAATCTACCGTATTAATAAAAGATGGAAAGATACTCGAAGACAACTTAAAGAAAGAAAAATATACAAGTGACGAATTACTGGAACTTCTTCGTGGAAAAGATGCCTTCAGCGTAGCTGATGTTGAATTTGCTGTACTAGAACCGAGCGGAGAATTAAATGTATTATTAAAGAAAGATCGCCAACCACTCACAGCAAAAGACATCGGTTTAAAAGTAGCAAACGAAAAAGAACCACAAACTGTTATTATGGATGGCAATGTACTAGATGAACCTCTTTCAGCAAGCGGACATAACCGAGCTTGGTTACATTCTGAGCTCGAAAAACTCGGTGTTGTCATTGAAAACGTCTTTCTCGGTCAAGTGGATTCATATGGACAACTTACTATCGACATTTATAATGACAAACTACAAATGCCTTCTCCTCAAAACAAACCTTTATTATTGGCATCTTTAAAAAAATGTCATGCTGATCTTGAACTATTTTCTTTAGAAACAAAGTCGAAATCAGCAAGCGAAATGTATAGTAAAAACGCGAAACAAATCGAAAAGATTTTAAATAAAGTGACCTATCTTTTAAAAGAATAGATATCGAAAGAACGCTTCAGTAAAAAAGGCGTTCTTTTCTTTTTTTCTACAGTTTTTATAACGTTTAAATTTATGTAATTCGGTTATGATGTTGAAGATACATAAGCAGGGAATTTCAAAAACATAGCGAATATTTCATGGTACAACTACATATTTTTTTGATTTAAAGTGGTTTCGTTTGACCTTTATTGACCATAATTGTATTATAAGACTAAGAAAGCTTTTGAAGGAGGAAATAACAGATGAATTTAATTCCTACAGTAATTGAACAAACAAATCGTGGAGAACGCGCTTACGATATTTACTCTCGACTATTAAAAGACCGCATCATTATGCTTGGTAGCGCAATTGATGACAACGTAGCTAACTCAATCGTTTCCCAGCTTTTATTCTTGGAATCTCAAGATCCAGAAAAAGATATTCACATCTACATCAACAGCCCTGGTGGTTCTATCACAGCAGGTATGGCAATTTACGATACAATGCAGTTTATTAAACCGCAAGTATCAACAATCTGTATCGGTATGGCTGCATCTATGGGTGCATTCTTACTTGCAGCAGGTGAAAAAGGAAAACGTTATGCACTTCCAAACAGTGAAGTAATGATTCACCAACCACTTGGCGGGGCACAAGGTCAAGCGACTGAAATCGAAATCGCTGCTAAACGTATCCTATTCTTACGTGAAAAACTAAACCAAATTCTTGCTGACCGCACAGGTCAACCACTTGAAGTACTACAACGCGACACAGACCGCGACAACTTCATGACAGCAGAAAAAGCTTTAGAATACGGTTTAATCGATAAGATCTTTACAAATCGTTAATAACTAAATTACTGAGGCAACCCTATAGCGCCTTGTCTAAATACCTATACAGCGTGGTCTTACTGATACCAGTCGCCACTGTAATTTGCTTAATTGTATAGTCTTTACTCTTATACATCTTAACAGCCATTTCCACTTTATCTTCTTTCTTAGTAGGTCTCCCACCTTTCTTTCCTCTTGATCTTGCTGCTTGAAGACCAGACTTTGTTCGTTCACTAATAATATCTCTTTCTAGTTCAGCGATGCTTGCCATTGTACGAAAGAAAAACTTTCCCATTGCGGTTGAAGTGTCAATACTGTCAGTAATTGATACAAAATGTACACCCATATCGTTAAATAATTCGCTCAGTTCTATCAAATGTTTTGTGGAACGTGAAATACGGTCAAGTTTATATACAACAATTTTATCGCCACTTCGTAAAACTTTTAAAAGGTCTTCTAATTGAGGCCTATCTCTTCGTGTGCCAGTTAATTTTTCTTTATAAATCTTCTCAACCCCGAATTGTGTTAATGCATCAACTTGCATATCTAGGTTTTGTTCCTCCGTACTCACTCGCGCGTAACCAAAAATCATAATTAATCACCTACTAAAAACTATTTATATGAATATATTAGCACCAAAAACGGTGTTTGTTATTAAAAATGTTACTTTGATTTTGGGAATGAGTTTTGGTACCAAAGATCAGGGTAAATAGAGTGTGTCTTGCTCCAATAAGGACCAGCCCCATAAATGTCCGTTTATGGGGCTAATTTTATTAAACTAACCAGCCGCAGTATGACTGAAGAGAGCTCTTTTATTTTTGTTCCGCAATAGGGCCAGATTGTTGAATAAGGATTGTAGTTAATTATGGTTTTACATACAATTATTGAACTATTGGAAGATAAGTTTAATATCAACCTCGGTGAGCTCTTCATAAGTAAATGAGGTTCTTCACAAGTAATTCGTGAACTAATCAACTGCCCCAGTTCGTTTTATTTCTACCTTAATATTTGGTTTTAAATTTAATGTGGAATACTTTCCTCTCAAATCTTTTTCATTTAAATTGGAATATTTTCTTATACTTTTTATTTTTCTTCCAATGCCAATTGGATCAGTATTTAATTTTCTAAACTCCTCAAGAATATCCCCGAATTCTTTGTTTAGTTCTTCTTCAATTATTAGCTCCATTTTTTTTATTGATTCCTTATTTTTAAGAGTAACAGAAGGCTGTAATTCTATAGTTGAAACTAAAATAGATGCATTTAAATTAACCGACTCTTCCTGAGATAATTCAACATTTCCGCGGTACTTTATTGGGTGAATTGTAATATTAAATTTATCTCCTTTTTGCTTTTCGACTAGTTTTATTCCCTTTTCTTCTAATACCTCTGCAGGAATATTTAAAGTTATATCCCCCAAAAAAGCATTATGATTGGTGAATAATTTTATATACAGGTTTTTTTTCATGGAAATAGAACCAACTATTTTATCATCCCTAAATAATGCAACCCCATCTAAATAGGGTGCTACACCATTCTCATTCGATAGAATAGGTAAGGTAGGATCGATACCAATTTCATATAGTGTGGAAATAAAATCATGCAAGTTGGAGTTGACTAACATTTCTTTCTTTTCGTGTTTATCCAATAGTTGATAGATATAGGATCCCATTTCGGGATATTCTTCATAGTTTTTATTTTTAATCGTCTCCTCAGCATTATCAGTAATGGCCAAAAAGATTAAAGAACTGATACTGCTATCTCGTTGCATAGTATCCAGAAAAGAAGAAATTCCTACTGTTTCTGCCATATTTTTATTAAACAGTATGGTCCTTAATTGACCAGAAGTAAGGTGGTGGCTTGTCTGTTGTTCTAAATTTTGTCTTATTTGTTTGCTTGTAGTTCCGACGGCAGAAATGGTTACACTCGTTTTTTCTTCTTTACGGTCGAATTGTAACAAGCTAATAGTGCCTTTGTATGTATTCTCATCAAGTAAGTCAAAACCAATAATAGTTGAAATTCCTTGCCTTTCTAATATTTTTTCAGGTGGCATACATGCCGTACAGAGAAAGACACAAAGTAGAATAAGCCGTATTTTCATTTTTTCAACTCCTTTTTGAACGTGAAAAGATTTTAGATTTAATGATTGAAATGAAATATAAGAATATTGGATAGATAAACCATAGGTAAAAGCCTACTTGACCAACTTTATCAAACAAAAGGTTATTGTCGACTCTTTTTGTGATAAAAAAACTCGTGATAAAAATGATTATTGAGATTACCCATATTCCATGTTTTAGTTTTAAATGAAATATTTGTTTAACTCCTTTGGAAGAAATGAATAGGATTATACATAAATTTGGAAAAATAACTAATATCCATAATGAAACTGCTATAGATTCAAAGCGCTCAATAAATGGAAAATGGACAGCGCTTATCATACTGACAATAGGCCAGATCTGTTTTTCTAATTCTTTAGGGCTATAAAATAATATGGAAATAACAGTTGCAATTAAAACAAGAAGTGTGGTAAACCAGATTGCTAATTGACTGAATAGAAGTAGTTTTTTTTTCTCCTTTATAAAAGGAAAAATAAAAAATAAAGTCTCAAAACCCAACATTGTATAACTGCTTTTAAAAACTCCTTTCATCATTTCTGACGGAGTTGTCGACATGATGGGTAAAATTCTAGTTAAGTTTATGGAATCAAGTGGTTGATACATCACAAATAGCAGCCATATAGTCATTAAAAAGGATAAGAAGCATATCCCTGCAACTACTCTGAATCCACCTGATACTGCATAAATTGTTATTAATAATAGCGCTAAGGTGCCTACCCATTCATAAACTCCTTCATATCCCCATGTTAGGGACAATTCAACATAACTGATGATGATAGAGTAATGTACAGCAATAAAGTAAATGACAATAAAGGTATTGATAATACTACCTATAAAGCGGCCAAATAAATTTTCGTGTATTTCATAAAGATTACAGTTTTCATGTTTTTTTAGTATGCTAATAATAATCCAAGTGATAATACTAATGAATAGACCGGATAGTAAAACTGAGATCCAAGCATCTTTCTTAGATTCAAGATAAATAATTTTCGGGACTCCAAGTATGCCCATACCAATTTGCGAAGTGTGTATGATAAAGAAAGCCATATAGGCATTTACAAAACTAATATTTGATTTCATTATCCACCTCAAAATTCATCTAAATCTTTTTCTGTTTTTTTAAATCTCCACCTTGTGCGGAATGAATCTTTTGGGCGATTGACAACAGGACGTCTCATATAAAAATGGTGGGGTAGACGTATTAAGAAGTATTTTATATCCTTAATCCTAAAAGGGTATAGAGGTGCAAGATAAGGTTTGTTTAATGATGTCAATTTTAACAAGTGGACCATCATTACACAGACACCGATAATAATCCCATTTAATCCCCAAACACCTGCTAGAATAATGAAAGGAAATCTAGCAATTCTTATAGCAGTGCCCATTTCATAAATAGGAGCCGTAAATGCCCCTAATGCACTAAATGCCACAATAATAATTAAAATGTTGCTAGTTAAACCTGCCTCAACAGTTGCTTGGCCAATAACAATACCTCCAACAATCCCCATTGTTTGCCCTACTTTTGACGGAAGGCGTGCCCCAGCCTCTCTAAGTAATCCAATTAATAATTCGAGTAAAAGTGCTTCTAGCAAAGGTGGAAAAGGAACTTGTGAACGTGATTGCCCAATTATAAGTAACAATTTAGATGGAATTAGTTCAAAGTGAAATGTCATGGTTGCAACATAAAATGCTGTAAGAAATAGTGACCCTACCATAGCAAATAATCGTATAAATCTTATAAAAGTACTTAAGGACCATCTCAAATATATGTCTTCTGTTGATTCAAAAAACGAAAAAAAATTAGCAGGTCCAATAATAGCAATTGGACTTTCATCTATAAGAACACCAATCCGTCCGTTTAAAATAGAGTAGAGGAATCTATCGGGCAACTCTGTTAATATAAACTGTGGAAAAAATGAGTAATGATTATCTTCAAGACATTGTGCCAATACTGAACTGTCACTTATATTATCAGTTTTTATATTTTCAAACTTCTCCTTAAGTGTTTTAAGTGTGTCATCATCCGCTATATCTTTAAGATATATAATTCTTACTTGCTTCTTAACACGTTCTCCTATTTTTAATTCATCTGTACACAAATTAGAATCATTTAGATTTCGTCTTATAATTTTAATGTTAGAAGATAATGATTCTGTAAACGATATTTTAGGACCGTATACCAATGATTCTGTTTCTGCTTTCTCAATAGATCTTTCAATAGGGTTGGCGCAATTTACCATAAATGCTTTACTTTCGTCTGATAAGTAAATATAAGCGAATCCATTTAAGAGGGAAGAG
This sequence comes from Bacillus sp. FSL R9-9834, assembly GCF_038006905.1. Classification (NCBI taxonomy): domain Bacteria; kingdom Bacillati; phylum Bacillota; class Bacilli; order Caryophanales; family Bacillaceae; genus Bacillus; species Bacillus sp. FSL R9-9834. The sequence goes on from NZ_JBBOWD010000002.1 coordinate 36,926, forward strand.
ATAATCTCTTGTTCCTTAAGGTTTTTCTTTACTTCGTTCATTGGTATGTTTTTCAATAAATAAGAGTAAGTTATGTATTCTATCGGAAGTTGTTGAATGTATTTAATTACATACTCATTTAGAAACTCTTGTTTAATTAAATTTTTCATGAAAATAACTTCGAGACAATCTCCACCAACTTCAAGTGTTCTACACATTAAGTCTGGTGATTCGTTGAGGATGTATTTAATTTTTTCATAATTAGGGCAGTTATTTTTATTTAGATGGAGTGTCATTTGAATCATATCCTTCAATAGTTTTTTTTTAGTATTTGAAGTAGGAATCATTTTATACTTGTTTTAATAAAGAAGTAAGGATTGAGAGTAATTTTAGGACCTATGGTTCTGAAACGAATATGGAACAAGGAATTTTAGATGGTAACCAACAACATGTTGTAGAAATCAATTGGCCAGAACTAGCTGGTATATATGAGGTTGAATTTAATGAAATGTGGGGCAGTTCTACATTATCTTTTGATAAAGTAAATTCTAACATCAGTACTCGTAAAATCGATAATACAACACATGTTATTGATATTAACGGTAAAACACCGGAGGCGCGTTCGAAGTGTTTGTAAAACAGCAATCTCATAATTGATTCGGTTAACCCTCTCCATTCCCTTACTATCCGTCTCAATAATGATATCCTTCCATTTGGGCTGGATCACTCCTTCAATAGGAATTTCGTCATTAGCTGCAAAAAAACGTTGACCACTATCACCATATTCTCGAATTAGTTGAAGAGCTTCAATGACAGGTTGATGAGATTGATTATTAGATCTGAACGTAAGATTTTTTAAGATATTACAGAAAGCAATCCGATAATGCCCCCGATAGGAAGAATGCATCTTTATATAGATTTTTTCTTTGTATTCTCGGTGATTTCTTGTCATGTCTTTAATAATATCCCGAATTGTTGAAGCGCCTACAATCGGATATAGAGTATCTTGAATAATTCCATCTGGATGATTAACCGTCGCTTTTAATAAGTTGATAATATGTTTATTTTTCCCTTGAACCCTTTCCAACTCTTCTACTGCTTCTTTACGGGTAGTATTCTTGGCCTTATTTCCGAACTTGAGAGTGATTTCATCCAACAGATCAGCTAAATAGTCGATAACTTCAGCATGACGATGCCAAAATAAGATGGCAAGTAAGGTGTAGCGAATGGGTGCTGGATGTGCTCGCAATTCCGTTACAGTCTCAGTAGCTGCACGAAGTCGATATTTCTTTAGTAATTTTGGAGTCATATGATGAAACAAACCATTAGGAATTTGGAGATGTCGTATAGCTAACAGTTTTTTAACCTCCATCTCCATCGCATTTACACTTGGTTTACGAGGAGAAGATAATAGTTGACGAAAAGTTAAAATGTCGGTTTCCTCTCCATCAGAATCCTCATCAGCATGGGACTCAAGTAAAGCATCTAACCGAGTGCACGTCTTAGCAGATAATTGCTGATATGTCATTTTATATAAGCTCTTTTCAAAAGTATCAATGGCAGAGTCAATCATACGCTTTAAGCTCCCAATAGAAGGAGGTTCAACTTTCCATTTACGAAAGAGACTGTATGCTTGGTTTTTTAAATAGTCTGTATCATGTGTAGACTGAACTTGTTCTTCTAACCATTGTCCCAAACGATCATTATCTGTACGTGTAAGCTCCTGAAATCCAAAAAAATCCCTTATATTTTTTCGATGTCGGGTATAAGTCTTTTCTTTTCCACCCCAACTATATTCATCAAATTGATCATGCGAAACATCAAGCTGTTTCGCTATGTACTCGATCACTACTTTTGGGATGTCTTGCTTTTGGCTAGGGAATCTAGCTTTCTGTTGGAAATACTTTAGTAACACGGCAAAGCCCAAACGGTTCGTTTCTGTTTTATTCCCCATAGATAGATGTAGTTCATTTGGCATTAACATAAAGTTTGCTAAAAGCTCTTCTTCATTCCAATTTTTCTTCACTGGTTCTCCCTCTGATCTACATGTTTTTTTAATAGTATAATTTCAAACATAGAGACCATCAAGATAACTAAGAAAAGCAGCAAAGCTAAACCATTTTCCTTTTATTGTAATATATCTGACGGACTAGAGCAGTAACCCTGTGATTAAGCCTGAAAGAATATAGAATGACATTTAAGCACCTACATCAATTGGCTTTGGAAAATGGTGATGCCATTCATCTACTACATGAATGCATAGATTTTCTAAGAAAAAACAAAATCATACTGCCTGCTATCACTACACTTGAAAGAATAGTGTGGGAAGCAAGGGCAATGGCTGAAAAGAAGCTATTTAACACGGTTAGTCAATCCCTAACAAATGAACAAAAAGAAAAACTTGAAGATATTATTACCTTGCAGCATTCGTCAGAATCCAATAAAACGATATTGGGTTGGTTAAAAGAACCACCGGGACATCCTTCACCCGAAACCTTTTTAAAAGTAATAGAACGACTCGAATACATACGAGGAATGGAATTAGAAACGGTGCAAATTAATCATTTGCACCGCAATCGCCTGTTACAGCTGTCTCGCTTGGGTTCAAGATATGAACCTTATGCATTCCGTGATTTTCAGGAAAATAAACGATATTCAATACTAACCGTCTATTTATTACATCTTAATCAAGATTTGACGGATAAAGCTTTTGAAATTCATGACAGACAAATACTTAGTCTCTTATCAAAAGGTCGTAAGGCTCAAGAGGAAATTCAGAAACTGAACGGTAAAAAGCTGAATGAGAAAGTTATACACTTTACGAACATCGGACAAGCTTTGATCAAAGCAAAACAGGAAAAATTAGACGTTTTTGAGGTTTTAGAATCCGTTATTGAATGGAATTCTTTTGTCTCTTCGGTCGAAGAAGCCCAGGAGCTTGCACGTCCTGCTGACTATGATTATTTAGACTTACTGCAAAAACGATTTTATTCACTAAGAAAATATACGCCAACGCTATTAAGGGTGTTGGAATTTCATTCTACAAAGGCAAATGAGCCACTTTTACAAGCTGTAGAGATTATCCGAGGAATGAACGAATCCGGAAAACGAAAAGTACCTGATGACTCACCTGTGGATTTTATTTCAAAACGTTGGAAAAAGCATTTATACGAGAATGATGGTACAACAATCAATCGTCATTACTATGAAATGGCTGTTTTAACAGAACTTCGGGAGCATGTTCGGGCAGGAGATGTTTCCATTGTTGGCAGCAGACAATATAGAGATTTTGAGGAATATTTGTTTTCCGAATTTACATGGAATCAAACGAAAGAGAATACGAGATTATCAGTTAGTTTATCATTCGAAGATTATATAACGGAGAGAACCAGCAGCCTTAATGAAAGGTTAAAGTGGTTAACTGCCAATTCCAACAAGTTAGATGGAGTTTCTCTTGATAAAGGAAAGCTGTCACTTGCACGCTTAGAAAAAGATGTACCAGAAGAAGCAAAAAAGTTTAGTGCAAGCCTTTATCAGATGCTACCAAGAATAAAATTAACCGATTTACTGATGGATATTGCTTATATAACAGGATTTCATGAGCAATTTACTCATGCTTCCAATAATCGAAAACCGGATAAAGAAGAAACGATTATTATTATGGCTGCCCTTTTAGGAATGGGAATGAATATAGGTGTAAGCAAGATGGCTGAAGCAACACCCGGACTTACATATAAGCAATTAGCCAATGTATCTCAATGGCGCATGTATGAAGATGCAATGAATAAAGCCCAAGCCGTATTAGTAAATTTTCATCACAAATTACAATTGTCTTCCTATTGGGGAGACGGTACAACATCCTCATCAGACGGTATGAGAATGCAGTTAGGTGTTTCATCACTACATGCAGATGCAAACCCACATTATGGAACTGGAAAAGGAGCCACCATCTACCGTTTTACTAGTGATCAATTCTCTTCTTACTACACAAAGATTATTCATACTAATTCAAGGGATGCGATTCATGTTTTAGATGGTTTGTTGCACCATGAAACGGATTTAAACATAGAAGAGCATTATACAGACACGGCTGGTTACACAGACCAAATATTCGGACTGACCCATTTATTAGGATTTAAATTTGCTCCAAGAATACGAGATTTATCAGACTCGAAATTATTTACAATAGATAAGGCAAGTGAGTATCCAAAATTAGAAGTCATTTTACGTGGACAAATAAATACAAAGGTCATTAAAGAGAATTATGAGGATGTTTTGCGATTAGCTCATTCTATAAGGGAAGGAACAGTTTCAGCATCCCTTATTATGGGGAAATTAGGTTCTTATTCAAGACAAAACAGCTTGGCTACAGCCTTACGTGAGATGGGCCGAATAGAAAAAACGATCTTTATTTTGAATTATATTTCGGATGAATCATTAAGAAGAAAAATACAAAAAGGATTGAATAAAGGAGAAGCCATAAATGGACTGGCAAGAGCTATTTTCTTCGGAAAACAAGGAGAGCTTAGGGAACGAACCATGCAGCATCAATTGCAAAGAGCCAGTGCTTTAAACATAATCATCAATGCCATCAGTATCTGGAATACTTTACATCTAACAAAGGCAGTTGAATATCAAAAACGGTCAGGTAGTTTTAATGAAGAATTATTGCACCATATGTCACCTCTAGGTTGGGAACATATTAATTTACTTGGAGAATACCATTTTAATTCGGAGAAAATGGTCTCGTTAGATTCTTTAAGACCCTTGAAACTTTCTTAACGTTGTTAAAACTGGGGGAATAGTCGGGGAAATGGGCTTAGCGTTGTAAATCCGCATTTTCCTGACTGTACCCCAAATAAGAACAATTAAGCGATTGATGGGAATGAATAAATAAATCTTATTCAACCAAAGGGTGCTTTACTTGAGAAGGTCACTAGAAGAGTCAAATGATAACTATGAACTGCCCCAATTGCTAGGTTTTGTTTAACAATTGGGGCAGTTCATTTATAGCGCATAGGTAATCAGCTTTTTGTTAATCATGAGGTAGATATTTTTATCTAAAAACCCAACAATGGAAATATATTACAGCTTATGCCCCGTTTTTACACGTATCTCGGCTGAACCCCATCAACCTCTAAATTAATAACTACGCCAAAAGCTGATTTTCTTTAAGATAAGGAAATCAGCTTTTTCTTTGTAAAATATTTTTTAATACAGGAAAACCGGATTTTTATTTTCCATAAAATTTATTAACGTGGGTTTTATGTCATTTGGTTGGCGGGACCCCTTAGAGTAGGAAATTCGGCTCATTTTATGTCGAAATTTACTTAGCGTATATTTTCGTTAATTATCTTAACTAGTCGTTACGTATGACTTTACAGCATTCGATGCAAAGTTATCGGTTTTTTGTATGCAAATTTATGGATTAAGTCATACAATTACGCACTATTTTTAATGAATCGATATTTACTTGTTTCTTCAACTAAGTTCGTCCGAATCTTTTTCTACAAAATCACTAAAGTCATCTCCCCAATCACAGATGGCTGTTACAACATTCTCTAGTTGATGACCAATTTCACTAAGTTCATACTCAACCTTAGGAGGCACTACGGGGTATACACATCGAGTAATTATTTTATCGTCTTCTAATTCTCTTAATTGTCTAATCAACATACGTTGATTAACTTCAGGCAGCTTTTTTTGTATTTCACTTAATCTTAATGGCGAACGTTGTAACAAACACCATATAATTGCTATTTTCCAACGCCCTCCTATCACAGATAAAGCTAAATCTTTTCCAGTGAAAAATTCCTTGTCCTTATAATGAATAACCATAATTTTTGACCTTCCTCTCGCGAAAAAAATGTTTATAGTGACAAATTTGTCAGTATTGTAATTAAAATTATAAAGTGTAATCTTAGTGGTGTAAACAATAAAAAAAGAAAGTAGGGATTCAATTGAAAAGTAGAGCTGCTGTTGCATTTAAGCCAGGGGAGCCACTTCAAATCGTAGAAATCGATGTAGAAGAGCCAAAAGCAAAAGAGGTATTAGTAAAAATACTATATACTTCTGTCTGTCATACAGATGCTTTTACATTATCAGGTGACGACCCAGAAGGAGTATTTCCTGCTGTATTAGGCCATGAAGGTGCTGGTGTTGTCGTTTCAGTAGGTGATGAAGTTACTTCAGTAAAACCTGGGGATCATGTTATTCCACTATATACACCTGAATGTGGAGAATGTAAATTCTGTCGTTCTGGTAAAACAAACCTATGTAGTGCTGTACGAGAAACACAAGGTAAAGGTTTAATGCCTGATGGAACAACTCGCTTCTCTTATAATGGAGAGCCCCTTTATCATTACATGGGAACTAGTACATTCAGTGAATATACAGTTGTTAATGAGATTAACTTAGCGAAAATCGCTGAAAACGCTCCGTTAGATAAAGTTGCTTTATTAGGATGTGGTGTGACTACAGGTATTGGTGCTGTACACAACACTGCAAAAGTTGAAGAAGGAGCTGTAACAGCTGTATTTGGTTTAGGAGCGATTGGATTAGCAGCTATTCAAGGATTGGTTCAAGCAAAAGCAAGCCGAATTATTGCAGTTGACCTGAATCCCCAAAAATGGGAACTCGCTAAAAAAATGGGAGCGACTGATTTTGTGAATCCTGCAGATTATGATCGCCCAATTCAAGAAGTTATAGTCGAAATGACAGATGGTGGCGTGGATTATAGCTTCGAATGTATTGGTAATGTTGAAGTAATGAAATCCGCTCTTGAAGCATGTCATAAAGGTTGGGGCGAAAGTATTATTATCGGAGTAGCTGGTGCTGGTAAAGAAATCCATACTCGTCCATTCCAATTAGTAACGGGCCGAGTATGGCGTGGATCAGCCTTTGGTGGAGTTAAAGGAAGATCTGAACTTCCAGAAATGGTCGAAGATTATATGCATGGTGATATTGATTTAGATTCATTTATTACTCATCATTTAGAATTTAAAGACATCAATGCGGCATTTGACTTATTACACAAAGGTGAATCCATTCGTACGATTTTAACTTACGGAGAGTGAGATAATGAGTCTTAAATGTATTGAACAACATCGTTCTTTCGAAGGAGAGCAACGTAAGTATAGCCATTATTCCGAAGTCTTGCAATGTGATATGAAATTTAGTATCTACTTACCATCAAATAAAGAAAAGAAAAAAATTCCACTTATATGGTGGTTATCTGGTTTAACTTGTACAGATGATAATTTTAGTCAAAAAAGTGGATTTCAACGTTTGGCTGAAAAACATCAAGTTGCAGTGATTATGCCAGATACTTCACCACGTGGAGAATACGTTTCTGATGTTGCAGCATGGGATCTTGGACAAGGGGCAGGTTTTTATTTAAATGCTACCCAGGATCCTTGGGCACAGCATTATAAAATGTATTCGTATATCGTAGATGAATTAACATCCATTGCTTCGACTATAGTACCTAATTTTTCAGGTGAAGAAAGCATAATGGGGCATTCAATGGGAGGACATGGGGCTTTAGTGATCGGTTTGAAAAATGCTAAGAGATTCAAAGCGGTTTCTGCTTTTTCTCCAATCTTAACTCCTAGTCAAGTACCATGGGGAATAAATGCTTTCACCTCTTATTTAGGTGAAGACAAAGATTCTTGGAAAGAATGGGATGCTTCAGAATTAATTAAAGAAGCTACTATTCCACCAATTCTTATTATGCAAGGTAGTCAAGACGAGTTTTATCCGAAACAATTGGAAGAACATATTTTCTTAGAGAACGCTCAAAAAAATAGTCAAATGGTAACTTATAAAAAAATGGAGGGCTATGATCATAGCTACTTCTTTATTTCCACTTTCTTAAATGAGCATTTCTCTTTCCATATGAAGTATTTAAGATGATTCTTATTTACAACAATACCCACTTCCAATGGCATATGAAGTATTTAAGTTTACAGCAAAATATAGTAACAAAAGTATCCGCATGTAGAGATGTGGGTGCTTTTGATTGTTATATTTTGTCATATTATATAGTTTGTAAAAACAAATAAATTGGGAGGAAGAGTTCATGTGGATTAAAAAAATGTTATTTAATTACCGTGTTAAACCATCCTTATTAAAATCTCGTTATGAGATTGAAAAGGAAAATCGACAAGTTGACTTATTTGAAAGTTCAACTGAAACGTCTAAACCGTTTTCGATAAGAGATACAAGATCATATATTCAGCCTAATACTAAAACATTAGAAGACATGATTAATTACTTAGCAGCTATTCGTGAAATCCCTTCTCTTTCCGTGGATAAGAATAAAATGCTTTGGCCATTAATATCCAAATGCTAAATTCAAAAAAATAATGGTTATAATTTTAGCTATTTCTATATCAAATATTTGAGTTGATGGGAGGTACAGTTTGTATGGAAATGAAAAAAATGTTAAACAATGACCGTATTAAACCATATTTATTAAAAGCACGTTTTGGAGTTGAAAAAGAAAGTCAACGAGTTGACCTATCAGGAAGTTTAGCTAAAACGGAACATCCCAAAAGTATTTCAGTAAGAGATGAACATCCTTATATTCAGCGAGATTTCTCTGAAACACAAATGGAATTAATCACACCAGTTACTGAGACACTAGGAGATTTATTTAATTATTTAGCAGCTATCCATGATGTTGCCTATCGTTCTATGGGAAATAACGAAATGCTTTGGCCATTAAGCATGCCACCACAGTTGCCCGAAAAAGAAGAAGATATTGTTATTGCGAAACTTAATAATCATGAAAATGTTTTATATCGTCGATATTTATCTAATTCTTATGGTCGACGAAAACAAATGATTAGTGGTATTCATTACAATTTTGAATTTAGCGATAATTTGATTCAGGCATTATTTGAATTACAATCAGAAATAAAAGATTATCATCAATTTAAAACAGAAATTTATCTGAAAGTCACAAGGAATTATTTACACTATCGATGGTTAATAACTTATTTCTTCGGTGCTTCTCCTAGTAGTGAAAAGAATTTCTTTGAAATAAATCCTTTAAATGACGCCGTAAGAAGCATTAGAAATAGTAAATATGGTTATAGTAATGAAAATGATGTTCAAGTATCCTATAGTAGTTTACAGAACTATATATCTGATCTTTCTTCGCTGGTAAGTAAAGGGGTTTTATTAGAAGAAAAAGAATTTTATGCATCTGTCCGTTTAAGGGGCGGTCCTCAAGTTTCAGATTTAAAAAATCATGGGATTCGTTATATTGAATTAAGAAACCTAGATTTAAATCCTTTTGAAACATATGGAATTAGCCATGAACAAGCAGAATTTCTACATCTTTTCCTCATCTATTTACTCTGGATTGATCAAGACGATAATAATGATGAATGGGTAAAAATCGGTGATTTTCAAAATAATTTAGTGGCTCTTGAACATCCGTTAGAACATACGCAATTTAAAACAGATGCTGAGCGTATTATTGATGAGATGGAACATTTAACAGGGCTGTTAGACATAACTGTTTCGAATACCTTATTTGTTAACTTGAGAGAAATGCTAACAGATCCAAGTAAGACTTTAGCTGGAAGACTTTATAAAGAGATTATAAAAAGTAGTCAAAGTCAGGTAGCTTCCCGTATTGCTAAAGAAAATTATAAAAAAGCATGGGATAAACCATATCAACTATCAGGATTTACTGACATGGAGTTGTCTACACAAATTTTAATGTTTGATGCTATTCAACAAGGATTACAAGTAGACGTTTTAGATCGACAAGATCAATTTTTAAAACTACAGTTAGGAAATCATGTTGAATATGTGAAAAATGGGAATATGACAAGTAAAGATAGTTATATATCACCATTAATTATGGAAAATAAAACAGTAACAAAGAAAATTCTTCAACAGCATGGATTTCGTGTACCAATAGGTGAGGAATTTAGTGATATAGAAAAAGCCTTACGTTCCTATGATATATTTGCAGGAAAGCCTTTTGTCGTTAAACCAAAAACAACAAATTATGGTTTAGGAATATCTATCTTTAAAGAAAACGGAGCAAGTTACGAAGACTATCAAAAAGCACTCACAATAGCATTTAAAGAGGACTCATCAGTATTAATAGAAGAATTTATTAATGGAACAGAATATCGATTTTTTGTGCTAGATGGCAAAGTTTCTGCCGTTTTATTACGAATTCCAGCCAATGTTATAGGAGACGGTTCACATACGATTGAAGAGTTAGTCGCTCAAAAGAACCTGAATTCATTAAGAGGAATGGACCATAGAACACCTTTAGAAAATATACAATTAGGTGAATTAGAGGTCCTAATGCTTAAAGCTCAAGGGTATCGAAAAGATTCTATTCCAACAAGTGATGAAATTGTTTTTCTGCGAGAAAATTCTAATGTCAGTACAGGTGGAGACTCAATTGATATGACAGATCAAATTCCCGATGATTATAAGAAAATTGCCGTAGATGCTGTGTCGGCACTTGGAGCAAATATTAGTGGTATGGATTTGATTATTGAAAATACAGAATTTCCTGCAGCTAATAAAAATGCTTATGGAATTATTGAGGCAAACTTTAATCCATCGATGTATATGCATATATATCCGTATAAAGGCAAATCCAGACGTTTGACCATCTGTATATTACATTATTTATTCCCTGAACTACCAAAAAAATAATTTAGAAGTCTTCGAGATGTTAGAGGGATTAGTATAAAAATTGTAAATGATGTAACAAGAGGAGACATTACTTTTTAATTAATTGGGATCTCTCAGAGGTCCCAATTTAAATTATTATTTTAGAAACAGGCGTATGAGAAATGGGTTATTGGAATGCAAGTTTGAATAAGATAAAATAGGGGAATATCAGAGGGAAATTTAGAAAGGTATTTTGACTTATTTGGTCAATCAAGAGCAAGTCAAAAAGGGATACAGACGAGATATACATGTTATCTATACTTAGGAGTAAAAACCTTAATTTAATAAGAGTTTTACATTGAATACATGTAAACAATTTGTTTGACAACGATCCTTGCAACATCGAAGTCTACAACCGTTCGTTGCCCTCAAGGTAACGGACGCGCCTTAAGGAGCTCTTAAGAGACACGGTTTATCCAAGCAAGGTTATTCGATACCTTCTCATTGCACTACCTTGAATACATTAAATACATAATTTATTGTGGTATAAAATGAAATGTTTAAATATATATTTTCAGCTTATTATTTAACGTTTCTATTTAGATAATGTATAATGGAAATGTTTAATTGATTTTTTTGTACATTTCAATCCAAATGCGGTAGGAGGAGATTTTTTGACTCATCTTCGTCTGAAAATTTTACATGAAATCCATAATTTAGAAAGCACCCATTGTTCAATTTGCCCTCTGAACAACCTATCAGTGAATTGTACAGATGAGCAAGAACAGGCAAAACAGAGAAACTACAAACATTGTAAAGGATGTCCCATTTTTGATTCCATCCGAGAGAAAGGAGAGCAATTGAATTCTTTATCGAAAAAGAGTACATTTAATAAGGTACGAGAACGTTATATGGAAAATCCATTTAAGTACCTGCAGTATAAGGAGTATTCAATCACAGATGTAGTAAAAGAAACAGGTTTAACAAAATATCAACTAAGAAAGTTTAAACAACAGCTAGAATGAAAGTTTCGGATGAGGTGAGAAATGAACTATTTATCTTTAGAAGAGGCATGCGATAGAGTAGGTTTAACCAAAAATCAATTAGGCTATTTAGTTAAGTATAAACACATCGAACCTATTAATTTGGCTACCTGGAAAGCAGATGGTGGATATCGTTTTGAGCAAGAAGATGTAAAAAAGTTAGAGGAGTTATACAAAGACTCTTTAACATTAAAAGAAGCAGCTGAATTTCTAAATAAATCTAAGACTTACGTTCATAATGCAGCTAAAGATGGGATATTGCCCTTTAAAGAGATTGATAAAGGGAAATCTACTGAACGATTATACTTGAAAAAGGATTTGGAAATTTTCAAAGAAAGAATTGAAAATAGATCAAAGGAGAAATTAAAAGAAAAAAAGCAGCATTTAAGCCTATACCTTGATGAAAAAGTTTTAGAAGCAATAAAGAAAAAGGCTGAAAAGAAAGGATATAATGGCTACAAGAAGTTTGCTGAAGACATTTTATCCGCCGAAGTAAAAGAAGACATAGAAGAATAGAATTCCCAAAGAGGATAGACTCCAAAAAAACGAAAAAACGTTACAAGGGGTCTATTTCCGTTTTTAAGAGGTTTTTTAACCGTTGAATATAATTGTATTAACTGATTCGCTATTGATTATTAGAGAGGAATTTGAGAGGTCGTTTTTTACGTCAACTTCTATATAAATTACTAAAATTTCTAAAATAGGTTTTATATAAATGTAAAGTTAATAAAAGGAAATTAAGAGTTGATTTTAAAGGAGGTTTATTTTAGATGAAAAAAGAGTACAAAAAGAAATGAGAAACGCAATTAAAAATGAACCTATTAATAGGTTGAGTACAAAGCTTTATATGAAATTTACAAGATAAAAAAATCAAACATTTAAGTTTACATATTTTAATTATAGTAAACTAATTTCTTGTTAAACTCTTAAACTATAAGATTATGATTAGGCTTCAATTGGACGAATTTGCTATTTTAGAGTGTAGAAGTATGGTAAAATAGAAGTATAACTGTATATCGTGTGAAGGTGGGCTTGTTATTATCCCTTCTTTCCATTCGGAAGGAAAGGGGGTGATATAACATGGAATTTTTGTTTGAACTTTTAAAAGAAATTGCAAGAGCAGTTGTGCGTGAGGTTTCAGCATATGCACTGAAAAAGCAATTTGAAAAAAAAGACAACAAAAAACCCTCGCTTCACCGACCAAAGTTCAAGCGTGGGCCTAAAAGAAAAAGATAATGCATAATAACAACCACCTTGACAGTAGCAGTTATAAGGCGAGATGTTGACAGCATCTCGTCTTTTTTAGTTTATGCAATTCAGTTAAGTACTATACTTTATATATATTGGATATGCATTCAATATATATCTAATCTACAGTAAACATACCATATTTTTATTTTTTGGTCAACGTTTGGTAATATAAGGGGCTAAATAAAGAAGTATATACATTAATTCATAATACAGGCGATAAGAAAAAATAACTGTGGTTTTATAGAGAAGGGGTAGCTTGATCTGCGTACAATGTACAACCAAAATCAGAATAAATTTTAATGTTGTATTTAATATAAAATAAAACATATTTATCACGAAAAACAGCCCATTCCTTATTAGGAACTGGGTCTTTTTTGTAAGGCGAAATATTCTCGCTTTTAGAAATGGATATTTTCAAATGGTAACTATTCATGAAATAATGATATGTTATAATTTTCATAATATACACGAAAAGAAGGGATGGAATGAGCACACAAATTAAAGTAACACCGGAACAATTAGAACAAGCTGCTAAAACCGTAAAAAATACGAAATCATCATTAGAATATTTACATAAAGATTTATACTCTCAAACTGAATATATAGCTTCACAGTGGAGCGGAGCAAGCAGTGATCGTTTCTATCAGATGTTTAATGAAGCAAAGCCAATGATGTTTAACATTTTGCAAGAATTAGATAAAATCGCAATAGAATTAGATCGTGCAGCTGTTAAATTCAGAGAAGCGGATGAATTGTATGGTGGAAATTTAGTTGACTCTGACATTCAAGAAGGAGGCATGTGTGGTAAACTCCCTCCAAAATCAGAAGAGTCATTTTTGAACAAAAAGGATTTAAATGCTGCGTGGACTGGTATTTCTACTGGGTTTGTAGATGGTGCAGTGGATGCCTGGGAAGGACTAATATCCTTAGGTGATAAAGAAACCTGGTTAAATATGCGAGATGCGATTGTAAACTATGATGAAACTATTCCTGCTGCGTTGAATGCTCTATCTGATTCATTTGTAAACAATTTTTGGAATGGAGATATGGAAAGTAGAGAGCATTATGTATCTTATGGTGTAGCAACGCTAGGACTCGGGCTTCTGGGGGATAAGGGTCTTAGTAAAGCAGGACAAGCGGGGAAGGTAGCTGCAATTACAGGTATTAACAAAGGGAAATCACTTGTAATTAATTCTCCTGCTTATAGGAATGCATTGCATATATTAAATAACTATGAGTTCAAAGGTGGTAAATACCTTTCATATGCGGGAATTGGTAGCACACATCAATATTTACAGAAAGCGGCCACCTATACTTATGAAGGTAAAAATGGTCCAAAGACAATTAGGTTAAGAATGGGTGAATTAGCTGGCGATAAACATCCAGTTTCAGGTATACCATATGACTTAAAGGGATTCCCTATTTTCGATGCTTTTGCTGAAGTAAAATTAAAAGAAGTTGACTTTAAAAAATCAAGACCTACTCATGATAGAATATGTAATAAACTGTTATACGAACAGATATTAGAAGATCCCAAACTTGCTGCTAAATTTACTGCAGAGGAAGTTGAATTATTTAAAAATGGTCAGAAACCCAAAACATATACATGGCATCACCATCAGGACACAGGCAGAATGCAGCTTGTAGACGCGAAATTGCATAAGCAGACTGGTCACACGGGTGGGTATAACATCTGGGGTAAAGACGGAGAAAAATAGGGAGGTTTATTAATGCATAACATTGTATGGGTCGGTGTAAGTAAAGAAAAGGTTACAGATTATGAAATCGAACAAGTAGAAAAATATTTAAACATTAAACTACCTAATGATTTTATTGAATGTGTGAAAGAATACGATGGAGGTTACCCTCGGCCTAAAATATTTGATGTACCAGGACAAGATGAAAATGTATTCAATGATTTATTGACCTTCCATATGGAAGATGAGTATTCAATTATTAAAAATTACGAAGATGTAAAAGAAGAATTATTAGATAACATATATCCTTTCGCAAATGACCCTTTTGGGAATTTCTTATGCTTTGACTACCGTAACAATCCCACATCACCAACAATCGTATTTTGGGATCATGAAGAAGAGGACATGGAAAAAGCAATACATCCTGTTTGCTCAACATTTACAGAATTGCTTGCAAGTCTACGTGATTTCGAAGAAGAAAATTGAGGAAACTAAAAAACGGTCTAGAATTCTAGACCGTTTTTTTATGATTTACTAATTTTCCAACCATCATCCGTTTTCTCAAGCTCAATTACGATTACTTTTTTAGGATTACCTTTGTATACAGCATCAACAGTTACTGTAGCAATTTCATTTTTCTCTTCGACTTTTCGAATCTTATAGCTTTTAAGGTCTTCACTAATTGATTTCATTAATTCTGCATTTCCGCCAATAAAACCAACTATTTTTTTTGCTTCTGGAGTGAATAACTCACCAAAATCTTTAACATTTCCTTCTTTTGCATCCTCGAAATACGCTGTAGCAACTTCTTCAGGATCACGATTATTTCCACATGCTGCAAGTGTTGTAACTGATAAAGCCATTACCACTATTAACATGATCATACGCATAAATTTGTTCTTCATTTAAACCGCTCCTTACATATAACTTAATTTCAACTCGCAAAAAGAGCTAAATCACTTGTATAAGTATATAATAATTAAAATTATAAAACTATATATTTATAGATAATGTTTTAATAATATTCAAATCAAAAAAAGCGAATAAGGTGAGGGAAAATCTACCTATTATCATAGTATTGATTTCTATTATATACATCAGTATAATAACGTCAGTGCATGCTCTGATTAGTCAGCGTTATATTGGGTTAAAGAGACGACATTCATTTTTAAAATCATAAAATCCGATTCATTTATCTTTTCTTGAAGATTTACAGCGTATATATGAGCAGAATTGTTGTAGATTTGGAATAAAGTTTGATTATTTTAATGCCCCTTATTTCACTAAAGCCCCATTTAATTTAATAAGAAGAGTATCGCTTCTTCAACAATCGCGCCCGATAATAAAAGAACATGATAGTGACTACTGCCTTTTTCTCGTTAAACTAATGTTTCCCGTTAGCGTGGCATGAATGAAAATAGAAAATTACGCATATTCGTTCTCTTTTCTAAACATCCAATGCCCTGAGTCCAAATTCACAGGAAAGGTAGAAACAATATGCTCTCAAGACAAGAATTACATACCCTCCATGATAAAAGGTAGGGCATCTCAAATCTTATGTATTTTATTGGTGAAAAATGATATAATTTGTAAGAATATTCATTCAATTAGGGAGGTAGAAACATGGTTAGATGTACAGCTCCAGTAAGGGGACATAGCTCAGCGAGTGCCGCAGCCAATTGTCCAGCATGCAGAGGAGGGCGTTATGGCGGCTACAACTCGTATTCATCGTCATCTTACTCCTCGTCCCTGACAAGTGGGGGCAGCCGAAGCAGCGGAGGAAGTTCTGTACGCAGTTCAAAACCGAGCTGGTCAGGAAAAGGTTCACCCATATTGTACACGCTTGAACAAGTTCGGACGCTTACACCAGTCCGCAACAACGTCGAAATCCTGGCAAATCAGCCTGACCTTCGGGATGTCTTCCTCTGCCATGCGTGGGACGACCGGAAAGGGGCAGCCAAGGATCTGCACGATCTACTTGAGTCACATGGTGTCTCCGTCTGGTTCAGCGAGAAAGACGTTGGACTCGGTGTGCCGTTGCTTCGTGCCATCGACAAAGGCTTAGCGAACTCACGAGTTGGGATTGTGCTGGTGACTCCTGCGATGCTACGCCGCCTCCCTACAGAGGGTATTGCCGACAAAGAACTTTCGGCACTCCTCGCAGGTGAGCGGCTCGTTCCGATTGTGCACAATACAACATATGAAGCGCTCCGCGAAGTCAGTCCCTTACTCGGATCACGAAGCGGTCTGAACACTTCAGAAGAGTCAATGGCAGAAGTAGCGGCCAAGCTTGCAGAGCTAGTCGCCCTCTAATATCTATTGGTCTACCGAAATTTGCTTTTTAGATGAGGCTATATTGACTCGGTTACTTGGCGAACGCTTTGTACCAATATTTAAAACCTAATGCAATTGCATTGGGTTTTTTCTTTGTCGGAAATAGAATGAAATTTTCACCAACTGACAGCTACGAACTAAACTCCCCTGTTAGTTGCATAAGAAAGTTTGAATAACAGAATTTCTGATCAAAATTTATTTTAATAACACCAAAAAGTATAAAAGGAAAGAGTAGTTAAGATAAGTGCAAAACTGGTCGTAATTTACATTGATATTTGATTAAAAATATTACAAATGAATAATTCATTATTTTTTTGTGCACTCTAATCGATATTATACAATGAGTTTGGAGTCGATTTTATGTTTAAACGGAAACTGTTAATGGTATTTTGTGGTTTTTTAATACTGGTTTTATTTAAATCTCCAATAGAAGGAAAGGCAGAAAATATACTCAATAAAGATTTTTATGATTCTTATAATACTTTATTAGCTCCTTACGCAAGTAAAACTATCCGAAGTAAACTTGGACCAGATCATCAGTATAGTTTAACGGATGCAAAAATTATAAAGATTGAGCGACCCCAAAAATATACTTTTACCTTTATTGTAGTAGCTAAATATAAAACATATACCAACGCTCACAATCCACCTAATCATGTTGTAACAATTACTTATAATGTTAGTCCAAGCGGGGTAACAGTTATTAATTTTCAACAAGAAAATTAATAACTAGAGTAGCTGATTGGTTGTTTACCGAAATTGACTGCATTATTATAATTACTAGTATTAGATACTCCAAAATAAATATCAAACCAATTGTATGTTATATCCCTTGTGCAATATACATCTCCCATATCTTCCACTACAAATGTGTTCTTTGCAGTACCATTAGGCATAGCTAGTATTGATAATAGTCCCTTTTGGAAATCTAGTCCCAGAGCAAACATTGCCACATGTATATGGATGCACTGCAGCGGTAACATATTGACGTGGTGTTGTACCATGATAAGTTTTCTTACCTGAAGCAGCCACATATGCTGTTACAACCTCATTTTTATAATTAGCAAGTAGCTCCTTCCCTTCTATAGTTACAGTTTCATTACTTTCATTTAGATTAGTTTCTGCCAAGGAGCTAACCGGCAAGGCAAAGAGTGTTACAAGTGAAAAAAAGTAATAATAGATTTTCTCAATTTGATATCCCCCTTAAAAAAACTAATATAACAACGTAATTTGTCACCTCCTTTAATTAATTAACCTGCGTCCTGCCTAGATAGTTACCTGTCACTCCATCTAAAAATATCTCTTCTTCTTTTTGATTTTTACTGCCTATAATTGATAAAAATATATTATTCTCCTCTTTAAAAAGTCTAAAATGATATCCTTTAGCAACCATATTTTGTCCAGGTAGTAATGCAAAATCTTGTATTGCTTTCTCTACTGCTGTGTTACTGTCAATTTTAATTTCTTCATTTTTAATAGTTGGTTCATTTAATTCTTCTATTACAGATGCCTTTTTTAATTTACTTTTCTCTATTGAGACTATTAATCGTTTTTTTCATTTAATAAACCAAGAATCATGTTCCAATTTTCTTTTTTTCCATTTTGACCACTATTTTCTCCATCCTCAATACTTCCGATATATATTAATTCACATGCATCATCTATTTTCCTCGCTTCCTTTAGTCCTAATTGATAAGCTTGAAACATCGTAATCCCATCTTGTTTTCCATAATTATTTTTTGTTACTTTTGTAGAGAAAGGAATATCAGTATGTGTATTATTGAAATGTGAAAGAACAAAAATAGAGGAACTAATAACAATAAATAGTAATAATAAAAACATGATTTTTTTCAAAGAATCACTTCCGTTTTTATAAAGTTATTTCTATCAAAATTCTCCACAGTCCTTCTAATTATTCCAAAAAAACTCAGATATTTTTATATTAGTTTCCTAACAGATGCCTCACCTTAATATAGAAAGAACAACTGATTTCATGTCCACTTCACCTATTACATAATCTAACTAAATTAAACATACTTATGTACTTGTCCTGTTACTAAAATGGAGGGATTAATGTATAGCATTGATAGCCGATGCAGCACAAGTGTTGAAAAAATTCCTAATTATACGATACAATAAAAAGGTACACGTAATTACTAAAAAATAAGTATATTTAATTTACGGAAGGGGAATTAGCATGGGAGGAATCTTTAAACTAGGAAGATTGTTTTCTTTATCAGAAGATATGTTACGACATAAAATTGATTACCAGGTTGTAAATGGAATACGCTATAAAAACAATTTAGAAATATGTGCAATTTTCAAGTATGATTATAAAGATATAAATAATAAGATAAAGTATGATGAAATTACAAATAAAATATATACATTGGGCTTATTTAAAAGAGGAACTAGAGAATTTTTGGAATTACCATTAGAATACGAAATTAAAGGGGAATATAAGTCATTTACATTACCATTAGTAGGACCAAACGCTAGTTTATACAAAGACCTTTGCAAATTCTTAGAAATTGATTATGCAAAAAACGGTCCTTTTAAACCACTAGATTTTTTCAAGGCTCTACATAACGCTATTCCAACAAAAGCTAGTATTAAATTTAAAGATAGATTGGCTTGTTCATATTCATATTCATATCCTACCAGTAAAGATAATGAGCAAGAAAAAATTTATTTTCGCAGTTTCCTTAATAATGATCTAAATGGAAATAAACGGAGTTTAGAAAATAAAGCGAAGACAGAAAAACTTTTACCAGATGCTCATAAGGTTATTGGTACAAGGAATATTTCCGTATGTTTCACGCATACACCAAAAGATGAGCAAAAAGAAAAAGAAGAGATTGCGTCTAAATTTAATGAACTCCAAACTCAAATTTAGTTTAAAAGAACCAGGCATAAATTGCCCGGTTCTTTATATATTTTTTGAAGAATATATTTTATATGTAATTCTCAAATATGGACCAACTGAACATGAAAAAATAACCAACTTTAAAATTTGAGGAACGTTCCTTCAAATGTATATTATATTAAGAACGCAAAAGAGCCACAATCCCCAATGGCTGAGATTATGGCTCTTTCAAGATACAAGAAGAAGACACAAGAGAAAAGTACAGTGACAAGTTATTTATACATAGAAGAGACTTGTCATTGTTATGTTCTCTTTAAAAGTATAGCACAAATGAATTTTAATTAGGAATAGCAACCCAAAAACTAGTTGCGAGATTTATAGTGAATAAATTACAAAAAACCAATTCTTGTATGGTAGAATTGGTTTTTTGTAATAACATAGCCTAAAGGAGATTCGACTCTTTTTCTTAGTATAACCCAAAATAAAAGAAAATTCAAAATAAATAAATTGCAAAATAAATAAATTACAAGAAGTGATTTACTATAAGATATCCATGAAATTATAAATAATATAGGAGTAAAGTATATGAAAATAGATACGAATTCTCTCGACTATGTGAAAATTTATCGATTTGATAACAAAGTTTTTTTTGCAAACCTTATAATTCTGATACATACGATCATGTATTTGAATTTATAGATACTGAAGTAACCGACCTAACTTTATTTAATCAAGATATACTAGAAAAAAACGTCCATACACCTAAATATAATGACAATATGTGGTCAGGCTGTTTTTGTTTTTTAAGTGAATACGAAAAAAATATTACTGACGACGATGGCCCTTTAAAAATGAGGAAAGGTCATAAACTTAATATAGCGTTATTACCTAAAAACACAAAAATTTGGGTTAGAAACTGCAGTCATTTAGGAGAAACAGAGCCTTTTTTTAATAGCTTTTCCTATTTAGTTGAACATGAAGGGCACCTTAGGTGGAGATACAGCAGTCAAAGTTACAATTGTTATTGTTGGGTACGGATGAGTGTTGAATTAGCATTAGAACGAATTAAATTGTGGAAAACAAACAACATAGGCCGTGAACTACCTGAATGGTTGACAGAATTTTATCTAATAGAAGATCAATTGGGACTTATCTATCCACTTTCATTATGGGATAGATTCATTTTACATATAAAAAATTTCAAAATATTCATTGCAAGAAAATAGCATTTGTATGTCGGTCTAAAATTAATAATGCACTATTATTAACTTTAGAAGGCCCTGACTAGGGGAGCAGGACCTTCTAATAGGGAATGTTATATAGTTGATCAACAATGTTAGTTATAAATTTACATGTATATTACCATAATTAGGGTTAGAATTCCATAAATGGGGGTTGATAAATAAAAAACAATTTTTTATTTACATATTTATCGATATTCTGTAAAGTGTATTTAAAATCTATTCATTCTAACAGAAATAACCATATTTTACGAAAATTAATTATATGTAGAATAACATTTGAATAGGAATACATATAGTAAATGTACTTTTTTCATAATAGGCGATGGAGTTCGCCGTAATCGCTATATATAGCTAATGACTCCTACTGATAAACGAGGCTTTTTCATGTTTATCAGTAGGAGTCATTTTTTTGTATATCACACATAATTACATAAATAAGGAGTGAATATTTTAATGGAATTTAAAAAGAAAAAAACAACGTTCGGTAGATTTTTATATAAACATAAGATAGAGGAAGAATGGCTTATAAAAAAAACAGGAATCGGCAAGAAGATACTGGACGATTTAATAAGTAACCCGCACAAATGTCCCTCAAGAAATAATAAACGCAAGATCTTAAAGGTGTTACATAAATTCAATCCTCTAATTAAATTTAATGATTTTTGGAATTGATAAAAAGGGAAACTATATCGGAATGTACTTTATTTATTCTAAATAAGCTTATGCTTGCTAAAGCTTATTCCTGCAACTCCTTGTTACTTAATCGTTTATAAGTTTTATATGCCGCTCCCGCAGCTATGAAAAAACCAATCACAAAAAATGTTGAACCTCCTAGTGTAAACAAATTACCTATATAATTCTCGTGAGCTTCTTTTACTTTAGGATTCACCAGAAATCTACTCCTTTCTCCATTTTTCTTGACAAAAAAACAGACTCCTACCAGTAAATTTTTACTGGTAGGAGTCATTAGCTAAGTAGCGGTTATGGCGAACTCCATCGCCTATTCAATTAGGGATTCTTCATACATATAGCTAACTTACTATGTGCTAATTTGCACCCTATCATATATTTTGAAACCTTACAGCAGCATTCTCCCCTGGTATATACATATTCTGTATGTAAGTCCCATGTGCCCATTTTTTCATTTTGATAATTATTAAACACTTTAATATGTCAAATTAGACTTGTAAAATACAATCCTTAACATATTAGGTGGATAAAAAATTTGTATAAGCCTTTATCTTTTGTTATACTCTATCCATGTAAGACAATCCATATTTTTATAATAGGCGATGGAGTTCGCCATAATCGCTATTATATAGCTAATGACTCCTACCCATAGACAGGAATATTTCTGTCTATGGGTAGGAGTCATTTTTTTGTACATAAAAACATATACAAAATTGGACTTCACTTTATATGTAGGAGGAATTTCTATGAAACCAACGATTGAAACATTTATAGCTCGTGAAATATTTGATTCCAGAGGCAACCCCACTGTAGAAGTCGATTGTATCTTATCGAATGGAGTAATCGGCAGGGCAACTGTACCTTCAGGAGCTTCTACTGGAGAAAAAGAAGCAGTTGAACTAAGAGATCGAGACATAAAACGGCTAAATGGAAATGGGGTGTTAAATGCGTTAAAAAATGTTCAACATGTCATAGCCCCTAAACTCCGGGGAATGACTCCTACTCGTCAAAGAGAAATTGACGAATTGATGATTGAATTAGATGGTACAACAAATAAAAGTAAGTTAGGTGCTAATGCGATGTTAGGAGTTTCTATGGCGGTTTCTCGTGCCGCTGCTGCTTCTGAACAAGTTCCGCTATACCGTTATATTGGAGGGATGGATATTGGTGTACCATTACCATTCTTTAATGTGATTAATGGCGGAAGGCATGCGGATTCTGGTATTGATATTCAGGAGTTTATGATTACGCCCATAGGAGCGCCGACATTTAGATTAGGAATGGAATCTATTGTAAACGTTTATCATAAACTAAAAGAGCTTTTATCTAAAGAGGGCTATGTAACCTCTGTAGGAGATGAAGGTGGATTTGCTCCAAGACTATCTTCTAGTGAAGAAGCAATTGAATTTTTAATACGGGCTATGAACGACGCGGGGTATCAATCTGGAAAAGATATTGCAATTGCTTTAGATCCGGCCGCTAGTGAATTTTATAGAGAAGGGAAATATCACTTTGAGGGTAAGACTTTATCTAGTGTTGAGATGGTTTCTTATTATGAACAGCTCGTACAAAAATATCCTATCATTTCAATTGAAGATGGCCTGTCAGAAAACGATTGGGACTCCTGGAATGAACTCACAACAAAATTAGGATATACAATTCAAATCGTGGGGGACGATATTTTTGTAACAAATTCATCAATATTCAAACAAGGAATTGAAAAGAATATTGGTAATGCTATTCTCATTAAATTGAATCAAATTGGTACTGTTACGGAAACGATACAAACCATTCAAATAGCGAGAAAAGCTGGGTATCAAACTATGATTTCACATCGATCAGGCGAAACAGAAGATACATTTATTTCAGATTTCGCAGTGGGGATGATGGTAGGTCAAATTAAAACAGGAGCTGTTGCACGTACAGAACGTGTTTCTAAATATAATCAATTTTTACGTATTGAGGAAGAATTGGGATTAAACCATTTTCAACACCCTTTTCAAAATAAATAAAGAGAAATTTCTTTCAATGAAAGCCATGTACTTTGATTGAAGGAGAAGATGAAGCATGATAAAAAAACAAGTGTGTATTTTCGCTCTGGCGATATTGAGTATCTTTATAGCATGCACAGTAAGTATTGCAAAGAGTTCCTATGATTGGCATACAGGTGTAGACATCCCATTTACATACATTCCTAATATTTCAGTAGAAAATCAAGGAATTGGTATCAAAGGTTCTCAATCGCTTTATTCTGAAAAACATACAATTAAGTATGAACTAGTAAAAAAGAAGTTTTTATCCGATGAAGTATTTGATTCAGTTGAAGTAAAGGGGAGCCATAATCCGAATGAAAGCTTTTTTATAAAATTACGAGCACCTAAAGGAGAGGGCTATCACATACGAATATCAGGTTCTGGACATGGAAATATTGGTATCATACCTTATGAAGTCAAAAACTGAATTATAAATAAAACCAGCTGATTTTATCAGCTGGTTTTATTTATAGGTTTATAATTTTCCTACATACATTCCTACAAAAGCAAAAAATAGACCTATAGTATAAGTGGCTCCCAAATAGAGAACGAAATGAAACCACTTTTTATTTGTACCAAGCTGAATAGCTTCCAGCTTGAATGTAGAAAAAGTTGTATAGGCCCCCATAAATCCTGTCCCCACCAACAGTTGCCAACTTTTATCCAAACCTGTTCCTACTATATATCCTAATAAAAAAGCCCCTGTTATATTAATGATAAATGTAGCCATTGGAAAGGAGGTTTTATTTCTTTTCTTAAACCAATTGCTGATACCAAAACGAGTAATTGCTCCACAAAACCCACCAATGGCAACCAATAAAGCATGATACTCTGTCATGACTCTGTTCCTCCTTTGGCTTGTAAAACGTTTTGTTTCATCTCATACCTCATAAATTGAATTTCTCCTAGTTTATAGCCCATTCCAGACATAAGTAAACCACCTAACATACTGATGCATACATACAGCAGCGCTTGAATCCACTCCGAATGATTGACTAACTTTATCGTTTCTACGCTAAATGTAGAAAAAGTTGTGAATGCCCCTAAAAATCCTGTTCCAATGCCAGTAACAATCTCTTTTCTTAGAATTTTCAAACGGGAAATATAGGTTGTAAGCCATCCCAATAAACAACATCCAATCAAGTTAATTAATAATGTGGCTAAAGGGAATGATTGATGCCAATACCTATCAATTATTAAACCAAATTGATAGCGAGAGAGCGCACCTAATATTCCAAAAATCCCAACGATAATATATGCCATTTTTTCACCTCTTTTTATATTTTGTCCAAAAAAATAGACTCCTACCAATAGACAAGAGTGATCTTGTTCATTGGTAGGAGTCATTAGCTAATTAAATAGCGGTTATGGCGAACTCCATCGCCTTAGTCATACAATCGTAATTATACTAAATATTTTTCACATCGCCAATATAATTATTTAGTATTACACACAAAAAACAATTCCTCTATAAAGGAATCGTTTTCGTGTGTAATAATTGCATATTAACTTTTGCAAGGAGTTGTGTCTCTTTACATATAATGTTAACCCACAAAGAATAAAAACTCGAAATATTCAAACTGTATTGATTTGCATCTAAAAACACTTCTCTAATCATAAAGAAGTGTTTTTAAATTAATGTTGATTATTAGATCGGTTTAATTTATGAGCTGTAGATTGAGCATTTGCTTTTTTCACCGCGTTAACATCTGTTTCTGATGCGAATTCTGTACCCAAATCAGTAAATACATGAAAGGGGCTGTTCTTTTTAGACCACCTGGTGGTTATGTAAATGAAACTGTATTAACTCTGGCCAAGAAAAGTAAGTATTAAATTGTACTTTGGTCTTTGACACAAGATCCACGTGATTGGTCTAGTCCTGGAACACATGTAATTGTTAAATTAGCAACGTTAGTACCAATTTAAATGGAATGGAAAAGAAAAACACCTATTTTCATTAATAGGTGTTTTCTTACAAAAGTATCTTATAAATTAAAAGAAAGGTATTTCATTATTTTAATTTTATTCTTCTAAACTTCATAATCATGATCACAGTCTCTACAGTGTTTACGTTTGCAACAGAAATTATTACAATCAGGAGAATTTACAGAGACTACGTTAATTTTATTGATGGCAATACGTGCTAATCCAGGGAAACAATCAAAATCTGAAAGGATTATTACATTGTTACCTTGGAACCCTTGGAATGTTGCACTTGTAGGCGGCTGACAATCGTACTGAATAACAAGACAAGTTCCAGGAGTTAATGCTCTTAAAAATTGTAACAATTCTGGGTTACCGTTGTTGTTATTATTTTGATTTTCTTCTCTTCTAGGCTGATCTCTATGACTATTACATCTGTTAAAGTCACAACCTCCACCAAAACCAAACCCCATAATATGACCCCCTTTCGTTCGTTAATATATCCTATGCTCGTCTGAAAGGGATTGTGAGGGGATATAAGTCTAGTTTTATATGAATTTTTTATGTAGATCAAAAATTGGTCTAATATATTATATTTTTATTAATTCTAATGTGATTCCTCCTTGTCTCATAACTTTTGACCAGGGAAGGGAATAGATGAATGAATCGTAGAATGAAAAATACAGCATAAATAGTATTAAGAAAGAGAGGGATGTTTTTTAGGTTCTCTATTAATTAATTTTTGTAATGTATGAAACAGCTTGTATATTTTAAACATTAGTTCTGTTTTTTTATGTAAAAGGGGCCAAGAAATAGCTTGTAGTTTTATTTCTTGGCATGGGTGTTTGGAACATTTGGATGCTGTTCCTTACAGTATTATATGTTTGTACGAAGAAAAGGTTTGTTATTATTGTTTATTTTAATAAAGAAAAACACCTATTTTTAATCAATAAATAAATTTATAAATTTGTATTTTCTATTTTTTATGTTTATGGGAATGTGATCAAATTTCTCTTTTTATGGTAAATAAAAAAGAGCACACTTATTAGTGTGCTTTTAAATAGAAAGGTAGATTCCTATGAGCGGGGAATCTCCATACAATACTATATGCTTGTATAATTTAAAGGTGAATTTTTTGAAGTTAAAAAAATAAATGAATATTAATTAAGGTATGTTGTATGTAATTCAAGATTTCTCTGTCAGTCAAATGTATGAAGAAATAAAAAAGAAACAGACTGCTAAAATACAATTTGAAACAATATTTATAAAGAAGGATTGATAACATATCAAAAAATATATTTAGAGGTTACATGAAAGTAAATTATAGGTGTAGCTATTATCTTATGAATAGTTTGTAAATAAGCTTGTACAATTTGAAAAAATTATTTTAATTTTATATAAAAAGTGCCAAGAGATAGTTCGTAGTTTTATCTCTTGGCACGGGTGTTTGGAACGCTTGGATGCTGTCCCTTACATTATTGTATGTTTTAATTAATAATTGGTTTGTTATTATTGTTTATTTTAATAAAAAATACAAATGAAAAACACCTATTTTTATTAATAGGTGTTTTTCTTGCAAAAGTAAGCTTATAAATTAAAAGAATTTGTTTTCTGATTTTTTAATTTTTAGAATTCATATTCATCATCACAAAGACTGTGGTGATGATCGCAATCTCTACATTTTTTGCGTTTACAGCAGAAACGGCTGCAATCAGGAGAATTTACAGAAACTACGTTAATTTTATTGATGGCAATACGTGCTAATCCAGGGAAACAATCAAAATCTGAAAGGATTATTACATTGTTACCTTGGAACCCTTGGAATGTTGCACTTGTAGGCGGCTGACAATCGTACTGAATAACAAGACAAGTTCCAGGAGTTAATGTTCTTAAAAATTGTAATAATTCTGGGCTACCGTTATTGTTGTTATTTCGATTTTCTTCTCTTCTAGGCTGATCTCTATGACTATTACATCTGTTAAAGTCGCAGCCTCCACCAAAACCAAACCCCATAATATGACCCCCTTTCGTTCGTTAGTACATCTTATGCTCGTCTAGAAAGGATGGTGTGAGTATATGAGTCTAGTTTAGCGTGGATTTTTTATTCAAATTAAATAATATAAAATATAGGTTCTGACGAATGTGAAAACTCCCTTATTAAAATTAATAAGATTTTGAAAATGTTGATAAATAATTATTTTTGTTTTTAGGTATTAAAATGTATATTTAATGAAACAATGTTGTTTGTAAAAAATAAGGAGCCTATGAGGACTCCTTATTTTTTATTTACATCCAAAACCTTTATGTACATAACTTGGAATGTATATTTTATTATATAAAATGAGGATATAAAGGGGGGCAAACTAAAAATAATCTCCTATACAAAAATTTACTGTATAAGTTATAATTTGCCCCCTTCGGCTAAAACTACAAACTGACTAACATCAGTGGGATTCTTACTAATAAAGGCAAAGTCTATTTCTAGTATCATTGATGTGTAAAAATGCGGTGTACCATCATCACTCTGTATCCAGTGCATATAGCAGATATGGCACATGTTCTATTACCAAACAAGTCAGATTATGAGTTCTCAAATGTGTTTTAGCATCTTGTGCTTGACGGCTCAATACATTTTACGAAGTAGAAGAATTTGTTACACCAACCTTATATTCTGTTTTCAGAGAAAAAGGTTGTTTTAGGAAGTTTACTTGTCTATTATGAAAATTAAATCATTTCAAATGTTCGACATACAGAACATACCTTCTGTGTTTTAGTTGTATATCGCATTTGACCTCACTCCCGCCTTAAAGGGAGTGAGTGGGCTTTCCCATTCGGAAAATCTGTAAATCAAATATCCAATGCCTATGAGCATTAAAAATATAGTTTTGATTAAAAGTGGAAAGTAAGAAGAAAATCTATACTCAATAATTTAAGCAGCATATAAATATTAAGTAACTTTTTATTTACAGTGATATAAGACAAGCTTAGAGAAGGGGGACTATGTATAGAAGAACTTCGTGAATTAAATGATAAGATACAACAATTAAAATTAGATCAAAAAGAGATACAACATGATATAAGAGTTTTAGAATCAAGGGTATTGGTAAATGAAAAGGAGATTTTAACTATCAATAAACAACTAGAAAAAATAAGTGCTAATACTACGTGGGTGTTGCGTTTAATCATAGGTGGATTGTTAACTGTATTACTTAGTATATTAATGAAAAGCTTTTTATAAAATTAGATTAGTATTTAAATTTTGGTTCTGTCTGAAGGTAATAACCGTTTCTTACATGATCTGTCCAATTATTAAAGAATTGTTTCCATGAGACACTGTTAAAAATTGAATCTATGGATTGAGTTTCAGAATTCCAATTTAAAATTAAGAATGGAGCATTTCCTAATTGCCAAATACCTCTGTTATTATCAGTTCCTATCTCTCGTATCAATAATAAGGGAAGTCCATATTGATAACCCCTGGAAGGTTCGATTTGTGAAAAAGTAGTTCCTTCCCAAAATAGTTCTACAGGTTGAAATGCTCCTACGTTTGTTTTAACTCCTTGGACGAAAAATCTTTGGAAGTTTATTGCTATTAAACCATAGCTGGATAATATCATTTGTCGTATACTTATCAATGGGGATTCCGGGTATTGATCACTTCGTGGTATAGTACGAGGGAATAAAAGAGCTTGTTCAATTTCTAAGATGATCCGATCCAAAAATTGTTGTTGTAATTGATTTAAAGTATTTACTGTGCTTAAAAATACAGGTATTCAAAAAGTCTGATCAATAGCTTCTTGTAATTATATAGAATTAAATACTCCTTCGTTAGTATTTACATAAGATTTACCATTGGTAGTTTCCATTAGCATAACTCCTTTGTAACATTAAATGATTTTACCAATAATATATGCAAGTTTAGAACAAGCGATTGGATAAATATTCTATTCATTGTATATAAATATCGAGATTATATAAAAAATGGATCTAAAGGAGAAGTAAGAAATATATGTAGCTAGATTTATTTTGCTCTTAATATTGAGAGGAAGAATTATAGAAATTTTAAATTTAGAAAATTATAATATGAAAGTAAAACAGAGTGATATATTGAACTGCACCCCAATTGTTAGACACAATCTAACAATTGGAGGTGCAGTTTTTCTATGGCTAAATTTACAGCTGATGAAAAAATACAAATCGTTCTACGTTATTTGAACGGAAATGAAAGTTATCGAGAAGTGGGTAGATCGCTCGGTATAAGTGACACAATCATTTTGAATTGGGTAAACCAATATAAACAGAATGGTCTGGAAGCTTTTCTAAAACGATGTACAAATTACACACAACAATTTAAACTAGACGTACTAAACTTTATGATTGAAAACGGTATGTCCTTATTTGAGACGGCAGCTATCTTTAATATTCCTGCCCCTTCAACGATTTCTGTTTGGAAAAAACAGCTCGAAACACAAGGAATTGATGCCCTTCAATCTAAGAAAAAGGGGCGTCCATCCATGAAAAAAGATTCAAATAAACAAGTAAAACAACCTTTAGCTGAAGGATCTGTCGAAGCACTTGAAGCACGCATTAAACAGCTTGAGATGGAAAATGAGTACTTAAAAAAGTTAAATGCCTTAGTTCAAAACAAGGAAAAATCACAAAACAAGACAAAGCGCAAGTAGTCTATGAATTAAGGCATAAATATTCGGTGAAGGCACTCGTGGAGCTAGCTACTATTCCTCGAAGCACGTATTATGATTTAGTAAAGAAAATGAATCGTCCAGATGTAGATGCCGATTTAAAAGCTGAGATTAAAGCGATTTATGAGGAAAATGAAGGTCGTTATGGTTACCGTCGCATTCGTGATGAATTAACGAATCGTGGCCAGAAAGTGAACCACAAGAAGGTACAGCGCATTATGAAAGTGCTTGGGTTAAAGTGTGTTGTGCGTATGAAGAAATATAAATCCTATAAAGGAAAAGTCGGCAAAATTGCACCTAATATTTTAGAGCGTAATTTTCATACAGATGCACCGAATCAAAAGTGGGTAACAGACATCACAGAGTTTAAATTATTTGGAGAAAAACTGTATGTATCACCTGTATTAGATTTGTATAATGGTGAAATTATTACCTATACAATTGGTTCTAGACCGACGTATTCGCTTGTTTCAGACATGTTAGAGAAAGCATTGGAACGTTTACCTGAAACCCACCAGCTACTGATGTATTCGGATCAAGGATGGCATTATCAAATGAGACAGTACGTCCGGACACTTGAATCAAGAGCTATCGTCCAGAGTATGTCTCGAAAAGGCAACTGTTACGACAACGCAGTAATAGAAAATTTCTTTGGGATTATGAAGTCGGAGTTCCTCTACATAAAAGAATTTGAAAATGTAGAGCACTTTAAAATAGAATTAGAAAAATATATAGATTATTATAATACGAAACGGATTAAGGCAAAATTAAAAATGAGCCCGGTACAATACCGGACTCACTTTTATCAAGCTGCCTAATGAAATAACCGTGTCTAACTTTTAGGGGTCACTTCATATATCACTCTGTTTTACTTTCATGCCGCGGGTAAATTATAGGTGTAGCTATTGGTGGAGTTTAAGGATTAATAAATCCTTAATATTATCTTATGAATAGTGCGTAAATAAGCTTGTACATTTTGGAAAAAATTCATTTTATTTTTATGTAAAAGGGGCCAAGAAATAGTTTGTAGTTTTATTTCTTGGCATGGGTGTTTGGAACGCTTGGATGCTGTCCCTTACATTATTGTATGTTTTAATTAATAATTGGTTTGTTATTATTGTTTATTTTAATAAAAAATACAAATGAAAAACACCTATTTTTATTAATAGGTGTTTTTCTTGCAAAAGTAAGCTTATAAATTAAAAGAATTTGTTTTCTGATTTATTAACTTTTAGATTTCATATTCATCACAAGAACTGTGATGATGATCGCATTTTTTACGTTTACAGCAGAAACGGCTGCAATCAGGAGAATTTACAGAAACTACGTTAATTTTATTGATGGCAATACGTGCTAATCCAGGGAAACAATCAAAATCTGAAAGGATTATTACATTGTTACCTTGGAACCCTTGGAATGTTGCACTTGTAGGCGGCTGACAATCGTACTGAATAACAAGACAAGTTCCAGGAGTTAATGTTCTTAAAAATTGTAATAATTCTGGGCTACCGTTATTGTTGTTATTTCGATTTTCTTCTCTTCTAGGCTGTTCTCTATGACTATTACATCTGTTAAAGTCGCAGCCTCCACCAAAACCAAACCCCATAATATGGACCCCCTTTCGTTCGTTAGTACATCTTATGCTCGTCTAGAAAGGATGGTGTGAGTATATGAGTCTAGTTTAGCGTGGATTTTTTTATTAAAATTCACCGGAAATGGTATTATTTTTGATAATAAGACGAATTTTACGCTCTATACCACTTATACTTAATAAAGGTTTTAAATTAGAGGAAGGCACCTTAGGGTGTCTTTTTTATTCTGAGGTTCTATCTCTAATAATAAAAGAATCTATTTCTAGGGTTATTTGATATCATTAATTTTTATATAACATAAGGGTTTATTTATAAGAGGTCACCATATCAAAAAAAGAAAATTGTACGTTATGTCACAATTTAGACACATTTAAGGCGTTTTCTGTACGCTAAGACTATTTTTCAGTTAAATAAGGACTATTTGGCACTGGAAATTCGATGTTTTCTAAAATGTCAACTGGAATATTACTTTCACTAATGGGAAAAGTTCTCGTAGTTTGTAAAGGTATACCTTTAAGGACGAAACTTTAATCCTTATGAAATCAAGGCTTGTCATGTTTATAAACATGTAACGAAATATTTATAAACGTTTATAAAGTATCAACGACCTTTATAAATCTCTTAGCGTACAATTTTCTTAAAATGATATGGTGACCCCATGCCCATCAACTTAAGAATTTTCACTACCCCCAAGTGACAAAAAACGTTATTCTTTCTAAAAAGCTAGCTAGAAAGGGTGACATTTTTTATGAATCTTTCGATTCAAGATGAATTACAACTATTTTCTGAAGAACTGTATCGTCATTTAACCCCTTCTCTTTTGGAAGAACTCGCAAAAGAATTAGGTTTTGTAAAAAGAAAACGAAAGTTTTCTGGAAATGAATTAGCTACCATATGTATTTGGGTAAGTCAACGTACAGCGAGTGACTCGCTTGTTCGACTATGCAGTCAATTACATGCGGCCACAGGCACTCTTATGAGTCCAGAAGGACTCAATAAACGCTTTGATAAAAAAGCGGTTGAATTTTTGAAATATATTTTTTCGGCATTATGGAAAAGTAAAATCTGTGAAACATCGGCCATTTCAAGCGCGGCGCTCACGTATTTTCAACGAATTCGTATTTTAGATGCGACGATTTTCCAAGTACCAAAACATTTAGCCCATGTATATCCTGGATCAGGTGGTTGTGCACAAACAGCGGGTATCAAGATTCAATTAGAATATGACTTACATAGCGGACAGTTTCTAAACTTTCAGATAGGTCCAGGAAAAAATAATGATAAGACCTTTGGAACAGAATGCTTAGACACATTACGTCCAAGCGATTTATGTATCCGTGATTTAGGTTATTTTTCATTAGAAGACTTAGATCAAATGGATCAACGAGGTGCTTATTATATATCCAGATTAAAATTAAACCATACCGTGTATGTAAAAAATCCGTTTCCAGAATACTTTCGAAACGGAACCGTAAAAAAGCAATCACAGTATATCCAAGTTGATTTAGAACATATTATGAACAATTTAAAACCCGGTCAAACATACGAAATAAAAGAAGCTTACATTGGAAAGAATCAAAAACTATTCACACGTGTAATTATCTATCGTTTAACAGACAAACAGATACAGGAACGTAGAAAAAAACAAAGTTACACTGAAAGTAAAAAGGGTATTACATTTTCAGAAAAGAGTAAACGATTAACGGGTATCAACATATATGTCTCAAATACGCCTGAAGGAGTTGTTCCGATGGAACAAATACATGACTTTTACTCCCTTCGCTGGCAAATAGAAATTATTTTTAAAACGTGGAAATCCTTATTTCAAATTCATCATTGGCAAACTATCAAAAAAGAGCGATTAGAATGTCATGTGTATGGAAGACTTATTGCCATCTTTATCTGTTCTTCTACGATGTTTAAGATGCGTAAACTTCTTTTGCAAAAGAACAAAAGAGAATTAAGTGAATATAAAGCCATTGGGATGATTCAAGATCATGTATCGCTGTTATATCAAGCGATACAGAGAAACACCCAAAATCTAACAAAGATTTTAATCCGTTTGTTCGACCTCCTACAGAAGAATGGACGGAAATCTCATCGATATGAGAAGAAAACTATCTTTGATATTATGGGTGTTGTCTATGAGTATAATGGGTTTGGAAAACAAAAGAAAGCTGCATAATTTTTAAAATGAAACTCGTTAGAGTTTATTTGGTGTGTGTACTTTTCAATACCAAAAGTACATTACGTGTTTTTTAGTTTGTTTGAACGAAAGTTCATTTTGTTTTCGTTCTTAAGTTGATGGGCATGTATGGTGACCCCTATTAGAAAAATTAAATCCTGGTTTATCTCAAACTGGTAAAATAATATTCGATGTACCAAAAGACGTTCAAGGATTAGTGTTAAAAGCTCGTGGTGGCATGACAGGGAAAGAAATCACTTTGAAGCTGGAATAGTAATTGAGCACTCGAAAGAGTGCTTTTATTTTGTTGAATTTACTGAAAAATATGATAAAATTACATATGAAAGATTAAAGATATATTTGTGGTTTTAAAAGTGATGTTATTAAAATTAAAGTGGTTCAAGTCGAAGGAAGGCACCTTAGGGTGTCTTTTCTTTATTTTTTTGTTAACCAGGCTCACTATCCAATTTATTCACATAATGTTATAAATGGCTGTTTTTAGAGCCTTATATAAAAAAACGCTCGCTATCTATACGTTATTTTGCCCACACTTAAATAGTGGGCTTTTTGTGTTTTATTTGCCTATTTTTATATTAAATTAGCCTAAAATCAGTAGTACAAAACTACATTTCGATATTTTTTGATTAATATGCTCTTGACGTATAGTAAAAAAAGGGAGTGTTTACATGTCTAATAATTTAGAAATATAAAATATTCAAGAACAATACAGTCAAGAAAATGATGTAATTTCAACTAATGATGCTAGAGGGTGCTGTAATATAAATCCCACATTTTATCCTCAGTATGGAAATAATGCAAATTCACCATATAAAGAGAATAATGCTCCAGTAAGCAACCTTAATGGATGCCAAATAACCCTTCCCAAAAACCTATCTACACAAACTACAAATGACCCTATACAGTTTTGCTGCGATTTGAAACTACCTAAAAATTCAACAATTAACCCATCTACTTTAAAGTTCGTATATGACACTTCTTGCCTACATGTTGTCGCTAGTACACAAACTATCTGTTGTAACTCTGACTGCGGACCGGTTGATATAACATTAAACTCAATAAAAATTGTTGGGTGTATTCCCTATTACCTATCAGCAGAAATCACACCACATAAAGACAATTCTTTATGTGGTGGTAAAGTAGACTTAAAAGATAATACATGTGATGCATGCATAGAAATTGAAGATAAAATAGTAGCGGTATGCTGCCAAGGGAATCTTTGTGTAGATCATACAATAGGATGCAGCACACAACCTTTTGAATCCAAAGACATCCCTAATCTTAAAAAATGCGGTATCATTACATTAAGTAGCATGGGAGCTACTAAAAAAACTGTTATGGCAAACAATATAAACAACGGAAAAACATGTGAACCTCAAAGAGATTGTGATATTTATACAATTATAGGGACTCTACAAATTAAAAATGAATTTTCTAAAAAAAATTGTCCACCAAACTCAAATTAACCAACTAAAAAATAGATTTAAAACAAATAATTTAAGTCGGGGCCAAATTACTTTAGATGTCTTTTCTTTTGTCCATTATATCCATTACGTACGCATTGATTTTTTATGTGCATTTGATATAATTACTGTATTAGTATTAAAGTAATACAGTATGTATATAATAAAAGAAGAGATGCGCTAACATCTCTTCAAGTAACTGCTACCGCGAAGATGGTTAGTTAGTTAGATTAATTTTTCTTTTTAAAAATCCACCCAATCAACTTCCCACGGTCGAGGGTGGATTTTTCATTGTCTTCATTCAAAAATTGTTTCTTAAACAAATGTGCCGATATTTCACGCACAATTGCTTTTGCAATTTCCTTCAAAAGTTCTACAATGAATTCCATGGCTATCACCTCCTCCCATTCAAAAATGGAAAGAAGCTAATAACCAACCACCCTCACAATATACAGTTAACTATATTCTACCATACTAGTACAAACTCACCAATATAAATTAAGATGCTTATTTCCTTAGATGAATCTTCTCAAATTCTTCAACATCATGAAAACCTAAATCAAACGAATACAACATTTCTAATGTTTCTGGAGCTCCTATATATTTCAAAATACTCTCAATATCTTTGTATGATTGAAAATATAATGTTTTCGCTTTTGATATTTTCTTGTCAGTCTGTAACTTCTTCTTTTTTATCCCTAGTTCCTCAAACAAAAACTCATTTAAATGTTCCAAGATATCTGTAGATCCATGAATACGTAAACGAGGTCTAACATAAATCTTGTTGTTTTTTCGTTTCTCTTTCATTGTTCCAAGATCATGCCTCATTAAAATATAAGTCTTCACAAATATTTCTTTATTAAATTCGCCGTTAGGGAAAGGTCTGGATTTTTCTTTAATCGGATTCCAACCAAGTTCCTTAATTTTCAATACAAAATCATGATCACTTCTAAAAATACAGTACCATTCTGTATACCCTTTTTCCTTACGATATCTTGATCTCGTTTGCACACCAAAGAAACTAGCAAATCTCATAACAATATCTTTAGATTTATGTGTAAAGTAAAAATAGCCTAATTGGGGTCACCATATCAAAAAAAGAAGAGGGATATCTTCCCTCTTTACCAATAAAATCAAACATATTTACAATTAAGGAAGGGCATACATTCATCAAGTGATGAATGGAACAATAATAGTTCACCTAGTGAATTATAGCATAAAATAACTTCTGTTAATAGGTAATATTACCATTAATAGCAATATTGTTACAACTTTGTTAAATATCTCAATATTAAAAGACTTTATTTATATGTAAATAGAATGTGGGGAGTGTAGGGATAAAATAAAAGGGGGATTTATATTATGTTTACCAAAAAACAAAGATTAGTAACGAGTGTAACAGCTTTAACTTTAGGATGTGGATTTACTTTCGGATTATCACCAGTTTTTGCAGATTCTAATCAGAATTATGTAAGTAGCAAACCTGTTCATTCTATTCAAAAACAAGAACAAGAGCTTTTTACTGGATATGTTATCTCGCTAGACAACAATTATTTGGTAGTTGCTGCCACTTCTACAAAAGATGAAGCACTCGCTTACCAAAATGATTGGTGGGAGTTAGTTTCTCACAATAAGATCTTAAGAGTTCCTATTTCCAATGCCGAACAATACAAATTAGGTGAAAAATTAAATGTATATGCAGTTGGTTGGACTGCATCATTACCACCAATTGCTGTTATGCCTACAATTGAAAAATTAGCTGATTAGATAATTATAGAAAACAAAGGCGTATTTACCTTGAATCTTTTATTGATCCAAGGTTTGTATTACATTGAAAGTTGGTCGATGTATATTGAGTGCGGAATATTCTGTGTTTAAACCAGAAATTTACTATAGTTTACAATTATGTGAAGAAAGAACCGATTTAGTTTTTCTTTAAAACTCACAGCTAATAAAAATTTAAAGAGCGTTTTGTTGTAGCTGTTAACAAGAAGAAAGCCAATATTTAATCTAATTGGCTTCTTTTAAATCTATACTCTTTTTCATTTATTATTTTATCATATCATTAACATTTGTACAGAATTGAAAACAGAAAATTCTGTACAAATAACACAGAGGAATTCAAATACTGGTAGAATTCATTAAACGAAATGAGGTGAGATCAGCATGAGAGAAATTGCGAAAAAAGTACAAATGGTACGTTTACAGGAGGAGCGTTGTGAGCTTCAAGTAGAAGTAGAACAGTATAGTGCCGAACGGTGTAAAATAGAAAGACAGTATATCAAATCAGAAAAAAATATAGCTAAAAAACAAACTCAACAGTTTCAAACGACAGAAACAACATGGGATATAAAATGTAAAAAGGCAGTGCAATTATTTAATCAAGGAGAAGAATATCCAACTATTGCAAAAAAAACTGAGGTGCAATGTGAGTAGTTTGTATAGAGAGCTCAAGAAACGTGACGTATTGCAAATGCCAAAGCAAGTAGCAGCATCTAAATCATTAAAATCATCCGCAATATCAACACAAACCAAAAAATCGAATTTCGAACGATATAAAGAATTTTATATGTACAAATAGGAGAATCCATAGCTAGAATTCTATATCTGATTTTTTAGTATTAACAAGGTCAGATTATAAAGGGAACAATGAAAGCTTTTTTGTTATAGAAGATGAGGATTTTTGGAACATATATAAAACACTTCCTGAACATATTTTAACGGTTTAATGTTGGATTAGCCATATGATACACAGTGTTTTAATTAAGATTGTTCAGGTTGAAGCAAGACTGTCTTTTCTTTTTATAAACTCATTTCTCACACTTGTCTCTATTGTTTTTCATAGGATAATTTAGAGGAGGATTATACATGATTACAGCTGCTAAATTAGTAAATTGGAGAGAACATAGAGATATGATCATTCTAGAGTGTGAATTAAATGGGGAACACTTTGACATATCGACATATAAAGAACGTTTATACAATGTTCATCTTTTAAAAATGGAAGTATATGTTCGTTTAGATGTACACGGTAAATTAATTGGAATAAGTATTTAAACTAATAAATAAGAAAATAATTCATAATATCTAATCAATAATATGAATAGAACGGATTTACCGAAATAATTCTTCTTGCTCAACCGTATGAAGGTTGCAGTAAGAAAATAGAGTGTGAAAACTAAGCCATTCGGTCCCTGCGTACAAGATTACCCTTGCCAAAAGAGCTTCTCAGTGTTCCACTGCAAACTTTTTTAAAGCTCTCTAGTAAAAACTAACGGGATATTAGTAATAAGTTGATGATATCAATAACTTTTTGATCCCCTATTCTACAATAAATCCGTGTACCTTTACGTTCACTAGTGATAACCTTACCCTTAGTAAGTTTTTGCACGTGTTGTAAAATTTCATTTTCTGAAATATGTATTGCAGCACTTAAATGAGAAATTGTCAAAGTGCCACTTATAATCAATTCACCCACAATTAATAAACGAATGGAACTACTCAATAATTCTAAGATTTCAACACTCCTTTCGTAATAATTATAGTTCATATTGAAATTACTAGACATAACACGTAACCTCTTAAGACTCTTATAAATATGGGTTAAAACACCTTAACGTAAATACAAGTGGTACATTCCTAAAAATCCCTACAAAAATACAATAAATTAAAAATATAAGAACAAACTTAATGTATATTTACTTTTTATCAATATCACTTATGTATAAATATGTTAAAATGATATATAAAAGATTAAAGATATATTTGTGATGTTTAAAAGCGATATTATTAAAAGTATGGTGGTTCAAGTCGGAGAAAGGCACCCTAGAGTGCCTTTTCTTTATATAAGAAGCATGGAGAGAAATAATTCATAATATATATTTGCTAGTGTGGATTTGACATAAAGTTACGATACATATAAAAAAGATGAGCTGTTTAAAATAAAATCGAGATATTTCTAAAAAAGTTATGATTTTATCCCTTTAGATTTGTTCCTCCAAAGGGATATTTTTTATTCTAGGGCGTTTATTATTTTTAAAAGAACCATCTCAATTAATTCTTAAAAACATAAGGAAAAGAGAATACCTTAAATCAAATGATGCAAGTATCACAGGTATCTTTGCTTGAAAAGGAAGTGTGTCTTATGATTAAGCAAGGTATAATACCGTCTTAGAGATACTTACGGACAAAAAATTAAATTGGAAAGTAGGATTCCAATCCTTTATCTATCCAAGATGGGTATCTACAATCAAAATGCCCGTGCACTATATGATAGAGAGTCGATACAATTTAGGAAACATTGCAAAACTATGAGTCAAAAGGAACGCCAATAACAGTGCGATATTAAAAAGGTTCTTGACGTTTTCCATCACAGCAGGGCAAAAGCATTTTCAGAGAAGTTATTTTGTAAGCATAAAAATTGGAGTGCTTAACCAGAGCACTTCATATCTCTAATAAGAATACCTTTAAAAGTATATTAGACCTTTGGGTAAATATGTTTTAAAAATAATATCCGTATTCAAATAGTAAAGATAGCCTGGGAAAGCGATCTTTGACCAAAACGCATAGTAAAAAGTGAGTATCTGGTAGCAATATATCGTATGTATATTTGTAGTGCGTGTGCAATTCCAATATGAATTTTTATTATATATGCGAAAAAAGCATACACAATTTTTGTGCATGCATAATAAAAAGCTATGTCTTGTCTATGTAAATATATGCTTATTTTCTATAAAATGTGCATAGTATTTAACGATAAATATGTAGAGCGCCTTGAGAGGAAGACGCTCTACAGGTGAATCTACAGTAACGACTACTCACTTTAATATATGTAAATTATGACGAATTAGGAACAACTTACATACAATGGCTAGTTTCATGAAAAAGGGTAGTACCCGTAAAAAAATAAAGAGCCCCCCGAAGGGTGCCCTTTGGCTAATACTGAGGTGACTATAACTATTGTATGTATCTTAGCAGATAAAGTGAATAAAAGGAGCACTTCTTTTTAAGTACTCCTGAAAAACGAGATTACTCTTGCTGGTAAAGAGTACATTACATTATATGTAAGCTACTTGAGATACGAAACATGTTCTAAAAACTCATTTTAAAAAGGGCCTGTTGCGAGGGTAGGCCCTTTTAGGAAAAAATTAATAGTAAAGTTTACGTTGAGGTTACTTATATAATACTAAATGCAATTCATTAGTTCTATATGTTAGACGTTGAAAAAAATATAAGTACTAAAAGAGCACCATACACAAGTGCCCTTTTTAGGGAGGGTTATATGAGTGGAAAAGCTTTCACATACTTATTATATGTTTATACTTCTATTTGGTGACAAGCTAATGGAAAGGAAAAATGGGGGACTGTACCATCTGTTTAAATCCTTACAACAGATAAATTTACGGTTCTTATGATGGTTCAGGGTAAGCAACAACGGATTTACAAAACAGCGATTCCCACAATTAGTTGGGAAACCTTTTTCTTTTTTCGAGGACGAGAGACAAAATAAAAAAAAGAAGATTGAGATCAATCTTCTTTAAAAAAGGAATAGATGACAGAATACTACTCAGCTCGTAATCAATTATAATGAAGTATACAAAGATATTCAATTTGTTTTGAATTTTCTCAATATGAATTGTCTCATTACCAAATTATAATATAAGTAATTCTTTTTATTATTATATGTTTGTTCTTTCCTGTTGCAGCATCCTTGTTATAGGGATGCTCTTTTTTGTATAACAAATCCAAAATAAAAAAGATAAGACCGTAGAGGCTCTTATCTTTTTCATAAGGAGAAAAAGTCAAAGACTTTCTTAAGATTTATAATATTATATTTCTTCCTTAACTTCTATATAAAACCCATATTTACCATCTGTTTCTATATTGAGAAACAAATAAATTATAAAATATGTTATAAATTATTTGAAAATCCAATGCTGTAACAGGAGCTAGGAAAAATAAGATTAAGTGTTCTTTATTTTATATACTTGCCAACCAGTATGAAGAATTAAAATAGGGGGACACTATGGAATACGAAACGATAATTTAGGGGGACACAAAATGGATCATAACACAAAAGTAAAACTTGGAGATTACGTTCAATTCTTATATCGTAAAAATTCTAATTTACAATTAACAGGATTTGTAGTCAATATTCTGCAAAACACAATTGTTGTAGATATTACAGAAATGGTGGATATTGAAGTAGATGATGTTAGGCAAGTTGTAAAGCATGGTTATTATAATAAAGTGGTTCCTACGCAGATTAAAAATAATGCTTCATAAAAAGTTCTCCTAAAGTTATTTAGGAGAACTTTTTATGATAGAACTAATTTTCACTATACTTTCATGTCTCGGTAACAAGACATGAAAGTATAAACTACAACTTCTCTCTTTGGGTTAAATTTTACAATTGATAAATATAATAATCGTAAACATTTTGATTTTTCACATTTTAAGAAAGTGATTCTACACACCGGAAAATTGTTAGTATCTACTGCAGATAAATAAAAACCTACTTACTTATTACGGATTCTGTTACACTAATTAAATTGGAACTAGATTAACTATTTAGTTTGAAGAATCTTAGAAAGTAGGTATTTTGAAATGACAAAGAAAGTTGGACATGCACTAGAGTTAACAGGTGGAATAATGGGGATGGTTTTGGGAGGAATATTTGCTATCATGGGCCTTTTTTCTGGATATGGACCTGCATTATTTACAGGTATAATACTTCTAGCTCAAATAGGAACGATGGCTCTGATATTAAATAAATCTAAAATAAATAATAAGGTATTTGGAACATCTATAGTTTTTCTTGGGACAATTTCGCTTTTAATAACATCACTTATTATTGTAGCAGCAGGTTTTGTATTAATATCTATTTTATTAGTTCCGATAGCACTACAAATTATTTCTGGTATCTTAACATACAAAATAGAACATAAAATGCAGGAAGCATAAAAATTAAAACAGGTCAAAAAGTGAGCATTGGAATATAAACTTTTTGACCTGTTTTAATTATGATAAAATTTTCTATTCATGATTTATTTTATAGTTTCTTGTACGAATGGTGTGAATTTTAATGTCGCTATTCATTTAGTACCCACATTTCTGTCTCACTATGTGGGCAAGAATATGGGTATTTCTAAAAAAAACAAAGTTAATACTTTTTATTAAAAAAATTATTAATAACTCTACCTACAGATATAGGGCATTAAAAAAATCATCTTTCAGATAGAGGTTTTAAAATAATAGAGATGATACAATCCTCCAGTAAGTAAATAAACAATGAATTTATGGAGGTTTTTAAATTGAATACTCAAACTTGGATGATGATTGGTGCATTTTTAGCAATTGTATTATTAACACAAATCGGAAGGAAGGAATTCACAATTAGGAGAGCTACACTACCATTTATTCTTTGTGGTATTACTGTTTATTTATTCGTTGAGGAGATACCTACTTCTGGTTCAAATATAACTGCACTTATAATAATGACAGTGGTCGGCATGATTATGGGGGGATTAATGCTTTTTACAGTAAAAGTAGAATATGGTTCTGACAATAAAGCATACGTAACTGCGGGAATTCCTTATTTATGCTTGTGGGTTGTTGGACTTGGATGGCGTGTCGTATTAGCTTATATAGCGGAAGACTGGTATCCACAACAATTTATAGATTTCATGGTATCAAATCACTTAGATTTTAATGTTATAGCTCCTGCTTTCGTATTGTTTACGATTGCTATGGTAGTTATTCGTACTCTTGGAATAGTGATAAAAATACAAAGATATAGAACAAATCTAAAAGCAAATTAAAAAGTGAGTTAAGGGATACAACTAAAACTTCCTTTGTATAATGAAGTAGGAAAAATAAACACAATATAATAACTACTTCATTATTCTTTTGTTTCATATTTTAAATGATCTGCATTAAAGAAATCTTACTCAAATATGAACTATTATAATTAGAAGTTGTAAATTTACAGTCTATATATCAAAAAACGGATATCCATCTATAACCAGGGAATATTGAAACTAAAAATAAGGTTGCGAGGGAATAAGTACATGGAAAAAGCATTTTTAAAAATTATTGATAGTCATGCAGGAAATGCGATTGGAAGCATCTTAATATGCGTGTTTTTTTATAAAGGTTTTGCACCTTATGGTACGTTTGCAATATGGGTCTGTAGTGTTTTTGTTTCAATTTATCTATGGATGTTGTATTCTCCAAAATCTTGGTGGAATGCAGGGAGGTACGCTTTATTTGCGAGCATATTAATAAGCCTCTCATGTGTATTATATTTTTCTCATCCGAGTTTTCCAAATTATGCGTTATGGCCTCTCATAGGTTTTCTTGCTGCAGCAGAACCAAAGTGGACACGAGTAACGAAAATTTTAGCTGCTATAACAGGTATAGTTATTATTCTACTTTTACATGCGAATACGTTTCCTTATCAAGAAACATTAATTATTATCGGCCTCTATGTCTCAATCCGAAGTACATCTAAGCTAAAAGAAGCATATCAAAAAAATCAAAAACAACTAAAAGAATTAGATGAAGCACATGCTGAACTGCAGGAAACAACGGTACTTTCTATGCAATATGCAGCTTTTGCAGAAAGAACAAAATTAGCAAGAGAGATTCATGATGGGCTTGGACACCAAATGACCTCACTTATTATTCAATTACAGGCTCTTAAGATTATGTTAAGGAAAAATCCTGCTGCTGCTCAGGATCATGTTGAAGAACTTTTAAAGGTGGCACGAAAAGGAATGGAAGAAATCCGCGTAGCTGTTAAGGAATGGACAAGTGATGAAAAAGATCTCGGGCTTACTTCATTAAAAGGTTTGATTTCACAGGTTCAAGCGAATTCTTTATTACAAATTGAGTTCATTCAAGCTGGAAGTATAACAGAATGGTCGATGGAGGAAAGTACCATTCTGTATCGTATTCTACAAGAGTCTTTAACAAATGTCCTGCGACATTCTTATGCAGATTCTGTTATTGTAAACGTAACAGAAATAAATGGAGTAGTAAAACTCACAATTGATGATAATGGTATATATACAGGGGATAAGCCATTAAAATATGGCTTTGGGCTCAATGGTATGATAAAACGCTGTCAATCTGTTGGAGGCAATTGTTCCTTTTCTTTAAATGAACCAAAAGGCCTCCGGGTTGAAGCTATTATT
Organism: Bacillus sp. FSL R9-9834; assembly: GCF_038006905.1. Taxonomy (NCBI): domain Bacteria; kingdom Bacillati; phylum Bacillota; class Bacilli; order Caryophanales; family Bacillaceae; genus Bacillus; species Bacillus sp. FSL R9-9834. The sequence continues at coordinate 81,794 of NZ_JBBOWD010000002.1, forward strand.
CCAATTCAGAAAAATGGAGGAGAAGTATGACGGAAAAGATTCGTATTGTGCTAGCAGATGATGAGCCATTTGTTCGAAAAGGCCTCTGTTATATTATTGAAATGCAAGACGATATGGAGATAGTTGGGGAATGTAAAGACGGTAAGGAAGCAATTAAAATAGCTTTAGAAACTGTACCGGATATGGTAATTATGGACATTCAAATGCCTGACATATCAGGCATTATGGCTACTAAAAACATAATGAGTATATTACCGAACACAAAAGTAGTCTTATTGACCACTTTTGATGTACAACAATATGTCCTAGATGGTATTCGAGCTGGAGCGGTGGGGTATATATTAAAAGATACTGAAACGGAGGAAATGCTAGATAGTATACGTGCTATGAATCGAGGGGCAATGATTTATAACAGTACAACAGCAAATCAGGCTTTTACACATTTTATAAAGCAAGAGAATGATTATAATTTAGCTGATGAAGAACTTGAATATAAGGAAGCTTTAACTAAGCGCGAGATTGATGTTTTACAATTATTAGCTTACGGAAAACAAAACCATGAAATAGCTAAAATCCTTTTTGTATCTGATGGAACAGTGAAAACTCATATCCACAATATTCTTCAAAAATTAGATGTAACAGATCGAACACAAGCAGCTGTAATGGCAATTCGAAAAAAAATTGTAAAATGATATCTACTGTATGTGATGAAAATAAAATTTTAAACTAACACAGTGTACTTCTAATTGAAATTGAATAAATCATACTAAAAAAGAAAGAGAGTATAACATGGATAATACAACTGGTCTTATTATTTTAATTCTTATAATTCTTCTTCAACTAAAAGAAAGAGAATTGAAAGTTCAACGAATGTGGATTGCACCCGTATTAATCGCATACCTTACTGAATTAAAAAAAGTTGAAGAATTATATTTGAGAGAAACTAAGCTTTCGGACTATTCGCCATTAAACGAGATGAAAAGTATAACACGGTTGGATTTAATAGGAAATAATATAGAGGATATTCGGCCAATATGTACATTAACTTCTTTAAAATCGTTATTTTTATCAAGTAATAATATTAGTAATATAACTGGTATTAACCAATTAACTAATTTAGAAGAATTGTCGCTAGGATATAATACAATCCACAGTATTCAACCAATTAGCGAATTAAAGAATTTAAAAGAGTTAGATTTAAAATATAATGAGATAAATGATATTAGTCCTTTATCTAAATTGGAACAATTAAACACTCTTCAATATTAAGTATGTTACCGAATTTAAGTAATGTAAATTTAGATGCAAATGCTATTTCAGATATTCGACCATTAAAAAATATAAAGCGAGCAAATATCCAAAGGCAAAAAATCTTTTTGAATGAAGGAAATATAAATGAGGCTCAAAAAGTACAAATATTTGATCCAGCGGGGAATCTACCTAAGAGCATTAAATTGAAAGAAGAAGATGGAACAGTTACAAACGGGGTCATAAAATGGAAGACCGCAGGGGAAAAAGAATTTACATTTGAAACCAGCTTTGATGCAGGTGGCTATTATCCAATATTATTTAATGGAACAGTGATGCAAAATGTTGTAGTTAAGAAAGAAACTCCAGCAACCTCTTTTTCAGATGTACCTAATTGGGCCAAAGAATCCGTGGATTATTTAGTTAATAAGCATATTATAAATGGTTATCCAGATGGAAGATTTGCACCATATGATCAATTAACACGTGCACAGGCTGCCAAAATTATTGCAAAAACTGTAGATTTACCTGTAGATTCATCTGCTAAACCAACATTTTATGATTCACAAGATCACTGGGCTGCACCTTACATCGCTGCAGTTGAGAAAAAAGGGATTATTATAGGAGATGGAACAGGAAAATACAATCCAGAAGCAGCTATTACGAGAGCCGAAATGGCGACTATTTTAGTAAGAACATATAATCTTAATACCAAGGTGAATTCCAATAATAGCAAACTTATATTTTCAGACTTAAAAGGCCATTGGGGTGAGGACTATGTAAATATTCTCATTAATAAAGGGATTTCTATTGGTACAGGATCTGGATGGGAACCTGATAGATTCGTAACGCGTGCAGAAGCAGCTCAATTTGTTGCAAAAACAGATAAAATGAAATAGTAATATATGTATAAATTAAAAATACTGGCACATTGTTTTACCACCAGGTACATATCGTTCAGAAATGTGGGGGAAGAGTACTTATACGGTGACAAACATTAAATCCAAAAACTTCAAAATGTCTTCATGATTCTTTAATTAACTAGAATAAATAACCCACTCAATTCCAATTAAGTGGGTTATTTATTCTAGTCTTAATTTTCAAGATATTTTTTAAGTTCGTAAGCATTATATAAATTATTATCTATACAAGATTGTACTGTTATTTTCAACCCTAGGATTAGATGTTCTATTTCTTCATCCATCAAAAAATTACAATTCTTCTGGTACAAATGTTTTACAATCTGTTTCTTTACTATCTGATGCTTGTTTACCTGTATGACTAATTACATAAATAGCATCTGCATTGCACTTGTTTCCGGAATTCCAATATTTACAGTTATTTACCTCACAAAGAACATCTCTAGCCATTACACTACACCTCCTTTATTAATTATTATTTACAGCGTTAACCCAATTAATACTTTTTGTGTATGATAACCACTTGTACATGATTTGAAACTAAATGACGTTTTTTGTTTGACAGCATTGAAAATGTCTATGGAAGAAATACCGTAATTATATAGTTCCTTCTTGTTATAATCCATTTTTTGTAATACTATATTTATGAATGATAATGATTATCAATATCAGGAGGGGTTTTATGAAAGTATTAATTTCTGGTGGTGGTATTGCGGGACTAACTTTAGCAAATTGTCTTTTATCTAATGGTTTTTCTCCAACTATTATTGAAAAGGCTCACTCGTTTCGGTCGATTGGGTCCGTAATTAGTTTAAGAGGAGATGCGATATTTGTTCTTGATAAATTAGGATTATTAGAACAGGTTAAAAAAAACGGAGTCATAGTAGAAATGAGACAATTTGTTGATAAAGGGGGACAAGAACTGCGCAAAATCGATTTTAGAAAATTTCATATCCAACAGGGTGGTTCAATAAGTATTCACCGTTTTATATTGCATGAGATTCTTTATGAATCCATAAGAAATTCTATTGATGTGAATTTTAATACAACAATTCATTCCTTCCATCAAAATAGCGATCAGGTTGAGGTCACCTTCCATGATGGAAGGAAGGAGTCCTTTGATTTAGTCATTGGGGCAGACGGTATTCATTCAGTTACACGTAATTTATTAATGAAAGAACAATATATGAAACAGCTGGATATAGGTTTTTCTGTGTTTACTATACCAAGGCCTACTCTTATCCCTGAGAAATTGAAGCAAAATCAAACTTTAGAGACACTGTTACCAGGATGTTATATTCATTGCGGGATGGATGATACTTATATCTGGGGAATGTTTATATATAAGAATAAACATCGAGAACAGTTCCATAATAAAAATAATAAAGAATTCTTATTAGAGTTATGCAAAGACATTGAGTGGGGGATACGTGACGTTATTGAAAGTATAAATAACGAAAATCTTATTTTTCAAGATCAAATGACACTTGTCCAGTTACCACAATGGAGTGATGGACGTATAGTATTATTAGGCGATGCGGCTCATGCTATGACCTTTATGTCAGGAACTGGTGGTGGGAAATCTATGCTGGGGGCTTACAAATTGACTCAAGAGTTAATACATTGCCCTTCTCACAAAGAAGCCTTCTATAACTATGAATCTTACTTAAAATATGAAATTGAAAAAATACAAAAAAAATCTATCAAAGCGGCGAATTTTTCTTCATCTGACAGTCATATAATGAGATATTTCAAAGTTGCAATGTTAAAGTATTTTCCAACCGTACTTATGAATAGCATATTAAAAAAATTATTTATTGTAAAACCACAAAATTACTATAATTTATGACAGATCAAACAAATTACCGAATTATAGTTTAGTAACGTTTAGAGCACTTAATCAATACTATTTTTAATAGTGAGATATTTTACGTTCATTTTTCTGCTGTTTGAATGTAAGTAGTTATGGGTGTTCCTATAGGAAATGTTTCTGTGATATCTTTTGTTGTATATGTTCCATCTACCAATTGAGCTTTAGCTGCGATGAAATCAGTTTGATAGGTACATCCTGTTGAACATATTAAAAGAATTCCAGTAATAATACTTGCACAAGCTGTTTTTACCATTAACAAAATCCTTCTATAACTGTTCATATTGTCAACCCATTTAGGATAACAAATTGTATATAAGAAGTTTGTTGGTTTATACGAGTCGTAAATCAATAAAAATACAAATATTTTGGCAGTTTGTGTTTCAAACAAAAGAAAAGACACCCTAAGGTGCTTTCTGCGATTTGAACCATTAACAATATGGTACTGGATGCCAATCCGATTATTGTTTTACCACATTAAGTAACTTCAGTTATTGATAAATAAAGAAAAGCGATATTTTAATCGGAAATGGCAGGTGATTAGCCAAATCACCTGCCATTTTGCCCGAGAAGTAAAACTCCGTTTTGAAAGAGTATAGCTGACTCGTAGATAGTATGTGTAATGTGGAAAAGAATATTCGTAAAGTGGAATCAAAAAGAACCTGTTGTTTATAACAAACAGGTTCTGATCAGAGCCATAGACTCAATTACAGGAACTACAAATCTACTGGGGGGTAGTGTAATTCCTGATTAATATTAAGGTATGTTAATAAAATCTAAATATGATTAATCAAATGAAAACTAAACAAAATTCTTATTATACGAGTAAAAATAAAAGAACCCGTTTGTTATAAACGGATTCTTCCCTTAAGGTGTGCAAGGAATACAAGGTAACTGGCCTAGGGAAACCTGTAGAATTCCTTGTGATTGTAATGTATGCAAAGGAATCAATAAGGTGAATGAATTTCAAACAAAAGCATTTATTCGCAACAAACGAAAAAGAGCACACATATAAGTATGCTCTTTGACAAGAAAGGTAGATTTCTATGAGTGGATGCCTCCATATAATAATATATGCTTGTCCAGTTAAAAGGTGTAAAGTTTTAATAAAATCTTTATTTTGTACCTGTGAAAAAAGGAGCGCTTTATTCTGGTGCCTCCAATCACTAATGAATACCCGTTTTCATTAAAATATATGTGAATTTTAATTAGTAATGATTATAAAAAATTATAGAAAAGAATGCATAAGAAAAAGTGCCTTCGAACAGCGCTCTTTCCCGGAGTGAATAGTCGAATAAACTAATAAAGGAAGGTGCATCAAAAATACTCTTTATAAGTTATTCATCTTCACATAAAAGGTTACAAATTTAAAAGGACAGCTAACGAAAGTTAACTGTCCAACCCTTAAAGAAAGGGAGGAATTAATAGGTATATAAAAATTCCTCCACCTATATTGTTAACAAAATATTCAGTTTTTTCAGGAGGAAAATAAAAAGCTAGGATTTCTCCTAGCCTAAAAGGTATTCGCACACAGTCGAACAGCTTTTATTATAGTATTATTCAAAGTTTATGTACAGTAGTAAGTTAAGGAAGAATCTATATTTACTAATAAGTAAAAGAGCACATATAAAAACGTGCTCTCAATAAGGTAGGTAAAGGTCTCATAAAACAGAAAAATCCAAAAGTTGTAATCAGATTTTCATGAGTAAATTTTTAATATTGTATGTTTTGCTAAGATTCATGGAGCTGTCATTAGAAAAATAAAAAGCGCCTTGGGAGAAAGACGCTCGAAATTGAATGTACTGTAACGACTATTCCTTTTAGTATATGTAATTTATTAAAGGAATGGGACAGTGAAAACAAAATTGTTATTTGAAAGTAAATAAAAAATGAGCACACATATAAGTGTGCTCCTAGACTAAAAGGTTTGAACGTATGAACTGTGGAGTGCCATACACAATAATATATGCTTGGCTAATTAAAAGGTGAAAAGATTTATATAAAAATGCTATTTTGTACTTAGTAAATGATAAAGCAGCTAGCTCAATGAACTAACTGCTTTATCGTCCAACAGTGACGATACCCACAATACACTGTAACGTAATGTTACAACTATAGTATGAGTAGAATCGAAAATATTATGCAAAAAAAGAAAACAAAATAGAAACTTCATTTTTTTATAAATAAAAAGGCAGAGCAACTTTTTCAAAAATAAAATATGAATGATTTCTGAAAAAGTTATAGGATATAAGTCCATTTTTATAACGAAAATGACGAACTCACTTTATAAGAAAGGACTGACTACAATGTATGAATAATTTTTCAAATAGTTTCTTTTAAGTCTATAAATGTTACTGATTTTTAGACTTTGTTTTAGGGTCTTTCGCTGGAGGCACATAATATTCATCGGTTATAAATTGATAAATTAATATGCCCATAACCGTAGCATAGAATAAAGTACATAGGAAGATGAAGGTGGATTTAAATATCTTCTTCATATACACACCACCATAATAAAGATTAATATTTAAATTTTTATATAATGTGTAAAAAAAGCAGCTAGCAAAAGCTAACTGCTCGGCCCCTATATTAGAAAATGATGCTAAGTGTAAGGTTGATTCGTGACAAATGGAGCCTATGTCTTATTATTAACGAAACACTACATTTTATTCAAGGAGGATCGGATATGAAATACTTTGAGTTAATAAGCATGGATATTATGTGTTAATTGCAGTGCATAGAGATGCGGATAAAGCGATTGAAGTATATGTAGAATATGTTGCAGGTGATGGTGTAGAACCGGTTAAAGAAGAAGGACTCCCTTCAGAAATAACTAGAGAACAAGCTCTTGAGATATTTATAAACACACTAAATGCGATATGTTCAACTGCGAAAAAACATAAATGAGAAGAAGAATTTAATGAGTATAAAGATGCTCCGATTATAATTGGCGTTTCATTAATGTAAAAGAACAGCTAGCAAAAGCTAACTGCTCTCCGGCAAAGCATTAAGAAGGAAGTTCAGAACTCAAGTGTATTTATAGTATGTACATAGTTTGAAGATTTATTCAGAAAAAATTATAAAGAGCAACCGAGAAGGTTGCTCTACAGATAGGTTGATTTCATTATTAATTATTTAATATACAATTAAATAATTAATAATGATCTTATTTTAGACTTTCTTTTCTAATTAGTTTAGAGTTTCATGTCTTTGTACATTAAGATAGGAGGGGAGATTAACTCACACACTCTCAACTGTTCGTTAAATTCCGATTTAACGAACTCTTAGATGATTCTCATAGAATATAGTAAAGGAAAAGGGAGATATAGCTACAAGAACAGATAATGGAGCTATTCTTCAATTAATAACAAATGATTAAGGAGAAATAGTAATAGAAGAAACTTGTCAAATAGGGGCAAGTTTACAGTTGGATAACGATATCAAAAGTCTGTTTTTCTTTGTTTCGTCTCAAAATAAAAGAATACTCTTCATTTTGAAATATCCAATTATTTTTTATGTAGATGTTAATACAGCAGCGTCTGATAAATTACAAATAGCAACAAATATGCCATTTGCAACAGAAAACAAATAATTAACTAACTAATTTAATAAATGATACAATACAAAATTCCAAGACCATCTCAATAAAACGTCATAACTTAACTTTTTGAGATGATATTTTTTAAAAAAATAGAACTACCTATAATAAAGGTTATGTAAACTAATTAAAAATAAGTAATTGTATTTATCCTTATGTAAGTGGTTTTCAGAAACATCCCTCTCCTTACCAGGATATGATTCTACTTCAAACACGTAACATGCTATGTAGATAAAAGCCATGGTAAAACGCATTACATAACAGCTAATACAGCCCATGTATAAGTTTAATGATTCTTTATAAAAGAATCATTTTATGAACAAAAAACTACCCTGAGGAGTTTTTTAAGAACTGTAATACTATTTAGATAATCCATTTAGAAACATACAATATATCTTTGAATACTTAAATCATATATATTTATAAAATGATTGTAACATTTGTAAAAAATACTGATATTATTAATATGAGATGTAAATATTCCTGCTTTAGTAGAGTATTCTATTTTAATAGCTTTTATTTGAAACATATTGATCTTCTATAATTCTAAACAATTATAAATACTGATCAAAAGGAGAAAAAATTATGTACACAGACTCCATTGAATACTTAACAGAAAAAATTTACCACCATAATACTAAAGAATATTTTAAAGAAGTTATGAGCTCTTATACAAACGGGAATAATCGCTCTGCTATCGTTATGTTGTATTCTGTTGTGGTTTGCGACCTCGTTTATAAGTTGCAAGAATTAGAAGATAAATACTCAGATGATACTGCAAAAGAAATATTAGAAAAAATTAGGGAGCAACAACGCCAACACCCCAACAGCCCTAATTGGGAGAGTGATTTAATAGATGAAATTTATGCTAAAACTAACTTACTTGAGGTTCATGACAAAGAAAATCTAGATCATTTAAAAAAACATAGAAATTTATCCGCTCACCCTGTTTTAGATCAACTAGATATTCTTTTTAGACCCAACAAAGAAAATGTAAGATCTCATATGCGAAACATGTTAGATGGCGTGTTATGCAAATCACCATTATTATCTAACAAGTTGATTGTACCATTTGTATTAGATCTTGAATCCATAAAAAATGATTTGGTTAAAGATGAAGATTTAAGTAGATACCTGGAAAGTAAATACTTTAGTAAAATTAACGAAGCATTAAGTAAAAATTTATTTAAAGAATTATGGAAATTTGTATTCAGGCTGGAAGATGATAAGTGCGAAGAAAATAGATTTATTAATTTTCGTGCACTAAGACTATTACTTAATCGCAATCCAAATCAATTTTTAGCAGTAGTTCGAGAACAATCATCGTATTATAGTCAAATTACATTTGATAATTTAAACATTCTTTATCATTTACAAATACTCTTTTCAGAAAATCCAGACCTATATGTTTCAACGACAGATGATTTAAAAGTTGTTCTGACAGAAAAAGCAAATAATGATATAGCCATTCTTGTCATGAGTGCCTATTTATCAAGTAACATTGAAGAGCATTTCAGTAAAATATCATCTCGTATTTCAGATGAAGACTATTGTGAGCTTCCTATCTCTATAAGCAACATTGATTTTTTATATAATTTCTCAATAAACATGAACTATATACCTGAATTTATCGACTTTGTAATACAACTCTTTAAAGGTAGTTACGATTATGATTCAGCTGATAGCCGTTTTACAAACTACATAGAACCATACGTTGAAGAATTTACAAGAGAGCATTTTTTACAGGTTTTAGAAATAATAAATAACAATTCCCAAATTTATAGACGTAGACAGGCCAGGGTAGATAATAATTATTTAAAAACAGTAATCGAAGAACGATATGAAGGTACAATTGACTTTAGTACATATGAAAACTTTACGCTCTAAGTTTTAGTCCTCAAAGTATTTTAATTGGTGACTTTCTACAAAGAAGCCCTTACATTTTTGTCAAAATAACTTAAACAATTTAATGACACCTATGTGAGGACTTTTTTATTTATTTACTAAAAGTCTAATTCTTTTCACTCCACTTTGATAAGAGTATGCTTTACCTATGTATTAATTCATTCCAAAAATAAGTATACTTACTCATACTTGAAAGACTTATTAACAATGAGTCTTTCAAGCGCTATTTAATAAATGTGTACTAATTGTTCTCTTATCTATAACGCGCGGATTACTTCTATGTTCTATTAAAATCAAGTTTGATTCTTTCTTTTTCCTTGATGCATATATTCTTCTAAAGTTAATTTATCCTTATATATACTTTCGGCAATATCTCCTACGTAGCGTATATGCCAAGGCTCATATGCATATCCAGTAATATTCTCCTTACCTTTTGGGTAACGAATGATAAACCCTGCACGATGCACATTTTCTTTCAACCATTTTCCTTCCTTCGTATTCGCAAAGGCTAGCTCTAGTTCATTGTTTGCACTTTTAGAAGAAACATCCATTGTTAATCCTGTTTGATGTTCGCTATGCCCTGGCTTTGGCCGAAAAACGATCCGTATGCTCTTGTCCTTTCTTTTTAACATTGTTGGCAAACAGTTTTTTTTGATATTCAAATGAAGATAAACTGCTCAACATTTTTCTTTTTAAGTTAGTATGTCAAACCCTAACTACCTAAAGAACTTAAGTAAACGTATCTTAAATCCTTTTTATCTTATAGTTTTTTATAACTCCTGTATTTTTACTGAAAAATATGGTTTGAATTTTACTTCGATTTTTTTCTTTTCTTCTGTACCTAGAATGTATAGTGAATCATTACGAGTATATATTTCTTTCACCGATTCCATCTTGGTTTCTATGATTCGTTTATCTTCGTATAGCATTATTAATTCAACTGTTGCATCATAATAGAACATATTCATAACCAGTTCAAATCCAAATTTATCAATTTTACTATATCGATACGCACCCGCACCCGAAATATAGTAATCTTCCGGTTCACTTTCGAAAATCTCTAATAACTCATACTTATCAAGTTTAATATCCAATATTCCTCAACCTTTTTGTCATAGATTACTTACTATGTTATTCATTCTATTCTTTTTTTTGCGGGAACAACTGTGATAACATCACCTTTATCATTTATAACTACGTAGCCTTCGTCTCTAACTTTTTTCCAAGTAACAGGATTGTCTCCTGGTTTGAGAGTGCCCGTTTTTATAATATCTTCAACTACATTTTGAGTCATTCCCCGAGGATCAACTTTTTTAATTCTTCCACGTATTTATCTGATTCGAATGTATACACTTTTCTTTCAGCTCCTTCACGTGCAACAGAAAGCCAACTGAAACAGTAGAAACAGTTACCAATACATAATCATACGGCTCAAATTCTTTTTTAGTGAAAAATCCTCTTACATTAACGTACCGTTTATATGAAAAATAAGAGCACTCCCATTAGAGAATGCTCTTATTTTTCATATAAGTGAATCCGATTTTATGAATTGAATATAGCATGTTATACCCCTACAACATTACATTTCAATACCTATATATTATACTAAATTTCCCTTAATAGAAGTAGTATTTATTTGAAAATTTTTTGATAAAACAACTCAAATAAATCATTAGCATTATATGCGAAGATAACTAATATAGCTGCCAAAAGTGCTGAAATTGCCATTCGCGGAGCAACTTGAACCAACCTATCCCAAAACTTTTTCATATCCCCCACGTCTTGATTTTTCATTTTTAAATATCCCTCTTTTCTAAATTGTAATATGATTCACTTTCCTTCTGTTTTACATAATCAACGATTGCCCATACCCCTTTTCCCTGACTACGTGCCTCGCTCTCTGCCTTTTTAAATTCATCATATAATGCAGTATTTGGCTCTTTTACATATCTAATTATGGCTAAGCCTTCTCTTAACAATTCAGTCTGTATACACTTTCCATCTACGAATATATATGCTAATTCCCTATTAAATTTATCTTTTGGATCACCTTTGTCATATACAAGGATAATTTCTTTTCCCTTCAACTTATTTTTAAGAAACTCCCTCGCTTTATCTGCTAAAGGCATTGATGGAGATATAACTTTTCCATTATTAACTTTTTGTACCTCTGGGGTATCAATTAATAAAGCCCTTACCTTTTTCTTTATAACTTCTCCATTTTGTTTTGTAGATACCAGTATCGTATCTCCATCAAACTCTTGAATAAATTTACCTTTTACTTGTTTGAATCCATTTAACTTCTCATTATATTCTATTTCATCATTCCGGATTCCTTGGTAGCTATTTTCGTTTTTGCTAGCAGGCGCGTCTTTAACTTCACAACCTGCAATTATTCCTATTAAGAGAATGAAGAAGGAAATGATATATTTAACTCTAGTAAACACTTTATCCCTCCCTAATAATATTGAAATATTTATTACCAAATTGCTTTATAAAAAGATACTTTCATTATTAATTTTACTATGTATTTTGTATAACATTAAACCACTTATTGAATTGAATATTTTACTGATAATAAATAAATCCATACAAAATATTCGAATTTAAATTTCGAATATCAATACTTATCCCCTATAAAAGAAAAAAATCCATTCTAATAAGTCTTTTATCAAGATCTTAATCAAAATGGACTTTTAACTTTATAGAGACTGGTTTTTAACTATACATCTCTTCCAGTTTCACTAAGTTTTTTTTATGATTTGATAATCCAATAGTAAAACTATTTGGATTCATAACTATATCCCCTTTGTTACCTTTTAATGTAACAATAACTTTAGACTTTATTAGCCCTCTTTTCACTTTAATTCCCTCTACATCTTCAATATCAATTATTATCTTATTGCCATTTAACTTACCAGTTAGCGGATTCAATTCAAGCATCATAATCCTCTTATTAGTAAAACAAATCACTTGATGTTGATTTTCTAAAAATGCACCAGGACCAAATTTAATAAATTCTGATGTTGCCGCCATTTTCATAGTGTAAAAATAATAAAAATATGATTCATCTTCATATGCTACCTCATTAAATAGTTCATCTAATACATTATTGTTTAACATTTTTATTCCCCCGATATGCTAATAATCCATTACTATTTACCCTTTTTCTTCCTATCCGCAGTTTAATTTTACCATAAATTAGAATTAGGTTAGAATTTAGATAAGGTTAATAATAAATCAAAAAAATTCCCACATATTTATTTCAATAGCTAAATTAACCATTGGGGTGAAGATAAATGATAAGTTATAAAAATTGGAGCGAGGTTCCCATAGAACTTGCAAGCAAAACTAAACTCAGCAAAGAAGGTTTAAAGCCTTTAGAAGCTCCTGTAGCTAAGGTATTCCAGAGAGTAAATAATAGGTATATAGAGCTATATGAACGCTCAAAATCAGAAAAAAAACGGCAATTATCTGATAAGCAAAAACTAGCACTATCAAATGGTAGAAAATTAGGTATAGAGCAACGGACTTGTAAACAGTGTGGCTATATTGTTCAAAGTAAAGTCAAACTACGTTTAAGTCTCTGCTCTAGCTGCTACGAACACCAAGAAATTATGAATCAATTAAAAGAAACAAAATTAAAAATCAAAACATTTATTAACAAAATGTTTATAAACAAAATGTTTATAAACAAAGATCAGTTTGTTATTTTAGATACCGAAACAACTGGACTTACTCTAAGAGATCAAATTATCGAGATAAGTGTAATTGATTTAGCAGGAAAAATCCTATTAAACTCTTTAGTTAAGCCAACTATAAATATTCCAGCTGAAGCAGCCTCCATTCATGGTATTACAAATGAAATGGTACACGATGCACCATCATGGATAGAAATATATAAAGAATTATGTGAAGTTACTGCAGGAAAAACTCTGCTTATTTATAACGCTGAATTTGATTTAGGTATGATAGAAAGTACTTGTATTGCTAACAGTGTAGAATTTAAGAACTTTAAATCCACATGTATTATGAAAATATACGCCGATTATGTAGATTCAAAAAGATGGATTTCATTAAGTGATGCAACAGAATTAACCATTAAACACCGGGCAGCTGCTGACTGTTTTGCTGTCCTGGAATTATTACAACAACTCAAAAATAGTCAAATAGATTAAAATACTGTAAATAAGACTAAAATTGTTGGTTTGGAATAAAGTTTGATCAGAAATATCCCCCAAACCCGTATTTTAAGTTAAACGATAAGAACCCGTTTTGAAAAAAAGATTGATCAAAACGGGTTAAGCCTTTGTGAAATACTATGCAATTTTTATAATAAAGTTTGATCATTTACTACCGTTGATCTTAAACAATCGCGACTGTATTTCAAATCTACAAAAATACTAACATAAAAATAAGCACATCCTATAAAACAGATGTGCTTATTTTTTAATTTTTATGCGTTTTTACGTTTTAAGAAAATAACTCCACCAACAATTAACAGTAATGCACCCGCAGCCATAGAGATCCAACTTGTAAGGTCCGCACCTGTTTGCGGTAACCATCCAATTTTAGACTGAACTTCTTTCTTAGGTTGTGGTTGTTCTTTTACTTGCTCTTTTGGTTGTTCTGAAGTTGGAGTATTTTTATCTTGATGCGGCTGTTCTGGTTTTGGTTGCTCCGGTTTCACTTCTTTAAATTTCACCGTTTGCCCCTTATCTTCGATGTCAACGTGAATAGCTACCAAGACATTATCTTGATACAATTCTTCAAACACTACCACTTCTTTACCTTGTAATGCAGAAGCATTGAATGTGAAATCGAGTATGATAGAACCATTTTTCTCTTTTGCAGTAAACTTAGATTCTACTGTTACTTCTTTACCATCAACTAATAATGGTTTTTTTGTTGCTTTATCCATTAGTTTGCCTTTTACTACGTATTCTTTACCCACGATTAAGTCTTTGTATTCCACTTTATCTTGGATAGTTACTGTTTTAGAAGCGTCTAACTCTTTAGAACCATCAGCTTTATTTGTAGCTGTCGTTTTAATTGAAGGCTCTACAAATCGAACTGTTTGACCTACATCGTTAATATCAGCATGAGTTGCAATTACTTGACCTTCATGCAATAAGTCTTCAAACACGACTACTTCTCTTCCTTGCTGTTCAGCACCAACAAAAGTAAAGTCTAATGTTACAAAACCGTTCTTTTCTTTTGCAATAAACTTAGTCTCAGCTGTTACTTCTTTACCATCAATTAATAATGGTTCGTTAATAGCTTTGTTCATTAATTTTCCTTTTACAGTGTACTCTTTACCAACAACTAAGTTATTGTACTCCACTTTATCCTGGATTGTGATAGAATCCTTTGAATGAATCTCTTTTCCACCATCAGCTTTGTTTGTAGCAGTTGTTTTTACTGATGGCTTAACGAACTTAACTGTTTGACCTTTATCATTGATATCAGCATGTGTAGTAACAACTTTTCCGTCTTTCAGTAACTCTTCGAATACTACTACTTCTTTTTCTTCTAAACCAGTTGCATCAAAAGTGAAATCTAATGTGATAGATCCGTTTGCTTCTTTTGGTGTAAACTTCGTTTCAGCTGTTACTTCTTTACCATTTACAACGAATGGTTTATTAGTCTTTTTATCCATTAATTTACCTTTTAAAGTGTACTCTTTACCCACTTGTAGGTCTTTGTATTCCACTTTATCTTGGATTGTTACAGACTTAGAAGTGTGCATTTCTTTTGTACCATCTTTTTTTGTCAGTTGCTGTTGTTTTAATTGAAGGAATCTTCTCATCTTTGACGATATGTTTAATTATTTGACCATTCTCTTTGATTTCAAAAGAAAACGTCTCTTCATTTAAGATATAACCGTTTGGTGCAATAGTTTCTTTATATGTGTATTTTCCAAATGGTAGCTTTTCAAATTTAGCGATACCTTTATCATCTGTTTTACCTTTTACTACTTCTTTTCCTGCTTCGTTATAAATCGTAAATTCTGCATTTGGAAGCTTATTGTTTCCATCCGCAACATCTACCTTTGTAATTTCCAGATCACCTTTGATTAGATGATTAACTGCTAATAGCTCAATAATTTTTCCATGTTCCTTTATTTCGAACACAATTGGTTCTGTAACAAGAACGTAACCGTTTGGTGAAGTTTTTTCTACAAATGAATACTTACCATACGCTAGATCTTTAACGTTAATCTCACCGTTTTTATCTGTCTTATATTCACCAATTACTTTTCCACTTGCATCTTTTAACTCGAATACTGCACCTTCTAACTTTTTACTAATATCTTCGGTATCAACTTTTAATAGTTTTACACTACCTTTTACTTCGGTATTTTCCACTGTAAAAGTAAGTGTTTTATTGTGCTCTTTAATTTCAAAAGGATACTTTGTTTTATTTCCGATATATCCATTAGGTGTTTTTGTCTCTAAGAAATAATACTTACCAAATGTAAGGCCTTCAACCTTTGCAATTCCATTTTCATTTGTTACTGCCTTTTTCACTTCTTTTCCATCTTCAGTAAAAACAGTGAATTCAACATTAGATAGCACTTTACCTGAATCACTAAGTTTTTTTATTTCAATGTTTCCCTTTGCCTTGTTGTTTACTATTTGAACAGCCCCAGTTTCTCCTGTCTTAACCTCAATAGTTTGTGGTTTATCACCTAAAACATAGCCTGTTGGCGCTTTTATTTCTTTTACAGTATACGTACCAATTGGTAGGTTATTTAATTCTGCAGTACCATCAGCGCCAGTCGTAATTTTTCCAACTGATTCATTATCGCATTAAAAACCTCGAATACCGCACCAGCTAATACTTCTCCACTTTCTCCGACTTTTTTAATTTTTAAGGAACCAGCTGCTTCCCAATTTACTGCAAGGTCACTACTAAGCTTTTCTTCATTTCTTTCTAGTAATACTGTAGCATTCTGAACAGTATCCGTACCGCGATAAGCAATTGCTTGAACTTTTGTTAAGTTTGCAGCAACACTTAAATTAAATTCACCTGTTTTTGTATTTTTAGGAATTTGGATACGGAATTTCTCTCCAACTGAAAGTTGATCTTTCACTTCACCATTTTCACTAACAATTTTTACTCCATTAGGTGCATTTTTCGCTACTACTTTATAAGAACCACTCTTAGCATTTGTTTGTACTGTATATAGATTCGTTTCGAAGAACTCACCTTTTAATTCTGCTTTTTGCTTTTCAGCTGGGATAACATTCATATAGATATCTTGTGTATCGCCGCTATTGTTAGCAGCATTGATAATTGCCTTAGCTGCTTTTTCAACATTTTTATTTTCATGTTTCAGTTCATTTACATCAAGTTGACCTAATGCATTCCAAACTGCAAGCTGAGTTGCGTAATGCGCTTCATTCTGATTAGCTACTCCTAACTGCT
The DNA here is from genome assembly GCF_038006905.1 of Bacillus sp. FSL R9-9834. Taxonomy (NCBI): domain Bacteria; kingdom Bacillati; phylum Bacillota; class Bacilli; order Caryophanales; family Bacillaceae; genus Bacillus; species Bacillus sp. FSL R9-9834. The sequence continues at coordinate 98,766 of NZ_JBBOWD010000002.1, forward strand.
GAACACTTTTTTGCGGGAAACCGTTTAATAGGACCCTATATACTACATTATCTGTTTTCCCCATTTCAGGAAGATCTTCACCATTTGGTGATTTTAGTCCAAGAGTTAAGCAATAAGCAATTTGACCGCTTGAATTTTTAATCATTTCAGTTCGAATGTACTTGCCTAAACTATTACTATAACTCCAGTTCATTGAATATTTCTCGTGCGTCATTACCTCTGCACTAACCCTTGGTAAAAAAACATTTAGGAATAGCGCAAGTACAGAAAGTACTGCTAGAACTCTTACAACAACTCTTTTCCCCAATCTAAAAACCTCCCAAACAATATTTGTTTTGCATGATTATTTAAATATTAAAAATAATCACAATAAACCTAAGAACTATTATAAGACAAAAAATTACAAACATTAAATCATTTTTCCAAATTTTTTTATTTTTTACAATTATTACAAATCATTTTCATATTCACACATTTTGATTTTGTAATTTAACCACTAAATTTTTAAATCTATTGAATTTCTCTCCGATACATATTAGTTATATTGTTGATTGGAAATAAACTTTATTTTAAATCAACACCTCTTTCATCTTTTTCCTCATTACCTGTAACAAAAGTATTAATTTATAAGAATATCGAAATGAAAAATAAGCACAAAAAAGATTCCTTTTATACAAAGGAATCTAGTGGTTCAGCTTTTTTATAAACAGTTCGACTTTATTCCAATTTTACTTCTGTCTCTCTACTTCTAATTTTTTACCTTTACTATCTACCATTCTTAAAGAACCTGCTCTCAAGAACTCGACAGTATAATCTACTACCGCATTCATTTGTCTAGCATCTATCTTCTTACCGTCTTTAACAAATTCAGTAGGAATCAACGTTACTTTATTACTGTCTTTATTGTATAACCATGTTCCTGTCATATGGTTGTCTTCATAAGAAGAGTTACCAGTGTCATCATAAGCCGTGAATGACTTATCTTGTCTAAAGTCTAAACCCTTACGAAACTCAGAACCTTTGTAACTACCCCAAGAACCGATTAACTCGTTACCGTCTGCGGATATTTGTACGTTACCATTATCAGAAGTAGTTGACGACTTAGAGTCGGTCTTCGTATCTACATCGAAACCTAAGGCTTTTGCTTCCTTTTCATTATGGGATTCAATAGGTTCGAATCCTTTATGCCAGTACTTGTTACCCTCATTAATCAAGTCCATTGACTTTTTAGACTTTTCTCTATCTTCGTCTGTTACTTTTCCTTTCCCCTTCAAAATTTCTACTTGAAGTGCATAGGCTTCACTATAACAGTCTACTGCTTTTAAAATCTCTTTATGAGCGTCTTCAAACTCTTTTGGTGGGTCTATCTTCTTAAACTTAGCGATAATCTTTTGCAACTCAGACTCTTCTTTTAGAATTTCTTTCTTTAAGTCAGTTTCCTTTTTAGTTTTATCCATAGCTATCTCAGTTATTACTGTAATTTTCTGCACTAACTCAGAGGATAAACCAGTCATTCGAGTTGGATACTTCTCTTTTGACAGCTTTTCTTTCGTTTCTGATTTAGATTCTACTTTTTCTTTTGGCTTTGCGTCTGTTTTATCGGTACCACAACCTGCCAATAGCATGAACGGTATCGCAAACGTTACTAGTTTCTTTGCTTTCACTATGCCCCATCCCCTTAGAAAAAATTGCATTTAATTAACATATTGTACCATATCATAATTTGTATAAATAAGATAGAAAGTTTACCCATAATTAATTAAAATGTAGACTCTACATAAAAAAGCACTTGAACATTAAATAGCTGTTCGAGTGCCTTATTTCTACTCTATTTTTCATGTGAATTTAAAAAGAGCCTCCAATTAAAGTTATATCAATTACAATAAGTGAAAAGAAAAATATATATTCAATCATACTTCCTGTTCTTGTATATATCGGAAATCTTATTTTCATTTTCAAAGGGTAAAGCAATTGAATCCCACTTGGTGTAAGGGCATCTAACACTAGATGACTTAATACCCCAATAAACATTCCTATATATATTATGGGGTACTGGGGAACTAGGTACTTAAGAAGTGCCGTTATACCAAACAAAAAGATTAGACTGTGTGTTATTGTACGATGACCAAAAGTTTTATTGACCCCCCAAGATAATAAAGGTATTTTTCTTCCTAAAGTAGATCCTTGATGACAAATATCTGGTATTAATGCTCCAATTATTGATGTGGCCGTTAATAAATATGGGTCATCCCCAATTCCCGCATAATTATGTGCAATTAAAGCGAAAGCTGCTCCTGCTGCTACATGAGTTGGGCCTCTCAATTGTATCCTCCTTTCTAGTATTCAAGTCTTATCTTAACAGTTGGCGAAAACATAATATCCTTTCACCCAGCGCTCTTTTAACCATCTCAGTTTATATTCCATGCTTGGTGTATAAGCTGCTGCAGAATCCATTAAGTTATACCTATCTAAAATTTCCAAACATCTATTAGGGTTCGTTAAAGTATTTAGAAATTCCAAGTCCTCGCTTTCGAGAGAATTCCATACAATGCCTTTAAAATTAATTGGCAGCAGTTCTAAAACCATATCTCTATCCAAACCTGATGTTTCCAGGAAATTTTGAAGATGAGAGAGGGATAAGTAACTCCAATTGGTACTTTGGTATTCTTCCCCTAAAAAAGTAAAACGATCTAAACCATTACAATTTAATTCATAACTTTTTATTGCTTCTATTCCCCATTTCATCTTTTTCCCCCACAATTATTATTCTCAGAATTGACTACTAAGTATGTTCACAAATTTCTACCAGTTACTTTTAAATAACATAATGGACTTCACTATTCCTTCTTTTCACATAATGAATATATAGATAACATGAACAAACCATATTTATTATCATTGTAGAAAAACTAAAAAACACATTAATTCCTAAAACATCACAGAATAATAAAGCAACCATGCTTAAAACATAAAAAAATAATAATCTATCAAAAATAGACAAATGTCATTTCTCCCTTTTCTTAAGATTAGTATTATGCAAATGTTGCTTTTTGTAATTTCTCCTTACTCTTTCACAAAACAGAATTCCTAGATTAAAAATTATTGCTATAACTATCATAAGAATCGCATACAAAACTAAATTCACTTTTCTACAGATCCCCCCTTTAATTATAAATATAAAAACAACTCTTTATCTAACAGGTTACTATCGGTAACTTGTCCTTCACTTTAAATATATACAAATAATTCTACGAAACTAAGTAACCGTAAAACAATATTAACCTACTCTCAATTCTTAAAAAGAACCACGCATAAGTTTCAAAGTTAGATTACATTTAATTATCTCGCTCTTTATTCTGCTTAGTAGCCCAATTATCTTTATAAAAAAATTTCCAAGTTCATTTATGGATATTGCAATCTGGGAAACTCGAAAATATTAATTTTTTCTGTAGAAGTCAATAGAATATTGTTGAGAAATATTTTTCTAGATACCTAAATATTAACAAATTTGATACAATAATGAGAAATCGCACAATATATAATAGGAGGGGTTTATATGGGAGCTGCAACAGTAACATTAAGTGAAATTACAGAGCTTTTAAGTAACTGGCATGACTCTATTCGTGAACTAGATCATGAAAAATCAACTAATTTATTTGGAGAAATAAAAAATAAGATTGATAAAATTGAAGAAAATCAAAACATACTTTTATATTACTCTTTATTAGAGTTTAGACATAATATGTTAAACAAAGATTATGAAGGCTCTAAAAAATCGCTTGAAAAAATTGAAGATTTTAATAAACCTAGTGAAGAACTTTTAAATTATTATTACAACTTCTTTAAGGCAATTCATAACACAGAAATTGGAGAATATAAAAAAGCTGGTGAGTATTTCGATAAGGCAAAACAATTAATCGCAAATATCCCTGATGAGATTGAGAAAGCTGAATTCTATTATAAAGTAGCTGCTTTTTACTATCAGGTAAGACAACCATTGGAAGCAGTGAAATATGCAAACCGTGCTTTAAAATTCTTCGAACCTGAAACAGGATATGAACTTAATATAGCAGCTTGTAATAATATCCTTGGATTAACATGCACATCACTTAAACAATATGAATATGCGGAAGAATATTTTATTAAGGCTTTAGATATCGTTACAAAAAAACACAACACCATGTTAGGGCTTAAAATTAGACATAACTTAGGTTTTCTATATGCTGAGCAAGATCTTTCAGAAGCAGCTATACGAAACCTAACAACAGCTATCGATACTCCAGAAAAGAGTTATAAAGCAATTTTCCTTATTGCAAGAGAAAACTACAAACTCGGAAATACAGAAGAGTCATTAAAATTTATTGAAACTGGGTTAGAAGCATGCAATCGTATCAATAACACGGAATATAAACACCACTTCTCAATATTAAGCGCACTAAACTCGAAAGAATCTACAGAAAAGTCCGAAAATACAATTGCAGAAGGAATTGAGTACTTTGAACAAGAAGGTTTATTAGGGTTCGTTCATGACTACTCGAAACAATTGGCTTTAAAATTTTACTCAGCTAACCAGCAAGATAAAGCAAACCAATATTTCTTTAAGTCACACGAAGCCGAAGAAAAACTACGTAAAAAGGAGGCACTAAAATAATGAAGAAAGTAATTCAAGTTTTAGGTATCACTCTAGGATTAGTAGCCGTTTTCGGATTTAGCTTCACTTCAAACAACATTACTCAAAATGCTGAGCATGGAGAAACATTTGCACCAAAAGTACAGGATAGCTCTATCCATTACGTAATGAGGGAACATGGAGAAACATTTTAATACTTAAAAGGAGCCATACCATCATATATGGCTCTTTTTTTATTACATTAAGTTGGACTCATGTGTCCTTAAGTTTATATATTCAGCTGAATCCGTCAGACTTTTGCTAGCAGTTGATCTCCCGCCTACCTTCTTTGCCTCGCCCAATTTTATACTGGGAGTTTCATTAATCAAAAATCGCAGGATTAACTATTATGTAGAAAGGGTGTAATTTATTCTATGTTGACTACACTTCCAATCATAATGACTACTAATGGTCAAAAATTAAAATGTTCATTTACTAGTATTAGTGAACGATGTGAGTTTCAGTATATTTCCTTCGACATGCAATTTCACGACCTTGTTAATAACTCAAGGGTCGGAACTGCTTCATGTCGTATTCAAAAAGATCAATCAGCAAACAAAATTGAAATTACTATTACCAGTTTAGATGCAAATCATATTGGAAATGGGGTTGGAACTGCTATGGTATATTCCATATACAGATGGGCATATTTTAGCTATCCTGGTTATGGACTCCTCTTCAATGGAATGATTAGCATGGCCTTTGATGAAGAATATTTAATAGGTTTTTACACAAAAGTTGGGTTTAACGTAAAAAATGGTTTCTTTAATCTAAAAGTAGAAAGTAATGAATTTCATGAGTTCTGTACAAACACTGAAAATAAAATATCTGAAATGTATTTCACATTTCTAAGTAAACAAAATGAAAGCTATAACAATGAAATAGATACTTATCTAGGTATCCTGTCCGATATTGAAAATAAATATAATTCAATGTCATTAATTACATTTATTAAACAACGTTATTTTAGACGTAAACAGTCCTATAACGAAAATACCCTCATGTAGTTTTAAAATAGAGTTTGATAGAATTATTACAAGTAACCTTCAAAAAAAAGAATAGAGGAGAAGTTTTGAAAAAGTATAATCAAAACTTCCCCTCTATTCTTATGTTATCTTACTTCTTTTTCTACACCATGATTGTATAGATGGATGGTATCCGCAGTAAAATTCTGAACGACTGTTGCAAGTTCTTGTAATTTCTCCTGCGTTACCCCATTAATATACCAAACAAAATTACTATTGGATTCTGAATCAGTTGGAATGGTACCAATGGTTATTTTATATTCTGTAGTTTCTGTTACTGTTTCTTCATATGATTTCTTTACCTCATGCTGATATTTTTCAAGTCGAATAAACATATCTCGCCAGAATAAATCAGCAATTTCCACTTGATGATACCAGACTTTACGAATATAATCCGGAATACTTCTTGTGTTTTCTAACAAGTACCCCTCTGCCTTTGTGGGGTGATGGATCATTGCATGAATCGCGTCCGCAATATAATGCGCTGTTGGATGCTTACGAACCAAGATACGACGTGTTTCCTGACGCACTTGTAAAAGAACGTCGTAATAAAAATACATCATGTCACGAGTCGTAGCAGCAAGCTCCCCCTTTTGAAATGGAACTATAGTACCGTTTTGAAATGTAAGTGATGCATCACCAAGATTCCATGTATATGTTTGCAAATTATAATCCCCTTTCGTTTCTTTATTTATAGGCTCTGTTAAAGTAAATTATTGATAAACGATATCTAAAAACCACCCAAGCTATGAACTGGACCCGAAAAGTTAGACATATATTTAAGCAGCTAATAAGGATTGAATTCTGTATTTTACAGGAGGCAATCCTTTTAATTTTGCCTTAATCCTTTTATTATTGTAATAATAAATATAATTCTCTAGTTCTTCCCTAAAGTGTTCCATACTTTCAAAATCTTTAAGATAAAGTAATTCAGATTTTAATAAGCCAAAGAAATTTTCAATGACTGCATTATCTAAGCAATTTCCCTTACGGGACATACTTTGAGTTATATTATTTTCTCTTAAAATATATTGATATCTATCCATTTGATAGTGCCAACCTTGATCTGAATGAAGGATAGGAGTATCTTCTTTATCCAAGCATTTTAAAGCCTTATCTAACATCCTTTCGACTAGAAGGAATGTAGGGCGTTTCTCAATATTATAGGAAATAATCTCACCATTAAACAAGTCTAGAATAGGAGATAGGTAGAGTTTTTCACCAAACAAATGAACTTCAGTAACATCTGTAACCCACTTTTCATTAGGCTTAGAGGCCTTGAAATCACGCTTCAAGACATTTGGCGCTACCTTCCCAACCTTCCCACGATAAGAGCGGTATTTAGTGATTCTTACCAACGATTTTAACCCTAATTGATTCATTAAGCGAAGGACGGTTTTGTGGTTAATGGTATAGCCCTGATTACGTAATTCAAGTGTGATACGCCTATAGCCATATCGCCCTTGGTGTTCCTGAAAAATCTGCTTAATACTTTCTTTAACCTCGTTATATTTATCTTCACGACTCATTTGTTTCACCCAGTAATAATATGTACTACGAGCCATTTCAGCCGCTTTAATCAAGTCGATAATTTTATATTCATGCCTTAACTCATATATTATGTGTGCTTTGTCTTTTTCAGAGATTGTTGTTTTTGTTGAATTAAGGCATGTAACTTTTTTAAATAAGCATTTTCCATGCGTAAGTATTCAATTTCTTTTTGTAAATCATTTTGAGAGTTAATATTTTGTTTTTTCTTAGGTGCAATAGCCTGTTTCTTCTTCACAGTGGAGTACCCCTTACTTGTTTTACGAAGAGCATCTATCCCCTGCGATTCTAGCATTGATCGCCACTTCCTAACGGTACGAGGAGATGGAACGTTGAACATAGCGGCCGCTTGTAGGGGCGAAGCTCCTGTATTGTTCATAAAATTCAATACTTCCATTTTAAACTGAATGTCATACCTTGTACATTTAGAGTTTAAGGACTCTATTCCTTGTTCTCTAGTACGTGCCACCCACTCTTTTAATAACGATGTACTGACTTGATATTTTTGGGCAGTCACTTTAAAAGAATCATTTGTATTTAAATAATGTTCAACGGCATTTCTTTTTAATTCGAATTTATATTTTCTAGACATAATAAAACCGCACCTCCAATTGTTAGTTATTTGTCTAACAAATTGGGTGCGGTTCAGCTATTAGGTGGTTTTTCTTTGGCTCTTTTTGTTGTTTCATCAGAATAATTATCGTACTATTCCTCCGTTGTATCTCAATTCATACACCTTTTCATCACCTATGAGAATGATTTCTTTACCGTGAAAACAATCAAGAGTTCCTTCATACTCATTCTTGAAAATATATGTACCTGACTCGTAGTAATTTGGACCACGATAGATAGAATTTGTATCAACTAACCTTAATGCTTGGCGAAGGAAGCTATAAATTGGACCCATGATATCCCAATCTGCGTTTGGAATGGTGACACCACCTGAATAGACCATTGACCAAATTGGACGATTCTCAAACTCTACTGTTTCTTGTCCGGTAAAAAAAGCTGAACCATAATAAATATCTCGATAAGAATAATTACCACTAGAGTATTCAAGTTGTTTTGAACCGTTTAATAAAGGCTGAACCGATGCATCATCTCCCTGGGATGCATATGTCTTTCTTTTGGCTTCTACTAGAAATTTGGCGAGCAATTCATGATTCATTGACATAATAATCCTCCATTACGATGCAATTCTGATAACTTGTAAAAAAGGTTTTTTTTACAAGTTATAAAACCATTTATATGGTTAAAGGTGAGAGACGAATTTGTTCATTCGTCATGTGTTGTTCACACAAACTCATACTCACAAACACTTCTTTTATATTCGCTGTTGTTGCGTCAAACCCCTTCATTTCAAGAAATTGAAACCATATCAAATAGTTATCAAGGTATTTTGTCGCCACACCTTTAAATCGGTCAATCCAATGACTTAAACGAGCGTGATAACCGTTCACATTTTGAATGTGATAAATACCTTTAATGACATGACCTGTTTTTGATGTATTAATACGATAATGTTCCAAGCCTTTTTCTTTTGCATACGTCATGTACGCTCTCCAAGCATCTGTACAAAGAATAGTATCCACATCTAATAAATGTCCAATGGTTTCTTCTACTTTTAATTTCACAATTCGTCCCATACAAGTTACTTTTGATACCGTTTGTTTGTTGCGGTCACGAGCTACCAATATACAAACTTGTTCACGACTAATGCCACGATATTTTGATACTCCACCACGTTTACGAGCTTTACGACCAACGATACCTTTCTTTCCCTTTTCAGAGTACAGGAAATAGGTCTCGTCCACTTCAACGATACCTTCAAACCCTTCAATCTCGATTTCTTTTAGTGCATTTAATATTTTGTGTCGCCAATAAAAGAGTGTAACCCATTTGATTCCTAATATTTGTTCGCATTTACGAAGAGAGAACCCTTCAAACATCAATTTAATGAACTCTGCCCAGAATTTTGGGTAACGTGTGCCGTGCATAGGAGTGTTAGTTAAATCATTGAATGTTTTACAGCAAGCTGTTCATAAGTCGGTTTCACTTTTTAAACCATGAGGACTTTTTCAGTGCCTCCTCTTCCTTGTGGGAAGTCGACCCTTTTTTAAAACACAACAATTGGCATATTTTATCAAGAATCTACAGTTGTGTTTAATATTTCGAATTTCCCTTGTCCATCCACGGTAAACATGACATTATTATTACGACGATCATCCATTGTTTCCCCTATTTTATTAGGGCTGGAATAGATGGTCTTAACTGCTATGTTATAAATACCCTCTGTTAACACGTGGCTCTTTTCGAAATCATCCATAATATCTTGAGCATTTGGAATAGTTTCACTGTTTTTGTAGGTATTGTAATAGTAACTAAAATTGATAACTCCTTTATAATTGGCATGATCTCTAGATGTACTATCTTTTAACGTTTTCATTATGTTGTCAGTGTTTATTTTTTGATCACGTTTGAAATTTTCAACTAATTCCTTTTCTTGTTGTTTATCTATATTTATATGTAAATAGTAATAGAAATTTTGTTTTCCTTTGCCATATTCGGTAGGAGATTCACTTAATAAGTTATACTTTTTTATCATCTTATCGGATTGTTTCAAAACATCAGGATGCTGTTCAACATAAGCCCCTTTAAATATTTCTAGAAAAACATCATCGCTTTCATTTTCAACTACTTCATAATGGGAGTCACTGTTTACAATAAAATAAGCAACAGTGTAGTATGGTTTTTTTATTTCCACGTAAGTGTTATGATCAGAAACTCCAAGCGCACTATCAGCAGAAAGAATTTTAAAGTCCCCATTCTTTATCCCGTAGTTTTCGGACAAATAATCTCCTATTGGTTTTTCAAATAGTTTTGTGTCTGTAAAGCAACCATTTAATAGGAATAGTGGTATGCTCAGTAATAAGATAAAAACAGTTATTTTTAGTTTCCTCATTCTTCCCCCTCCTAAAACTACATTTTACCATTTTTAAAGATGAAAAAGGGACTCTCTTGTGAGAAGTCGTTCCATTGTACTTCGCTCTTCCGTTGACTTTGGGAGTAGAGGATGGTTCGTCGTGTGGGGGGCGAAACCCCACGTATTACGTATCTATCCATGTGGTAAGTGAAATTATGATTCAAATGCACTAGCGGTTTGGCTCGTATAATAGCAAATTCAAGCCAATGAACCTAAATAGTTGCTTTTGGATGTATCGGCTTGGTGCCGCCAAAACTCGAGCCGAAAAAAGTTCCGCAAGGATGTAGCAACGCGAAAAGGGTGGAGATTTTCTGTAACAAAGCGAAAGAATACAGAAGAAAAAGATAATATATTAGATTTGTTTTCTATTTAATGTATTATAAAACTATTAAATTTTAAAACTTAAAATAAGCATAACCCCGTTCTAAATTTAGGACGGGGTTAAAAATATAGTTGTTTAATTTTCGATATAAGTTACATAACTGCACTCAAAAATATAACACTAAAGTCGTTTCTGTAGTGTTTAAAGAAATGTAAGTACTTTTTCAATAAACTACATGTATTTTTAGTCAATTCCAATTAAGTAATTCAACCTAAAAGTTCTATTTTATATTTTATTTGCCGCGTAATCACCATAAAAATTACACAACTTTATTATCCCTATATAAAAATAATAATATCCAGATATAACTCAATCAAATTATACATATATTGGATAAAATATGTTAAAATACCCTTGAACATTATAAAAATACTAATTATTCAAACATCAAAAAGGGGCATATAAATAGCATGATAAATCAAGCTGAATGGTTGTGGCAACGTATTATCGAAAGAGGATCAAATTCTGAAAGTAACTTTAAAGAATCGTTAAATCTTCAGCCAGGTGCAAGTGATGAAAATTTTCAACTTATTGAGGATACACTGGGGCTTACACTCCCTGAAGAAATGAAGAGCTTTTACAGAGTGTATAACGGACAAATTTGGGAACCTAGGGTGAATCCATTTGTAAGAAATTTGACTCTGTCGCCCATTTCTGAAATTATAGCTAATTGGGAATTTTTACAGGAAGAATTCGACCCTGATGATGATTTAGAGCCAGATATTGAAAAAGAGCTTAAACCAGCTCTTTGGAATTCTAAGTGGATTCCAATTGCAGAAAATGGTGGCGGAGATTACCTTTGCATTGATACAGATCCCTCTGAAGCTGGGTTTAAAGGACAGGTTTTATACTATTACCATGACTGGGGAAAGCGTGCTATCGAGGCAAAGAATATTTTTGCATTCATCGAACTTTGTTTAAAAGAAGAGAACTATGAATAAATGTACCTAAAGTAGTGTGTGCTTTAGATACATAAGAAAGGACATTACTTATTAAATATGTAATGTCCTTTAATTTATCTAAGCCTATTCATTTTTGGTCTTGATTATTAGAAATTCACACAATCTTTTTAAATACCATTCTATCCTAGTAAACATCCATTTTTACAGATTGTACTTGCTGCAAATGAAATGTTTTGGATATTAAGCCTATTTCACCAAAAATTTTTCTAGTTCTTCAGCTAAATGTTTAGCTCCATTAGGACTTAAAGTAATTTTGCCATCTGCTAAAGTTATATTTTTTTCAGATACCTCTCCAGTGATTTGGCAAGCATTATATGGCGAGTATCTTTTTAAAATTATATTTTCATTATCAACAAAAATTTCTAACGGTGATTTAATCCCTATACCTAGTGTATCTCTCAATTCTTTAGGTATTACAACTCTTCCTAATTCATCAACCTTTCGAACAATTCCAGTTGCTTTCATAATAATATTCCCCCTAATAAATTATAAATCATTTATATACTAACACCTTTTCATTATGGTTTAGATTGCTCCAAGTGTTGTTTCATTTTCTTTTCATTTTCAGTTATAAGATTTATTAACTCTTTTTCTCTATCATTATAATAACTAGTTAATGTATCAAAACGAAGTTTAATAAGTTTTTCAAGACTGAGCTTTTTATTATTATCAATAATTTCTTTCTCACTTAAGTAAGAAATATTATTCTTTAAGTTATAATGCTCTTTATTAATTACATCATTAATCTCCATATGAGCCTTTTTAATATTCATAAATAAATCTGCCCACTGCGTATTCAGACTAAAGTATTGATCAATCTTCCAATTTTCCCATTCTTTATATAGTTTTTCATACTCTTTATTAAGAGTTTGATATAATTCGTCAGCATTACTTACTGTCGCATAATTCCCTTTTCCTGCTTCTGCTGTATTCTTTAATTGCTGTTGTTCACTATTTTTCACATCAAATCCAATAATATTTACAACTGCATGAGTACTAGATTGGTTGAGATTTTTGGCAGCATTGACTGGATCTCCCCCACAAGTCTCTTCTCCATCACTCACAATATATACTACATTTAGGTTTTCCTCACCGGTATACTCTTTAAAATCATCATTTACAGACTCAATAGCGGATGCTAACGGCGTCCACCCCTTCGGACCAAAATTAGATAACGCAGCATTAAATTGCTCCTTTTTATAAGGCTGTAATGGATACATTACCTCCGAAGATCCACAGGATAAACTTTTATCATTTTCATTATTACTTCCTTTATGTCCATAAACTCTTAACATTACATTTGCATTATCCGGAATCTTATCAAGATAGTTGTAAATGGCTTTCTTAGCTGCTTCCATTTTAACTTGACCATTAACTTTACCAGCCATACTCCCGCTTGCATCAAGTAAAATCTCCACATTCAGGGATTTTTCTTTTGGTTTTATAGAATGTACATTGTCATTATTTTGTTCTTTAATCGCTAATTCAGGGATAATTCTCTCCAGTTTACTTACAGCTTCTTTATAACTTTGCGCTTGTAAATTTAGTAATTGTACATATATTTGTTCTGCACTTAAATCCTTTGGTAATTTTATCAATTCTTGATTAAGTTCATTCATTTCGTCTGATGAGAGTGCCCTTTCCTTTGCATATTTACCTGGACCTTCTTGTGTCATTAACGGGGCATTTGTAGCAAATAACGATTCATATGTCTTGATATCTTCTTTTTCAAGTTCTTTTTTGCTGCTTTCCTTTTCAACTACTTCACTTTTTGGCTCATTAGATTTAGAAGACGTAGTATCTAATTTTGAACACGCAGTAATAAATACACAGACCCCCAGTGTTATTCCAATCACATTAAATAATGATTTCCCCACTTTAAAACCTCATTTCTTCCTGCAATGAAAACAGATTCAATGTTTTACTGTTGATTAAAAATTGAAATTTGAATGGTTCTTTCCTTCTTTTCCACCTTTTCTTTAATTTCAGGCTTTTTAAACTCTAACTTATTAGCTGCTACGTTATATGACAACACAGCATCGAAAAGATCCTCCCCTTTCTTGAATCCTTTAATCGTGTTTGTTTTCCCATCTTTTAATAGTTTTTTCACTTGTGCACTAGATATTTTCTTTCCTAATATCTTCTCCTTAATTTGAAAATCACAGCCTGTCGTACTATATGCTGTGCAGCCATAAAATCCTTTTTTTAGAACCACTTGACTACCGCACTTTAAACATGAACCTAGTAACTTCTCCTCCTCTTTCCTTTTAGCCTCTTCAATTTTTTTTATTGAGGAATCTAAATTCCAAGATTTAGAGATTTGTTCAATATCATTTAATAGCTTCATAACTAATTTTTCAGCCTTACCTATAAATTGCTTATAATCAATTCGGCCATCTGAGATTGCCTCTAAAACATTTTCCCATTTTGCTGTTAATTCTGGTGAACACATAATCATCTTGTCACCAAGTGCATCCATTAACATCCGGCCCTTCTCTAATAAAAGTACTTTATTATTCTTATTAACTAAATATCCACGATCATATAGTGTATGGATAATACCATCACGCGTAGCGACTGTACCTATTCCACTTGTTTTTTTAAGGATTTTTTGCATTTCTTTTTCTTCCATAAGAGAACCGCAATTTTCCATTAATTCAACTAATGTACCAGGTGTTAAATAAGGAGGGGCCTTTGTCATTCCCTTGTTGATTTCTGTATCAACAATCGTCCCTTTATCTCCTTCTTTTACATCCGGTAAATGGGCTACTTCTTCATTTTCCTCTTCTTGCTCATCTTTCTCATCAGATACTTGTTCTTTCTGGTATAACATCTTCCAGCCCAAACTCACTTCTTGTTTCCCTTTAGTTAAAAACGTTTCTGTTTCATCTACAACTGTGATAATTGAAGTAAAATCATACAATGCATCTTCGTGATGCGCGGCAATTACTCGTTTCACTACCAAGTCATATATTGCTTTTTCACCAGGATTTAATTTAGAAAAATCTTTAGGAACGTCTAATACTATAATTCCGTGATGATCTGAGACCTTTTTCTCGTTTATATACCGCGAGGACAAATCAGAACTACGTATTGGAGCAGGTAAATATTTAGAATATGACTCGGTATACTTTAACTTTTCTAAAACCGCTGAAAGGATTGGCGCTTCAGCTGCCGTAATATACGGGTTATCTGCGCGGGGATAGGACAACAAACCAGCTAGATACAAGTTTTCTGCATGATGAAGAGTTTCCTTAGGATCCATTTTAAATAATTTATTAGCAGTAGATTGAAGTCTGGTTAAATCAAAAAACTGTGGTGGCTTAAATGCCTTACGTTCCTTTTTTACTTCCTTTATAACAGCTGGTTCTTCAACTAATCGAATTGAAAGTTCCTCTATTTCTTCTTCACTATCAAAGCGATTCTTGTCTTCTTTAAACCATCTTCCTGTATATTCTTTACCGTCCACTTCAAAAGTCCCAGATAAAGTCCAAAAAGGTTCTGGTACATGTGCTTCTATTTGTTTAATACGATCGTAAACAAGACGTAGCGTTGGAGATTGACACCTTCCAATCGAAAATACTTCCCTTTTCAAACCACTTAAATCCCCATTTTCAGAATTCCTACTTGCAAATTCTGATTGCATTCTTAAAGATACAGACCTTGATAAATTTATACCTACTAAGAAATCAGCTATTGCTCGCGCATAAGCACTATGATATAAATTCTCTTTGGTTTTATAAGGGACTAATTCTTGCATTCCTTTTTTAATTGATGCTGGCGTTAATGAAGAAATCCACAAGCATTTTGTTGGAAGGTTTCTATTTGTTACGTATTTTATTATTTCAGTAAATATTTTCATACCTTCTCTAGCTGAATCACAACAATTAATAAACATTGTAACTTTAGGATCATTAGCCAGTTTTTTTATTGTTCTAACATGTTTTTCTCTTCCTTTAATTGGTTTATAAATATAATTTTTAGGCATTATAGGTAATCCTGACAAACTCCATGGAGTGTTAGTCCCCATTTTTTCTTCATCAAAAGTCAAAAGGTGACCCATACAATAGGCTACATATGCACCATTAGGAAATTCATTGCAGGGCATTATCTCGTAATATAAATCATGTTTTTTATATTTTGGAAAAGCAGCTACAATTTTCTTTGCTACATCCGGTTTTTCTGCCAAACATAAATACACTCTTAACCCTCCTTATAAGCATAATAGACTTTTACTATCCAGTTACTATTTCTATAAATACCCCAACTGATATCAGCTTATAGAAATAGTCTCCCTCATATGGATTATGAGATTTTCTATCCAGAAATCTAAGAAAATAAAAAAATCGATAAACACATTTGGTTTATCGATGATAAAAAAGTATTGTTGTTTTCTAAATGAACAGAGATATTTGACCGCATTCCTCTTCTTGTATCTGTACATCTGCAACGGGACAACTAAAGATTTGTTTATTTCTTTGATTTGTACTAATTCCTTCACGAATTGCACTAAGCAACAACTGATTTATGCCTAGATTATAATACTTTTTATTCATAGTACCAGGTTCTTCAGTCCAGCCTAACCAATTAAATATAACTTTCTGTGCCTCTTCCATTGTTCTTATATCCGAAGAACATATTATAAATTTCAATTTATTCCAAACGATTTTAAAATCACTATTGTCATAGCAAGACGGGAAACAAAAGTAACTTTTTCTTGTTATACGCTGCCTTTCTTTTAAAAAGGAGAATAATTCTCCTTCTTCAAAAGGATAATCTACATCCACACAAAAAATAGGGTTTGTATTTCTTGTTTTTTGCTTATTCACTTTCATATCAGGTAAGAGCACTAACTCCCCATCATAATTAAAGTCTTTGGGGACAATTTCATTTCTTGATACGCGAATACCTTCTGTTTCGTACCAGGCATCTAGAATGGCTTCTATCTCTTCTTCCTCAATCAATATATATTGTGATTTCTCTTGTGCATAAAGTAAATATTCAAGTAATATATAACGCCCTTCAAAAGATATTCCACCAGGTATATATCCTTCATCACTAGCACGATTAAAAATCTCGTAGTAATGCATATCTTGATATTCTTCATCACAAAGTTGAAAAATGTCTAATTCACTATTATTAAGGTTATCACTTTTTAAAATTTTATTGTATACAGGTCTAGGTTTTATGCTACGATATCTACAATCATTACGCATTTTAACAACAAGTGTTTTCCAGTCTAACAAGAATTGATAACTGTTTTTTCCTTCCGCAATCAATCGTTTTAGCATCTTATCCTCAGATACAACTCCGCATAACCAACAACCACTTCTCGCACCGTTCATTGAACAGGCAGAACCAATATCATTTGCACTCGTTTTAATACCACACTCAAGCATTTCTCCACCATATTGAATTGTCATCTCTTCTACATCAATACCATAACTTAATGTTCCTCTATCCATTAACTCAAAAAATACTTCATCAGATGTTAAAAACTTTATTGGATGGAAATACTTTATTCTAGGCATATCCGGATGTTCAGCAAAGTATGATGTTGCATCATCTTCAATTGCAGCAATACTCCTTCTTCGACGCGCACTCTCCTCATTCCTTACACCGGTATAAAGCAAAACATCAAATTCGTCGTTTTCTATACCCATAGGAATTGCGTTTAAAATTTCTTTCAATTTATTCTGCATCGGCAGAAGTTTCAAATGGCTCGTGCACCATCTATTTCTTACATTTCCTAACGGAATAGAAGTACCGCGACCTAGTAATTTATAAAAAAATCTACTTTTCATTTGCGGTTTCACCATATGAACCACAAATGGCATTTTCCCCTTATTATGAAATTCACCTGCCGCATATCTCTTAATTTGTTCTAAACATCTATATTGATAAGCAGTCATTTCTGGTGTCTCAACACCCGTATCTGCACAAATTATATGAACGGTGTGAATACGTTCCTCTGGTTCCATATCTTCTAATGTTTCGCATAACAATTGCATTACGAGCGATGAATCTTTTCCTCCACTCATTGCAACCATGTGAGTCTTATAGTTTAAATAAACTTCTTTCATTCTTTGCTTTATTATTTTAATTTCATCTAAAGAGTTTCTGTTCATTTTTTCTTACCCAAAATTACAATAAAAAACACAAAGGGATCTCCCCCTTGTGCATATTGCAACAAAGGGTTAGCCCCCTTTCAATTTATGTTATTTATTGCATGAATAATCTTTAATGAAGCAGCTGATTAAAATAAAGTTAACTGTCCTGATTCGTCATTATTCAAATTCATCTCTTTGCTAATTTTTTCTTCCGGTTCTAATAATTCTTCGGTACATGATTTAGATAAGACATTTTGTGTATTACAATCTGCATGATTCCGCTGGTAACAAGCGCAATACAATGGTACTTCAGGATCCACCTGTTCTAAATAGCAATCTCCTTTGCCTAAAGAACAAGTTTCCCAGTGTCCACATGCCCCAAATCCTTTCTTAGAATAGCCTAGAGCCGTGTATGAAGCGTCTGATTTCATATGTGGGTTTCTTTCCATTATCCTTTTTAACTGTTCTATCCACATAGAATTTCCCCCTTACAAAGCAACCATATATACATTTTTTTGCAACTTAATGAACATTTCTTGCAGAACAAGATTTAACGAAACATTCGCTTGTCTTCTTATATAACCTTTTTCTAAAAGTTCTATTGCATCAGCAATTCCTTTTACACCTAGTTTTTCAGCATGTAGCTCTAAAATATTGATTTGACTTTGAAAAGATATAAAACCCTTCTTTTTCGTTAAAGCATAAAGTACATCCTTAAACCATATGTTTATAAATTTAAATAGAATTGGCTCTTTTTCTTTTGAATCTATTAATTTTAATAACTTTATTATTTCTATATAGACTGCAGGTTCCATCAAATTCTTCATCAAGCAGGCTACTTGCGAATGTAGATCTATAAACCACTGATCTCTTGCTAGTGACATAGCCTTATCTATATTATTTGTCATACGAGTTAAAAGCTTTACTATATCCTGAGAAAGATTTGCTGCAGATAATTCTTCTTCGTATTCTCCCAAAGGTGTATCTAGAAAGTTTAAAATTTGGCATCTAGATTGAATCGTACCAAGAACCTTTTGTATATTTTCTGTAACAAGAATGGCCGTTGTATTTCCATCTGGTTCTTCTAAAAATTTTAATAAACTATTTGCAGCACTAGTTGTTAGCATTTCAACTCGATCAATAAGATAAATCTTTCTTGAGAGTTCAGTAGATGTGTATGAGATCTCCTTGTGTAATTGCTGAATTTGCTCCTTCTTAATACTCCCACCCTCTTCTGGTGAAATAATAACTACGTCAGGATGAATGTTGTTATTTATGCGATTACAATTTCGGCAATCATTACATGGTATTCTCTCTGTATTTTCTAGGCAAAATAGGCTTTTAATAAATAATAAAGCTGTCTCTTTTTTTAAGGTACCTGCTTCCCCGTTAAATAGATACGCATGATTAACCTTATTATTTACTAATCCATTTTTCAGTATTGTCCCTACGATATGTTGCTTTTGCATTACTTCATTCCAAGATATAATTCTTGTCATCATTACCACTCCTTAATTTTTATTAACACAAAAAGACCTTTCGAAGAAATAAGTGCTATTGTAAGAGGCTTACAATAATTCTTATAACCCGAAAGGTCTTGTGTATTAGTTTAAGCAAAATAAAAATATTAATACGTAAATAATACCGAAAATTCAGATAAAAAACAAGTATACACGCCATTGTTATATTACTTCACCAGTTTTATAAATTATTGTCCATAAAAAAAAAATAAAGTGTCACGAACGTTGATTTTGTAATAGAAAAAGCCCTTTTATTTTGAAAATAGTTTGATTAAAAATAGAATTATCTTTGTGAACGAATGTACAATTTTTATAAAAAAGTTTGATTAAAATTCATTATAAACCCTACTACAACAACATTCCTTATAAACTTTATGCTTTAAAGCGGTTGAACTTTTTTCAAAACGTCGCGACTTTTTTATAAACAATTCATCTTTTTTCAAAACGGTACGACTTTATTTCAAATACATATTAAGTTCCTCTGTTATCTACTAGCCATAAAATGAATAAACGATATGAAATTCTATTTTGATGCTGCAGCTTTACCTTTTATACACTTCTGTAATAAATCTTGATATTTCACATGGTTGATTTCTAACTACCTTTGGACTAGAGATATACAATTCACTTTCAGCACGGGTAATTCCTACATAAGCTAATCTTCTTTCCTCTTCTAAGCTTTCTTGTAGCTTCATTATTATTTCTTTTTTATTTGTAATTCTATCTTCCATCACCTCAAGTGCTGACTTATGAGGTAGTATACCTTCAGATACACCAATAAAGAACACGGTTGGAAATTCTAATCCCTTAGAGGAATGTATAGTATGCAATGCAACCGCATCAGGGTTTTGCTGCTTCTGCAATTCTTCCATTTGCTTATTTCGAAGGATAACTTTGTCTATAAATTTTAAAAATGAATCTATATCTTTAAATTTCTTGGATGATGCTGTTAGTTCATCAAGCACTTCTTTCACTAATTCTTGATGAATAGTTAAAGATCCACGTTTATTGTTCTGTAAATACTTTTCATATCCAATGTACCCATTTCTAATTTCTTCAATAGCTAGTGCTGGGTTTAATCTCCCCAAGCCCTTTAAGTTTTTAATCACTCCTATAATAAATTGAAGTTGATACTTTTTTAATTCTGGAATTGATGTTAAGTAGTATAATAAAGGTTTTACCTTTCCCTCTATATAATCTAATGTAGAAGCTCGATTAATATGAGACATCGTTTTATCCTTACTTATATACAGTACATTACATATTTCATTTATTGCCTCTTCATCATTTGGATTTAATGCTAGCCTTAAAAAACCTATAATTGGCCGTACATACATATTTTCATAGAAAGTATCCTTATTACTATATTGAACATAAGGGATATCATTTAATACTAGCTGCTCTACAATCGCTCTACTGACAGCATGAGTCCTGTATAGAACTGCGATATCTTTAAATTGTCTTTTTTCACCTTTAACTACACTCTTTATACTTTGCACTATATTTATTGCCTCTTCATCACTATCTTCAGGTGAACTATAAATCGGTTTAGGTCCGTCCACTTTATAGGCTCTAAGTTCTTTTTTAAATTGTATCTTATTGTTTTTTATTACTTCATTCCCAAGTCCAACAATATATGGATTTGATCTATAATTGACCTCAAGCTTTATCACTTTCGTACCTGGAAATTCATTCGGAAAATCTAATATCAATTTTGGATTGGAACCCCTAAACGAATATACAGTTTGACCATCGTCCCCCACACCGAATATTAATTTTTGCGGGTATGCTAACATCTTAACTATCATTTGTTGCAGCAAGCTAATATCCTGATATTCGTCCACTAGGATATGAAGAAACTTATTTTGAAGTAATTCAAGAAGATGATAGTCATCTAAAAGAAGTTCATAGGTATATAGTAAGATATCATCAAAATCCATTTGATTATTATCTGCTTTCCATTCTTCATAAGATTGATATATTGTCTTGATTTCCTTTTCAATTGGCGTTTTAGCAGGAAGATTCTTTGGAGTTACAAAAGTGTTTTTGTAATAAGAGATAAGTGACAATATAGTTTCAGGGTCATATGCTTCCTGGTATTTATATTTCTTTAATATGTTTTTAATAATGATGTGTTTGAACTTTTCATTACTTAAAATACGTTGATCGTATCCTCTGCTTCTTAATATCCTCAAAAATACAGAATGAAATGTACCAGCAACAATAGTATTTAATACCGATTTACTTATGCCTGGTAAACCAGCAATCCTTTCCTTCATTTCATTGGCCGCTTTACGTGTGAATGTTAAAACTAATATTCTTGATGCATCTACATGTGCTACACACATTAAGTAGCCTACTCTACTTGCTAGAACTCTTGTCTTTCCACTCCCTGCAGCAGCAATTGCTAATACAGGTCTATCAATTGTTCGAACAGCTTCAATTTGTTTCTCGTTTAGATAAATGCCATTTTCTTCTAACGCTCTAAAATAAAATGAATCAAATCCATTATCAGTTATTAATTCCTTAGAAGTGTAAATATCAGCTATTTCCGCTTGAGGTATCGTCTTCATTTCAAAGTAGCCTTCTGGTAGAAATACACTTTGTTTTTCTGACATCTTCAAAACTTTCCCCTCTCTTTCATACTTTTGTACAAATAAAAATAGCCCTCCGGAAAAGAATTGCATGTACGATGTACAGCGTTCTTTTACCCGAAGGGCATAATTCCTAATAAACGAAAGAAAATTCAAAAATATATCACAAGTATTATATCATACTTAAATATACGGTTCACTTTACATTTTACTCATTTGCATATCTATTCAAGGCACTTTCAAACGCTGAAATCCCCTTACTATTTACAAATCGGATAGGAGTGTTATAACGAGCTGCGGCTGGAATAATTAACTCATGATATATATGACTCAATAATTCTGTTAGATAAAAGACTACATCAGCTTTTTTAACTGCACTATCTATCTTACGATGCTGATCTTCTGCTACAAATATAATTTCTGCATTGTACTTTTCAACGCACTCTCTATAGTATCTTTCTTTATTCCCACCAATTACAGCCACTTTCTTTCCTGACAAATCATTCTTATGCACATCTCCTTCCGGCTCTTCTTCTTTCTGCAATTGAATGATTTCTTGAGCCATTTGTTCAATCATTTTATTTAAATACTCTATTTCTTTTTTATGTTGTTCGGACTTGATTTCCTCCTCAGTTGCCAACTCAGTCATCAATTCATTTACTGACCTCTCTGTTTGCTTAACAACTCTTGATGCCTTAGCATCTGATGAGATTTTTTGTTTTTTCAAATATTCATTTTCCATTTTGTATTTATTTAACATTTTTTCTTGTTTATTAAGCTTTTTTTCATACTCGTTTAACTTACTTTGAAGTTTATTCCACTCCTCTTTAAATGAAATCTCTTCAGCCTTTTCTTGACTAGGATATCTCTCCTGATGAAATATTGCTAATTCTGCAAGAATGTTAATGTATCTGAATGGAGCAGCTTCTAAGTACAAATCATGCATATCATCTGTTCCTTGAGTTTTTATATAAGCAGTGATAAAAATTGTGAAATGCATTCCGTACTTCTCAATTACTTCTTGTACATCTTTAATTTTCTTCTGTTGATTAACTGTTTGATCATACGCTGCTTGTAATTGAGCTATCTCAATTTCACCAGCGACTTTTAAATTCTTTTGAAGCCTTTCTTTCATCTGTGGTTTACTATATTCTTTTAACAAGCGATCGATTTTCCCTCGTTTACCCTGTTTCTTTTCCTTCGCTGTTAAGAAAATTTTACAGTCATTGAAAAAACGAGTAACTATTTTCTTGTGTTTCGGTGAATCACTTTCTATTAAAGAAATAATAATGTACAAATCAACAACATCAGGTAATGAGTCCATAGATTCTAACCAATACTGAGTAACAGCATCTTTCACTTTTGTAAATAATTCATCAGATATCTTATCTTGACCTATAGAATCTCCTTCCTCAAAACACTCACTATAATGTTTAAATAAATCTATTGATTCTTTTCCGTCCTTTTTTGTAATCGAAACTAATTCACCCATTTTTAATCCCCTCTCACAATAGAATTTTCTGATAACTCCTCTAAATAGTAATATGTGGAATTACGAGTGTCAAATCGATTAATAAAGTTTTTAATCTTCCTTTTTGTTAGTTCAAGAGTTATAATATTCTTATAATTTTTTACTTTTTGTTTTTTCTTCTTTAAATTAAAAGCAGCCCTTTGGGTTGAGTTAACACATGAAAATGTGAACAGTAACTCTACTCATTTGGCTGCTTTTTTGCATTTAAAAGGATTGCCATTTAATAAAATTTGATATTTATGGGAGGAATATTAATGAGTAATTATGTTGCACTATACCGTGCGTATAGACCAAATAGCTTTAATGATTTAGTGGGGCAAGATCATATTAAAACGACCATCATGAATGCGATTAAACTAGAAAAAGTAGCCCATGCCTACCTACTCTCTGGACCACGAGGTACTGGTAAAACAACTGTTGCCAAAATAATAGGAAAAGGTGTTAACTGCTTAGCTCCATTAAGTAATGGTGAGCCTTGTCAAAAGTGCGCCAACTGTAGTGATATCAATAATAATAAATTCGCGGACATTCTAGAATTTGATGCTGCAAGCAATAATGGAGTAGAAGAAATACGGCAGATACGAGATCAGGTACATTTAGCACCGGTTACAGGGAAATATAAAGTGTATATTATCGATGAAGTGCATATGCTTTCAAATTCGGCATTTAATGCTCTATTAAAGACATTAGAAGAGCCACCAGCACACGTTATTTTCATACTGGCTACAACAGATCCACAAAAAGTTCCTAAAACTATCATTTCTAGATGCCAACAATTCGAATTTCGAAATATACCTCTTCAAGCAATGATTGACAGGTTAAAATTCATTTCCCATGATCAAGGGATTCGTATTACAGACGAAGCATTACATTTAATATCCCAATTAGCTGAAGGCGGTTTAAGAAATGCTCTTAGCATAATGGACCAAGTCATCGCATACGCAACAAATAATGTAACAATAGAGCATGTTGCAACAGTCGTTGGTAAGGTAGCAATTCAGGATATTGAAAAACTAATACATTATATAACTGAGAAAGATTTAACCAGCACTTTGGATTCCTTGCAAACTATCCTAGAGAGAAAACAAGCGGATTTCTTTTTAAGCGATTTAATTGGTTACTACAGAGACCTCATGATATTCAATCTATCTCAAAAAACTGACATGTCTAAAGTGGCCATTTATAATAATGCCTTTATAAATCTTGCTGAGCGAATACCATTATCCAAGATTCCAAGTATTCTTGAAGAGCTTACAACGGTACAGTATAAAATAAAAAGCTCTGTATATGCAGCGACACTAATTGAAATTGCATTAGTTAAGATACTTCAGCTGGAGCAGGAAATATCAACGATCCAACCGAATATCAAAAATAATGAAAATGAAGATTCCAGTGAGCTTAATCAAACATTGTTACAAAGTTTACTTGATACCATCGCAGCATTCAATCAGCGTTTAGACGAATTTGAAAAACAAAAAGAAGAACCAACTGCTAATCAAAGACGCAGAAACATTCAAATTTATCGCGACCCTAAAGCTAAGGAAACTGCAAAAGATATTGTTTTACCAGAAATCACTTGGGAAACAAGCAAATTATTAGAAACATTCCTACCCAACTGTATCGCTCATATAAAGAAAGATAATCCCCTTATTGCAAATAGTTTAGGAGAAATAGTTCATGCCACTGGATCAAAGCACCATATTATATTCGTAATGGAAAATCCCCAACAAGTTGAGACTTTATATAATCCATTAAATGATTCCATAGTTACTAAAACCATTTCACAATTACTTAGACGTCAAATTAAAATGATTTACTTAGAAAAAAGTGAGTGGGAAGAGATAAATACTAATAAGGAAGTGTAAAAATGAATCGTATCAAAGTACCATTCGGAAGAAAAAAGAAACCTAAACTCCCAGTTGAAGATATTTCCGCCTTATCTTCTATGGAATTTGATCATCTATTGCATGTACTTAACGAACATGCAAATAGATATACGTATTATAATCGCTCTTATGAAATTAGAAAGTTCCAACAATTAATTGCATTTCATCTAGCAAATAAATTAACAAAGCAGCAAACATTTTCTAACATCGAATTAGGTATCCTAAACGTTATACTTGAAAATAGGAACCTACCAATTGAGGAAAGAAAAAAATCAGGTGATTTTGTATTATTAGAGGAAATTGATAAGCAAAATAATTCAAATGAATTTATTAACCAACTAATAGAAAATAACTTTCAATTAGTTGAGAACATTGCATACGTACGATTAAATGACGCTAATGAACATAATTAAATAATCCATTAAAAAATAACCCCGCTTAAATATAGGCGGGGTTAAACATTTGAAATCAAATGAACAATAGGATTAATGATACCTCAATCAAAGATACTATTGAGTAAGCTATGTCCTACAATACTATAAGATGCCGATTTTTCATCCCATTTTAATTCAATTTCTAATATTTCTTCTCTATTCCGTACTGTATTTTTAGCATTACGATGTTCAATCCATTTTATTTTTTCTGGTACATCTGGAATAAATAATGCTGTAAAGTAAGCTCTCCTTAGTATTGTTGCTAACTGAGCATAACGATCTCCTACTGATCGAGTATCATTCCCATACATCACAAATCTTGCTTCTATATCGTTTGCTATATCTTTATCATTAAGAACATACACTTCTACAGGAAATCGTTGTACCTCACGTACCTTATCTTCATTCGGTTCCATGGATTTAAATAGACCAGTAATATACGGTAATTCAAACTTATATAATCCAGAATGTATTTGTTGATATTTTGGTACTTCTTTGGTTCTATTAAACATTAGTAATCCCCCTTAGTATATGAATATAACTCGATTTAATTTTTGCTACCGATTACTCTTTATTCTATATATACTTTTCTTTAGCTTAGGCTTCTTGTGTAACCGTACTTTAGTTCCATTAATATCTAAGTCAATTTTTTCTTCCTCTAAAACCTCCATTTTCTCTTCATGTTCCTTTTTAATTCTATCTCTTTCTTCTTTTTTCTTAGTCGCTTTTGGACCAATTACGAACAGAATTAAGAATATGCTTACCATTACAACAAAAGTTGTCACTAGTACCTCTCCCCCTTCGCCAAAACTTCGTACCATATATTTTTTAATCAATAAGATTTAATCTTGAAATCGACAGGAGAATAAGCACTAGCATCATTACACAGAAATATTATAGAAATAATTTGCACTATTCCTCCTTCTCCTTTTATAAAACGAAATTATAAATGACGCAGTAAGGCCGGTACCAGCAAGGTCATTACAAATATAAAAATGGAACTATATCTCAAACTTGAACTCCATTTTCCATATTTGGGATGTTCAAATTTCTTATAAAGCATACCTAATGCTAAAGATATCAAAAACATTAATACAGCTGTTCCTAAAATTATAGAAGTAATTAAGCCCACCATATTACTCATAAAGGTTTGAAAATCAAATGAACGTGTTGTCAACATTAACACTGGTAGAATCCTTATTAAAAGTATGAGGATAAATGAACCTACTCCAAAATATATAGATCTTTTTTTCCACTTTATATGTTTAAACCATAAAGAAGCCCCAAAAACTAATAATGATATTAAAATTACTACAGAAAGTATAAGGAAAATAACATCAAAGAATGCAGGCACACTCGCATGGACTGCACCATCTATTTTATCTCCCCCATCTTTTATTACATCACTGCCACCATTAAACAAAGAACCAAACCAGTCTACAATCCAATCGGTCATCCAAGAAATATCGAATGGTAACTCTTCATTATTTGTTTGTGCAGGAGCAGCTGAGTTATACACCTCCAAATTATCCTCCCCCTTAATTGAAATTAAGCCCTTTACTTTAAGTATATAAATTTTCTTATTAAAACTAAGAAATTGGCTAAATTTGAGAAGAGATAATATTATCAAATTAAAAATTGTTAGTGTTTTATGCAATGCTAAATTAACGATTATACAATCATTAAATAAACATAACCCCGCCCATAATTTAGGACGGGGTTATCTATATAACTTTAAAACTTAGATTGATTAAGTAAAAAGCCATTTAATAATCATAATTAATACAACTATCCAAAACACAATACTAAAGATTTCAATGAGAAGTGAACCGGTATCACTTTGAGATTCTTGTTTATTTACATTTTGATTTGGTGGATAGTTTGAATAATCTTTCTCAATATCACGATAGATTGTATTGCCTTTTTCTCTATTTTGTTCAGCTATTCTCTTTAAATCATTTAATTCAAATGGAGATACTTCTAAAATATCCTGCATTCCATTATGATAAGAAATTGCAGCATACATTTTAGTCTTATTTTTCGCCGTCACTCCACCTACAACAGCCCCTACTCCTCCCAGCAGAACTCCCCCTACAATAGCTCTTCCTGCCACACTTTTTTTACTTCTAGATTTTTCCTCTGTTAAAATCTCTACATCTCTTATATTCATACTCCATACATCTGGATCAATAATATGTTTATTGGCGATGCCATTATTAAATTTAAAACCATCTTTAAAATTACCACTTATTTTCTTTCCTACCTCTAAAACTTCACCTTGTCGAACAATTGCCATTAAGTAACACTCCTATATTTTTTCAAATTATACTTAAAGATATATAACTATTTTTATAAAATCTTTTATTTTATTTATTTTTTTAATCAAATTAATAGATGTTATAGTAAAAAATTATTCTCTTCCAAAATTGTTAAATTCTTTATATGCTTTGATTCATATACTAAATTTTACACAAATCACCATTTCTTGTCTATACAAGTGAGTTTTCTACAATCATTAGCGTTACTTTGTGTTGATTTGAAATAAAGTTTAATCAAAAAAACTCCACAAACCCATATTATATGGTAAATAAGAAGACTCCATTTTGAAAAAAGAATAATCAAAATGGAGTCTTTTGTTAGAAATCCGAATCTAGTTTTTATAAAAAAGATTAATCAAAACTCATAGACATATCTATTACAACAATATATTTTTACCTAACCTATTCTTCAAACCAAAACAGAACTTCAATAGGTGCTTTCAAAACCTTCGCAATATCATAAGTGAGTTTGAATGAAGGATTATATTTTCCATTTTCGAGATTGCCAATTGTTTCCCTTCGGACACCAACCTCATTGGCTAGATCTTCTTGAGACATACTTAGCTTTACCCTATATTCTTTCATTCGAGTTTTAAGTCGCATCTTGCATCCCTTTCTTTTCTCTACGTTCAAATATTTCTAAATTAATTACAAAAGTTCCTAATGGTATTACAACTGCAAGTACAACGCATAATCTGATTACATGTACATTTGCAAAAATAACGATACTTAAGATTAGTAAAACACCCATTACTAATGCCACGAAAAATGCCTTTGTGGCAGCAATGCGAACATGCAGGATAAAAAGTTCATCTGGTATAACTTTTGCATATAAAAAGAAGGGGAAGAAAGCGAAAAAGTAATATGTAAATGATGTTTCACCTAAAAATGAATGAGGACCTAAAAGTCCTAGAAATCCTAGAAATCCAATAAACCCCAAGTAAGCCAGTTTGTTTTTCATGTGAATTCTCCTTTGTGATGTATTTCGCACTAATTGTTATAAATATATCACATTAACTTGGAAATAAAAAGGATTGAAAACGGTACGACTTTTTTATAAGCAGTTAATCTTTTTTCAAAACGGTTAAACTTTATTGCAAACCTACACTTTGAAATATAATTTGATCAGATATACCTTACAGAATAGCATTTTACAATAAATAAAAACTCAGCATAGCTGAGTTAAATTAGTAGTCTATCCAATTCTCTTTTTGGAATGGGTGTTTCAATTAATAGGTCCAAATAATAACCTTCTTCTGTATCAAAGAAATACTCCATAGTCTTCTCAAATCCTTCTTCTTCACTTTGCATATATTTCTCTACTTCATAATTAGAAAGCGCTGAAACTGATTGAGCAATTAAAGAATATACGAATCGCTCTGCTAACACATTATCATCAAAATGCTTTTTTTCTTTTCGAAAACACCCAGGAGCATTATAAGTAAATGAGACAAAACTTTTCATAATAAAATCCCCCTTTAATTGTCTTTAAATAATCAATGGATTTTCGTATTTTTTTCTTCATTTAATTCTAAAAGTTTAAACCTACCTTTTCCCGTTTTTACAAGTAAGCCTTCATCAACTAACTGATCCATGATATTACGAACTACATTAACATCTAGTTTCATTTCCTGTTTTACACGTGTCACTGCAGTATCCCCTGTTTCTATAATATAAGTCTTTATCCGCTCATATGGTGTTGGTAATGGTTTAATGGTTAATCCATTCTTTGGACGCTCATATGGGAACAAATCACATATACTTTGCAATATATCTTTAGTTTTACCTTTAGATAAGTCAACAACAGGACTTTGAAACCTTACATATTCTTCGCTCATGACAGGGCTTTTTAATAAAGCATCTCCCTTTCCTAGTAATTTCACGCCTGGTGCATTTCCAAAAACAGTTTTGTAATCATGATAACTACCACAACTAAAGGCAATTTTAGTTGGTAAATTCGCCTTGATTAACCCGTCTACAACTTTTACTTCCGGTCTTTGAGTACCACAAATCACATAAATACCTGCGGCTCTAGCCTTTTGGCCTATTCGCACAATATAGTCTTTCACATCAGGGTTTTGCATGACTAAATCACTAAATTCATCGACAATACAAACAATATACGGAAGTTTTTCCACATCAGGTAATACATTATAGTCAACTAAATCATCTATATCGTATTCTTCCATCAATGCATATCTTCGGTCCATTTCTTCAGTTACTGCAGCTAAGACAGCTGTTGACTCCTCAACTTCAGTTACTATTTTTTGAACATGTGGGAAATCCTTAAATTTCTTAAAATCAATACGCTTTGGATCTATAATATAAAAATGCAAATCATAAGGCGTTTTCAATAAACATAAGGACAAAATTACTCCTATTAAAAAATACGTTTTTCCACTTCCAGTTGCTCCAGCTATTAACATGTGTAAGGTATCTGTTAAGTCCTCAAAGAGTGGCTTTCCATGTTCATCTAAACCAATGATAAAAGGTAATCTTGCCTCTTTTGTGAACGTTAAAAACTCGGAACTGCTTATGATATCTCTCAAGTAAACAACACTTCGTTTTTCTTTTGGAAAACTAAACATAATTGAGTTCAGTTCTGAAGCAGATGATAATTGTAGGTCCTCCAAACCAACAGCTACCCGTATATCCTCTACATGTTTTTTAATGTCTCTAAATTTAACATTAGAAGGAATTGAAAGAGTTACATGCATAATTGTAGACCCTTCCTCTATTTTGATAATTTCACACGATTCCTTTATAATATTTTGTTCTCTCATTACATTTAGTATCTTTAATGTATTCTCATCTGCTTCTAAACGCGTATTACGCTCCTCTTTTGTATAGGGTAAAAGTTCAATCACTTTTTCCATAAAGTCGGAACTGTACACTGTATTTGTTTCTGACTTAACTGCAGAACCAATAATCGTACATTCATTCGTACCAATAACATCTTTTTTACTTTCTTGTCTCTCTTGCTGTACAATCAAAGACAAAATTTCACTCTCACTTATATACTGTTTATTTTGGTTCACATGGATCTTTCTGCTTTTTATACCGTCTATAACATTTTCATTTTCTTCGATTGGAGACATTTGTAGGCGGTTAAAATAAGTAATTTTCTCTAATGAATTAGCAATTACATGCTGTAAATAATCTTTTCTCGAAGTGTCTTCAGCGTAGATTCCAATGATTAATTGATAATGATATAGCGGCTCTTTTATTTTGGCTTCAATATCCTTCACCTGAGAATTTTTATTTAATGGATAGTTCATACTTTTAAATAATTGATAAACATATTTTTGGAACTTCCGTTTAAACAAAGCATCTGATGGATTCGCTATTCCAGATAAATAGTCAATGTATTGCTCTATGAGGTCTTCTTTTGCTTTATCCTCTTTCTGAGTTAAAAATTGCATCCATATTTTTTCTCTTTCCTGCAGTACATTCTGTATATTTTGAAATATCCCTTTGTCATTCTTCAATGGAAATATACTCCCTTTTTGTAAAGACACTTCATACAGGTTCATACCACTGATTAGTTCTAAAACATAATTACTATCTATCTGCTCCTGAACTATCTCAAAGTTATTTCCTACTGGCGTAGATAAATAGTTGTTACAACCTTCTTTATAAATGATTTTCTCAAACCCTATTGTTGTATTCACATCACAATTTAAAACATATTTAACCGTGTTTTCATCAAAAGTATTTATTGAATAGATTGTCGATAATAAAACATCAGCCTGAGAAGTAAATCTACGTTGAAATTGTTTAAAAAACATTACCGATCCCCCTATTCGATTTATTTTCTCTTTCCTTTTTTCCATAGCTTCATTACTGTTCCTTTCAAAGGAATTCTTGTAAAATGGCTCTTTAACGATTTTCCTATTGAAAACACATCATCACCATTATCTTGAAAACCTTTTAAAAATCCTGGAGGGTTTGCGACCCTATAGAAACCACCAATTATAAATAAGATTTTCAATAAAATCATATTTGGTTCTATAAGTCCCCTTGTTGCAAATAGAACAATTGCCATAAAAGTAATAAATGTAGCATGTATAAGCTGTATCAAAGACAACTGCTTAACATTTTTCCACCATAGGTTAAACCAATGCCGATGTTGATCGAATATCCATGTACATAGTGCTAATGGAGTACTTATTACAAGCAACATCAAATCAAACCATCGCCTTCCTGCTTTTAATAAAACAGGGATTAGTGTAGAAATAAGTAGTAAATCAAAACCTATTAGTGCAATTAAATTAATTACACTTAAAGATCCATTTAACACTAATTCACCAGCTTTTATTTCACTGACACCAATACCAGTAATTGCATCTGAACATAGATTTAATAAGGAGAAACCTTTTGCAAAAAGTGTAGGAGCAGCACCAGTTAGTAATAATGCAAGAGGAATTCTGTGAAGGATTTTTCGTATAGGGGTGTGTGGTTTGCGAAGCATCATTTTTATCGAATTAATAGTACATAAAATCATGATTAAAATTAATGAAATAGTAAAAAATACAAGTGTCTGATCTTTAATAATTGTCGTTTCAAACAGAAATGCCGGTAACTTTAACAATACGTTTGAAACTAACTCAAAAATTTCATTTAGCAAAATTACACTGCCATTATAAATGTGTTGAGGTAGATTTTTAATAAACAAATCAATACTATCAATTGCATCTGATATTCCTGTTACTTTTGACTTAATATCTGTTAAAAGAGTACTTACACTTTCAAAATAATTACTTCCAGGGATAAATGAAAATGGAGCAGGATCTTCTGTTTTAGTAGGTAGTTTGAATTGAAACTTATCTTCAAATGGCGCCCATGGTTCAGCAGCACTTTCCATAGCATAAGCTTCTTTCACATGAAACATTAGGAAAGATGTTGCTACGGTTGCATAGGGAATAAGGTTTCCAAAGCCTCTTGAAATGTAGGTAAGTACCTTGCAGGATCTATATACCACTTTAGATTTCCAAACAGTGAGTGGAATAACAAAATGATGCAAAATATAGCGAGTGGCATTAATAATACTTGAATTAACCCGCGAATGATATCGTTGCTCCATTCCTGAGCAAACTTGTGTTTTCGAAACATGCGGCAAACTCCTGCCAATACGGAACCTACTAGAGCAATTCCAACTGCAATGATGATACAGCTCATTAAAATAGCCAATAGTACTTGTATCATTTCTGCTGGCATTAATACTGCTTCCGCCGTCTTCGATACTGTTTGAGCAGCTGCTGGTGATGCGTACATGAGAATCCCACTCAACGTTGGTATACTTTTTTTTGCTAATTCTAACCACTGGTACCTTTTCTTCTTTTTGCTGTTTATCACTTCCCTTTTTAGATTTTTTACATGAAAAGGGACTTTCTTAAGTTGCTCATTAAACTCTTTTTCAACATTTTGATACTCAGACTGATTTTGATGAAACTTTATTTTATATGTGTTTCCCACTTGTTCGACGGAAAATGGATGTCCTTGCCCTTCATCAATTCTGTGATGTTCTAACATAAGTACACCCCATTTAAAAAATAATTAACTACTAAACATTTTCTTCGTTAAGTTCCTTTCTGATTGCTTCATAATCATGAGTTGGTGAAGCTGGCGCTTTAGACTTTGTTTGTTTCTTATTCTTTTTATCAAAGGTATGAAAATAGTCTATCGCTTTCGTAACACCAACTGTAAAAGCGCCCGCAACTCCAAACTTCGATACAGTCATTATAAGAAACCCTATACCAGTCATATTGTCATGCCACCTTTTCTTCTCGATTTGGTAAAATTTATTACGCCTGTGCCTGGTTTTATGACATTTATTTTTAAAATTAAATCAAAAAGTTTTAAATTTAAAACTTAAGGACAAAATAAAAACTACTCTAATCCTTATCTCGATAGAATAATTCCTCAATAGGTGGATATTGTAGTGCTGCCCAAATTTTAAAGAATGCTTCTAGCGAAGGCTGAACATGATTATTTACAATTAAGCTTAGATTCCCTTTTTTTATATTGGTTATAGCAGCTAATTCTGTTTGCTTCATACCAATTTTCTTAAGATATTGTCTCAATTTATTACGTAATGGGTTCCCTGTATCAGAAGCTAATAATTTCAAATAGTTTATATTAATTTCTTCAATTTCTGTGGCTTGTTCAATCTTTTTTAAAAAAGTTAAAATAATTCCTCTGACCAATATTTCAAGATCTACTTTTTCTTCAACATTTAATTTTTTCCTGAAATTCTGATATCCTACCATCTCTACCAACTGATCATATATTTCCTCTGAAACCGTAAATATAATCTCCTTCTCATCCATAATTGAATAAAAACCTCCTTTTGCGGAAATCGTAATACTACATGTTATAAGCGAAAGGACAGTGATATGCGTGATTTCACTATTAAATAATACTGAAAAAGTAGATGAGATATTAGATGAAGTATTTGATGCAGGAAAAAGAAGTAAATAAAAAGGGTGAAATTGATGTCATTTAAATTTCTCGGAATGTGGGTACCACAAACTGGAGTAACACCTGAGTGGTTAGAAAAGCTTGAGATATGTGACGAAAGTATATTTAAAGAACTAGGCTTATCAAGAGAAAAGGTTATTGAAATCTGCCAACACCTACATGATAATTATATCTTAATTTAAAATCATCTTTCATATACAAAAAGTAAGACACACCTCTTGTCAGAGTATGTGTCTTTTAAACTTTCCATACTTTAATCTCTATTAATGCTTCTCTCTTTTTTTCTCCTCCGTTACACCTCGCGATGTAAGTAGAAGTAAGTTAATAAAAGTTAAAATAAGATAGACTAATTTCCTCAAGTAACATGTCTCCTATTACATTAATTCTTTTAAAACAGATGAAAAACGAAACCTTATAAAATATTTACATTTTTATAAGCATAGTAAGTTTACATTGAATTCTATTATCTTTATATTATTTATATAAGGATATTAAAACTTTTGAAAAGCTAATTAGTTATAAATTCGAAATAAGGCTACATTTTATTCAAAATGATTAAACTTTTTTCGAATCTGCACCTGCGGAAAAAGTCGAAAAATTCATCATATATTACTTAATCTATTCTGTTAATATGAAATAGAAATAATAATTAGGGGGTAAATATGCATAGTGATTTGGAATATAAACTTCAGAACATTTTATTAGAAAAAAATGATAGTAATGGCCCATTAATCAGTTGGAAAATTAGTACTGATATTATGAAGTTTACTCATTCAGATAAGAAAGGGAGAAATCCTACTTTAGTGGGGAATATCATAGTATATATGTTTGATGAACAAATTGAAGATTTATACGCAGCAGCAGGATCCCACTCTAATGAGTTTCAAAATATTTTAGATGACACTTGGGTAGTGAGTGAGAAAACAGACATAAATATGTTCTCAAAAAATTTATATGAACCTCATTTAAGCTGGTCTGATCCAGTATTGTATTTAGACGGTAATAGTTATAAAAAAGCGTGTATAAGTGGAAGAATTGCCATCTTACATAAATTACACATCCAGGAAGAGACCACTATAAATAAAGAGATTAGATCTCAGTTAATCAGACATCTAATGCATGAACTAATGTTTTACTTCAACGTTGATTTTGTCCTTACAAAGGGTGATTTATTTCAAAACGAAACAGAAAAACTATCTGAAAATTCAGAATATAAAAAAGGGACTATTGAAAGCGAATTGTTATCCATTGGTTTCAATAAAACTGGAAAATCTACTCTAATCCTCAAGTTAAACATGGTTAATGTAGATGATTATTTCACATTTTTAAACCAATAATAAAAACTATTAATATTAAATGAAATACATATATAACGAACATAATAAAACCAGTTGGGAAACGCGTTGCCCAACTGGTTTTATTATGCCACAACCGGAACAGAGTGAAGGGCGTAGCTTAATGTAGCTTTATAAAAAAGTTTGATTAAAAATATAGTAAAAGTGCTGATATATCAATACAACTAATTCTTATCTTTTGAAAAAAGATTGATCAAACCTTTAATTCTTATTTAACCTATATGGTTTTAAAGAAACTAATAAAACCGTACATAAATATGCTAAAAAGTTCGCTAGAGATTCTAACATGACAGTTGAAGAGTGGATTGATTATCATACATCCACAATGAACGCATACACTACAGATCAAATTTCACTTCTAAATGATAAAAAGGACTCATGATTTATTAAAAGAGTCCTTTTCTTCAATATATTATAAGTCTTACTTTTATTTTGCGTCTTCCAAAAACTACTCAACACTCGCTAATATTTCTTGCTTATCTACTGGTTCGATATTTTCATTATTCAATCCCATAATTCTTACCAAGAATCCCAAGCTGTATCTCCCCCTACAAATATTTTGTGAACATACGATTTATAAGCAGCACCTGAAGTAGTCTTTCCTTCAAATTCTAGATAACCATATGCATTACTACTGCTAGTTTCTTTACCTCTCACTATTGTAGGTAATCCAACATTTTTACTAATTAAACCAGTAACACTCGGTGCATATACTTTACTAAGACTATCATAACCACCTTTTACAAGTGAATAATCAGCTTTAAAAGTAGAGCGTACCGATCCGCTTAAACGAGAAACTGACCGACCATAATAATTAACATAACCTGAACCAGTAGTAGAAGTACCACCTGAAATGACTTCTTGTTTATCTGTGGCTTTAACCTTTTCAACAGTACCACCTGTAATAGTTTCTAACGTAACAGATCCATCTAAATATGTTGTTTTCTTTTCTGTACAAAATACACCATTTTCATCTAAATATTCTTTAGATTGTGTAATTCCAGTTCCTACTTTTTCAGGATCCTCAGCGTCTAATACTTCTCCTCTTTTAATCTTTTCAATCAACCTTATTTGAGTTTCTTCTGAAATCCCACCTATAGTGAAATTGTCTTTTATTTCTTTAATTAATTCTTCGCTAAGCATTTCTTTTTGTGGTGCTACAACAGGATTTGCTGGCACTTCTGCACTACTAATAGTTGGCGATGCAGCTATTGTTAATCCTAATACTAAAGCTAGTCCTAATTGTTTTTTCATAAACAATCTCCCCTTGTAATGTTTTTGAACGTCTGGAAAATTAAGACATTTCACACTATAAAGATAACATAACTTATTACAAACGATTTCAGAATCCAGTTTTTTCAACAAAAGACAGAATATTAAAAATATAAAATGATATTTTGGATTACCTACCTTACTTGGTACCGATAAAACACCCTTTTTTTAAGTGGTTTGATATTTAAGTTACCTTTAACAGTTACTTAAATATAGTTTTTGATAAGCGAAAATTTCTTTCCATGTATACATTTTGGAGAAGGTATATGTTTCTTATTGTTAGGAGGAAATGACTTTCATTAAAAACAAAATATTCTGTATATTATTTCTCAACTTTTTAACATTTCTGCTAAGTGATGTAAAAGTTGTATAATACTGGTAGGATTTGTTTTAAAAATTAAGGGATAGGGAGGAAGAAATATGAAACTAAGGAGTAAGATTGCAGCAGGGATATTTACGTTGTCATTAGCTATTGGTTCATTTGCACCTTCATCTTTTGCAAGTACAATAGAGGTTAAAAAAGAAGAACAAATCAAATCTATTAAAGAAAGTTATGGCGATACTAAGGTTCAAAAATCTTTAATAGAAAAAGTAAATAATGGGGAAACTTTAGATAACGTTAATCCTGAAAAGAAATCACTTGGGAAAAAAGAAAGAATAGGTGAATCAGCTACCTTAACAACTTTTCCAGATGGTTCAAAAGAAGAGACGGGAATTGATTATAGTGAAGCGAAGTTTTTTGATGAAAAAGGTAATGAAGTGCAACCTAGTAAAGTTCAACCGATAAAAGGAATAAAAGGACCTCAAGATAGTATTACTGGTGGGACTTGGACGAACGGTTCAGGTTATTCTTGTGTAAAAGGTGCAAAGGTATGGCGTCAATCATATGGAAACTTTATAGTTCAATATTATGCAGATTATTGTAATCACAATGGTGCATATGATAAATTAGATCGAGTTTGGGGACGTACTCTAAGTAATGTTCATGGTAGTTACTCTATAGAAACAGAAGGTGTATTTAGAACTTGGGAAAAAAGTGGTTATTCAGCCTATGGAGGCGTGAAATTTAACTTTACAGACAGTAACGGTAGATCAAGTACTCAATATTTATATATTCGTGTTGGAAATGATCGCGCTTGGGAAGATTCGAATTTTTAAACATATGAATAACGATAAAGGAACAGGGATATATTCCTGTTCCTTTATCGTTATTCTATATATTTTTAAAAAATCATTTTTCTTTATGATTAATTGTATTTTTAATTTCATTAAGGAGCTTAATAACTTGTTTTTGATGGTTTGTTTGATTTTTTAAATATTTTATTAAGTTAAGAGTTAAAAATATTCCTAAAAAATATAAAGTAAATTTAATTAATGTGTCTATAATAACCAGGAATAGCGAAGTATTTGGAAGAAACCAATAAAATGGTGCAACAATTAAAAAACTTAAAACTAACGCTATCCATAAGTTGTTTTTATTCAAATTTATCACTTACCCTTCCTTAGAAATTAAAGTATTATACTATAATCATAACATAGTCAATACATATATATGTTGAGAAAAGTATAAGTTAGAATCAAGAAATTTTGAGGGGATTTTAGGATACAATTACAAACCAATAATATTTATTAACATTTGTTCTTTAAAGAACTCTTCTTCTGATAAACCTATTACATTTAAGAACCATTGAATCAAGAACATTAACCTCTCAAATACAAATACTGTTAAAGATATTCCGTATTTACGTATAAGATGAGTCCTAAGTTTAACCTCAATCTCCTTTAAATCCTCTTGTAGCTCCGGTTCAAAATTCGAAACTAACCTCCATCACCTGATAGTGGCGGGTGCTTTTTCCCACTTCAAGAAATACTCCAATTCCCTCCTGTTGTCTACTAGATTTATAATCGCATCACTTTTTAATTTCAAATCCTTCTCGTTTTTTAAGATTTCAAAATCCTTTTCTTTAGATTTTTTTCAACACTTAATAGTATTTCTTTTTTATCTACCACTAACGGTAGCGAAAACACCGCTTTTTTTTCCAAATCTTCTTTTCTATATCGTATTAAAGATTGCATTTGTATTTTTGGAATACCTTGACTCTTCAGGTAACGATATACCATTACTTTATATCGGAACTTCATATTTAAATCTTCTATATCCTCCACTAATTCTTTGAGACTATATAAATTTACAGGCAATTCACTAATTGCTAATTTTTTAGTAACTCTACTTTTTAATTCTCCTACTGAATATAATTTTTTCGCTTATTGTAGCGCTATAACCTCAAATCCTTTTGCAACAGTAGTTTCTTTCTCTTGTTTTTAACTATTACTTCCAATCTCTCTCTAGCTGCGGCGCTTAATTCATTTAAATAATATCGTTCCCGATCACAAAGTAGAACCGATTCTTCCAATACAAATTGCTGAAATCCTATGCGTGAAAATAACTTACGTTTCGTGAACAAATCTATATATTTACTTTTATCTCCATGTTGATTTAACGCCTTATTTGCTACGAAGTTGATATATATATGATGGACGTATGGCGCTATATTCTTTTGGACATAATCATAACTACAACTAAGATAATCAGCCATTTCATCAATTGTCATATTAAAATCATCTTTTATCAATCCTAAATATAAAGATGCTATTGATTCTAAGGTTTGCCCCTCACCATTTATTTTAACTAGAAATTCACTCTCCATACGTTCTCCCCTCCACTGACACTTATATAGCTTAGCATAACACACCATTTCCATTGTATGTTACGTATAAAAGTAACTTATAATGAAAATCTATTAAAGCCTCTGCATCATTATAATCCATTTCGGTATCTGTAGCTTTATAAAAAATTATGTGGTTCTACTGTTTGAGAAGGGGATTATGGACAATCAAAATATATATGTGAAAACAAGGTTTGCGAAAGGTCAGATCCAGATTGGGCTTATAAAAAGAGAAGTGAAATTTTAGAGCCTTTTTTAGAGAAAATAGAGAAATATAGTTCTTTTAGTCAAGGTACAATTGATTTTTATGATACTAGATGGGTTGGAGATGGTTCAGCTGAAATCACACTAAAGGATGGTACAGAATTTATGTGTCATGTTAAGCAAGGTAAATTCAACCCATTTGATTTTTCTCATTTCGAAGAACTAGAAATTAATATTAACGAGAGTGTAATCAAAGAAATAAAAGAAAACATGCTAAAGTTAATTAATTTAAGAGAAGAAATGCGAAGAGCTATTAAAGTAGGGAGTAAATAAAAAAACTTATCGAACTTTAATATAAATTATCGAACTTTATTACAAATACACACTTAATTTAATAAACAATGTAAAGGAAATCTATATTTTAAATTCACAGTTATATCTGGTTTAGGCGTGGGTAATACTAAAGAGGAAAATACTTGTGCAAAAACTTAAATACTTGTTTTGTAGCAACGTATGAATAATATCGGTTATAATACATTATCTCTGAAAGGACGATGCAATTGTTATTCACATTTTTTATAATCTGTCTGTTTATTTATGGAATAGCTTTTGCTATTAAAAATGCACAATTGAAATTTAGTCCAAAACAACGCACGGATCAAAGAGATATAGGAATCAAACATAATCGTGAAAAATGTGGGAATCGTTTTGAAAGAGAAGTTTTTGACTGCCTTGTGAAATTGGGCTACTACCCTTTATCACAAGTAAAGGAAGGACGATATAGATTAGACTTTGTTTTATTGGAAAACAACAAACGAATTGTTATTGAATGTGATGGAGATATTTTTCATAATGCTCAACATGATAAAAAGCGTGATGCTTATTTGAAAAAGGCTGGTTATGTTTCTGTACTTCGTATTAAATATAGCCAATGGAAAGAAGATAAGAATAAATGTATTCTTAGACTTGAATCAAAATTATACGAACTACAACATTTACCATCTACACACCCCTCTTTTAATTTACAATTTAATATTGAATAAAAACACTGCGCAAAATATATGACAGTGTTTTTATTTTATTTTATTTATGAAAGATATAATTTATTTAAATCTATTTCAACTAGAGCTCTTGTTAATTTAAGTATGATTCTTAACAAATTATTGAGATTCTTCTTCGTCTAGAAAATTAAAATTACAATCAATTAGATTTTGTAAATACTCATCAAAGCTGTTTGCAATCACTTCATATTCATCGGGGTCGTGTAAAAAACGAATTATTTGACCACATACCCCTTCCTCAGAAGGATTAAAATCAATATACAGCCTTGATGTTCCACCGTTGTTCATACAGTCTGAAAAGTGAATATACGTGCCAGGGAGAAGTCCTTCTGGATTTATCTTAGGGTCAACAGCATCCTCGTCATCTTGGTATTCTAAAAGATAGGAGACGTCTTCTCCTTCTTTTGAACTTTCAATCATCTCCTGTGTAGAAAGCAAATAATACGGATACTCTTCAACATCTGAACCTAAAATACATACCGAGACTTCGTTTTCTCCATATTTCCGCCAATATGTACCATCGATATTTTCAAGTAAAGAAATTAATGATTCTGGACAATTTGGATATTTCGTCCTTAATATATCAATATCCTCTTTTGTAGCACCGTATGCTTTATTTAGCGCTTCGAGATCAGCTCTTGATAAGGCTTCTTTCAAACCGTTTAAAAATTTGTTTACCAAATCCATAATATTGTCCTCCCAATAATGAAATATAAAATTTTTCAGTCTATATATCTATCATAAATGAGATTTTACCTTTAACGTTTTTTACATCTAATTTAATTAGTACCATTACGCTCTAGCTCTTCACGATTAAAGTATTGTTCTAGTAGCTCTTTACCTGTTTTGATTGTTGTATAGTACTCGCCACCATACAGTTTCCCTTCTGATGGATTATGAAAATCTTCGTATTTCTTGAAGTCTTCATTTTCTTCAAATGATTTCTTTGCAACTTCCATGTCTTCTGCTTCTATTTTAGCAAACAATCTACCTATATCGAATACACCGTCTTCATCAATACTCTCTTCTACTAAGTAATGCGCTTCTTCCTCTATAGGAGTTAGCTTCTTCTTTGTAACAGAATATAAATGTTTCGTTTCCTCTTCCTCTACCATAATAAAGAACCAACCCACTCTTACTACTGTACATGGTGCTAATCCTAGTAATGTATAGGCAACTACCTTTTGGTCTTTCACATATTTCCCCATTTTTCTTCCCCTTGTAGTTTATTTTAAACCGTAACCGTAGTCTCTCAGACATCTATCTGCCCTCAGTAAAGTATCCCTAGCTGCTTCCTTCTCTGTAGATGTTAATCTGTTGTCAATCGTGTTCCAATACACCTTACCGTATTTCTCTATCACTTCTACATGAGCCATTTCAACAAATGCTTCGTGACGTTGCATGACGTCTCTATTGTTTTCTCTGTACCCCATATACTTATACCACGCGTCTACTCCGATGTCTTCTCCTGTACCGCTTACTTTCGTGAAACCTGCTTTGGCACTACCTATGAAAAATGGCATATTTTATCACCTCTTTTATTTCATAAGTTTTTTTACATATTCTGTTTAAAGAACAAAGTATTTATTAACGTGGTGATACATATCTATAACCATATAAAACAGTAATTCCCTTAACTACAATTGTATTTTCTTCTATACTTTTCACTATCGCTTTTCCTGTTAAACGGTTCATATATCGAATATAAATAGCAAATTCTATAGGCTCCTTTATTTGTTTTGCTTCTTCAAAATAATATAATTCTTCTTCACTTACACTTAATAACTCTAACTCCCAATCTGCAAAGTTAGTTTCATTTATGGATAGTCCATGAGATTCAGGTGATCCTATTTCATATTTAAAATCTTTAACAAAAACACGATCTACGCCATGCCAGTTCCTTTTTCTTCCCATTTTTGTCATCCTTTTCGTTCCTATTAATAATTTTTTCTTCTTCTATTAGGTCAATTATTGACTATGAAAATATTGGAATATCTCCATTTTTATCATACAGGATAAAAAGTGATTACACCAATTATCACCATATATTTCTATAGTTTCTTGAAATGATGTTGTTAGCTCATATAACAAAGCTTTTTAATTGTAAATGCAAAGAGCTATCATCATTAAACATGATGATAGCTCTTATATTAATCAAAACTAATATCTTCTTTATTTTTTTCTAAATCCCCACCAACTAATACTAGTTGTAGTTGTTCATAAATTTCCTGTGTATCCGGTGTAGTTTCTGCTTGTTTACGTTCACGCTTAAC
Organism: Bacillus sp. FSL R9-9834; assembly: GCF_038006905.1. NCBI lineage: Bacteria > Bacillati > Bacillota > Bacilli > Caryophanales > Bacillaceae > Bacillus > Bacillus sp. FSL R9-9834. The sequence continues at coordinate 142,099 of NZ_JBBOWD010000002.1, forward strand.
TGCAGAATCATTTTCTTCTTTAGTTTCTGCGACCATTTCTACGTGCTCCAGCACCGCTACACGCTCTAAGCCTTCCATTTCATCTAAATCTTCTACATCATCTGCATCGTCAATTATTTCTGGTTCTTCTGTTTGTATAATTTTCTTCTGTTCTTTTTTCAATTCAATTACTGGTTGCTCTTGTACTATGTTCTCTTTTTCAATATTAACTTCAGCAGCTTCAATTACCTCTAAAGGTTTGTTTTTCGTATTTACTTTTTTATTTGCTTTTGCTATAGCAATTTTCACTTTCATCACTCTTAAAGAAGAGGAAATATGATTTAGTATTCTGCCTAACCCATAGAAACGAATTGCCTCAACAATAACACCCATTACAATTCCAAAAATCCATGAATTAGAAAAGTATCCAACTAAACCAAATGTTATAACTCCTGGTAAATATAAGCTAGCATAGGCTATTAAATTAGGTAAAGCTTTTTCTACTGTTAATTTAAAGCTGTATTTAACTATTAAATATATGGCGCTCAACCCCACTATTAAACCAGCCAAACTTAACAATAAATTTTTAAAAGTTTCACCTATCATTACAATTTCCCCCCTTAATGTTTTAATTTTAATTTTTTTATTAAATTCCTCTTTACTTTTCACATTTTTTCAAAAATCAAATAAATTTATCGCTAATTGTCCTTCTTCAATCTTCCGTTTCAAATATATACAACTACTTTCATCCTTTCTTTTTAGAAATATCTATATAAATGGCATAAGCCTAATTGTTTTTAAACACAAAAACCCTTTCGGGTATATGAATTTTTGCAAGCAAGGCTGCTTTACAAAGTCATTTCCCCGAAAGGGTTGTAGTATTTTTGGATTTTAAAAAGAAAAAAGAAAGTCTTACATACATTATATAAATTACTACCATCATATTCAATTTATTTTTAACAGAAGATTCAGACCCTTATGTGTATTTACATTTTTTGTTATAATATGGATATATTTTAAAAGGGTTAAGCTATAGCTCCTTATTACTATTGATATGATTTCATAGTATATTACCACCTATTTTAAGTATTATATATTTTAAAATATTGATTGAATTGTGCTATAGTCTCTTATTACCTTCTGATATGTATGCAGACTAATTGTTTGCTATAGTTCCTTATCACTTCTTGATATTATATGATATGTCACCATTGAAGACCTCTAAAATAACATTATTTAGAGGTCTCCATTTATGGATAAAAGCACTAACTTTATATACTTAAAATATAACATGAGTAACTTTTGAGTATGTTTGATAATTCGCCTTTAACTATTATTTCTATTTTAGGAGTAGATTCTATGGAAGGAAAAACATTGATAAAGTATATTTTTTACTTTTTTTCTTATTTACTTGTTTACATACCCTCACTTCCAGTTATAGTTGTTCTTGGTATGGCTGGCGCTTCTCCTGATGTAGAACATACTATATTAGAATGGATAATTACGACTTTTGAGTTAACTGTTACAATTTTAGGGGCTTGGTTTTTTAACTTTATTTTCAAAAACATAATAGGAATTAAGAAAAATACAAAATTCACTTGGACTATCTGTATTCTTCATTTAATTCTTATTCCTTTGACATGGAGACTTCTTCTTTATTATTAGGTTATCGATCTTTTTTATGAATAAAACTATATTTTAAATCCCGATTATTCAATCGTGTACTTGCATACTAAAAAAATAAATACCTTTGTCTGTCCTAAACAAATATTCTTCATAACAGCATGCATAATAACCTCCTGGATCTAATTTAATCCAATAAACCTCATCTGGTTCTTGTTTGAATACATTTAATAACTGCTGTATTATAAATTCCTTGGGAGTCACTCCATTTAAATCATATCCGTACGGTATTTTCCCAAACCAAGAAGACTCTCCATTGGGATATTGGCAAATTAGAAATTCTTTTTTCCATTCTTTCAAGCGAATAAGTTCTAATATGTCATTACTAGTAGCGTATGTCGCGTTTTTGGCTAGTTCAAAAATATTGTCCTTTTTATTTTCTGACATAATACTAACCTCATAATAATTACTTACATATTCGTCTGCATTTATATCAGCAAAATCGCTTAAGATTTTATTAATTGTATTCATTTTTTACTCCTTTTAACTTTAAATTATAAGAGAACGACAATTATGTAAAAAGTAAAGCCGTCCTGATGGACGGTTTTTTGTATTTTTTGGAGAACATAGTTTTTTCCGAAATGCTGACGATACTCCTTATAGTCTTGCGAAATATTATTTTAAATAATGCGTCTTTTGCTTCATTATGATTATATAAATGTATATAAATTGTAAGTCATATGTCCAATTTTTTCTGTACTTATTTCGTTTTAGCTTCCATACTTTATGTATGTAGTGCATTCTTATCAATTTTCCCCATTACTTTAACTCGTAGGGGCATTAACTTTAGAACTCTACTAACGGATAAGCAAGTTAATAATTGTACTTAAAAATGGAGTGATACAATGAATAAGACGTATGATGTCATCATTACCGGTGCTAGATGTGCCGGCTCTACCCTGGCAATTTATCTTGCTAAGGCAGGTTTCCATGTGTTATTAGTGGACCGAGCGAATTTTCCAAGTGACACATTATCAACCCATACCTTTTTCAATAATACTGTCGCACTTCTTCGAGAAACCGGTGTCCTGGACAAGTTATTGGAAACAAAAGTACCGCCGGTACGGGATATTAAATTTCAATTTGAGGATACCGTGATAGAAGGTCTCATCCCTGAGGTTTACGGAGAGGAAAGTTGTTATTGTATTAGAAGAACTTATCTCGATCATATTCTACTTGAACAAGCCAAATCCCAAATGAATGTAACTGTTTTAGAAGGATTTCGTGTGACGGATGTCATCCGTGATGACGAAACAGTGATAGGCGTGAAAGGTTTAAACGGCGACAACGAGAAACAAGAATTTTTAGCTAGCCTGGTAGTCGGGGCAGACGGCCGATCCTCTATTATTCGCAAGCTGGTAAAAAGTGAACTCAAAATAAGTATTCCGGCAACAGTCGGCATCTATTTCGGGTATTTCTCTGGATTTCGCCACGATAATGTCCCTAAATTTGAAGTATACAAGATAAAAGATAACACAGCCATTCTATTTCCGACGAATGATGATTTATATGTAATTGTCGGCATTTTCCCATTAGAAAATAAGGAATTGATAGAACGGTTGAAATTAAATCCGGAAAGCTGTCTACGCAATTTCTTTACAGATAACTTTCCAAATACAACAATTGGGGCGCGTTTAAAAAATGCAGAACTAGTAGAACCGGTCAAAGGCATTCTCGGATATGATAATTACTGGTATAAAGGAATGGGAAAAGGATGGGCGTTGGTTGGAGATGCAGTTTGTTTTAAAGATCCTGGCATGGCGCAGGGTATCCATGATGCTATATGTGGAGCACGTATATTATCCAATATTCTATCAAAATATAAGGGACAATTCGATCAATCAAATCAAATGTCTGAAGAATATCAAAAGGCAATAGAAGATGAGTTTATGGTTCGGTTTCACATGGGATGCCAAATTTCAAAGAATGAACGCATATCTGAACAACAGGATGCTGTCAACAAGCTAATCAGTTCCCATCCAGAGGCTATAGAGAAGTTTTTAGGGATTTACAATTATGCAAACGAGCCCGCTGCTTTAGAAAAAGAACTCGCACGAATTATGCAATCGATCTAACAATGATTTTAGAGATTAAGTGATTTAAGTACAAAAATAATTCGCTATGAACCTCCCCCACTTACTCGCTTCCTCTTGAAGTGGGGATTTCTTAGCATCAACATAGACAAGGTCCGATGAGGAGCAGATTTCCCATCTCCTCTCTGCACCTATGCAAGGACTCCTTTTCTTCATTTGACTAAGCACCTTCTGCACATGCAGAAGGGTGAGAACACACCGTCTACTACTTTTTGCTTACGCAATCCACAAATACTTTCTCTTCGTTTCTTCCGGGATATGACACATCTTTCTGTACAGTTCTTTTGCCAAATGCTGCGGGCACCGTGAATGTCCCAGTGTTCTTCGTAGCCGCACACACAAACGTAGTTACGTGTCCGCACTTTCTTTCTTATTTGGCAACAAGGGCATGTTTTTAAAGATATTTACTTTTCTTTATGAAGTTACTTTAAATGCTCTCTACGTTCATATTTAGTCATTTGTAACAACTTGCTTTCGTTTTTAGTTCTGTTGTATCTTAATATCCTGTCTTTCCTCATTCCCGACCTTATTATATCGTCCCAATACATCTACTTGATATTTTTCAATCAATAGTAAGTTTTTAGTACCAATACCTCTTGCTAGTAAACTTTCATCATGTGATTCCAAAGTAAATGCTCCTGTACTACTATCGAGCCCTTTAAAATAGCCAATAAATTCCTTTCTTTTAGCACCTTCTACATCATCTGCACCAAGCATTTCAAAATCATAAGGTGGATTTAAATAAATAAGCTGAAAGACATTTCGCTGTACTACCATTGTCTCAATAGCTGCATTACTGCAGTAATCCAGTAATTCCATAGCAACTTTGCTTCGAGCCTGATCTACCTCAACTCCGTATGTTTTTATTTGATTTTCATCATTATCTAAACGCTTGACTATTTGCTTTAATATTCGCCCTTCGCCACAAGTTGGATCAAAATATTTATTGACCCTTTTGGTTTATTGAATAGTTCAACTAGATATTTTCCTTGTTGCTCTGGCGTCGCGAAAAAGCCACTTCTTAACTTGTTACCGATATTACTCATAATTACATCTCCCTTTAATATTTTTACTTTTTAATACCACAAAAAAGCGGTCCTCGGATAAAGATATTAAGCACTTTAAACTTAAATCTCAGTCCGAAAGACCGCTGATATTTGTAGATATAAAAATAAAATTAAAAAGTATACTTACATTTTAACTATAAATCTAAAATAATTCAATTTGATTTAGTATAAATCGAATTTTAAGTCAAGTGTAATCTAGCATATTACGAACCACTGCAGGCAAAAACAACTGTTACAAATGAAGCAGTAAGTTGGGCTATTATATCCGTCTACTGCACCTGTAATAGAACTTCTATCAGTAAAAAATTATGATGTTTCTTTCCCCTAATAGTACTATCATATTAGTAGGTGGGGAATTATGCTTACAGTAGAGAATATGTTAGCAAGTTACGGCTTAGATTTAACTAAGAACATTAAAATCGTTCGACATAAAGATGAAGGTAGAATTGATGTTGTTGATTTATATGAAAAAGGACAAATAGAGTTATACCAGAAACACCAAAAAGATGATGTGTTTGGAGACTGTGAATATGTAGTTAGTTTCCTAGACTTTGAAGAAGGTAAAAAAGCTGTATTTATCGGTGTTTACAAGGTGTTAGGTAAAGCCAATCCCCAAAAATTCATTGCTGATAAATATTATGAATGGATGAAACCTGAGTACAAAAAGGGTAATGCATACTATTATGAGATGGAAAAAGTTACAGGCTTTGAGGAACTAGAGGATCGAATAATTATTAATTGGTCAGAGAGAACATTTCATATGTGGTTTGCTCCACTAAAAAAGGTAAAGGCAGTCAGAAAGAGAAAACAATTTGATATCATAGAAATTATTCAAAAAGGAGCAATTCGTAAGTTTCCAGGATTTCTTGATTTCTCACTTACATACAACGATTTAAAAAGCCTTTACGATAACCCTGATGTAAACTCCACTTGGTGTAAAATGCTTTCCTCAGTAGCAGGAATCTATGTAATTTTAAATAAAAAAACAGGGAAGTTATATGTAGGTAAAGCAAATGCACCTGGTGGAATAGGTAAAGGCGGAATATGGGGCAGATGGGAATCTTATGCTAAAACTGGACATGGAGGTAATAAGCAGTTAATTGAGCTATTAGAAAATAATCCTGAACATAAACAGGATTTTCTTTTTTCGATATTACGTACTTTACCCAAAACAATTACGAATGATGAAATACTAGATATTGAAAATATTTACAAGGAAAAGTTAGGTACACGTGAATTCGGATATAATGCGAATTAGTCTTTAATTTGAAATAAAGTTTAATCAAAACTTGCCCTCAAAATACTTTAACAAATTTCCCCTATAAACAGTTAATCGTTTTTAAAAACGGTTGTACATTGATAAAAACGATTGAACCATATTTCAAATCCACATTCGGATTAAAATTGCACGACATCAATGTCGCACTGAGCAACCAATTTATTAAAATAAATTGGTTGCTTAAAAGATTATTCGAAGAAGATCAGTAACAGCTTTAAATCATTTTCTATCCGTTATAATAAAACTAATGTTAATTGTCTTATCTTTCCCTACATATCTATCATATCCGAAATCATATGTGTTTGGTGACTCGTTCTCGTCTACCCCTTTTGCTATTAACTTATCAATCTCCTCTATTGTTAGTTTAGGGTCTGCGATACGAATCACACATTCCATTAGTTTACGGTATTGCTTATATGAAGTTTTATCCTCAAATACTTTCTTGTTTGTTGCAACTGATACGGAGTTCGATACCCAATCGCTTTTACCCACTTTAGCGTATAGTTCGAAACCCTTCCAGTTTGCTTTATATATATTATCGTTTTCTTTATCACGATGTTCTATCTGTGAATCTTCAATCAAAATCATACTGTTTGAGTATTCTTTTAACTTGTTTTCAAAGTCTAATTGATGTGTATACCCCTCTTCTATTTTATCAACATTACTATTTGTAGTTACAGCCCATACTAATATCAGTCCAAATATAATACCTAAAATAATTTTATATCTCCTTACTTCTTTGTCCACATCTATTCATCCTTATCTTCTTTAATGTTTCAGGCTGCCTTGATTTCACTTTCTGGTTGTGAGATTGGATACCCGTTTTTATCTGTATTTTAATTTCATTCTTTCAATGCTTAATATTAATTTTTCTTGTTGTTAATTTTAAAATAAAGATCAATCAAAAAAACTCAATTTTCCCCAATTTAATTTAAGTTACTATAAAATTATTTTTAATCATTAAATTCAGCACTTAGTGGCATATGATCACTAAACTCAATCCACTCTTCATAGGAACCTATTTCAATAGATTCTAATTTGTTAAGGAATATATCAGAAGCAAATAGACAATCAATATGAAATGGTCTCACTTTTTCTTTTCTAAAATAATGGGTCGCTTTCAACTCTTCACCTTGTTCTTCCTCAAAAAATTGATGATATGCACTCTTAATCCCAAATGCTTCAAGAAATCCAATAACCTCAGAATGTGTCTTAACTCTTTTAATATAATCAAATACCTTATTACTGTTCCAGTCCCCTACAATGATACATGGCTCCTTTAGCAAAGAAGCATATTTCTCTAACGCTAAATATATTTGACCTATGTAACTACTATAACGTTTTTCACCCTTCTGTGACCAAACAGCAAACATTATAAATTCCTGGTTATCAGCAGAGACTTTTATTGGAACAATATAGCGGAAAGACTTATCATATTCAGGATGGATTTCGATTTTATACCTTTTATCAAAAGTAATTATTCCAATACCCTTGTTTGGATTATCCCCTTCCCATAAAAATTTATAAATACCTTTTTCTTTATCAATCTGCCCCCATTTTTCTGGTTGTTCACACTCTGAAATTATCAATATGTCTGCTTTAAGCGGTAATATTTTATCGATTTTCTTCCTAAATGCCATGCCTGCATTCCATGCAACTATTTTCATTTACCCAGCTCCTATATGTGACTACATAATATTTTACAACCTATCGACACCCTAAAATTTTTTAAATCCGAAATAATTGATACATACTTATTCAAGCAAAAAAAGGTCATTGTAACAATGCCCTTTGCCACTCATTTATTTACAACCTTTTTAACTATTCTTTGGTTTGTTTGCTGGAAAATTAAAAGCTTTAAAAACTTCTAAATGCACTCCAGTAATTTGCCCTTCTATAAAATCGATAAATTTATTAATCTCCATATCAGATGTCTTTGAATTAAGAGTGAAATCATAAGAAACAATCGCTTTAGTACCATCAATGTCATAGTATGTTAGATTAAATTTCGGATGATTTTCCACTCCTTTGACTAATTCATCAAAAAAGTCTTTAATTGAAAAACCATACACCTTTGGTCCTTCTCTCTCTTCAACAACTTCCACTTTAAGTTTCATATCTTCAATTTTAGTAATATTCATTTGAACCTTCTTCATAAGAGCAGTTTTTGGTTCACCATAATTTACAAGTGCATACGTAGTATTTAATTCGAGTTGTCTTAAATCCATTTTCAGCGCTGCATCTCTTGATAAAAATACTCTCATAATTATATCCCCTTTCTAAAGTATTTCACGAAATAAACACAAGATATATAAGCATATTTTGCATTACTACCAAACATGTTGTTATTATTTTAGCCAAAAAAACCCCTTACTCAAAGAACGCAAAGTGAGACGGCAGAAGATGGATTAACTTGGTACAAGCAATGGCAGGATGCCCTCTTTATTGTTCAACAGATAGTAAATTGTTACTTGACAATTTGTCATGATCACTTCACTACACATCGAATGTATGTTCAGTTTATAATACACATATATCGAAATGGAGGTGAAACAAATGATTATCAATAAAGCATATAAATTTCGTATCTATCCAAATAAAGAACAAGCGAGCCTAATCAATAAAACGATTGGTTGTTCCCGTTTTGTATTTAATCATTTCCTATCTCTATGGGATAACGCATACAAAGAGACAGGGAAAGGTTTGACATATGGTACATGCTCTGCCAAACTTCCTGCTATGAAAAAAAAGTTTGTTTGGCTAAAAGAAGTCGATAGTATTGCGATTCAGTCGTCCGTTCGCAACCTTGCGGATGCTTATACACGTTTTTTCAAAAAACAAAACAGTGCTCCGCGCTTTAAATCTAAGAAGAACAACGTACAATCTTATACCACAAAACAAACTAATGAAAACATTGCTGTTGTAGGAAACAAAATAAAGTTACCGAAACTAGGTCTTATTCGATTTGCCAAAAGTCGCGAAGTAAAGGGACGCATTGTAAACGCTACAGTTAGACGGAACCCTTCTGGCAGCTACTTTGTGTCATTGTTAGTTGAAACAGAAATACAAGAACTTCCGAAAACACATTCTTACATCGGAATAGATGTGGGACTAAAAGATTTCGCCATTTTGTCAGATGGAAAAACCTATAAAAATCCAAAGTTTTTTCGCTTATTAGAAGTTAAGTTAGCGAAAGCACAGCGTGTTCTTTCTAGAAGAACGAAAGGATCTACTCGTTGGAATAAACAGCAAGTAAAGGTAGCTAGACTTCATGAATACATTTCAAATGCTAGAAAAGATTACTTGGATAAAATCTCAACTGAAATCATCAAAAACCACGATGTTATCGGTATAGAGAATTTGCAAGTATCGAATATGTTAAAGAATCATAAATTAGCAAAAGCAATTAGTGAGGTTTCCTGGTCACAGTTTCGAACCATGTTGGAATATAAAGCAAAATGGTACGGCAAACAAGTCATTGTCGTATCGAAAACATTTGCTTCCAGCCAATTATGTTCTAGTTGTGGATACCAAAACAAAGACGTTAAAAATCTAAACCTACGTGAATGGAACTGTCCCTCTTGTCATACACACCATGATAGGGATATTAACGCAAGTATCAATATAAAGAATGAAGCGATAAGACTTCTAACCGCAAGGACTGCGGGGTTAGCCTAATAAATTAGCGTTCGATAGAACTCACTACTTAGGAATCCTCCACTCTTAAACGAATTGACAGTGGAGGAAGTTCAAATTCTATAGATATACAATCATTTCGTAATTCATTAATAATATCCCTTTTAATACTAGTTATTATAATCAAAGTTTATACAGCTATTACCGTATAGCAACCATTTATTAACATAATTTTATCATGTTATGTTGTACAACATCAAACTACATTTCAGAAAAGTCTATTTAATCTAAAAATTAAAAATAAACTATTACCATATGGCAACCCTTTATGTTAATATAAAACAAAGGTATTACATTACTTCACTTTTTTGTGTCTATTAAGGAGAAAGAATGCGAATGAATATAACACCGGAACTAAAGAAATGGCTCGCACAAGAGCTCATGATAACTAAAGATGTAGCTGCACTTCTTGGAGTTTCTAACGCACGAGTTAAAGCTCTGGTTAAAGAAGGGCGTTTAATCCCTATTAAGTCTGAAGAAAAATGTACTATTTTCCTTCGTTCTGAGGTTGTTATATTAAAAGAAGAGTTAAGAATTAACCGATCAAAGTTTATGAAAAAGGATCCAAAAGATAAATAATATGATTAGACAAGGAGGATAAAAAATGAACAATTCAAATCAAAAATTGATTGATAAAGACGCTAAGAAAATAGGTGCGAAAATACTAGTATTAAAACTCAAAAAAAATAACCAACCTGCAAAAACACGTGTGTTAATTAAAGTGAAATATTCCAATTGCATCGAAGTACATTTGCGGGACAATTTACACTCCACTACAAATGTTTCAATTTTAGAGAGTATCAATGATGTACAGGAACAAATAATCTCAGCTTTAGGCATTCATGATATTAGACTAAAATTTTTACAAGATTCCCGCTGGTTTTTATATGGTCATGATGGTACGATCCATGAATTTTGCTATGGAGAATTAGAACCAATCAATTTAGATTCAGGCCACATAGACCAAGACTTCTTAAAACTCACCCTAGACTCTGCTCCAGATATTACTTTTGATGTAAGTATCCCTAAGAAACAAAAAAAGAACATCATTAACAATAAACACCATCAACTTGAATTCCATCTCATCTAATTTAGCCAAAATAATATATTTTCATTTACAACCATGTTAAGGAAGTGATTTTTTGAAATCCCTTAAAGACCTTTTTAAAAGGAATACCAGACCGCAATTTCCTATTCAAGATACTAAAGCACTTTCCTCCAAAGAAGTTGATTATTTAATTTTAGATTTAAGAATTAAAAATGATGATAGAAAAAAATTGGATCTCCCAAAGCCTGTTAAAGAATTCGGGGATTTGATTACTGAAAAATTGGTAAACAATTTAATGTATGGTATCCAATTTAGCGAACTAGAGATAAAGATCTTAAATGGGTTTTATCATGACGTAGATGTTTCTTTTATTGAATTTCTATTGTTAACCGATTTAATTCAATATGAGGAGCCTAATAAAGTAATAGGAGACTTACAAACACAAGGTTACTCTTATATAGAGGGCATTGGATATTTACGTTTTAGAAATTATTATGAAACTAATTAGCATTTTTTAGGAGGATATATATAATGACTGAAGTTAAATACTTAAAAAGTATGTGCACAATTGTGCTATGTATGAAGTTACTATGTGTTTGTCGCGAAAACTTTTAAATGTTTTTAGTAATCAAAAAAGCTATAAAGAAATTTTATCTCTTTATAGCTTTGAATTAATGAATTACGCAGTATAAATATACTAAAGTCATCAATAATAACCATTTACACTGTAGATAGACTAGCTTAGGATATTAAAGGTAATTATTCCTTAAATAAAATTTATTACCTTTAAGAAGTAGCGCCAACTTCCTATCAACTTAATGTTTTGAATTATCTTCCAAATGATAAAAATGAACTTCCTTGCTATAAATGACACAATTTCTTCGTTTTGGAGCATTATAGAATTTCAACTTGATGCCGATGTAGCAGGCCACCTACTATAAGGGGATCTTATTACTCCCTGTTTACTCATCTTTTATTTTAATAGATATTATATATTAATAAATTGTTAATTTTTTTGTTCCATATAAATTTAAATACTCTTGAATTTTAGAAAGATGAACATAGGTTTTACCATGCTCTTTTTCCATATAACTCATTACATCAGAGATTTTAGCAACTGCATATATTTCTACACCATACGTTTTTGATGCTTCTTCTAAGGCTGAAAGTTGAGAATCTAATGCTTTTTCTTCTCTATCAAGAGCAACAAGAAATGCGGATAATTCTCCACCTTCTCTCTCGATAATTTCTTTTGTTTCTTTAATTGTTCTGCCCGATGTAATAACGTCGTCTACTGCAAGCACTTTTCTTCCTTTTAAAGAAGTCCCCACAATATTTCCACCTTCACCATGGTCTTTTTCCTCTTTACGATTAAACGCATAATTAACTCGTAGTCCATGTTTATAGAATAAAGCCATAGACACAGATAAGGAGATTGGGATTCCTTTATATGCAGGGCCGAAAATAACATCAAATTCGATGTTATTTTCTATAATACTAGAGGCATAGGATTCTCCTAATTTAGCTAATTTAACTGAATCATCAAATGAACCGAAATTAAAGAAATAGGGGCTGTTACGGCCTGATTTTAATTTGAAACTTCCAAATTCAAGGATTTTCTCCTCGCAAATGAACTGTATAAATTGATTCTTATTAGTATTCATTTCACTATTTACCACCTTTTATTAATAGAAGATACACATATATATTTATGATAATTGGAATCTCTTTTCTGTTTCTTTTTATAATTTATATAATCAAGCGGCAAAATTAATATAGACTTCGAACTTAACATCTATATTTCCTAGACTAAAGTTTTACTTTCTATATTGTCTGGTTTCATAAACTTCTTAGCATCTATTCTCTGTTGAAGTTGTTCTTCTTCTAATAATATTATTCCTTTTTTCTCTAACCAAACATCATCATAAATCTGATCCAAATAATTTATTCCTGTATCTGGGATAATAGCCACAACTGCCTTTGCATTACTATTATTAAGCCAGGCCAATGCTGAGACGACTGATAATCCTCCAGAACCGCCTATCATGATTCCATACTTTTTAGCTAAGATACGACAAGTTGAAATCGCTTCTTGATCACTTGCTATACAAACTTGATCTATAACTTCTAAATTTGTATTTTGGCCTCTCCAGCTCAACCCAACTCCGTTAATTAAATAGGGATTAAAGTGATTTTGGAATACAGCAGAACCTTGTACATCACAAGCAATAACATTAATTTCAGGATTAAATTGCTTAATAAATTTCCCGACTCCGCACAAATGTCCACCTGTACTTACTGCTCCCACAACAGAGTCAATAGGTAAATCGACAATTTCTTTACCAGTAGTTTCAGCATGAAAATTTGGATTATCAGGATTATCATATTGATTTGTCCAATATGCATTAGGATATTGGACTATAAGCTCTTTCACACGTTGAATTCTTGCTTTTTGGAAACCACCATTTTCATCTGGATTTTTTACCATTTCAACCTGGGCACCATATGCGTTATACCATTTTAATAGGTTCGAACTAATCTTTGGATCCACCACAATGATTACCTGAAATCCATAAACAGCTCCTAACATTGCTAGAGATTTACCCAAATTACCTGAAGTTGACTCTATTAAAATATCACCTTTTCGAATTTTCCCACTTTTCATAGCAGCTTTCACTAATCCAAGAGCCGTTCTATCTTTCACACTAAAATTGGGATTGAAGTAATCTAATTTTAAATATAACTTTTTCCCATAAGGTACCAAATCACTTTTAAAATCTACCACGGGTGTATTTCCTATACATTCTGTAATGTTATCATAAATCATACATTTATCACTCCACGATTTTGATATGCCCCTTAGTACTAGTTAGAATTTTATTTCCACTAGAAGAAATTAAAACCGGATCCTCTACGTGTAATGCTCCTAATCCAAACTCATAATATGGTGTTTCTACAGATAAAACCATTCCATCCTCAATTACATCCTCATTATTTGGAGCAAGTATAGGCAATTCATATGGTTCCAATCCTATACCATGCCCTACGTGATGCCTTCTGTATTCTTTGAAACCAGATTTATACACTGCGTCCATCGTTAAGTCAAAAACATCTGATCCCTTCATGCCAGGTTGAATTTCTTGCATAGCTATACATTGTCCTTTATAAAGTGCATTAAATTTATCATACTCTGGTTTCATATACTTATAAGATAAAACTCGTGCAATATCTGCCCAATATCCGTCACACACAATATCACAGTCAAACCAAATTAAATCTCCTGGCATTAATTTAATATCCTTACTTTGCCTACGCTGACCACCAACAGCATGTCTTCCGACTTTAATCATTGGTAAAACAGGTAATGCTCCTTTTTTAGCAATAGAACAATTAAAAATATTGGCTATTTCATATTCACTTATACCTTCAAATAAATTAGCAGCTACATCTTCAATTGCATTCTCTATACATCTTGCTGAATAAGCCAATGCTTGAACTTCATGATCTGTTTTTACTGACCTAACATGCCTTAAAATATTAGATACCGAAACTACCTTACTTTTTTTAAAACTATTACTAATAGTATCGATATGATATGGCTGCATTCCATCTTCATCTATACCTATGTTACAATGTTCAACGTCTATATCTTTTAAAAGAGCAATAAGCGCCTCTATCCCATTAGAATGGCTCGCATCGAAATTGGATAATAGTTTCAGACGCTCTTCTTCTTCAGAAAGAAGAACATTATTTTTATGTTCTCTATAAAAAACCCCATAAGTATATATTTTTCCTACCTGCACTCGTGCATCTAATACTTGATCAATTTCCCCAATAGAATGGACAATATGAACAATTTCAGGATTATCTATTGTAATAACTGAATAACATTGTCCAAAATATGGATTTAATGTCTTTACAACTGGCTGAAATCCTGTAAAATAACGAATATTTTCTTTTGTAGAAGCAATAATTGCATCTAACCCATTTTGTTTCATCTTATTAACTAAACGTTCTATATTATAAATCAATGTAATTGTTCACCTCAATTTCCATAGTCAATCCCAGTTCTTTATTAGTTCTAATACGGCAGGAGCTAATAAATTTTTATCTTTATATTCAATCCAACTTACTTCACTAATCTCTGCCTTAGGTTGAATTTTCCCTTCCCAATCCGCGGAAAAACATACAAGATCAACTACTGCTTTTTCGTTATAAGCTGGTCCTGTGACTGTATATAAATATTGAATACTCTCTGGAATTAATTTAATATTTAACTCCTCAAGTAACTCTCTTTTTAACGTTTCACTGGCCTTCTCGTCTTGTTCAATTTTCCCACCTGGTAGATACCAATGTTTATTATCTCGAACTCTTACTAATAATAATTTATTGTTTTCTTTTTTAACGAGACATGCACACTTTATCAGTTTCACTTTTCAATATCCTTTCCACCATATTGTACATTTTGCCTTTTTCGTATGATAAATAATGACCAGCAGCTATACGCATTGGGTCACCAGCATGATAGTACTCATATACCAATTGACGTTGTCCGAAAGCATCTCCTGAAGCATCCCATGCTAAGTTAAGTAGCATTGTTCTTTCTTTTGCATCAAATTCACCTGTTGAAAGAGCGGTCATTAAGTAATCTCCATTTTCATTGAAAAAGTCTTCATGATGAGGTGTCGCAAGCATAGAACCAGCGGCTAGTGATTGAATGCATTTTACCATTTTTTCATACATTTTTGGAAAATTATATCTAATTGCTTGAATTGCATTAATACTTGGTGTTATTACTCCCTCATTACTCATATATGCATCTTGTTCACTTAACACGATACTTGCCTTTAACAACTCTACATAGGATGTTAACTCTCCTAATTTTTCTTGAATGTTTATAAATTGATTCAGTTTTAGCATCTCAGCTAGCTTAATAGCAATGCCAGTTAAAAGCTCAGCTTTTGCCAGTCCTCTTACAATTCCTTGATGCCCCGTATGGTGCCTTGCAAAAGTCTTATCATAAAACTGATTAGATTTTTCTACATCTCTAAATATTAGAACTCTATCCCAAGGAATAAATACTTCATCTAATAATAAATAAGCATCTATTTCATCAAATTGATTTGTTAATGGATGATCAAACGTATCATAACCTTCTTTGACCAAAGGTTTTCTACATATTACTTTTAAACCTGGAGAATTCACAGGTAGAGTAAATGCTACAGCATAATCTTCATCTCCTGCCTTAAGGCCCGGCATATTAAAAATTAGGAGTTCATCTGCAATTGGAGCTAATGTAACAATCATTTTTGCACCTTTAACCACAATTCCTGATGCATCATAACTCACCACATGTACTCCTGCAAAATCATGTTCTTGTGCACCTAAAGCTTTTGAACGGTCAATCTGTGGATTAATTGATCCATGTGCTATAAATAAATTATTTGCCTTTACATGTTTATAATATTCTTCTGCATTTTGAGTATAATTTGCATATTCATCTCTACCAAAAAAACTAGCATGAGCTGATAGTGTAGCTACTGCTGCATTAATAAAGTCTGGTGTTCTACCAAGCATCCCATAAGAGATATCTGCTATTTCTTTGTAAGCCTTTCTTTTTCGCTCTAAATCTTTTATGCTTCTCGGAATTAGCAAACTAATTGAGGATCGTTGACCATCCGTATCTACAAAACTATGCTCTTCTGGTTTTTCATTTTGCAAACTATAATACTCTTCCACACAATGAATTGCACCTGAAAACGCTGAATGTTTTGTTACATCTTTAACTAATTCACCATTTAAATATACTTTTCGATTATCATTAATTCTTTCTCTGTACACCATTTTCTGTTTACCTCCAATATTAAGAATATTAAGTTTTTTGAGACTAATAAATACTTATTTAAATTTCACATAAATAGATTGGATCCGTATATAATCTAATGGACTCTCTCCATAGTTTTAGCATCTCTTGCCAATCTTCCTCTACATAATCCTCACGGATTATGAAGCTTAAAGGTACATTTAAATTTAAAAAACGTCCACAATTTATTGTAAACTTCGTAACACCAGCAGGAAGTAAAATACCTTCATCAACAACTTGAGCAATTTGTTTTAAACTTAAAGATGGATAACGAATAACAATTCCATCTTCTTTTAACTCATTATTAGAAATACGTTGAAATTGATATTTATCTGTATATACATTTACAATTTGTTTCCATGTCTCTACCATTGAAAACAAATCTAATTGATTCATAAGCTTGGAATAAACATAATGATTATTCCCATCAATTGTAACGATTGCTAAATAATTATGTTCCTGAATAGGAACGTCGCTCCAATATAAATTAGTATTTTTTTTAAAATCTGCAATGAAATTTCTGTCATTTGGAATATAGTGCGCCCACGAATCAATAGATATTAATTCTGATTCCACTACTTGAACAACCATTCGTTTGCAATTTAAGGCTTGTAGAGACGATGTTCTATGTGCACCATCAAGTATTAAATACTTGTCCTTACTTATTTGAAAAGCAATAGGTGGATTCTTTAATTTTTGCTCTTCTTTAATTTTTTTACAAATTGATTTTAATCTCTTTACTTCATATTCTTCATGTAAAAATATTTGTTCAATTGGCACTACCTTTAATGCAGATAACACAGATTTCCCTCCCTAATCTCTTAAACATCCCACTGATAAAACCACAAATGTATAACCGGTACTTTATAAATGATGCAATTCGTCCAATTTATTAATTTATGATATTAATCAGATTTTAATAGTCTGAGAATTCCCAAACTTCCAATGATTAATAATATATCAAACCAAAAATGCTTTTTCAATAATATATGGTAAAATTTATTATTTTTTTACAAAAAAGTAATCGTCTGACATCACTCTTCAGATTTCATACATTTCATTTCCTTTATTTCTTTAAAATCCCTAACACTACCATGAATACAAATCGTTTCTTTATTAAAAGTATGGTTTAAATTTTAATAATATTTACTGGAGAACATAAATAGTTATATATTCGTAAACTATTATCACTAGAAAAAAACTTGATAAAATTTTATCAGAAAATTTTATCAAGTTTTTGCATTTCATCATCTTATAGATATTACATACAGGAGATATCATATCCATATCCGATTTTTTTGTTTTAAGCAGAAAAAAAGGGAACTTATTATAAGTTCCCCTCTCTATTTATTATAAACTATACTATTAAGCTTTTTTATCGACCCATTTATTTACAATAACATGATTGTAATCTTTCATTTGTGCAAAAAGCTCCTCTATATTTGTTGAAGATAGAATTAGATTAAGATTTTCTGGTCTTGCAAATCCTTTATCAACTGTATGTTGTAACATTTTAAGTAAGGGGTCAAAGAAGCCGTCTACATTAATTAACCCAACTGGTTTTTTATGAATACCAATTTGTCCCCAAGATAAAACTTCAAACATTTCTTCATAGGTTCCGTATCCACCAGGCAATACAATAAACCCATCAGCCAGTTCACTCATCTTTTGTTTACGTGAATGCATAGAATCCACAACTATTAAATCAGTAAGCCCTTGATGTGCAATTTCTTTATCTCGTAAAAACTCAGGGATAATCCCTACTACATTTCCACCAGCTTGTAAGGCAGAGTTTGCTACACTCCCCATTAATCCGACTTTACCTCCACCATAAATTAATGTGGTATTTTTTTCACCTAAAAATTCCCCTAATTTTTCCGCTGTGTTTTTATACTCTTCACTTTCTCCAAAATTCGATCCACAAAATACACATATTGAATTCATGATTTCGACTCCTCATTTCTAAAATATATTTCTTTGTCAACACCATTAATAATCATATCAAATTTCTTTGTTATTTTTTTATAAAAATATTAAGAAATAACTCTCATGTCTGAAAAAACAACTTAAAAAACATTTGAATAACATTTATCTGTGGAATATAATGGATGAGGCGAGCTCGCTATATTCATAAAATACTATTAATTTCAAAAATATTATTATATATATTTTTATTTCTAACAATTCTATATCAATGGGAGATATTTTATTATGTGGATTTTATTTTTAATATTTGCCTTTTTGGCTGGACTTGCTTTACCGAT
The DNA here is from genome assembly GCF_038006905.1 of Bacillus sp. FSL R9-9834. Lineage (NCBI taxonomy): Bacteria > Bacillati > Bacillota > Bacilli > Caryophanales > Bacillaceae > Bacillus > Bacillus sp. FSL R9-9834. The sequence goes on from NZ_JBBOWD010000002.1 coordinate 161,071, forward strand.
TCAATTCAGTATTAATGCACAACTTCGTACTGTTGTAGGTTCACCTCTTGTTGCTGCAACTATTTCTTTTATAGTTGGTGCAATCACTTTGTTCACCGTTTCATTATTTAAAGCTGGTTTTAGTTTTAATAAAGGTATTGCATCTGCACCATGGTGGGTGTGGACTGGAGGCGTTTTAGGGGCTTTTTATGTACTAGCTACCATTATTCTTATTCCAAGAATTGGAGCGGGAACAACCGTAGCTTTGGTACTCGCTGGTCAAATCGTTGCATCTGTATTAATAGATCATTTTGGTTTAATTAATGTTCCTATACATCTGTTATCCTTACCACGTATTCTTGGTGCTATTTTAGTAATTATAGGTGTTATACTCATCCAAAAATTCTAGTTATAAATTATTGCCTAGAATACTTTACATTGTTCATTTTAGATAAGGAGTTTTTAGCATTCTTTTAACTTTAATAATTTGAAGGGAAGATTCTAACCATGTATGCAAATATCCGCAATTTATTATTTAAGATGGACCCTGAAAAAGCTCATACACGAACTATTCAAGCTCTAAAGGTTATGCAATCATTTTCATTTGCTAAAGATTTATACAATACAAATATGAGCTTGAATGATTCTAGATTAGAATGTAAATTACTAGATATTACATTTCCTAATCCCATTGGTTTAGCAGCTGGTTTTGATAAGTTTGCCGATGTATATCCAGCTCTTGCATCCCTTGGTTTTGGCTCAGTTGAAGTAGGTTCTATTACACCTAATCCTCAGCCTGGAAATCCTAAACCTCGCCTATTTCGTTTACCCGAGGACACAGCACTTATTAACCGTATGGGGTTTAATAGTGAGGGATTAAATAAAGCAAAGCAAAACTTTATGACTTTACCACGTCCAGCTATACCTCTCGGAATTAATTTAGGAAAAAACAAAGATACTCCAAACCAAGACGCCAATTTGGACTATCAAAAAGGACTGGAAGCACTCTATACTCATGGTGACTATTTTGTCATTAATATTAGCTCGCCAAACACTGAAGGATTAAGAGATTTACAATATGTCGATACTTTAAAGCCATTATTAACTTCTATTTTAACTAAACGTGATGAATTATGTAAAAAACATAGTCAATATCGTCCTATTGTTTTAAAGATTGCTCCCGACTTAACTCCAGAACAACTTGAAGGAGTTATCTCAATAATTTTAGAAGTAAAAGTTGATGCAGTTATTGCTGCAAATACAACTATTTCTCGTACTAATCTAACGTCTAAATATCAAGAACAAAGTGGTGGTTTAAGTGGTAAACCATTAAACTCACGTTCTACAGAAATTATTTCTAAAATCTATCAACAAACTCAAGGCAAATTACCTATTATTGGTTCCGGTGGTGTTTTTACTGGAGAAGATGCATATGAAAAAATTAAATCTGGTGCTTCACTCGTACAGCTCTATACTAGTATGATTTATCGAGGGCCCTCTGTTGCAAAACAAATTAACCAAGAAATTTTAAATCTACTAGAAAAAGATGGACTTTCCAGCATTACTGACGCTATTGGTCTATATCACAAATGAATTCTGCCCCGCTTCTAAAATTGAAGCGGGGCAGAATTCATTTGTGACAACATTTTTATTGGAGTGACATAGCTGTGAGTACCATTTTATGAAGCAATATTAAAGATAAGTATACCGGTACTCTTAAACATTTAAATTATAAACGTTTGAAAGAAAATAAGAATTATAACGTTAAGTGTAGATTCAAGCAAAAATAAAAATTTAAGAATAAATTTTTTAAAAGAATTGGATGATGTCATATATATTTGTAAAATTACTATGGATAGTTCTATTGCACAGTTTCTTAACTGATAGAAAGTTAGAGTGAGTACAGTTGAATCTTATGCAATTGTAAGTAATTGCTGTAATTCATTGTATGTTGAAAAAACGAAGGTCGGCTGCAAACTTCGTTTTCGTTTATATAGCATGGATTGTTCTGATTCCTTTCAAGGTACGTGTAGCATGGCGAAGACTTTGAAATCCTACGGATTTGAAAAAAATGTCGCTGGATATGTCTATAATCCTGTTCTATGAGATTATTCAAATAATCCATAGATTACACCTCCTTCCCCTCTAAATTTAGAGAAAAAGGATTAGCAACTTCTCCGCCCACGCTATACAGTTGAATTTATTCTATCATAGATGTACCACTCTTCATAGTATCCTGAAATTTATAAATGCCTCGATTGGGATATATATAACAGAGCATTTCCCAGTGACTGAATAGTTTTCTCCCCTGTTTTGAGTAACCTGTTTCCAAAGTCAAAATCAACCATACAGATCATCTTGGAGATAACCTAATTCTATTAATTGTTCTAGAAACATCTCTTTAAAATTCTCCCGCATAAATATAATTTTTCTAGTGCATCTGAGAACTTACCGAAACTATGTATCATAATGTATCTAGCATTCAACTCTTTCAATGTAAAAAACGATATACAGAATTAACTAGCAAATGTTATAATTGGTTAATTTGTACAAAGGGGGATATTTATGAAGATGTATTATAACGAACGAGCTCATGAATATGAAAAGGTTTATTTTAGAAACGATCCTATTCGTCAAAAAGAACAGATTCTCATTCAACAGAAACTCCAAAAGCTATTTACAGACCAATCTATTTTAGAAATAGCTTGTGGGACAGGCTATTGGACACAGTTTATAGCTAAAACAGCAAAACATATAACAGCCTTAGATTATTCCAACGAAGTATTAAACATTGCAAATCAAAAAAACATTTCCCCTTCTAAAGTGAATTTTCTTCAAAGGGATGCCTATCAGCTTGACAAAATCTCTGGAAACTTTGAGGGAGGTATTGCAAACTTTTGGTTTTCACATATACCAAAGTTTAGAATTCAAGAATTTTTAAATCAATTACACAATAAGCTTGGGTCTGGAACAACAGTTTTTATGGCTGATAATATTTATATAAAGTCCATAGGTGGTACTTTAATATATAAAGAGAATGATCCAAATACATATAAATTAAGGACTTTGGATAATGGAACAAAATACGAAATCATAAAAAACTATTACACCGAGGAAGAACTAAAAAATATATTTATCCCTGTTTCAAATGATTTACAGATATATATGGGACAGTGTTTTTGGTGGGTATCTTACAAAATTAAATAAGAAAGTTCAACTTCTTATAACGAATTTTTGAAGTGCCCTCTAAAAGTTAGGCATGGTTATTTCATTAGGCAGCTTGATAAAAGTGGGCCCGGTATTGCACCGGGCTCATTTTTAATTTTGTCTTTATCCGTTTTGTATTTTAATAATCTATATATTTTTCTAATTCTATTTTGAAATGCTCTACACTTTCAAACTCGTTTATGTAGAGAATTTCAGACTTCATGATTCCAAAGAAGTTCTCCATTACTACGTTGTCATAACAGTTGCCTTTACGAGATATACTTTGTACGATACCTCTTTCTTGTAATGCCTGACGGTACTGTTTCATTTGATAATGTCACCCTTGATCTGAATACATCAATAGTTGGTAATTTCCCTTATTTTGAACTAAGGCATTCAAATTTTTTAAATACGCATTTTCCATGCGTAAGCGTTCTAATTCAGCTTGTAACGCTTCAATTGAACCTTCCGCCAGAATCCTTTTTGTATCATGTTTTGTGTGTTTATTTTTCATGGATGGATGCCCCTTTCTCTTTGGTTCAAGGGCATCTAAGCCACCTACTTCAAATTGCTTCTTCCATTGATAAACCTTTGTAAAAGAAGGGATTATGAATGTAGCTGCTGTATCCATTAACGTGTAACTTTAGAATAAAGATTGATTAAAAAATTCCCGTTAACCTTTATTTAAAAATAAATGAAAAAACTCCATTTTGAAAAAAGTTTGATCAAAATAGAGTTTTTCTTTGTGATTGGTTGTTCAGTTTTTATAAAAAAGTTTAATCACTTTACTACTTTAGATACAGTATAAACATTTTTATGTAATAAATCTTTCCATACATGAAATCCACTGTCTATTAATTCTTCAAGTACTTGTGCAGTTATCTTCTTTTGTGTATAAACTCTATAACCCGATGAAATCCCTTCTACTTCCACATCATCTCCCACGATTTTAAAAATTCCCTCTAATGCATTCATTTTTCTCCCCATATCCTTATATAGATTGCCTATAGTATAAGTCAGTACATTTATATGTCAAGATGGCACAACAACAAAAATATTTTATGTTAAATATACAGTTTTAAAGAGAAAACCGGCACATTTTTTCAAAAGGTGGTCAATAAAATCTGTCGAATAAAAACTAATAGAACAATTGATTTCTTTCAAAAAAAGGAGCTGACATGATGTGTTTTTCTAGTGAAGAACACAAACATAATTTCCAAAGATTATTAGATGCAAGAGGAATCAATAAAATTGGACAAAGTCCTGATTATGAGACAGTTCTATACATCACTGCATACCCTGAAATTTACAAATGCTTTGATTGGAACATTTTCGAAACAGAATATTCTCCATTAAGCGCATTGATTTACCATGAGGATAAGAAACAAGGGGTTAATCCAGCGGCGCTAACAGGATCTACACTCCCAATCGTCAAGGCTGGTCAATCGCTGTTTAATGGCTATAAAGTAGATTTATCCGAATTACCTCTATATAATGAAGAATTATTTGAAGTGTTTTTTCAAGCATGTAAATTAAGATGGAAAAAGAATCTGTGATAACTAAATAACAGTTCTGAAATAACTTTTATAAACCAAAAACCGTTTTGATTATTTTTCAAAACGGTTTTTTAATAGATTGAAATACTACTTTTACTAACCAAACAAATACACCATAATTTTGCTCACACTATTAGATGTAACATTAAATGCTGAATGTCCTATCCAAGCCGCGAGAAAACCATATTTCATAAATAATTTACCATATATAAATCCTGGAAAGAAATAGACCCAAAAATTCGTTTCATCCGCCCCGTGATACATTACGAAAAAAATATTCGACATTATTAACCATAGCATTTTAAATTTCTTCTCTTTTTCTTCAGACCCATCATAAATCCTATTGAATCCTAAAATTTTATCCTTGCATTTGTATAAAAGAGAAAAGAAAAACACGTACATACAAAGTCTAAAAAATACTTCTTCAACAAACGGCCCTACTAATCCTACAATTACCAATTCTCCCTCAGCACTAAGATTACCAACGGATACATATTGATCTGAACCAGGCTTTATCAAATTAGGATTGAATACATTTATACCATTAGCTACAAAACTGATTAAAAATTGCAATCCAATTCCAAGAACAATAGATTTACCTATTGCAATAACAAGGGGTTTCTTTCGAACCTTAACGAAATGTCGCAAAAAACAATCTCTCGCCAGTTTAAACACAATTAATACTGCTATAAAAAATATACATGCCGAGGACAGTTGAATTCCATTTACCCCTAAAACCCCCCATTTTAAATAATTATCTGTTAATCTCACCAATCCAATCAGTATAACAGTTAACATGATGCATAGCGACGCCATAATTGAGTAGAAAATACCTTTTGAATAACTTCCCATAAATACCTCCTTTATCTTTCTTAACATTATTATAATAGAGAATTTTCATCTCATGTTGTGAGTTTGTATCATCCAAAATGTCTACTTGTAATAAGGAATTTCTAGTTCTTTTTGATTTCAGCTAATTCAACTTTCTACTATTTTCTGGGTTTAAAAGCCCAAAATCCCAAATGAAAGTAGGGATCATAAACTCTTTTACTTTTTTATGTCCATATTCCATTTTATGTGACTTTTACACTTAAATTACTATGCTTAAAAATCATTAAATAACTATCATATACCAATTTTTATAAAATTCTTCCATTTTTATGGAAACTAGATTATATTTATATTGGGTTCAAAAAAATAATAGTTTTCTATTAGGGAAAGGGGAAAGATGATGAAAAAAACAATGGGGAAAGTATTACTGGGAACGACGCTAGCTTTAACTATGATTTTACCAGCAAATGCATCTTTTGCAGCCGTAGATTCAGTTACACACGGGAAAGAACTTTCACAAAAAATCGTTGTACAACCAGAAAAGATTAAGAGTCTACAAGGGAAAGAAAAAGAGGATGTAATCAAGTTTGCTAAAGACAAAGCTGAAAACGTACAAAAGAAAATCGAGCAAAAAGTAGGAATAGCTGATTCAATTGATGAGAAAAACAAAGCGTTAAAAGAGATTTGGCCGACATTAAGCGAGGATGAAAAATTAGCTTACCAAATAGGTTCTATTCGAGTTGGAACTGAAAGAGCTCCAAAAGATTTAGTAAAAGCTTTAGCTAATAGCTCTAACGCTTTTACAGATTATGTTACAGGTACAAATGTATGGGGGAATTGGCTATTTAGATATTGGGTGTCAAATTCTTGGACATATGATTATGCTAAAATAAGATCAGCTAATCCATCTGAAACTGCAAAAGTATATTGGGCTGGTTGGTACTATAAAGGTAGTAGTGTACTATACTCAGAATATCAATATAACCAATACGATTATATTAGAAATGTAGAAGGTCGTTTTGAATCTACAGTAATTCAAAACTGGGATAATGGTGCGGCTCGATTTGATACTAAAATTAGAGCTAATGGAGACTACTCAACAAATGGTTGGATTGTCGAGTAAGTTGAAAAATTTGAATTTTCATTATAAAATATAGTATAAAAGGTCAAGGCTTTTAAAAGCTTTGACCTTTTATACTATATCCCAAGAAGGTTCATTCCACTTAACATCCATTATAAAAGGAGGCGGTTCTTTGATAGGAATGGTTTTATACGGCTTGTTTTATATAACGATTTTAGTATTTTGTATTTATTATTTACCTATAATAGCAAAAGATTTAAAGAGCATTAGAGACTCCAATCAGAAAAATCAAGAGTTGCTAGTTCAATTATTGAAAGAAATTGAAAAACAGAATAAAGATTAACATTCACTAATATAAAAAAGGAACTATTTTGGAAGATTAATCAAAATAGTCCTTTTTGTTTAGTTAGTCCCATTTATAAATAATATTGAAAATAACCTTCCCATCCCAAAAGTACACTCATCAGAATAAATATTTCATCTCTGTATATCCACTCCCTCATCAAAAAAGTTTTTAGACATACTGTAGTTTTTCAAACTCATGTATATTAACGTGCAACGTTAGAATTTAAATTCACCTGCATCAAAAGGTACACTATAAAATAGTTGGTGTCATAAATAAAAAGCCCTCTATTAATAAACTGCACCACAACTATTAGACTATGGCTAATAATTAGAGGTGTAGTTCATAAGGAAATTGGCTTTTTGCTTATCCTGAGGTTGTTATTTTCATCTAAAAATAAATAATAGAAATATAATACAGCTTATGACCTGTTTTTACACGTATCTCGGTCGAGCCCCTTAAAGGACTCCAAAATAAAAAGGCCAATTTCCCTGCATTAAAATTGAGAAATTGGCCTTTTTCGTTACTCAAGAAAAGCGCACGATTGTGGCAGATCAGATGTTTGTCTTATTGAAGAAAAGCATCCATTTTTGTGTTTTACTATAATTCAAATTCCTTATCCTTATCAAATAGTTCCGAGCCTTAGAAAACTAATTTGTGTCGGCAAGAGCAAGAGCCAGTGAGTATTCAATCTTCAGATCTTTTAATTGTGAAACAACTTTACCAGATGGTTGATATGGAACAGACAGTTCATTAAATGGCTCGACAATCTCCATAGGCGGAATACCGAACCAGCCCTGGCAAGTACCAAGTTTAGTGGAAGATTCGATCACATGTGGCCAGTACCGTTCTGTCTTCATTCCCCCAAGAACTGTCGCCGGTGACAGGGTTCCTAGAAGCCTCATATTGGAGATGTGGTCTAATATCACTGCCTGTTGAGCATTCCCTATAACTACTTCACCCAACGCATTTAAAGTACGATATTCAACATTCTCTTGTAATGCTTGACCAATACACCCTAACTTATATTCATTAGATAAAACAAACTCCACTAATAAATCAAGTGGTAAATACAAAGTTGGAACGCCATGATGTAAATTAGCGGCACGCTCAATGTAAGCCATTGCTATCATGTAGGAAAACGCTAGATTCGGGGCGTTCCTAGCTATTAGTGCCGCCCCAGCGACAGGCTCCCTTGCGTCATTTAGAGAGACGTCTAATGGTGGAAGACTCATTACCGACACATGCTTTCGACGCTTATTCCGTGTGAAGATAGTCTTCCGTCGAACATTTCCTGCTAAATCGAGATACCACCAGGCATATGGTCGCCAACGCAGATCAGACATATTAGTGTGTGTTAGAACCACCCGTATATGTAAATCTGCGTTACCGGATCTTACCAACTCTGATGCACGACATACTGTATGAAGTCTTGACATAAACAAATTAGGGCTAGCGTGGGGAAGAGTGATTACGGCACGAACATTCGAGTTTGCTAGCAGAGATAGTTCTCTTTCTCGTAATCCCAAAAGATCCAAAGCCTCTTGACTGCTAGAGTAACGGTTACGGTTACTCCATAGCCAGTCCGAAAATAAACTAGATATCAATATTCTAATAACTCCCTTTTTTCTGATTTAATCTGTTTCTCTATTTCTTGAATAAACCTCTTCGCATCCACCATCGACTTGGTCTTTGCATACATTATGCTACCAAAAGGCCAGTAACTACGAGACGTGTAACTCTTTTTTTTCCTACGATCATAGACCTCGATGTCCGAGCCTAAACTCTTTAAGTTTTCGTCTATCTTGATACCTTTAGCGGTTGGTGGAACACCGATACGCAACCATGACCCATCCGACTTTTCTTTTGTACATCTAATGTCGAGCTCATGACCAAGTTGTTGGTAAGTAAATATTTCCCACAAATTTAATCCCGTAATGAGATGTAAATAGCGTGTTATACCGCCGCCTCCCGGTCTCCCAGCAATTTCACCAACCCACAAATTCCGACCGTCACTCAATATCTCCACATGAACAACACCCTTGGTTATCCCCAGCGCCTGTACTGCCAACTCAGACAAGTTTCTTAGCTTATAGTCTTCCCTGCTAAGTGGGTCGATTTGTATACTAGCATTTAATCCACCAACTGCAGCAAGTTGAGGTCGATAATAAGCCGAGCTAACACAGTGTCGAAGCACTCCCCCTTCGACTACTCCATCGCAATGAAATTCTTGTTTTACTTTTATCTGTTCCTCAACGATTACTTCATAACCTATATTTCGAATGTAATCTAATGCTTCTTCTGAACTCATTTTGATAACCCCACGGCAACGCGATCCATTAAGCGGTTTTACTACTACCTCCCCACATGACTTACAGTTTTCTTCATTTTCTATAAAATCTAATCCAGACCAATACGGAATAACTGGAACACCTGCCTGTTCAAGTTTACGCTTCATAATTAACTTATCAGTGCAAGCCACTGCTTCAAGTTCTTTCATACCAGTTAATCCATATCGTGATCTTAATCTTCCTGCTAGTGAGACATTTCTCTCCGATGTAGCTACTACGTATTGGTAGCTGTCCTTCCCCCATAAAGCCATTGCTGCATCTTCTAGACCTATTATGTGTCCATTACTATCTGGAATACATTCACTATTTTCAATGGAGGGGGGATCCATCAATCGTGTGAATCTGTAGTCATGCAATTCCGACAAGACCGCATTCACTTCTTCCTTCCCCGTATCTAATACCAACGCATGACCTTTAGATTTATTTCGACGAATCATCGTAGGAATAAATCCTTTCCAAAACGTCTGTTAAAAGCTCGTCTAAAGTGGTGAAAGAGGACCACCCGGTGAGTTCCCGCGAAATCGAAGCGCTAATAGTTGCATTTCTTCGCATAGGTGCTAGCAAAGTAGGGATATCTGGTATAGCTTTGTCCAAGACGGTCTTTAGCCCCAATGCAGCCAAAGGGTCGCTGCATACTGCGACAACCGCACAAAGGCAGTTGGCCTTAGCAAACCCTTCAATTATAGGCATAGAATTTGAAGAAATCACATCCCCTCCACACTCTCCAATAAGAATCTTTGCCCCACTTTTAACTAGATAATCCGACATAGAAATGGCTGACTCCCAAACCTCTTGACCTCGTCGACCATATGTCGTGTCCATGCCAGTATCGACGTAGTCCGACGTCGCTACTGCTCCCGCTTGAATGTAGTTTTGTGTATCCCTCATACGGCCGGTACCCGACAGTTTAACTCCACCAACTGCATGACCTGATTCTGTTAAAGTTCGGATGAGAGAGCTGGTTACACGGGTCTTTCCTACCTCTGCTGACGTCCCAACAACTAGAACTGTTGGAACAGCAACCTCCACATCTACCAATGATTTAATTTTTCGCTGAAGGGATAAAAGTTGTCCATCCTTCTTCAGCCCTCCAATTATCTTTAGCCTTGTAGGCGGACCTGCTTCTCGAGGGAAATCATCCGCAACTCCAACTAATCCCCCCACCGCCAATAAATCTGCTTCTTCAATAAATGTTGAAGGTACTCGACCACTTATTGAAGTGGACGAACCACGTTCTCCCCATGCTCCTATAATTTTAGCCCCAACCGAAAGCGTCAAGTCTGCACCGGGGGCCACATCAATATGCTTATAGGACCCAAGACGTATTACCTCTGCTAGAACCAGTTCGTCTCGAACCGGTTCCGGATTTGGCACTACCTCTACCCCTTCAAGATCTCCCACATGTCTAGCTATACTAGTAGTTATTACTGATCCGTGTTTTAAATCCATCACTTATTCCCACCAATCAAATCTAGGATTGCCATTCGGACTGGAACTGCATTAGATACTTGTTGAAAATACTTAGCCCTAGGATTACTATCAACCTCCAGAGCAATTTCATTGACACGTGGGAGTGCATGCATTACGGCTAATGAGCTCTTAGCTTGACGCAGAACTTCATTGTCTATGATTGGCAAATCAGAACCTTGCTCATCAGATGACCATCTCTCACGTTGAGGTCGGCTAACATAAAGTACGTCAAGTTCCGATATGACCTCGTCAATTTCGGAAACTTTTTCAACATGACCTGATAAATGACTATCTAAAACATCAGGCTGAAATCTGTCTGGAGCTATCCAGTAAAGTTTGCAATTATATCGAAGCAGAGCCCTTGTTAGAGAGTGTACAGTGCGACCATATTTAAGATCTCCAACAAACCCTATCGTCAAATTGTCTATTTTCCCGAAAATTTCATTAATTGTAAACAAATCATAAAGAGTCTGTGTAGGATGCTCATTTGAACCATCACCACCGTTGATAATGGGAACCTGAGCAATTTCTCGTAATGGCTTAAGAGCTCCGTTGGTTGGATGCCTAACTACCAACAGATCCGCAAACGTCTGCATTACCTGTATTGTGTCACTTAAAGTCTCCCCTTTCGCTGCGCTGGAGCTAGTTGGATCTCCGAAACCAATTACGCCGCCTCCGAGACGTTGAGCTGCCGACGAAAACGATTGGTAGGTTCTAGTACTTGGCTCATAAAACAATAAACCCACAATCTGTCCTTTAAGGCTTAGGTTCGATCGGTTATTTTTTTTGTAATGTTCCGCTTTCTCAAATATCCATTGAATATCTGATTCTGAAAGATCATCCATCGACAATAGATGACGAATCGATTGACTCATAAATTTTCTCCTCCTGTTAATCGTTCTCTGTATGCGGTTGCATATACAGCACTATTAATCTCAATTCGTTCGGGAGTTGTTTGGTCTTCAATTTCACATATGTAAACAAGCGTAGGAACAACGACTTTCGTTGAATCAAGCCATTCTTTAAAGCTAGAAATAGATTTGAACTCAAAACTTTCCTCATACCCAAACGACTTCGCTACATAGTTCACATCAGGCTGAAGATTCAAAATTTTCTGACCTCCAGTGCTATTATAGACACCATTCCACGAAACAACATGTAGAATCGGTAGTCCAAGTCCCCCAATTACATGTGGTGAAGAGTAACCCATTAAGTGGTTCCCATCTCCCTCAAGTATTACTACATTCTTTTGGCCACCTGTAACAAGACCTGCCCCAACACTGCTAGCCAATCCCATACCACCCTGAAGAGGTAATATACTCCCCATCTGTCCTAACCTCATTGCCTCACGGCTCAAGAACCCATTTCCTACTACGAGCAAGCCTTCTACTCTTTCTATATATTCCAACAACGCTCTAACAGTATCACTTCTACTAATCATTTAAATATCACTCCCCGGGGGTACCAACAGGACTCGATGTCCTTGAGCTTTCTGAGTTAAAAATGTTTTCAAACTATGAATATCTGCCTTATCCCACACAGCCCATGATACGCCTAATGCATTTAGATAATCAATTGTGCGACTACCAGTTACAAGGTGATGGGATAGCTTGTCTGATCCAGTCCCAGCCCAACCAACTATTAATGTCAAATACTCGCCAATGTCTAAAGCCAAAGAGGTGAGTGCATCGGCACATGTAAATAAACCTGCATTTTTCATGAATACAATAGGTTTAGATTCTGCTAAACTAATACCCGTAGCAAAAGCAACTGCAACATCTTCTCTTGGTACATTTAAAACTGGAATTACCAATTCCAAAGGGCCTAAGAAGTTTTTTAAGATTGAATCAGGTACACCCACAGCATAATCATAGCCGGATGATATGATTAAATCAGCCAATGTTCCACTCTGTGTTTGACCGATTTTATCAGTTGTATCTACCTTACGCATCGATGTGCACCGAGTGGATGGTTCGCTCAGAAACATGTATCTCTTCTCCCTTCCTCGTCCAAAGTGGAAACGACCGTCGAGCATGAGCAACGGAGGTATTATCAAGAAAAATCAGCTCATTTTTCTCAAGCATAAACTCGATTGCCACATGATTCAGGGCCCAATCAAATCGCTTAAAAGCCTCTAGAAATGGTTTACCGACCTCGCTACGGTAAACGTCATCACGTATCCCCTCCCAATACCGAAGACAAATCTTGCCTTTGTTATCTCTATGAAGGATTGGTCGGGCATCACTATTAGAAGATCTAGAAATAGGTACGCTAGACAGTTCAGCAATGTCAGAATTCAGTTTATTCGGAAACACCTGATCATATAATTCATATACATCCGCAAGCCGGGCTATGCGTGACTCCCCTCTATTACCAATCGGTCCAAAACTAGGTTCGCTGACAAGTAACATCATAAACAAGGTACACGGATTATCACTTGCGGACCGAGCAGTATGAAGAGGAACCTCTGATGTCGTCTGAGTAGGGCGCGGTGCTTTCCCTATGAGATCTTCCAGAGGACGTACATCGCCAAGGACAGCAAAAGGACCCTCACGGTTTACCACACTGTTCCCATAGGAGGGCTTAATTGATATAGGTCCAAATTTTTTTCCAAACTCGATTAACTCTTCCGGACCAGTAGGAAGATCTACAATAATACAAACACCTATATCTTGAACCGTTTGAATAGCTCTTGAATAGTCTTCTGGACCAATTTTTGGAATATCTTCGTATTTTAACATTTATTTATATCCTCCTTTATATATTTTGAAGTACCGAGATTCGCTACAAAAGAAATAACTCCGGCTAATAACATTAAGACTCCTAGTCCTACCCATCCAGCTGTGCCACCATTTAGGCAAGCTCCAGTAACTACAATGGGTGACAATACTCTGCCTAGGCCTTTTGCCATGCTAAACATCCCTTGATATTCACCAGTTCCAGAATGAGGAGCCAAGAGGAAGCTTAATTCGTAACTAACTGCAGAAAACCAAAGCTCCCCAAAACTATAAAATATCAAACCTGTTATAATAAAGACCAGTGCAATATTTTGCTCGACATTCGGCATAAGCCCTATTAATACGAAAGAAATTAGTAAGAATGTGGCGCTGCTAAGAAAAGCGGCGTTAATTCTTCTGTAAGAACTACTCACCCATCGTGACACTAATACTTGAAGGCCGACTACCATTATCGTATTTAAAGGTATAACCAAACCAAGGGTCCACCGGGGAACCATTGTGTGGTTAATAAGCCATAGTGGCAGGGCGAGGGGCAAGACTGAGTACTGCTGCATAAAGACAACAACTAAAAAAGAAAAGGCAAGATAACGCCTGTCCCGAAGAACTCCTAGCGCCTTTTGGGCTTTTTTCTTATGAATAACCCCAGTCTTTGGAAGTTTATAAACCATACCAGCACAGACAATAAATGTTAATACATTAATTACTATGAGTAACAAATACCCTTGTTGGTTATGTATGGTTATCACAATTCCTGCTAGCGCCCCTCCAAAGGTTATGCCAAGATTGTTTACTGATCGAAGCCCTGCTCGGAAGTGGGTCGAGTTGTCTCCACCTAATTCTCGGACAAGTGCCCCTCTTGCTGAACTACTTGCAACAGAAGCGAGAGATGTAATAGAAATTAAGATTACAAACATATAATAGTTACTTATTATTAGTAACGCAGCCATTGAAAGGGCTTCAATCACCAAAGTAACCAGATATGTTTCTCTTGCACCCTTACGATCTGAAAGCATTCCCACTGGGATCCCGGACAATAACCCTACAGCGCCACCGATGGAGAGTCCAACCCCTGTTTGTATAGCACTAAATCCTTGATAATTTACAAAATATAAGACTGCACTTGAGACGTAGAGACCAGTGCCAAAGTTATTTATGAAAGTCAACCAAAACATTAATTTTTGAGCATAACCCTGAGGAGAAATCCAAAATTTTTCGATTATGGTATTCATGATCTCTCCGAGTTAGGCGATGCTGTCTGCACTTGATCCTGAAACCAGCTAGCCAATTTTCTAAGACGTATTTCAACTTCTTCTTCGTCTTTACCTTGTACTAGAGCTTTCCCAGCTTTAATATTAGATGCCTCTGCACTGTTCTTCATTATCTGACCAACTTTAATGTTTACAGAGGCTTTCACACAACCTTCCATATTCATAACCTCTTCTTCACTTGGTACGTAAATTATCCTCCCTTCAGGCGAAGGAAGATGGACAAATCCGACAGTCCCCACGGTTTCTTTCAGATTCACCCTCGTATTATAACCCAGGCAGGATTTAGCCCACTCAAATGCCAGATTTACGCCGAAAAGATGGTTGACCTCTTCAAAAATCATTCCACCACCTATTCTTCCGCCACATTCGCTAAAAACAAGGCCAGATGGGGTATCGAAAGCCTCTAGATGAAATATTCCGTTAGTATGGCCAAGTGCTGTAAGTGCATCAGTCACCAATGCTCTACCCCGTTCATACAGCAGATGATTCTGCTTAGGCGGGTGCACAATTGAACCTACTAGACCTCCATTTTGGATTTCTATTACGTTTGTTAAGTATCTTGAAATGCTTAACATCTTAACTTCTCCATCACGAATTACGCCATCAAGGTGCAACTCAGAACCACTAACTAAGTCCTCGACTAACCACGGACCAATGTGCTTGAGGTTACGCAACTCACCCAGTTTGTTTATGCTGTCGACTCGAAAAGTGTCACGAGCACCGCCACCGGATAACGGCTTAATGATTACTGGTTTGTTAATTTTTTTGATATCAGTGATCAAATCCACAGTATAAAAGTCCGTGACGGGAATACCAGCTGATTTAATTAAGCGTTTTTGCACATACTTATCTCGAAGTGCCACTGCAACATCGGTCGACATGCCTTGACATTGTGTGAGCTCCTTTAGAATACTTGCTGTGACTAATGCTAATTCTCTCATACTACAAATAACCGAGAATTGTTCTAAATGAATCGATGCCCTGGTTAAACTTTCAATAACTTCTTCTGCACTATGTACATCAGCACAACTTAGGATTGTAGCGTTTTGATTGTGCTGGCGCGAACGCTCAATATGTTTTGCATTGATAACATTAACTACATCACATCCTAATTTAACCAGAGATTCCAAAGCCTCCTTATACCAACCAATTAGGAGAACTTTTACACCAGGTGAAGTTTCTCCTTTAACAAAAACTGCTTCAAAGTCATCAAGATTATTCATGTTCTAACCATTCCGGTAAACGCTGTATTTGAAATATATCTTGTACTGTCGCAATCTCGCTTTGTACAGATTCTGAACTACCGCTTACACATATCTTGGACAAGACTTCCTTTGACCCTGAAATCATAGCTCTCATTCCGTGGTTGGCAAAGATCATTAACTTTACACCAGCAGCGTTAGCTTCTTCGACAGTCAAGGAATAGTAGGTCGTTGGGACAACAACTACAGGCAATCGGTCTTGCCAGCATGATATAAAGTCAAGCACTTCGTCAGGTGTTTTGGCCTTAGAATGAATAAGAATAGCATCTGCACCTGCGTCAGCGTAAGCATGAGCTCTTTTCAGTGCTTCAGATACATCGCATCCTACTACAAGAGCTTCTGTGCGTGCTATGATCATAAAATCCTTGGTTGTTTGCGCTTCTTTTGCAACTTTTATCTTTCGGGCAAACGTATCAATCTGTTCAAGATGTTGACCAGCGCCAACGAAACTATTCATCTTTGGAAACTGTTTATCCTCAAAGCAAACAGCTGCAATTCCGGCCGCTTCAAACTGTTGAACGGCGTAAACTGCATTCAAATTATTCCCAAATCCTGTATCACAATCTGCTATAACAGGAATTGAGACAGCATCGTTCATTTGCTTTGCTGCCGTTAAATATTCTGACATGCTAAGCAGACTTGCATCCGGTAATGCGGCCGACGCTGAAATCTCGAAGCTGGAAGACCAAACGGCTTCAAAGCCGGATTCCTCTACCAAACGGGCACTTAAGCCATTATGTGCCCCTGCGGCCAAAATTGTTTTCCCCTTTCTTGCTATAGCATCACGAAGATAAGCACGTTTTTCTGCACTACTTTTTTTTACATTTAGTTCAATCATTGTTTTTCTCCTTTCTTGTTAAGCTGTTACAGAGGTGAGCATGTTTTTCTGTATGAATCCAATTCGCATAAAATTTACGAAATATACAAATATTACATGATTTACACCCGAAATTTATTATACTAATTACTCTATTCTAAATCAACAAATTTTATAGAATTATTTAAAAATTTAAATAAGCAGGTCGAAAAACGACGTCAATAATATCCTGACCGCTGAAAAACGCAAAAAAAAATTAAAAATATTTATAATATAGAATTACGTCAAGTGGCGCAACATAAGAGAATTGAATATAAGTGTTCCACCACATCGCTATCAAGATAATAAAAAGATATGCCCCCCTAAAACGCTATTCTTTCTTTAGGGTCATAGGAAAGGACGGCGTTTTCATGTCTGTTTCTGCGCCTGGTGAATTAAAACTATTTGTTCAAGAGATTCAAAGTTTTTTATCTCCAAATATCTTACGGAATCTTGCTAGAGATGTTGGTTTTGTACAACGAACCAGTAAGTACCAAGCAAAAGATTTAATAGCTTTATTTGTATGGGGGAGCCAAAATGTCTCTAAAATCTCTTTAACTCAATTATCTAGCTGTTTAGAAGCATCAACAGCAGTACTTATCAGTCCGGAAGGACTGAATCAACGATTTAATAAAGTGGCCGTCCAACTTTTATAACACCTACTAGCCAAACTATTAAGCAAAAAAATTGGCCGCATCTATGTCGATTCCTTCTCCAAACACTCCTGTTTTCAAGCGTATTCGTATTTTAGATTCAACTGTATTTCAACTCCCGGATGTAGATTCACCGATTTATCCAGTTGCAGGAGGATGCAGCCATACAGCCAGGATAAAAATTCAACTTGAATATGATTTGTTAAGTGGACAGTTCCTACATATTCATACAGTTTCAGATAAAGAACATGATTGCACTTACGGCTCTCTGTGTGCCCCAACTGTGACGGAGAATGATTTATGTATCCGATATTTAGGGTATTTTCATTTAAAGACCCTTCAATATATACAAGATAAAGAGTCCTACTATATCTCTCATATCAAGTCGAATACACTTATTTATCAAAAAAATCCTAACTCTAATTATTTTCAAGATGGAAGAATTAAGAAGGGTCCAGAGTATATACAGATAGATATGGAGACGGTAATGAACTCTCTTCAACCAGGACAAGCATGTGAAATAGCTGATGCTTATGCAGATATGATTGATAAAGTGCAAGCTCGTGTAATTGTTCATCGATTAACAAAACAATAGCAACAAAAAAGATTACAAGATCAAGCAGTAAAAGAAAGGAATGAAGTATTTTAAAATGTCCCCTATAGAATAGACACTTAAAAAAAGTCTATTCTATAGGGTATTTCTTGTATAATGAGAGAAAAATGCGAATCGGAGAAATTTCAAAATGACATTGGCTGGTCAATTTCAAGTTGTTTATAATTTGAAGCGTATTCGTAGGATTATGAAGAAATACGGGATTATTTGTCCTATTCGTAAAGCAAATCCTTACAAAAGAATGATGAAAACGACGAAAGAACATTTTGTGGTACCAAATCACTTAAATCGAGCATTCAGACAAGGAGTACCAGGAAAAGCCTTTCTTACAGATACCACATATCTGTTTTATGGTAAGAATCAGAAAGGATATTTATCTAACATTTTAGACAAGCCTACTAATGAAATTTTGGCTCATCACGTTTCAGAACGACTTACACTAGATTTCGCAATGGCGACTCTTCACTAACTCAAGAAGAATAAGAGAGTTTGATTCACTAAAGATGCCTATATCTATTCTGATCAAGGCGCTCATTACAAAATTCCTACTTATTAAAAATCACTCAAAAAATTAAAGCTTGGACAATCTATGTCAAGACGAGGGAACTGTTGGGATAATACCCCTCAAAAATCCTTTTTTGGACACCTTAAAGATGAAGCACACATAAAAACTTGTACCTCTTTTGCCCAGCTAAAACAAAAAATTAAAGCTTATATGAAATACTATAATCAGCATAGGTATCAGTGGAATTTAAAGAAGATGACTCCTGTTGAATACAGAAATCATCTTCTTACGGCTGTCTAACTTTTTTAAATGTCCTCTAAAAAGGGTACTGATTATTCAACGAACGTCTTTTTTTACTTGTAGTAGAACATACACGTTCCCCATTGATTATGAAAGCATACTATATTATTGAGTATGGCTGTTCTGAAAGTTGCACGGGGCGAAACTATTGAACTATTTATTGATCCTTGCGATACAATACTACAACCAATAACTTCATTCTTTGTATTTAAGTTAAATAACCCAAAAACTTTAAGTGGAATTTCATCCGCACACAACACAACTCTAGCAAGAATATTTAAATCATCTGGACTAGTAATTCTTTTTCTTTCAATATCATAAATCTTGTTACTTTCCTTAACCAGTTTTACTGATTGTATCATTATTCGCTTACCCATTATATTTCTCCCCCAAAAGAGCAATTTTTTATTTGCTGCGCACGTTAATATTTACAATTTATATTTGGACCTTTACTCCAAACGCTCTCAAAACATTAATGATATCTTTCGCCTTAAGATGAATTTTGGTATTTGGCTCACAAACACCTAATTCAAAAAGTGTAAATAGTGTATTATCTGCTACATCCTTAACTATGACTTGTTTAGACTTAAGATAGTTTTGAAAATGTTGTAGCTGATTTAATGTAAGAATTATAGGTACTTTTGAGACATTTGATTTTTCATCAACGAAGTATATTTTTAAAATCGTGTCTCCAACACTCAACTCCTCAGTTATTCGAAAATCATCTTTAGCTTTACACTTTTTTTCTTTTTCAAGATTTTCAAATACCCGATCTAAATGACTTAAAAGTACACTTTTTTCCTTAGAAACAACGTTCATATTAATTCCCCTCTCACTTTTTATAATTTGTAATTCTTTAAATCACAATTGATTATCCAAACATTGGATAGTACTTGTTTCTTCCCCCTATTCATTTTTCCTAATTCCATTCCCGAAACACAAAAAGCCTTTCAGGATTACATCGTTATTAGACATGCGAACAAAATGTACGCAATGCGTTAATAATGAGTAAACCCGAAAGGCTTAGATTAGTTATGGATTAGAAAAATATAAAAAAGATATGTTACCATTATATAGTAAATTGAATTTTCAAACAATAATTTTCAATAGAATCATTTAATCATAAGGTATCATTTTCATATTTTCCTTAATTGTCGACTTAACAATCAGATCTTGACCTACAATTAAACATGGATACTTTAATGAATTGCTCTTCATATATAGTTGATTCTTGTTCTTGAGTATAATTTTCGCATTATATACGGAGGCTTCTATACATTCAGCTTCTTCATTACGATTATTAAATGCGTCACTTGCATGGTCCGTTATGATTATTTTTCTTTTTTTGTTAAAGATAATCACGCGCTTTTTTTTCAATTTCTTCAACCAATTTAATTGAAAGGTCATAATTAAAATCGTCTATGACTGTACCCATGGCCATTACAAATGGTACAATTCCCTTTTTCTTAATAACATTATCAATTTTCTTCTCTGCATCCTTTGAAATAATACCAACCCTTTGTGCAATCATATCTTTAATTTCTTGTATATCTGTTTGATCTTGTGTTTTCCCCGTATATTTTTGTTCAATTTTTAAATGTAAGGTTGAGAATGCCAGACTATCCTGAGTAACATCTATTATTTTAACATCTTCAATTATATCTCCAATTTGCAAGTAATCTTCAATACGTTTAACATACATATTTTGAAACTTTGTAATATGCAATAAACCTTTCCCTTTATTTTCATCTTGAATTTGCACAAAAACTCCATATTTCACTACATTTTCAACCTTAACTGTAACTGTTGTATTTTTCTTATACAAATCAGTGTAAGCTTTCGGCAACAAAGTTGTTTCTTCTATATATATCTAGCGATGTTCTTATCTAGCGTACCCTTATTTGACACATATCCTCACTCCTTTATATAGACAAATAATAAAGTGTGTTAAAGATTATAAAGGTGTTATAACTGATTAACTAATTAAAACCTTGGATAATACCTTTATTATGACAAATCACTTTATTAAACAAATATATATATCAAATATCATTTTCTTCTACACTTCTTATTAATCCTTTAAAAGAATACCTACTAAACTAATAATGGGTAACTGTTACGATTTCTGTAAACTCCTCTTCACCATATATCAGAACTTTATAGTAATGATACTTCTTTCTGTAATACCCTACAGTAAACAACGCTGCTACTGTTAAAACTAAAAAAGAACCGTTAAGAGTTGCTGTAAACATATCTATAAAGCCTTTTATAAGTAGTGCATCTAAAGCCATTAAAACCATTACAGACACAATTAACTTATATTTGTATCTTACAAATAATTTTTGACATCGATTTGTATCGAACATTTTTAACAGCTCCATCTCCTTTATTACTCTGTACAGACCCTTACCCGCTTTGCTTTTAACTACAAAAAGCTGCTTCAGCATATTTACCTGAAGCAGCTCTTGTTATCTCAAAAATGGTAATGGTGCTTGCTGAATTCCGTTTTGAGTTGAGATATAAAAAGATTTTGCGAATCCCTCACTGTGAATGCATTCGTCTATTAAAAGCATTATTGGAATCTTTCGTAAGTCTAACATTAGCTCCTTTCTAACATGTTCTGCTAAAGCAAGATTAGATATTGATAATATAAAAATTCCTGGTAAACTCTTCGTATTTTCGAAATTCAATAAATTATTTGGTCCATTTTGAATTTGCTCTTCCCAAATTTTCAATCGTGATTTTAAATGTTGTGCATACCGCTGACCTTGTTGTACCCTTTCAAATATGAAGTTTTGATTTCCAATCGGAGTTTTAACTTCTCCAACAGCAATTGGATTATAACCAGTACCAGTACCAGTACCAGTACCTTGTAACTTCGGATACCAGCACCAGTTTTTTAATAATTGTTGGCCTATTGCAAACTCATATTTTATTTGATTCATAGTGACAAATCTTTGTACCCCCGCTACTCCAAGTTTTAACCACTGTTCTGGCTTCAAAGAATAGTTTGTGTTGCGATTATGGTAAGCCCACATCATTAAATGACCAGCAGTATTTAATGTAATTGGAGCAGAAGTTTTGGGTTGATCCGGAAATAGCCCAGATTTTATCTCCCATCGACTAACAAATCCATACAGTACCAGTTTTTTCAACGATTCTGAAACCTGTGACCTACTAATTTTAGATTCCACAAAATTTTTGATTTGTGCTTCAGTAATAGCTAATGAATCCCAAATAAGCTTTAGTATTAAATTATCTTTTTCATTTATAAAACCTGAATTAATCCTGTCATAAATACTACGTAAATCTGTGAGTGGTTTGAATTTATCTGGAAGAATTGGTCCCCCTTGCAAAGAGGGGTCATCCCAAAGTGATAAAGATTGGTCCCTATTAAGCCAATATTGAACCGCCTTTCCATTCTCTTGTACGGAAACCTGCGGCGCACTCATTAGTTATATAAAAACGCCGTTGGGTCGTTAACTTTTTTGCGTCCAAAAGGAAACTTGAAGATAACCCCCGACCCTCTCTCTTTTTCTACATCCACATGCACAATTCTCATACTAACTACTTCATCCAATACTGGCTGTTCGATTGTTTTAGGGACAATTCCTTTAATTGTGCAGCCTTGGTCCAATTCAACAAAAACTCCAAAACGCGGGTCAACATTTACTACCCTTCCAACGATTGTATCTCCTTCAGCTAATTCAGCTAATAACTGATAAGGGTTTTCCACTGCTGCTTTTCTAGAAACGTGGATTAATCGTTGCTCTGGATTAAATTGCAGAACCTTAACTGGGATGCGTTCACCAATAGGGGCATAACGATCCACAGCATTTTTATACACTCTTCCATAGTTTAGTTCATGTAATTTCATGAAGCATTCGGCACCATTGATGCGTAAGAATATAGTTGGAACCTGAGCATTCATATTGTATCCAGTTACTTCTGCTTCGTAGGTTGGCTCTTGCAGTCTTTCATCTTGCTCCAATTCTATTAACTCACGAATTAAAGCATCTGCCGATCTTCTACTTGCTTCTTTTACTGATACTTGAACTTTATTTACATCCAGTTCATCAGACATTTGAGTAATTACTACGTTAAAAATATTACCTGTGAATTGTGTAATACTTCTAAAAGAATAATCAGAGAAGTCCTCTTTTTTACAAATACCTATAATCTTACCGTTTTCAAGGGCAAATTCAGCATATTCAGTATCTGGATCGTCTTTATCATGTCTTTTAACCGTTCTCAATACTGCCTGAATTGGCTCTTTATATCTACGTAGTGCCTGTAGCTTTTCATAAGTTTTTGAATCCATAAAAATATCTCCTCTCCCTCGTTCAATATTTATAAAATTCAAAAATAATACTTCTACTTGAATTATTGGTACTTTTAACTGAGAAACTAAGTTTTTTAGAAATATTTTCTAAAATTTTTATTTGTTCTTTATACTAAGCCTGCTACTAACCTTATTTATTAGAATTATTGTTAAAATAGTTATATATTTAATGAATTAAATTCTTGCAAAAAAATATGTATATACTGAAAATGATTAACTATTTTTGCTTTGAATTTTGGTGCGAGGGGGAAAAAAGATGCATAAACTGCTTACCGGAATAAGAATATTAGAAAAAGAAACAGAAGAAGGATCTCTTTAATTCGTATTACCTTCCGATGCATTTCACAAATACGTAGGACTTTGGGGTTATCTAATCAGGCCCGGGGAATTTCATCAACCTGTTAAATGGATAAATACTTATAAAATGCATTCATTGGATTCTTATGTATTACTAGATAAATTTAACCCTAACGAATATGAATACATAATTTTTGAAGAGTTTGGTTGAGCTAAGCAGTTAGATCAAATATTGGCTTCTCATGGAATACATATAAATAATAGCTTTGAAGAATTTTTGACTTTAGAAGAAATACCCACAGATGCTGTAAAAGAAGTGAAAGATTGTTTAATTAAAAATGAGTGTATGAACGTTTATCCAGAGGATTTCCCTATTGTAGATGGGTCTGAATATGGATTCGCAGGTGAAAAGAAAAAATTCATTATTGAAAAAGAAGAGCATTATGATGATATTACTTTGTATGATCAAACTCATTACTTTTTTGATCAGTACATTGTAGAATCATACAAAAAAACAGTTAATGGGCAACAAACATACTTATACAAAACAAATTACGATGAGTGATATCAATTTTATACCTTAGATACAAGTGATAAGTGCTGGTTATTGAAAGAAGTCTTTCAATAAGAATTAGAAAGTCTGCCACTCTCTTCATACAAAAAAATATTAACCGAAAAAAGAGAGATTCCAAAAGAAGAGCTTAATAATGAATTAGAAATAAAGAAATTATTTGATCCTGATACAGAATGTGATTTTTATTACCCTGATATGGTTTTAAAATAAAGTTTGATCCAAAACACCTCACAAATCGTATTTTACAGTAAATGAGAAGAAATCCATTTTTAAAAAAGTTTGATCAAAATGGATTCCTCTTTAACATATTTAAGTTTCGGTTTTATAAAAAAGTTTGATCACTTTTCACCTTAGATATTAAAAACTTCTTTAGAAATTATTTCGCTAAAATACGCATTAACACTTCCACATCCGGCAACCCATACTCTTCCTCCTCCTGTTCCTGAGTGAGAAGACTGATGACGATGGTAAAATACCAGGTAAGCAGCTTCCGTGGTTCTCCTGAGGAAAACTCACCAGATTTTTGTCCTTTAATAAAGACTGGAACAAGCAAATCAGTTAGACCATTAGTAGGAATATTTTCAAAAATCCGGGTGACCTTTTCTGGAACGTCATCATCCTTACGAGCCCGTTCTATGAGCATAAAGGCGTATTTATTATTTTCATCAAGCATGTTTTCAGTTAAACTTTTAATTTGTTCAAAGGGTGTTCCAGGCAAATGCTGAACATGCTCTAGTTCCCTTCTCGCTTCTTCTATCAATTCTTGTATGAGTGTAATAAACAATTCTTTTTTTGATTTGAAATAGCGGTAAATTAGTCCTTCGCTAATACTAGCTTCCTTAGCAATCAAGCTCATTTTTGTTCCTGTGTACCCTCGGCGGGCAAACACTTTAAGTGCTGCTTGCTTTATCCCCTCCCTGCGTTCATCACGGATTTGATCAAGTTTCTGTCTGTTTAATGGAGACAATCATTCCAACCTCCGAATCTTTGAAAAATGTTATATTTATTGTACCATCAAACTGGTAAATTTATCATTTCTACTATTAGGAGATAGACGTGGGTGCTAGTGAACGCACTCTTCCAATCAACTCCTCAAGAAACTGATCGGCACGGGCAAAACAAGCAAGATGACCGGCGTTCTTGATTAGAACAAATTCCTTGTAGGGAGCTTCAATCTCTTCGTAATATGCTTTAGCCAGCTCAGTAGGTGTTAAAATGTCTTTATCTCCTTGAAAGATAAAGACTGGCACCTCAAACTGCAGTCCGATTTCTTTTAAGTCAAAAGCCATTAATTCATCAAATAGCTGGTCAAGGGAAAATTTCATGCCTTTAAAGATATCTATCATATCTTTAATTTTGTGTTCCGGGGATGAGAGCATTGAAGGCAAAATTAGATCCGTAATCATATTGGGAACATCCGTTATAGCTTTAACTCTCAATCGATTCATCATGTCGTAGTCTTTACGACTCCACTGGGATATATCCGGCCCCATTTTTTCAAGTAATTGAACACCCTTGGTATTACCTGCTGTACGAAGAGCATTGACTGTTAACTTGTATAAAAGATCTTGTCTTTGTGGATCTGAGGCATTCTGATCTGTGCCGACATAGGCATAAAAAAGATCTGGTCGAAGTTTTGCCATCATGATACCAATCAGGCTACCCACAGAGCTTCCAATGAGAATTACTTTTCGGTGACCGAGTTTATCACGTAAGTATTCCGCTACCTCTACCCCATCCTGCGCGCGACGATTAAAAGTGACAGTTCCGCTGCCTTCTTTACCGTTCTTTCCAAAAGTCTTTCCTGCTCCTCGCTGATCCCACTGAACGATAACAAAATGCTTCTCCCATGATCGCAACAGCGGACTGAAGATGGAATAGGTTGAAGCCGGACCACCATGAATCAATAACAAAACGGGGTTGTTCCGATTTTCTCCACGAATCGTGATCCACTGATCGATACCGCCAATTTTAACGTAATAACCTTCTATTATGCTGTTTGGTGTGTTGATTTGAAGTTCTTTGGCATTCTTGCTCTGATTACGCTTCCGCAAAACGATTTCCCTTAGGATATTTGTTTGGCTCATTTGAACATGCCCTCTTCCCTCTTTTAATGAGTGAGCGACTCACTCATTATCATATTGAGGTATTTTATGGGAATAGTCAATAATTAATTCCCATAAAAATATCTGATTAGATTTCTTTATAGATTCTTCATCACAGAAAATTTAATTCAACATCATCCTTGTATGTTAGTACCCTTACTCCATTAAATAGCCTCATTATTGAGCAAGAAAAATCCTTATAGCTCAGTTGAGATTTTATATTTTTAAATAAACTTCCTGCTTTTTAACTAACTTGTTAATCTTATCCCACAATCTAACCCTTTAATGGAACAACTTTATGTCACTTAAGAGTTCCTTAATCCTTCTTTTATTCATGTGTTTTTTTTGTTATAAAAACACCACTTCATATAAAAATATCCAAAAGAGTAAAGAGTCGTAATTTTTTTATAAACTTCGTGACTTTATTTCAAATACACGTTCAGAACAATCTATCAGATGTTATTTACATGATCGAAGAGATAAAGCACCCATACATTAGTAAATCAGGTCACGACGCTATTTTAAGTGTACAAAAGCCCAAAAAGGCCCCTCTCATTAAAAATGAAAAGAGGCACTTTTTCTAGTACTCTACATGTTAAGTATGTACTAATCTTACGGCATTTGATCCCTTAAATCAGCTAGTGGAATAACCTTGTCAACAAGCCATAACTTCTTATTTCCATCATAAATTAAATTGATTTGCATCAATGACATATTTTCAGACGATACACCATTGATAATCATTTTACTTTTAACCTTAGCAAGTACGTTGGCTTTGGTAGTATCTATGAAAGCATAGTATAATTCGCCACCAATGTACTCTGATTTAAAAGCTAACTTTTTCTTATCTTTTTCCTCTGCAGTACTTGAAGCAGGTGGATTTGGTGCACCAGGAGGTGTCAATTCCTTCTTCGCATTTGGAGTTATATACGCTTCAACGTTTGTAATATATGATTCTCCTTTACCAGTATCATATGTTCGAAATGCTTTCAAAAATCTCTCAGCTGCTTCCTTTACCTGTTGTTGGTTATTACTCTTTAAAGCTTGCAATTCTTTCTCCGTATCCTTATATTGTGATTCTACTTTTTGTATTTTCTTAGACAGCTTTGCCTTTTCATCTTTAAGTTGGGCATTATCTGCATTTATTTTAAAATTTAATCCTATGCTACCTATAAGCAATACGATTAATAAAATTGTCGTTTTTTTCATTTCACCCCTCCTATCTTGCCACCTTACCATAACCCGCAAAATGCTGCTGCCAATACGGTGTATTTAAATCTGCATAACCAATTGGATCTCCTGCATGGAACATACGATTGTTACCAACATAAATTCCAATATGTGAAATACCTGGTTTATACGTACCTTGGAAAAATATTAAATCACCTGGTTGTGGATCATTGGTTCGCTGTGTCATTTTAAATTGTGTTTCTGCAGTACCGACTAAATTAATACCTGCTTGCCCATATACCCACTGAATGAGTCCACTACAATCAAATGATGATTGTGGTGTTCTTCCTCCCCAAACGTAAGGCCACCCCTGATATTTAATGGCTTCATCCATTACCTTTTTAAATAATTCATCTCCGCCGGCTACTGCTCCACCACCACTACCACCTTGATAATATCTTAGTACATGCGGAACATAGTCTGGATCACCATAACACCAATTATTGGCTACTGCTTCTGCACTTCGCCAAGAAGCACATTTATAACCAGTTTTTGCTGTCTGTTCTGCTGAAAATGCTCTTGCATTCGCATGTGTATATCCACCGTTAGAAAGTGCATAGTTTGCATAACCAGTACCATAGTTATAACACTGTAGTGTAATATTTGGATCGCCGTTGGATTTTTTATGACAATCAGCAAAATGCATTAAACCATATTTAATACTTTCTTCTGGATCTGTAAAATACCCTGGACCATATCCTTGTGATTCCGAACTTTGCATTACATCCAATTGAGTCCCAGAACTTTCTTGTTGAATAAGAGCTAGTATTAATGGAGTCATTGCTTCAATTCCATGTTGTGCTGCATACTTTCTCACCAATGGCTCCCATCTCATTACTTCAGGGCTAACACTTGCAGTACCTGGTGTAAAAGGACCACCAATTCCCCCGGGACTAACTTCATCTTCACTCATACTCGCAGTTAATAAAAAAATCACAATGCCTAAACCTGCAACAACAGCCAAAATAACACCGGCTACTATTAATAATGGCTTTGCAACGGCTACTGTAGCTGCCTTCTGTGCTACTTTAACTGCTACTTTCTTACCTACTTGTGCAACTGCTTTACCCGCTATTTTGGATCCTTTTCCAGCCGCCTTTCCTAAAGAATGGCCTGCCTTTTTCAAGGCAGGCTTAGCATTCCCTAGTTCAGCTTCAGGATGATGTTCATTTTCAAAGTCGCGATTTGGTTCCGCACTCAATGTATAAACCCTCCCTCACGAGCTGAATTATTTTGGTTTTATAGTTTCTTTCGCTTTTACATTTTTTAAAGCTTCTTGTTGTGTTTGTGCTTTCGTTTCAACCTTTTTAATTGCAGCCCCTTCTTTTACCTGTTGTTGATTATTCACTTTAGGAACACTTTTAGTTTGTTGTGGATTAACCGGTTTTACTTCTACTTGTTTTTGTGGGGTACCTACATGTGAAGTAGTGACTGGTTTATTCTCACTCGGGTTCGGTTGCGATGGTGTTGTTCCCGCCTGTGGTGTTGTGATCGGTTTGCTCTCCACCGGATTCGCTGGTGTTGGTGTTGTTCCTGACTGTGGTGTTGTGATCGGTTTGCTCTCTAACGGATTCGCTGGTGTTGGTGTTGTTCCTGACTGTGGTGTTGTGATCGGTTTGCTCTCCAACGGATTCGCTGGTGTTGGTGTTGTTCCTGACTGTGGTGTTGTGATTGGTTTGCTCTCTAACGGATTCGCTGGCGATGGTGTTGTTCCTGACTGTGGTGTTGTAACTGGCTTTGTTTGACCTGTTGGTGTTTTAATTGTTGCTACTGGTTTTGCTTCCGCCTTTACATCATCTTGCTTATTCTCAAGTCCACCATTATTTTGATTTGCTACCGGTCTAACATGAGCTTTCACATCTTCTTCTTTATTATTTAGTTCCTCACTTGATTGCGCTACTGGTTTAACATCCGCTTTTACATCTTCTTCTTTATCTTTTATTTCTGCTTGTTGTATTTCAGGATTATTATCTTGTTGTTGCCCTCGTACTGCTAATTCCGGATTTTCTTTTGTTGCGGCTACTTCTTCCTTAACCCTTTCTTGCTCCTGATTTCCTTTTCTATCGCGAACACCTAAATTTTCTTCTTTTTTCATTTGATTAATATTCTTTTCTTTTTCTGCTTGCATTTGCTCTTTTTCCTTACGTTTTCCTTCTCCTACCTTTTCTTTTCTGTCTGCATAGTTTGCTTTCATCTGTTTAAATTTACTATAGCCTGATTTCCCCGCATTACTAGCCACTGCAGCACCAGTTGCTACACCTCTTCCAACTGTCTTAGATCCACGTTTAACATCACGATATTTCTGCCTAATATTACTCATAGCATCTGAAGCTTTTGCTACCCCTGCACTTGCTGGTACTGTAGTAATAGCATCGAAAATAGTTTTACGATATAACCAAACACCTAAGAATGAAAGTACTTGTAATGCGGCAACTACTAAATAACCATACTTATCTGTTGCGCTAAATAAGATTGAAGAAACCCAAAACATTAAAGTTATAAGAAAGCCAATTGCAACTTTCATAAGCAGCGTTCGGAACAATTCAGATAAAAATTTCTTAGCTGTCCCAGTCCATGCAGGTACTAAAGCCATCAATAACATTACTGGTGACATTAGCGCTACAATGATAAACATTAGTTGGTAGAACAACATCGCCATACTACATAAACCTAAGACAACCCATAAAGGTCCGTTGATTAAGAAAAGTAGTAATACTAAAGCTCCACGCTCAAAAGTAGCGTCTAACACCAGAATTTTATTATTTTCATCTTTCACTTCATGTTCTAAAAGTTTTTGCCTTTCATCTGCATTAGTTGTTGTTAACATTTTCTTAATTCTCTCATCACCGATTTTTTTCATATCCGTTGTACCAAACTGCAGTAATGTATACGGTTGTTTTATTAACAAGGTGTGTGTTAAATCAGTAATGGAGTCGACACCACTTAAATATCCTTCACTCGCTCCACTGATACTTTGAGTGGAATCAAGAACAGTTTTATTTACTTGTTCGGAGAAAGTGTTCAGTCCTTTGATAATATAACTTGAGTTTGCGAAAAAACCTAAAGTAAAAACTAAGATCCCTAATGCTTTTAACAACCCTCCTAGCATCTCTGACTGGCGTCGTTGTACAAAACCTACCCAGATAACCCAGCAGGCTAATAAAGCTAACATAAGTCCAATTAATTCACTATATATTCCATTACCCCAAGAACCATTGAATCCTGCTGCTTTAGATATTACATCGCCTAATTTATCTCCTACATCAGCTACAATATTGAGACTCATAGATTGGCCGACCATACTTGTAACAAAAGTACTAACTGCAAGATTAATGGTCCATCCAATACTTACAAGACTAAATAAAACAGCAACCATTTGTTCTTTTACTTTGTCTCCCCATTTCCAAAACTTAAGGGATTCACCAAATCCACCTTCTGGTGTATATATGTCAATTCCATAGCTACTTGGAGGGTATTCTTCATATTTCAATTTTTCTTTATTCTTTGGAATGATATCGTCTATAAGAGAAGGTCTGGGCTCTTCCTCTGCATATACTGGAGCAGCTTTAAAAAGTAAATTAAATGCTAAAAGCAAAGTACAAATTAATAACAATAGGGTAATAAAATTTTTCATTACATGTTACTCCCCCTTTTATCATTTTAGCCAAGAAGACTCCTTCCTCAAGGAACGAGAAGTGAGTAGGTAGGAGATGACTTGGCTTCGGACAAGGGATGGCAGAAAGCCATCTTAATCGTTCGACATACATAAATTGTTACTTCGCTACCTATCGAATGTATGTTTGTCGTATAATAGAACCATATCGAAATGGAGGTGAAATGAATGATGATCAATAAAACATATAAATTCCGTATCTATCCAAATAAATCACAAGCGGCACTAATCAATAAAACGATTGGTTGTTCTCGTTTTGTATTCAATCACTTCCTATCTTTATGGGATCATGCATATAAAGAAACAGGAAAAGGTTTGACATATGGTACATGCTCTGCCAAACTTCCTGCCTTGAAGAAAGAGTTTGTTTGGCTAAAAGAAGTGGATAGTATTGCGATTCAGTCGTCTGTTCGCAACCTTGCGGATGCTTATATACGCTTTTTCAAAAAACAAAACAGTGCCCCGCGTTTCAAATCTAAGAAGAACAACGTACAATCTTACACCACAAAACAAACAAATGAAAACATTGCCATTGTAGGGAACAAAATAAAGTTACCGAAACTAGGCCTTGTTCGATTTGCCAAAAGTCGTGAAGTAGAGGGACGTATTGTAAATGTGACCGTTAGACGGAACCCTTCTGGTAGATACTTTGTGTCATTGTTAATTGAAACAGAAGTGCAAGAACTTCCGAAAACAAACTCTTACATTGGAATGGATGTGGGACTAAAAGAGTTCGCCATTTTATCAAATGGAAAAACCTATAAAAACCCAAAGTTTTTTCGATCATTAGAAGAGAAGTTGGCAAAAGCACAGCGTGTTCTTTCTAGGAGAATGAAAGGATCTTCTCGATGGAATAAACAACGATTAAAAGTAGCTAGAATTTATGAATACATGACGAATGCTAGAAAAGATTACTTGGACAAAATCTCGACTGAAATCATCAAAAACCACGATGTTATCGGTATAGAGGATTTGCAAGTATCGGATATGTTAAAGAATCATAAGTTAGCAAAAGCAATTAGTGAGGTATCATGGTCACAATTTCGAACTATGTTGGAATATAAAGCAAAATGGTATGGCAAACAAGTCATTGTCGTATCCAAAACATTTCCTTCCAGCCAATTATGTTCATGTTGTGGGTATCAAAATAAAGACGTTAAAAATCTAAACCTACGTAAATGGGATTGCCCTTCTTGTCATACACATCATGATAGGGATATTAACGCAAGTATCAATCTAAAGAATGAAGCGATAAGGCTTCTAACCGCAAGGACTGCGGGGTTAGCCTAATAAATTAGCGTTCGATAGAACTCTTTACTTAGGAATCCCCCACTTCTAAACGAAGTGAAAGTGGGGGTAGTTCAAGGGAAACCTATTAATCTTTCGAACTAAACTCATTTGTCGGTTTAGTATTTGCTACTTCATCGATTTCATTTCGATAAGGGGCAGCATAACTCCGTACTTTAAAACCTTTATCTGTTCGAACCACCCTTATCCACTTTATTTCTTTATCAATATTTTTAGGGGGTTTTTTTGATATAAAGTTATACATAATCGTATCCTTATCGACTACATACTCTTTTACTTTATAATCTTTGTAAGACAAATTATTTTTAGGACCTTGATTTTTATCTAATATAGTATCTTTTTCTCCATCCACCACAAGCTTAAGTATTGTTTTATGATCCCTTTGTAAATCAGCTTTTACAAAATCTAGCATTATTTCTCTAGGAGTGTGCCCCTGTTTATCTTTTTCTTCTCCTACATTTGTTTCGCTATTTCCACATGCTGCGCTCAAAATTAGAGCGCCAGCACATAGGCTAGATAGCATTAATTTTTTTAGTTTAGTTTTTAGCATATTAACTCACTCCTACATTTATTTTTTCTCCCCCTTCTTCGACAAAGGTTGCATTAACTTCCTGCTTTTCATCATCATTTGACTTTCTATAATTCTTCCTCGCATTTGGTCTAGTATCAAATGCATCATATAAATCCTTAAACACTACATCCATTGTGACAACACCTGTTCTTCCTTGGATATCTTGGAATAAACATTGTCCTGTTTCTAAATTAGTAATAATTGCATGATTTTCTTCATTATCAGGTAATCCAAAGAAATCTAAGATTGAAGAAATCTCTTTACTGTCGGTATTACGGAATGAGAACTTCATACCGATATTATTCTTAAATGTCTCATCTCCAAGGTCACTTGCACTTTGAGTAGCAAAGTATACTGCTGAGTTTAAGGCACGACCCTCACAAACTAGCTTACGAGCTAACTCTCGCCCTTGAGAAGTTCCCATGATTGCCCATGCTTCATCTAATAGAACAATTTTGAATTTAGTAGGGTCCTTTTGAAAGAATTTTCTTGCAAAAGAAGATAGAGACATCAACATACTAACTGATAAATTTTCCTGTAATGTATAATCTTTTGGATCTTTTTGAATATCTGGCATGTCAAGATGCTGAATTTGTATGATATTTACTGCTGTATCAAGTTCAATATCTCTATTTGTTCCATCACCAAAGATTAAGTGTGCAAATGATAAATTCTCAAATGCTTGAATATGAGCAGCTAATTGTTGATCCACTTTATCATCACTATCTTCAAGGTATTGAGACACAGCTGTTAAGCACGGCTCTTCCATTCCTGCTACGAATTCTACAGCTGAAGCCAAGCGCGGGAATTTCTCCGAGTTATCAGGTTTAATACCTGTAATGAAAGTAAGAATTGTCATAGCTAACTCAATTGCATCTTTTCGGCTATGTTTATGAATGATAAATGGGTCTAGTTTCCCTTCATCTCGTCTATCAGTCCCTAGTGTAATTACATTTACCTTACCTTCTAAGCCGTGTAAATCTTCTGTCCAGTTCCCCCTCTATGATGATAGGTAAGGCTTTGATGTAATCTCCACCTTTTCCCCCACCTCACACCGTACGTGCTAGTTTCCT
Source organism: Bacillus sp. FSL R9-9834 (assembly GCF_038006905.1). Lineage (NCBI taxonomy): Bacteria > Bacillati > Bacillota > Bacilli > Caryophanales > Bacillaceae > Bacillus > Bacillus sp. FSL R9-9834. The sequence goes on from NZ_JBBOWD010000002.1 coordinate 195,257, forward strand.
AGCATACGGCGTTCCATCGTTTCCAACTGACTTTAAAATCAAATTATGTTACTATCGGTTCATTTCCAGCTTTAGTTCTTAGCACATTCAGTTTATCCATTTGTTTCTTGTTAAGTTTAAAAGACCGAAGGTAATGTGTAATCTTATTAAGATTCGTCATGTGAATCAGTTTGTGTATAAACCAATCTACAATTACCAAGTTGTTGTACTTGTCATCCCCACCTTGTTTAATGGGAACAATGTGATGACAATGAACACGTTCAATACCAATTTCCTCACCAGTTACATAACACTTACCATATTGAGCAACGTATTTTGATATCCTATTATCGTTGTACTCAATACTTTTATTCTTCGAATAAGTCCTCATAACTTGGTTGAGAACATCCTTAGGTATTGCCTTAAGATTACTATGTACTTTATTACGCCCCGTTTCCGTATAGTTACAGATAACCTGCGAAAAATTCCACGGGTTTTTATGATGTATTCCTGTAACTGGTAAGAGTGGAGTGTTCTGTACAACGTAAATCTTAGTGTTAGGTTGTATTCCTTTGGTCTTCCTTTTAAAATTCACAGATGTTTCACAGAACTTCATGTGCTTCATATTGTTTCTAAGTCTGGTTCTTATGACTCTTCGCAGAGAGTAATTTACCTCCGTTAAATCCATGTAAATTGTAACCGCATATTTAAAGTAATTTTGTATACCAAGAAGGGTTGAATTAAATTGAGTAACTTTCTCTGAAGTGGGCTCCTTTTGAATTCCTTTGATTCGTTCTTTTAGTTGTCTTTTAGCTTTTGTAATAGCTTTGTCGGACATACTGGTTTTTGCAATATATCCAAATTTAGCTTTACCTTGTTTAACCACTTTGATTTTGAATCCAAGGAAAACTGACGAGTTTTTCTTGAGATTAACCACTTTGGACTTTTTGGGGTTAATTTCTAATCCCAAGCGGGATTTGAGAAAATCAACTGTCGCATGATAAAAGCGTTGTGCTTCATCATAAGTCCGACACATTATTTTGAAGTCATCCGCGTATCTCACTACATAACCACATTTTAGATTCGTGTACTTCCTAGCATATTGTCGAAACCCTAAATGCCGAGTAGAGATTCTGTGAGGTTTGTAGGTTTCCCATTGGCTACTTATCCACCAATCAAGTTCATTTAGAACAATGTTGGAAAGTAAAGGAGAAATAATTCCTCCTTGCGGAGTACCCTTATTGGGAATACCCTCTCCTTCTATCTCAGATTTAAGGATTTTTGAAATAACACATAGAAGTGATTTGTCTTTTATTCCCAAAGTCCACATTTGCCTTAATAGCTTTTTGTGGCATACATTATCAAAGAACCCCTTAATGTCAATATCAACACAGTAGTGTTGGTGACCTATGTTAATAAGACTTACAACTCTACTTAGTGCATGGTGTGTACTTCTGTTCGGTCTAAATCCATAACTATGGTTATGAAACTTAGCTTCACAAATAGGTTCCAATACTTGGAGGATAGATTGTTGTACTAATCTGTCCCAAATTGTTGGAATCCCCAGGGGTCGCTTCTTATCACTGCCCTCTTTTGGGATAAGGACTCTTTTAACTGCTTGTGGTTGATAGTTATTTAATCGTTTTCTAACTTCATGAATAATCTTTGTATCGTTTAGGTGCCAAATATCTTTAATGGTTAAATTGTCAACTCCAGCCGTGTTACTCCCCTTATTAGTTTTGATGTTGCGGTATGCTAATCTAATATTTTCTTCCGAACCGATAATATCAATTAATTTATAGAAATTGTTACCATTAAGGTTATTAGAATATAACTCATCATACTTTCTTTGCATGTCGTAATATTCACTGTGCCTTAGTTTAGTTTTCTTTAACATGGGCTGTAACCTCCCCTTATTTACTGGAGGTTTACATCTCTTTAGTCTTACTCGAAACCATGTCAACCATAAGTAACAGTCAGTTTTCAATCGACTAGTGGCTATCCCTCCACGTTCGTTACACGTTTCATAGGTACTGTGCCACCACTTTCACTGTCATAAACCTAGGTTATACAATTTACAATTGTTTTCCCTAGAACCACTTCATCGGAAGCAAGCCCTCAGTGTTGACAGCTTACCACGTTCCGTCATTCCTATCTGTGCATATACCGTTAGGTTTCTCCTATGAGCCTGCTACCTTGATATTGCCTGTAACAATATATGGACTTTCATAAAGGCGAGTTTTACTCATCCACAGTAGCGACACTAATTGTGTCAGTAAGCCTTTCGACTTACTTCCGATATAGACCCGTACCATCAGAGATTCGTCCGCACATACCATACTCTATTGGTTCATAGTGCATACTAACCATAGGTAATTTATAGACTTCCGGTTTATAGGTTACACCACCCACCTCTGAGTGACTTTCGTATCCTATAGGATTACGGTAACTCTCAACCGACTTCACCGAGCTTCATACAGTTCAGTTCTTACTAACTTCACTGCATGTCGGAGTATTAAAGGAAGTCCTTCAAGGCGTTACCCTATCATTTGACTTCTTGGAATGACAGTTCACTGTTGAACTGTAAGTTCGACAATGCCTAAGCTTTTCACTTAGGAACGTGTCGCACCACCTTTTGGATCGACTATCAGTGTTTGAGCTCCTCCAAGTACGGCTAGGTAAACAATTAAGTTCGTTCCAAATGATTTACCGGAACCAGTACTTCCTGTTACTGCAACTGAAAGTGCGCTTGTTTTTTGATTTGCAACGGTATTAGTTGCTGCAAGTGAGGGTGTCATATAAACTGCTTTATTTAAAATACCAGTTGTTCCAATATAAAACCCGATATTATCTCCTAAATCTTGTGTTGCACCAAACATACCGGCTGCTAGAACTCCAGGTTCCATAAAGTGTATATAATCATTTACATACCTTCTAGAACCAGGGATAAATTCATTAAACAGCAGGAACTGATCTCCATATGGTCTTACTAGTTCAATCATCATCTCTCTATAAATAGAAATGAGTGAATTGGTATTTCGACGCATTGTATCCAAATCTTCAGCACATATACAGAAAGATACTGATGTCTTAACTAGTGGCATACGTGTCTTTTGTATAAGGGCTTGTAATTCAGTAGCTTCTTGAACACCCTCATACACGTTTAGTCCAACAGTTTGTGAATTTTCCCTTGCATGTGCCTCTTGATCTTCTAAATCTTTTTTCTTTTTATTTAGTTTAGATAGTGCTTTGCGATGATTAATATTTTCTGTGCGTACACTCAGTTCAATTGGAAAATCGATATTTTGAATCATATACATCCACTCTTGGTCTGGAAACTCCATTGTATATGGAATCTTGGATGCTGATAAGAAACTCATATATGCTGGATAATCTAATCCATCAGAACCAATTTGGTTCATTTCTATATGTCTTCCTTTAACCTCTACTTCTGATTCCGTTAAACGTAATAGACTCTCTTGATTCGGAAAGATTGCAGAATCGTCATCAACTACTGGTGGTGTCCATCCTGCTGTAACTGGTGCTTCTAATGTACGATAGAAGTTTCGTAATACAATCCATTGTGTTTCATTTGTTTCTAAACTTCTTACTGCTAAATGTTTTCTTATTTTGTTTCTAAAGGCACTAGCTTCCCGCTTATACATCTCCAAATCAGTTTTTAATATTTTGGTATCACCAAGCAATCCAAACTGCTCTGCAGTGTTTTTAAAGGTATGAAATGCAGTGTAAAGCATTTCCTTAAGTCCCTCTTGTACGTGACGTACTTTTAATTTCACACCAATAAAGTAACGATACTCTACAGCATTTTTACCAAATTTTCTTTCTAACTCATGGACAACGTCGTCAGTATGATCTATTGCCAGCTCTTTTAATTCTCCACTGATTGTTTGTTTAAACTCATCGGCTTTCTCTTTAAAATTCTGATAAACAGGTATCATTAAGAGGTGTTTTTCTTCTTCGTAATTCCAAAATAATCCGAGTTGGCGCATAAACAACGTATTTTTATCATCGTCTCCTTTAAATTCATAAGGAATACCGTATGCCTCATAATACGCCCAGCAAGAACCATCTTGGTTAAAAATCAAATTATCATGAAAATATTTGACTGGAAATTCAACCTGATTCATTTGTGCCTCCTTAGAGAAGAATATGAGACTAAACTAATTCTTCCGTATAGATTAATTAATTACTTTTTCTTAATTGAATCATCCTTAAATCGAACTACTGTCTTATATTGATAGCTTCCAATATTGCCAGTTGTATCTTTATAACGACTCAACTTCTTTTTTTCAAATGTAAATACAAAGAATCGATATATAAATTTGTGTGGACTTTTTCCATCCAATTCTACATTTCCAAAGAAGTACGCTATACCACCAGGTAATATTAGATATTTGAAAAAGACGTTATTTCCTAGTGGTAAAATCTGTTCTAAGAATATTATTATTAATAGTGTTCCAACAAAAATCCCCAGCTGTCTGTAAGGTACAGGGAAAGGGAGTGTTATATCCCTTATCCCATATAAACTCTTAGGAATATCCCAAATAGAGTTGTAAGTCCTTACTTCCTTGCGAGTCGGTTTCTGAGTCACTTATACCAACTCCTTAAAATTTCTATTTTTTACAAATGATCATTTAAATAATAAATTATATAATTTTGTTCCAAGGTCTTTGAATACGTCTGGAGTGAATACAAACACAGATACAATCGCACATAGTACTAACCAACCAATTAGACCAGCCATTTGTCTTTTTACAAGTAAAACTATTACACCGATGATTGCTACAACTAAAAAAATGGGACCTAACTGAGCTACTAACCAGTTTTTTGCATTCACTCCAAAGTTAATGTTGCCTAAGACTGCTGCATCCGTAATAGCAGGTAATTGCTGAGCAACCATATCTAATCCCAAAAGCTCCATAATTATTTACCCTCCACTTTCTCTAATGTGTTTTCAAATTTCTTCATAGAGCTAATTGAAAACTTGTTATCTTTATTTACAAGATTTAAATCATATGTGTATGTGTACTCTAAGCTGCTATCATTGTCTTTTAACTTGGCATCAACTAAGACTCTGTATCCTTTATCCTTATCTTCATAAATTCGTAGATTTTCTAATTTGCTAAATGTCATAATACCTTTTAGTCCATTTGTTATATTACTTTTTTCAAAGTAGTAAGCAATTTCTTCTGGTGTTCCTTCTGTATATACCTTAAATACAGATTGTAAAAATTGTTCTACTTTTTTTATTTCTGCATCTGTATTAATTTCTCGTCCTTCTGATTTGAAAGTTGCTACTTTATAAGCTGCCTTTTCTCTCTCTCCATGAACGATTGTAGGATTGTTAGGGACTACCATTTTCCCTTTCTCCATTAAAATTGGAATTGAGAAGTATCTTGTTACTTCTTTTGGTTCTTTTGGTGTGTCTGGAGCTTGTGTCGTTCCAGGAGCAGGATTATTTACAGGTTCTAGTTTTTGAATGATTTTTAATGTAACTTCTGCTTCATTTCCCTTTTGTCGGACCTCTACTGCTTCCGATTTAACTAAAGTACTAGAAGCGTTTTTTAAAGTGTCTCTATTTAATCCACCTTGCTCATCAGATCCTTCAACTAGAAATTTCTCTAATCGTTTTCTTCGTTCTTCAGCTACATTCATATCAACTTTCCAATTAAAATAATTAGCAGCAAAATTATTCGCATATGCAATTAATTCTGCTTCAGACATTTTAATTTTTACAGGTTCCTCTTTCTTTTCCTGAACAGCTACTGCTCTAGGAGGACCGGCAAGTTGGATAAATGAAAGGGAGCTTCCTACAACCACAAATCCCATTACAAACCAAAATGTAACCTTCCCTACTTTTCTTCCTGTTATCGCTGGAACTTTCTCCCTTGTTTTACGTTTCTTCTTTTCTTTAAGAGCTTCTGAATTCTCTTGTTGCATATCTAATATTTCTGTTGTTTTATTTTTTGCTTTTTTAAAGAATGTAAATTTCTTTTTTTCGGGGTTTTTCTGGGATTTCTTTTTTACCATGTCTTCACCTCTCTTTTTAAATGGTTAGGAGATTACAAATTTCATTGTAATTTCCACTAATCAACTATCTAATTTAAGTATGATTTACTTTTTTCGGAAATCTAAGAGAAAATGAAAAAAATTATGTTTTATATTAAATTTTTTTAGAATCAGTTATAATGTTTATTAGAATACATAAAAAACCAATTCCATTTAGAAATGAAATTGGTTTTACACAGAATCGCTTCCCTATAGTAAGTATTACTCTAATATAAAACCTAATATAATATATATCTTTAATATATTTAAAGAATAAAGATAAAACTTTTATACAAAGAAAAAGTAGTGTTGGACTCTTGCTGTAGCAAGGGTCCATTATTATTTTAGTCATAAAAAATCATAAACAACAAATACTGGAAACGTAATTATTACTTATGGTTACGTTTTTAAACTACATAAAATCAAAAAGTGGAAATATAAAACCTACATATAATCATCATTATATTGATGCGGAAAACTGAATAAATAATAAAGCTAAATCTTAAGGACTTACAAACAAATTTTCCACATTTAGATGAAAACTATACACAAACTACTAACAAAGTGATCAAAGTTAGAAACAGTATCCACTTTTTAAACATAACTAACATAGATTTTTCTGATTTTAAGTAGATTTAAAGATAAAAGCCTATAAGAACTGTATTTCGAGCAATATATTATACACACATGGTCTAATTTATTAAGATATCAACACAATATTAAAAAAAGTTTATGTTTTTTTGTAGATAATAAACGAATTTCAAGACAGAAAATTCAGATTTATAAACTTGGAAACTTGTGAATAATAAAATTTACGCAGTCTGCAATATATGAAATTGCATAAAAATAGAGAGGAAGTTTTCAAGTTTAATGAAAACGCCTCTCTTTTTTATTTGAAGCAATCCACTTTAAATGTTATCTCCAACACGAATAGCCCTCTACTTTTGGTTTTTTCAAAAATAGAGAGCTTATCATTACATTGCTGGAAGCAGCTGATCAACAGTATGTGGCACTTTTTTTGTTGAACGGTAGTATGCTTCTAAAGAATGAAGAAACTGGATTAAATCAAAGTCTTCAGGGACCTCAATCACACGAATCTTTTCTTTCGGCAATTTATCAATTTTTTCAATGAACAGTTCACGAATATCGCTAGGGATTTGATTTCCTTTATGTCCACTGGACTTTAAGAGTTCGCGAATTTCAATTTCTAATGCTGTATATGCGTTAATATTTACGCCTTGTTCATAAGCATATTTTCTAAATAGTGATTCCTCTTGATACTGCATGTAATTACGATGGTAAGCATCTATAGTTACAGGTACAGCATATTTTGCATGAAGCAGGTCATGCGCTTTTCGGAATAGCTTTTGAACATTGCGTAAAGAGTATATAGCAAAATGAGTACCGAATTTAAAAATGGCCTCTTCTTGATCATGTTTAGGTACATTGTGTGTAATTAAAGGATAAATACCAGTTTTAGCAGCTGTGTCTAATACACGATATTGAGAAGATTGCTTTAATAATTTACTTAGTGTATAAACAAGCTTTTTAGGATATCCTTCTTGTCGATCAATCATTTCTCGTAAGCCACGAACTACTTGGCGAATTTGACGGTGACAAGAGTGTTTTAAAACGTTAATGAATTGGTTCATATCCTTTGCAAATTCAGCAATGTTCATTTCAACTAACAAGTTTTCAATGAATTTAACTTTACGCTTATATGTATCTCGTGGTGTAAAAGGATCACGGTATTCTGCTCCTTCTTCTTTCGCGCATAAGAAATCAGGATGTACAGATAAATGCAATGTTGTGTATTGCTTTTTATTCCTCTTCCCTTTTTCTAACTTACAAATTTTAAATAAAGGAGATCCAGTTGCAGAAAGTTTTGTTTCTAATTCATCTAGTACAGCACGAATCTGATGTGGGTATTTCTTATGTAAGTAATGATACATACCACCAAAATGAGTTGAGTTTCCTTGCTCATCAACTTTGAATAAAGAACGTTTCAGGGTAGTTTCGCGTTTCTGCTGCATTGCTACATCCATGAATAGTTTCTTAGCTGCAATTGATAACTCAAAGAATTCTTTGGTAAATACTATCGGGCTAATAAATGTATAGGCATTTGCTTTATTCGTTTCTTTATTCATGAAATCAGTTAAGGTAATTTTATATTTACCACTGTATTCATTTTCGATTGTAATGATGTTATGGAAACTTAACTTCTTCAAAGCTACATAAAATTGTGAGTGGTGAATATGTGCAAATGCTTCTTTATAATTTTTATAATCTTCCCAAAGCATGTGGATCGATACATGTGAAAGCTCACCATATGTATTACATTTTTTATGAAGAAATAGAAATACTTCTAGATCAGCATTTGTAATACCATATAGTTTATGTTTTCTGCCTTCGTTTTTATCAAATTCACTTACTTTATCTACAATCTTTTTCATTTTCAGTGAAAAAGATGGCTTTGCTTTAGCAACAAATCCTTCTTCATCTGCAATTCGTTCTTCATAGGACATTGACTTCACAATGTCTTCTAGATAAGTATCTTTAAAACTGTAATACTTACCTTCTAAAGCTTCTACTAACCTTTGCCATGATTTAATTGTTACAATTACTGGTGTTGTTGTTTCACCATTCAAACTACGTTTGTTCTTTATAACGAAAGGTTTTGCCATCTTTTTCACCTCCTTTTATTTTAAGTTGCAGTTTTCCCCACAATTAGATATAGATTTTCATTTTTGATTATATCAAATCGAATACTGGTGAAATCTGTCCCTTTAAGAGGAAAAATAAAAAAATGAAACGTGCCTCAATCCCTTGTGCGACAAGGGGTTTGACGTTTCATTAAAAAAAGTTTGTTGCCACCATAGGGCTATGAAGTTTTTTGAATATGAAACGTATTATGTAGTGAGATAAATCCCTCGAAACCATTGATTTTATAGGGTTTTCATCTAATCTCGTTTGAAAGTTGTAGCCATCATATAGCTATAACGTTTCATGTTTTTACAACGAGTTGTATTTTATTGAAAACTGCTGTAACCCTTGGTGCATATAGGTTTTTGGGATTTTCACAGTGAAAGTTGTAACCATCATATAGCTATAAACGTTTCAGTTCGTTTCATGTTTACTGCCATCATATAGCTATAACGTTTCATATTTTTACAACAAGTTATATTTTATTGAAAACTGCTGTAACCCTTGGTGTGTATAGCTTTGTTGGGATTTTCACAGTGAAAGTTGTAGCCATCATATAGCTATAATGATTTTACCTTGTTTTTTTACGTTTTTTATGAAATGGCTTTGTATCAACGTTTATTACTAATTTTAATAGAATAAAAAATTTTTTTAATCAAATGATTTTCAAGATATACTCGTTTCATTTTTTCAAAGTTGTAGCCATCATATAGCTATAACGTTTCATAAATTACGAAATTGTAGCCATTATATAGCTATTCATTATTAAAAGTAAGAAGTAATAGCCATGAGAAGGCTATACAGTTTCAAGTAAGAAGTAGTAGCCGCGATATGGCTATAAAATTTGAAATAAGAGCTTATAGCCATGATAAGGCTATAGTTTCAAATAAGAAGTAATAGCCGTGATAAAGCTATAAAATTTGAAATAAAAGCTTATAGCCATAATAAGGCTACATAGTTTCAAATAAGAAGTAGTAGCCATGATAAAGCTATTCAGTTTCAATTAAGAAGCAGCTGGCGTATTTTAGTTGTGACCTAAAGTAACAAGTTTCTAGTCGTTAAGCAAAAAATCAGTGTATTTAACTAATTTACTTTTAAAAATTGAAATTGTATTGTAAAGTAGTGATTTTACAAATAGAAGCAGTTTTATATAATTAAAGACAAGTAAATAGAATTAAAATGATTCACAATAAAACGAGTAAAAACCAATAATTGTGTGAATTATTCAGATAACATTTCAACTTAAAGGTTATGTAGCCATCATATAGCTATGACGTTTCATATTGTTAGGATTTAATTATATTGGTTAATAACATTATTAGGAGGTACTTAAATATGGAGAGAGTAATAGCATTGTTCAGTGACGCCCTCCTACTTGCTGCTCCAATCTATGAAGAAAATAAGCAGTTATGGGCTAAATGGCAAAAATATTATAACGAAGTCCAAGAGAATCACGATAAATTAGTAACTTCAGCTAATATATCCCCTTCTTTCTCAACACTTGTTTCTTGGCTGGGGCAGAAACAAGAACAAGGAATATCGTTATTGCACATTTACGCGAATCTAGATAAATATAAAATTGAGATTCAAAATGTATTAGATAAAATCATTGAACAAGAGTTTGGAGAAAAGTTTGAAGCAGCTGAACCAACTCAAATTTCAAATCCTGAACATGGTCATATAGAAGAGCGTATAGCAGATATGCCTGACGAATATTATCCTGTATCAAATGACGCAATGTACTATCAATTACGTGATGGAATAGCAAAAAATCAGTTTGAAGAAGATGAAGCAGCGGCAAAACCGGTACTGCCATTAGAAACAAAAAATTCAAGCGGAGTAGCACAACTATCTTCACATAAGGATGAGGATTTGAGATTAGTGAATACAAATGAAGCGGAAAGATGGTCTATATTGGTTGATGGAGTAATTAGTAATATGGATGATCTTACAGCAGACTGTTTAGATACCATTACAATACAATGGTTAAATCAAGCTAAATCACCAGATGAATTCATAGATTTTAGTTATGAGAATGTATTGGAATTATGTAATATGCCAAAAGCATCAGCAAATGGTGTAGAGTATTATCGTGCAGAAGATAAGATAAAGGTAGCACAACGTATTGCAGCGTTAGCAAGCATCTTTATTTATTTGAATGATGATAATGAAGTTGTAGTACTGAACGATCAAGCTGAAACTGGAGAAAAATTTGAAGTAAAACGTGAAGTAATCAAAAGGCTATTCGTACTGGACTCTGTAGTGTTATGGAGAGATAAGAATACAAATGAATATATGGGGATAGAATCCTGTAAGATTAAACCGGGTAGTTTCTTATCGGGCTATTTGTATGGATCTAATAGCACAACGGCTTTATTATCGAAAAAAGCATTAGAGTATAATAGCTATAGACACAAGTTTCATAAACGTTTAATACGTTATTTATCCTGGCAGTGGAGAATCCGTCAACAATACAGTACTTTAAAAAGACCATACTCCATTGGTGGAGAAAAAGGTCTACTATCTGTAATGGGTATTACACCCACAAAGGGTCGCCCAACTCGAACTCGTGAACAATTAGAGAATATTTTAAATGATTTAGAAAAAGAAAATGTAATTTCACATTGGGCGTATGCAGAGGAATTGGATGAAACAAAGATAGGCGAACGTAATTGGTTTAAGAATTACTATTCCAAATTAGGAATCATTATCTTACCACCAAAAGAATTAATGAATAATATATATAGTATGGTAAAGAAAAAAGCAATAGATATGCAAGAGAAGCAGGAGGACCATTATATTGCAGAGACAGTAAAACAAACTCCTGAAGGATCAGAAGATGTGATACGAGAAAAAATTATGTATCAGCATATGCATCAAAATAAAACAATGCGTGAGATAGCAGATGAAATAGGTTTATCCCCTGCTACACTATCAAGATTCTGTAATAACAAAATGAAGCGTATTTCAAAAAGTGTTAATGAAAAACTAAAAAAGTGGTATGAAAGACAAATGATTATAGAGTCAATGTAAAGAGAAGCAGATCCTTTAAAGGGAGAGGTACCTGCTTCTTTTTAGTTTCTTCACAAACTCATTTGAATATTTAGCATAAAGAACTAATTTTCTTTAATGAAATTGCTTCGGAGTTTAGCCCAATTGCTGAACAAAAAAACTACACAACACAGGATTTTTAATCAAACTATGTTTTAAATTCACATTTGGATGTGAATTTCTAATCTTTATCCTTTCCATCTGATATTCCTCTTGGATGCGCTCTTACTTTAACTTGCCCATCATTCCTCGTATGCTCCGAAACCCAATGAGGGCCTGGCGATTCTCTCTTTTCTGGATAGTTTATTTCCTTCATAACTGCATTCTGCTTCGAATGGGAATCTGAAGTTTCCATTTCCTTTGCTACCAGACTCCCTTTATTTCTATTATCCATGCTATTAATATTAGATCCCTTTGACTCATTGATTCTAGAATCTCCCCTAAAAATCTTTGAGAGACCATTTGAAAGCCCTCGACCTATACTATCAAGATTTCGAATAATTTCTTGCTTTGCGCCTTCCACAAAAAATTTTCCAGCATATTTAATTGCTCCCTTCCCTAACTTATATGCAACAGTGTCTTTAAGATTTTGTAACTTATTCGTAGATTTAGAATCTATGCTATCAACTTTATCATTTTTGCTATCAAAATTCTTAATAGAAGCAGTTTCATTATTAGCTTTAGCTTTAACTTCAGCTTTAGTTGTATTTTGTCGTTCCTGTTCTAATTCTAACTTGCAGTCTATAAAAGAAGTCGGGATTTTCTCTTTGTTCTTTAATACTTCTGCTCCCTTAATTGCCTTTATGAAGATATCTTTTCTTTCTTCTTTAGTTATTGGGGTATTCTGTGTTGTTCGTTGACTAGGCAATTCATTGAACGCTGCATAATGTAAAAAATCATACGTAATATGGATCATATCTTGATTCGAAAAAATCGGATGTATGATTTTTTTTCTTGGATATTGCTTTTGGAGATTATCAAAACGTTCCCTTTGCCTTTTTGTAAGACGTTGTATATTTTCTTCACTAAAATTTCTGTCAGCATCAAAAAAAGGAATATCATATTTACTCTTACATATACGCTCATATTGGTCTAATGCATAGTTTATTTGTCCAGTTTTTATATCTGGACCTGCTACACACTTAATAAAGTCCCCAGCCTTAATAACATGTAATAAATCACATTTTGAAGTTGGATCCGGATTAACAATTGTCATCAGTACTGGTTCCTTATTCACAAACGAATTATATTGAACATTAATAATCCATTCAGTAAAAAAACCACGCCAAATAGCGTAGCCTTGCTTTTCTTTATAATTTTTTGATTTAAGTAAATCTATTGGAGAAAAGGATTTGCTAACAAGTTCTGTAGCTCGCTCTAGTGTAATATTATTAGCATTATTAATAACCCCTTGGATAACAGCCTCCCTATATGGCTCTGGGATATAAAATGACTTAGTAAATAATTTACATAAATTATCCCTATCTATTATTTGTAACATGCTGATGTTTTCGGCCATATTTATTCCCTTCCCCTCCCCTCTTATCATTTTTATAGGCTTTCTATAATAAGTTCATTACTTCTTGTCTCTCTATCCACTTATCCAGTTTATTTTTTGTATCATCATTTAATCGTTTTCTTTGACCGGATAACATCCTTGAAAGCGTTGAATACGAAATATCAATTTCTTTCGCTAACCCACGAATACTTTTATTATTCTTCTCTTTATACGTGTTCATTTTTTCGATATAGAACTCAATACTATTAGGAATTTCTTGGTTTAGTATACTTACAGGCTTCTCTTCAATTACTGATGGCTTTTCTTCCATCTCGATAACTAATGGTACCTGTTGTTTATTTTTCTTAGTTATTAACTCTTGTTGTAATTTAACAAGTTCATTTGTAGGAGAAATAATGACTTTCAATTTTAACCAATAGTTTTCAAACCAGTTTTTTCCCTTACATTTTTCTTCATCGATTTCAGGAGAGTATTTCCACTCTTGAATTACTTGGTCTCTCATAAGATCATCTAACGTCTTTTCGAAAACTTGTCGTATTAGGCTTGGTTTTCTATTCATACTTATCTCCATTACTTGTAATAGCCCTTTAGGACCACCAATACTATATGAATGAGTTAGATGTTGATATGATTGTTGAATACGCCAGCGCCAACTTAGATATCTAGTTAACCTTTTGTGATATCTCTGCTGCTTGCTGTTATACTCCAATGCTTTCTTAGATAATAAACCTGTTAACTTTTCAGAACCATATAGATATTTCGATAAAAAACTACCTGGAGTAACGTTCATACTCTCTATTCCTAATGTTTTATCCGTATCAATATCTTTTGCAATGATAATTTCATCCATTACAAACAATCTTCTAATTCTTTGTTTTTTATATGCTAGTGTTTCATTCGGATCCTCTTCATTCAATATCACGATCTCATTATCTTCATTAACATAGATAAAAATACTAGCAAGAGCAGCTAAACGCTCCATAATCTTTAATCTGTCCTCTTTTCGATAATAAGCCTTACCATTTTTGATTTGCTTCATATTACACATATCTAATATTTGTTCATAATGTACAGGCACAATAGTCTTATCATTTTCTGCACTCTTTACCCATAGTTCTGTAACAATATCGAGGCAGTCCGCCGTCAAATCATCCATTACTCGTGTTAAAAAAGTAGAGTCAATCAAAGTATTCCATCTTTTTAACTCTTCCCTTTGTAACTTCATATCACCATCGTCGTGTGACGATACTACGACTAGACTATTTTGTTTATCCTGCAATTGCGCAATACGAACATTTTTATCTTGATCATCTGTAAACTTATTCTTAGCAATGGTGTCCGATAAATGATACATAAATCCTGCATTACTTCGTTCTATATACTCGCTCTTAGCCTCTGAATCTAAAGGCAATTCTTTTTTGATAACAGGCAGTTTAATTCCAAATTCCATATATAAGTCGTCTTTTAAACATTCGAAAATTTCTTCCTTATGATTATCTAATTTTGGAAGAATGTCTATCGCAGATAAACCTAAGGCTTCCTTTTTAGAAACCCATTTCACTAACCTTTCAAAAGTCTGTGATGAATAAGTTGAGTTGTAAATTGCCTGTAAGTCTCTTTCTACATCTTGATAGAACTGTTGCCATTTATTTAAAACTCTTTCACTACCCTCAACTCCAGTTAGTAGAGGGTATGCTATATATAAGGTGTTTTGAAATAGTACTTTTAACTTTTCCACTAATAATCCTCCTAAATGCTCCTAATACAATTATATCAATTGCTACTTATCATTCATACCATTCTAATTAGAGTTTCGATAGGATATATTATTATTGAGCATTCCAATGAGTATTCCTATTGTTTAGCTCACAAAAAAATCATGAACAATTAATATCTTTTTGTAAACTGAAGTGCCCATGAGAAAGGTATCTATCCAGAAGCAGGTAACTTTTATGAACACTTATTAAAGAAAATTAAAATGCAATTGATTATGAGTAGTGGGAATAATATTTAACAAACCTTTTTATAAAGGTTTGCTTTGAGGGTTCAGTAGATTTGACATAAATCCATTATTTAAGGTGGAATGAAAGTAAACAAATAAATATAAGTTCACATAAAAAAGAGGCATAGAAAAACACTCTATGCCTTTTTTTATAAACAACTCAATTCCCTTTAATTATTAACTTAAAATCCACTACTAATAGTATAAAGTATTCTTTAAAACATTTATAACTGTGATGCTATAACAGCAATAGAGTTATGTAGTGAGTGAATCAAAACAACAATCCAAAAAGCAGATATTGTAACTTCTACATTTTCATTCTTTTTTTGATATACCCAATAAGCATAGTTATATAATACTCCAATTATTGCTGTAGCGACTATATAAGTGATACCATCTGAATGAATTAATCCGAATATAATCGATGCTATTAAAATGATAAGATAATCACGATCTTTAATAAGAGGAATACAACTTAATACCCAAAATAAAAATACCTGGAAAATTACTGTTTCATATACAGGTGCCGCAAATACTCCTACTAAAATCTGTATAATAGCGGGTTCTTCCTTTATTGGATGTTGTTTTATTGCGGGTAAAAATAAATCTAATGGCATCACAAGTAAAAATGATCCAAATACTATAAGTAATACAAACCAAATTATAGGTAAATCAAACATAAATCTATTCAATTTTTCCAGCATATATATTTCTCCTATCACCTTATTATATTCATAAAATTATATATTATATTTTATTTAATACAATAAGATAATAGAATTAAATTAGTATAAATAGTAAAAAATAATAAATTCTCTATCTTCTTCCCTATCCCACGAATATAAATTTTTATTCAAGAATTACCTTTCGTATTTGTAATAGCAACAATACATTTAATTTTATTAAGTTTACAAAATTCGTTTTACACTAATTATAAGTTAAACATGCAACATCTTTCCCACCCTGTGTACCTTTCCTATAAAACATGCAACGCTTTTCCCATCTTGCGTACCTTTCCTGCAAAACATGCAACACCTTTCCCATCTTGCATAACCTTTCTACAAAACGTGCAACATCTTTCCCACCCTGTGTACCTTTCCTATAAAACATGCAACATCTTTCCCATGTTGCGTACTTTTAATATAAAATGAGCAACGCTTTTCCCATGTTACGTACTCTTTTACTAAAACAAGCAACATTCTTCCCATGTTGCGTACTTATTTTTCGCAACAAGCAACACCTAATATTTAAATTATTTAATTTTCCATTGAAAATAAGCAACATCTTTCCCAAGTCGCGTACCTATCCTGCTATCAAAATTTACTACAAACGCTGCTATATCAGACGATTAAAGATATTCAATCAAAAATAATCTATATATTTCACAAAAATCCTTTCCCAAGTCGCGTACCTATTTTCCTAAAAAATAAGCAACATCTTTCCCAAGTTGCGTACCGAAAATTAATTAAAGTATCTATGAAGTATTGATATTAAAGGATTTTTCCTATTCTTAATAAATAGCATCATACAAGAAAAGAGCAACACCTCTTCCCAAGTCGCGTACCAAAAAAAATCTCAAACTTTTTTTAAATCCCTTGTGGCTCTAAGACTCATAAGGTGTTGCTTTTTTTAAAATTCTCTCTTAAAGGGCACATTTTTACAAAATTCATTTTGCTATAATCAAAATTGGTATATTTTATAGTCTTTTGGCATATATTTCCGAATTTGTAGAATGGAGGTGAAAAAGATGGGGAAATCATTTGTAATAAGAAATCAACGTAGTTTAAATGGGGAAACAACCAATGCTGTGCTAGTAACATTAAAATCATGGCAAAAATTTGTGGAAACATTTGAAGAGAAATACTACAGCTATAAAGATACATATTTAGAAGATATTCTACAGCACATGACATATGAAGACCGTATTGCTGATGTTGACGGTTTTGTCGAAAAAGCCAAACCATCTTTTTCACGTCGCGCAATATCTGCACTTGCAGAGAAAACAGGAAGAAAACATAAATTATATGGTATTACAAATGCAGATCTTGAAGTATTCTTATACCTTCATAAAAAATGTTTTACTAATGGTATTATTCCAAATGTAACAGTACATATGATGTGGGAAGATTACAAGCAATATAAAGAAGAATTAGCATACATTCAGCATTCTCAATTCTATATCGCTTTGAAAAAGTTAAGCTTACATAATATTATCTCTATTAAAAATGGGGTAGATGGCCGATATACAATTAAATTGACTCATTTTACGAATGAGGAAACAAAAAAGGCAAATCCATATGTATATATTAGTCCTGTTGTATTTACAAAGGCTTTCTTTAAACTATCTGTAGCAGCTAAGAAGCTATTCTTAGACATTGCTATGCAACAACATAGGGAAACAACATTAAAACGCTCTTTAGACAAGCTGGACGAAAGAGGAAACAAAACTCATTTTGGTGGGATGTATCGTTACTTACATAAAAAATATCCACATCAAATCCATGCAGTTATAGATGAATTAACTACAGTAGTCCCAAGTACGGGTACTCCCCTATTCAAAATTTGCAAAATGCAAAAAGGGGTAAAAAATACAAAACGATATACAACATTATATCTATCTATCCATCCGGACTTCTTATGTACAAAAGAATCTGGGAATGTTCATCATAGGGATCCGTTTACACCAAAAGCTACATATGCTCGTAAAGCAAGATTCATTGAAGACCTCCTACAAGAAATGAATATCGGTGAACTGTCTGCAGACATGGATAAATTTATTCATGTATTAAAGCATACTTCACATCGCCAAATTCGGAGTGTAATTCGTGGACTTCGCGACATGATTGACAGTAAAGAAGGATTTCCAAAGAAAATTGTATATACATTAAAAAAACTATTATATCAAACATCTCAATATAAAATTCTTGATACTGCAGCGAAAGAAGGTATCTATCCTCTTATCGCTCAGCATATACCAAAAGAGAGAAATAGTGACCGTGAACAAGCTGTCTTTAATTTCGGTCTACATTATGCCATGTACTCTCTTCGTAACATTAAGAAAATATTTAAAAGTGTATATGCACTACTGAAACAGAAATTTGCAGTACCCGCGAATGAAGAATCTTATAACCGTAATTACCTAAAATACCAGGAAGAAACATTATTTAGAAAATATGCATATGACCAGGGCGTTAATGTCCATGCATATGTCGCATTGGAAATTAAAATGCGTGAGAAATTAAAAAATCGTGGTCATAAAGATCGTACTATTCCAAGCGATATACGTGAATGGTTTATTGAAGAGATTGATAGATTACCGCAAGAACATCTGCGCGTAATTGAACTATCACAATCGTTTAATTTACTAGAATTTATGCGTACTTTTGAACGTTTAGTACGAGCTGGTGTAACAATAAAATCTGCAGATCAGGTACTAAACGCAATAGCAATAAAATAAGTGTAACGAGCCCCCTATTTTCAAAAATTTCGAAAGTAGAGGGCTATTAGTGTTTGTTTCATTAGTATTCCTTTTTAACTACTCCATTAATAAAGACCAAATTAGAAGGACTTCATTTAAAATGAAGTCTATTTTTATACATATCTATTCAAATTCTCGTTCTTCTACATCGAACTCTCCACATCAATATAGAAAGTAATTCTATTATCGATAAAATATCATCTTGCTATACCTACATAAAATCACAAGAAAATATTAAAAAACTGTTGATATGAGGACAAAAATCATTAAATGTGAATAAAAATTACCTATAATCCTTATAATTACTAAGGTAAATGTATTTACCTAATAAAAATCATCAAAAATAATGTGTATTATGTGGAAACACTTAATTATGTTTATATATCTTAAGCAGATTGTGAACAATTTGTTTATAAGTCGAGGTTGAATAACCTGATTTTCAAAAAAAAGGAATGTTTAGCTTTTTAAAAAGTAATGTATAAATATAAGATGCCTCGTATTAATTCTTTTGTGATTTCATGTATGTAAATATATTTTACTTTCTGCTTTTTTGTAGAATTGAAGCCGAATAATTAAAGAATCGATTGATTCTATTTATTACCAATTATGATTTTTTATGTTCGTATATCTAATAATCTCTTGTGAGAGTATATTTACACCTTATTTTTCATTACCTATAAAAGTTCCATCTTTTTATTTTTTTATTTTTTAAGATATATATTTATATTAGATTTTTAAAACCGGGGAGTTATCAACAATATTAAAATTAAAACTTAAATATATTGGTAATTTGAAATATAATGAGTTTAATTAAACAGATCATTACCCTCATACAAAAGGATAAACCTACGTATCCCTACCAGGACTAGGTTTGTCTTTTTTCATTTTAATAAACAATTTATATTGGAGGATTACACATGGCTGCACTAAAAGAAACAACTTACATAGAAAGGAATACCTATAACGAGATTGGATTTTTTAAAGGGATTGTTTGGGGATTAGTTTTTGTAGTGCCTTTTTGGATATGCCAGCAACCGTGCGTAGCAAAGGGCGGTAGCAGGTCTTTTACTTGTTTTCTGTTATAATATATCCAAAGAAATTAGGTGATTATATTGAACGAGACAATTAGCTTAGAGGAGAATTTAAAAGCTTTCTCTACATATTTAAGTGAAAAAGGGCGAAAACATTCTACAATCCAACGCTATGCATACGATATTAAAGATTTTTATAGATGGTTAAATGAAAATGAGTTGCTTTTACATATCAAATCATGGAATGAAATATCCGTTCATGATTATCAAGCTTATTTCTCAATGTTAGAAAACAAACGAGAATATTCTCTTAAAACAAGGCACAGGATATGGGTGGTTTTAAAAAAGTTACACACGTTTTTAGGAATAGTTAGTCCATTAGATGATATTCATCTCTCTTTAATTCCGGATCAATCATTAAATGACAATGATTTTATTACCGAATTAGAAGAGAAGCTTTTAAAACAAACTGTTCTATCAACTAAGGGGTTAACAGAGAGACAAGCTAAATATCGGCCTCTAATCATGGATAGAAACGCTTGTATAATTAATTTAATAGTAAACTACGGTTTGTCATTGCAAGAGCTTGTATCGCTTAATATGAGCCATATACAGTTTGCTAGGAACACTTTAACTGTTTCAGGAGAAAACGGAGTTACTAGATCCGTCTTCTTAACAGCCGAAGATACAAAACAGCTTTACAAATATTATTCGACTATCCCTGAATCTGTAAGACCTCGACAGCACACAGATAATCCCCTATTTGTGGCATTTGATTTTAATCGAGGTACTTATCGATGGGTTTACGAAAATGATGCACCAAAGGCTTTATCTGAGGTTGCTATACAGAAGATGATTCGACTGGAAGTAAAACGAGCAGAATTAGGTAGACGTATTTCTGCACAACAGATGAGAAATACGTTTATTTTTCGTCTTATTAAACAAGGAATAAATGAGGATGAATTAGTAAATAAAATAGGTTTTAAAACAAAAGTATCTTTAAAAAGATACTATCAATACTTGATGTTATCTAAAAAAACTCGATGAAAAATACGTAACTACTATTTCACAGAAAAAGACTTTTGAACTGTACAAAGTTCATCTTTTGTTAATTGTTTCTTATTTACATTAGATGAATAAATTTGATAATGTACGTCATTTTCATTCCAGTATACATAATGTGATTCATTTTTTTGCTGATTGAATGCTTGACGAGTTTTATCAAATGCATTGATCTCTTGTAAAGATTTTTGTGGGAAAACATCTTTTCCTCTTGTTATTTCAACAATTAAGTTTTGATTGTCTTTACTTGAATAAACGATGGTAACATGTGTGGCTTTAAAATACAGTTCGATTAAAAATATTGTGTTAAACCGTATTCTATGGTTTCTTATCCGACAGGTTTATGTTTTATAAAAAAAGTTTGATCTTAGCTTATTTATAATTCTTTGATTAAAGAGATAAAGTAGCGTAACTTTATTTCAATGCTACATTAAATTTTAGCATAAAGAAATGATCCTCTTAGTGAAAGTTACATTTGAAATAATAAAAAGGTATGGGGTTACGCCCCACACCTTTTTACCAGTAGAAATATTCGTTATATGCTTCGTATATCAATCACGATCAATGTCACCTTCGATATATTGACTGAGTTTATCCTTAATTGCCGCACTTTCTGGAGTTACTTCTGCTACTTTACGATTATGAAGACGAGAGCCACCTTCGAATTCATCTAAAGGTAACGTATTTTCAACATCTTGAGGAACGGTAGCAGCCATTTGTTGTAACCATTGCATTGTTAAGTTAGATGTTGTATTTTTACCATTGATTTCTGCAGTTCGTTGAATTTCCTGTTCCTGCTGATTATGGGTCACAGTCGATGTGTAAGCAGGCTCTCTATATTGTGGTGTATGCTTCGCCCTTGGCACTTCTATTGGAGTTTCAGTAATAACTGGTGCTTTGTTGTTAAGTTCAATAGGTTCTCTATGTTTACTTGTATCTGGTACATTTTCTTTTTGAATATCGATTACTTCATTAATTTTTGCAGATTCTGTTTTATTAGAAGTAGCCATTGATGCTGTAGCGTCCTCCTTTTCGAGCTTAGGAGCAGAATTCCTTGAGTAACCTTGAACAGACTGATTATTTGTTAACTCCCCTTCATTGTCAGTATCATCTTCATCACTATAAAAATCGTAAGTATCAGGATTTAACGTTTGTAACCAACCTTCTATTGCAGTAGGTGCTGTTTTAGGTGTACTTAATTCTTCAATTACAGTTTCTTCACTATCAACATCTGTATCTGTGACATAATCATCATATTTAATTTCCGTATTTAATGACTCTTCACGAATTTTTAACCAATAAGCAGCTGCTTCTGCATCAACTTGAATCTTAGCTGTTTTAAACTCAGAGGCAGGAACAAAGTTAGCATTTACTTGTATCCCTCCTTGAGGAGCATTATCTTTTACAATTTTAGCAGCACACTGGAATGCTTTTTGAATTAAAATGTCATTTTCAGAAAGAATTGGTACCTCTGTTTTCGAATAAGAGTAGGATGTTCTACGAGTACTTTGTGTTTTTGTTTCTGCTGTTACCATATCAATTTCTTGATCACCTTCACGTGCCTCATAAATTGTTTTCGTACCCATTAGCTTACTAAATAATTTAGCGTCTTCATTTGTAACATCACCATAAACAAGTTTATTACGAAATGTACCTAACAGTATATCCATGAATCTTGGGCCATGTTCAATTGCTAATTGACTAATGGTTTGTGCAATAACAATTAAAGGTGCTTTATATTTACGTGATTGAGCAGGAAAACTTTTAAATGCTTTGTAAATGTAATCCGCAAACTCATCGACTAAAACCGGATGGTAAGGAGATACGTTAGGCTTACGACGGAAAACAGCATTCTGCACGGCATATAAACATAATTTACCGAATACATCGGATAGATCAGAAAGTTCCCCTTTCGCTGTGTTGACTAACAGAATACCTCCAAATTCCAAGTAGGGTAAGCACCCAGCGCCTTGTCATATTTCTATGATAGGTTTCCAAATACTCCCCCCCGAACCGTACGTACTTGTCTCCAAGTATACGGCTCTCCATTTATCAATCTAATTTACCTAAATGTAAATCTATGTGACATTGTTGGCATAATGCCATGGTTTTTCTTTTTCTGGATATCATCATCTGCTCCCACATTTTTTTCCCTTTTAGGTCTTTTAACTTTCTAATGTGGTGCATTTCAATTGCTTGATTCTTTTTGCCACACATCTCACATTCTTCAGCTAATAATCGTTTAATGAGACTCGTTCTTCCAGACATCTTTAATGTATTTGGGAGAATATCAACTTCTGGTTTGTTATCTGTATGTTTTTGTCTCTGAAATCCTTTGTCATAGAGATATCTTATTTTTTCGCCATTTTTTGTTTTGTATTGGATACCAAACTTTCCGTTGATTTTATATTTGTTGAGTATTTTTTTAACACTTGTGTTGTACTTGTTTGCGAACGTCTTATACATACTGTATTCCATTATATATTTGTATTTATTTAGGACACTTACATTGTTCGCTAACTTATAGTACTCATATAGACCGCGTATTTCTGCATTATAGATACTTAGAATCTCTAAATCATCATTATCTTTTAAATAAGTTCTGTGTTTAGCTTTCCAAGTACCTGTTTTATTTTCAATTACTAATGCATCTTTTTGTAGTAAATTCTTTATCCATTTGCTTTTTGGTACATATAGTTTAGGCGTATAGGAGTATAATCTTTTTGTGCGTCCGTGTGTAGTTTTTGCAGTTGACTGTTCTCTAGAGATTGTAATATCGTATCCAAGAAATTGTGCCAATTTTTGGCTATGAGTTATGAGTGTTTTTTCTTGTGATAATTCAAGGTCTAACTTTTCTTTAAGAAAAATCGTGAGATTTTCTTTGAGCTGAGTAGCATCTTCTTTACTGCCAATTATTCCAATTAAGAAGTCATCTGCATACCTGGTATATACTATTCTTTTGTAGTCTGCATCCATTTGGTCTTTTGAATGGATAGAGAGTTGTTTTTTGTGTAGTTCGTTCCATTGTGTTTTAACTTCTCTCTTTTCTTCTTCTGACATTTGTCCCCATGAATTCACATGTTTTTTCCGCAATCTATATTTCTTTTCAGATAGGTAGCCATAATCACGAGTTTCTTTTCTTCGTATTCCCTTATCAAATTGTTGTTTGTAATTGTTCATAAACTGATCTAATTCATTTAGGTAGATATTAGATAATATGGGACTGATTATGCCTCCTTGTGGGGTGCCAGAGAATGTGTTGTTATATGTCCATTCTTCTAGATAGCCTGCTCTTAGAAATTTCCAGATTAGCCTTATGAATTTTTCGTCATCGATTCTTTTTCTAAGGATATTTATAAGTGTAAGATGATTTATGTTATCGAAAAAGCCTTTTATATCTCCTTCAACAAACCAACGCACACCTCTATATGTCCTTTGAATTTGAATCAATGCCGTATGACAACTCTTTTTAGGTCTAAACCCATGTGAATTATCAGAGAATGTTTGCTCATATATACTCTCAAGGATACTTCTTATTATTTCCTGTACAATTTTATCATCTGTTGATGGTATACCTAGTGGTCTTTTTCCGCCATTGGCTTTATCTATATATACTCGTTTAGCTGGATAAGGTTGATATGTCTCATTTTTGATTCTGTCTATAAGAGTGTTAATTCTTTCAATACTCATTCCGTCAATATTATTTCCGTCTGTACCCTTAGTCATATTACCTTCTTTGGCATATATCTTAGAATATGCCATGTAATAAAACTCTGGATTATAAAGATTTCTATAGAGTCTCTTGTATTTATAATTTGCATTATTAGCTTTGGTATTTAGACTGTTTAATACCTCATTTGGATTTCTCATAGAGCCTCTCGCTCCTTCCTAATTCGTATTAAACTGATAAACTGTTTCCCTTCGCCATGTAATAGGCTTTCCCTATTTCGGACTACTACGGAAACTCCGTTACCTTATTGGATATTCATAAGCCACATACCTTGTTTTACACTTGGTATCATCCTTAATAGCCAATTTAGGTTGGCATTCCAACTTAGGTAATCCCCATTTAGTACAATTAGAGACAAGCATGTTATAGTGTCGGATGCGACTTTCGTTCTTTTCCACTTACAGTGGCTGGTTAGTAATGGGTCACAAGGAATAGAGTCCAATGTTATCCCTATTCCTCTTGAGCTATTTAACAAGCACCTAGTTAAATGGCTATTACTACAACGTTACTAGTTACCTTTCGTTGCGGGTCTCGATATCCCCCCTTGAACTATCGTTTAAGCAGTTTAGCTTTCATCCTCATCTATAACGGTTCATCTTGCCATTCAGTCGTGATTTGGTAACTAATCAACTTATGGCTTTACCAACATGCTACACTCCCCGTTTGGTTTCCCTCTCGGATAAGTTGGTTGATGATAGGTTTTCGTGTGACCTATAACCTACAACTTTGCTAAAGTTGAATCCCTAAAAGCCCTTATGGGCGCACATGCTTCTCAAAATCAAAATCCGATGGACCACATAAAACACGTCGGAGCAGAGGTTGAGCAGAAATATCATTTAATGTGTTTCGTAAACCGCGAACAAAGGTTTCTTGTTTATCAATTATCTTTGGTTGACCATAGTATTTCCCTTCAGTATGATAAACAACTTCCCCTCCCCCACGACCACCAGAAATTTCAGGAACATAATTTAAGTCAAACCATTCATCAACTTGTTTCATTATGCGGAAATGGTTTCGTTCATCCCTATCTGGAATAGATTCAATATCATTTGGAAGTCGTTCTTTTAATTTGAGATGCATCTCAAACACGAGATTAGCATCATTATACATATCAATTAAATGCTCAAATCTAGCTTCAAAATTAGAATCATGAAGTTTTAACAAATAAATATGTTGTTTAAGATGGGAACGCTCAGATTGAACGAAGAACGGATTTCCTGCTCCATTATCAGAGAGACCCGTTAATACTGAACATAACATCTCAGCAACTTTATCAACTGGACCACGTACAAAATTTATTGAAGGGGTATCAGGATTTGTTGGGTCTAAATAGAAAATAACACTTTCGGGAATTTTGTGTGCTAATACCAATTTATATACTTTTTCGCAGAAGTCATTAGATGGCTCGATAACTGTAAGACCATTAACCTGCGTCCCTTTTACATCCTCTGAATGATAATCTTTTCTTGCATATAAGGTTTTAAAGTTATTAATCATGGAAGCCATATAGTCAAGAATTTGATTGGCAATTGGCAAACCTAGTGCAGCAGATTTACCTGTACCAATGTTACCGATAATCATTATATTAAGTGTCAATGACTTACCTTGTATAACTGCCATTTCGCGTGTAGCACTGTTAGGACCAAGATAGATATCTGGGTCTGGCAATTTTGATGGATTTTTTTCTGTGAAAAATTTGTGTAATGAAGTAGCGAGTTTTCGTTGACGATCATCATTTAAAAAGGAAAGCATCCAACCAGGTATTTTAAACACGTATTCCCATTTTCCGAATTCATCTATTAGCTCTTTTTTATGTTCGTAAAAAATCTTAAAGAGCCATAAGAGTACGAGAATAATAATAATTACAGGTATTGCAAATACAAGGTGCATGATATTACTAAAATTTGAAAGTATAGTATCCTCTAATCCTTTGTCATTTAGTGAAACTTCTCCAGCTTTCGAATTTAAGAATGGAATAAATATTTTAGCTAATGGAACACTAAACGCCCATAAGTACTGGGCAACTATACCAATTAACATCATCGAGAATATAAACCATCTACGCTTTATCTCCTGGTAGGTCTTAACCTTGGTTGATAGTTGCCAAGTATAAATTAAAATCCAAAAGCTAAAAAAGGTTTCAAGGTAATAATTAGTTTCAAACGGATTACCGAAGATACTTAAAGTAGGCAATGGAGCGCCCATTTGTATTGACCAGAAAGAAGCGTATTTATATATTCCTCTAAAAGCAAAATACCAAGCTAGCAGAAGTAGTAATGTTATAACATAGTAAGATGAGCGGGCTGCTAAACGATATTTCCAGCTTTTTGTAATATCGATTGTAACTGTATAGGAATTTTTTTTACTCTTTCCGGCTTTTGGATCCTCCCCATTACCTGGTGCATTATTGAGTTCAGCATTCTTTTGAACTGCATTCTCCAAATTCTTGTTTCACCCTCTCTTTTAACGAATAAAAAGCAGCGGTGAAATTAAGCAATTCAGCAGAAGTAACCAATAATATATTCTCTGGTGCTATGGAATTGTGATACAAATCAGTAAAAATGGCTTGCTGCCCATGCTCTAATTCATCCGCTTCATATATCCCCAAAATCTTAATTGGGTTTAGTGTTCGGTGTTGATTTTGCATGGCCAACAATCCTGATAATTGTTGTAATTTAAAATGTGTGTTAACCTCCCCTACCTTAAGTATTGTTAATATACATAATATTTCTAAGTAATCTAAAGATTTTTTTTCTTCATCAGGTGCTTTTTTTCTTAATACCAAAATGTCATCTGTTAACTCAAGTAGTTTAGAATGTTGAATCCCCTTCGCTTGAATTTCATTTTTATTAGAAATCCACTCTACCGAATAAGGGAAAGAAGAGTTTATGTTTAAACGTTCAGCGATTTTTTTGAACAAATGACTTTTGTTTAAACTATTAATTTCGCGAATTTCATGAAGAATATTATTTATTACAAGTGCAGATCCACCCATATTGCTTACGTAAACATTTAGGTTATTCACTACACTTAAACGTGGTATATTGCTGAAAGCCTTTTTTAAATTTGTTACACGAGTAGTTCTTTTTTTGTAAGTAGAAATTGTGTGATAAGAATCATCGATTACTGAAAATAATACGTAAAACTGTTTAGAAGGATTAGAAGCAGCGATATCAAGATATTTTTTTAGTTTGTTTTCTAGAAATGGAATGTTTTCTGTTCCTGTATCAACTTCAATATTGATAATAGAATCGTTACATGTAAGAACCCAATCAGGAATGATTAATGGATTTCCCTTTGAATCTAGATAAAACTCTTTAGATGGACGAAATGAATAAACGAGTTGAGGTAGATCTGGTTGGAAGGAAACGGGTTGAAGTTCTGGCTGAAACATTTCGCGATACTCTTCATCTTCGTATAAGAAGTAAACATCATTTGAATCGGAATACATTAGGTTAGGTAAATGTAAGTTTTGCTTCACAATTGAGTTTAATGGAAAAAGATAATCGCCATTACCACCAACAATTGCACCGGTATGTTCATTTTGGGATTCTGCTTCAAGTAGGTTTAGCACAAATTGTGTAATAGCTATATTGTGTTCATATTGCCTTTTGGTAACAAACGAGGTGTTGTAGTCAGTAATTAATTTTAAACGATATAATACTTCTGTTCCCTTTGAAGCTATAGAAACGAAATCCAATGTAAAACCACGCTTTTTTCTCACACTTATATTTTCTTTTTTTATTAATTTCATTTTTGCCCACTTAGTTAACTTAGATGAAAATGTAGTTCGACTTATTGGCTCCCCACTTATCAATTCATAAAATTTTCTTAATTGAATTTGAGATACTGTTCGTTGTTCATATAAAAATAAGACTGTAAAAATATCAGAACGATTAAAATAAACTCCACGATCATTCTCTCCGACGATATATTTAACGGCATGATCAAATGATTTTTTCAATTTTAAACACTCCTTTGATATGGAAATAATATACGGAAATCTGCATGAAATCAGTTACAATTGTCATGAAATGAAGGTAATTAATGTTGGAGAAATTAAGCAGTTCAGTACATAAAAATGATTAGTGTATATTTTAACTGAAATTTACAAAAAAGTAACCCATTATCCCCTATGAACTCTCGGTTTAAAAACACATATTATTTCGTCAGGTGTGGGTAATTAAATTGAATGATATCAAGTGGAAAATTACTATTAGGGTTCGTCATTTGTACTTCGACATAGATAAAAGAACATATGACGAACTCTAATGATGAAAACAGGGTTCGTCATATGTATTTCGTCATATATGTGTAGAGTAACAAAAATAGATAAAATGTACAGTGAATATACTTTTGCATAGATGATATTAAGTATTAATCAGAATTGCATTTAATTCTATAGAGCTATTTGTTTATCAGAAGGAAAAATCACATCATAAAAGAAATAAGTAAATAAAAATAATAAAGTAAATGAAAATTGTGTATATTTCATATTTTGCATGTTACAATTTGATTTAAGGGGTGAAAAAATGCGGAATTGGAACACAGAATATGGGTTAATAACAAAGATAATACAAAGTGAATTTGAAACGGACTTTCTTTATACCCAAGTAATTAATACATTAAGTAACGAACATGAGATAATCCCAATAAAGTTTGCAGCTCTAGATCCTTATAAAACGTATAATATGGCACAAGTCAGTAGAATTTTGAGGATAAAATCTAACCAATTAAGATATTTAATAAACAAATACGGTGAATACATCCAATTAATAAAAAAAAGAGCTAAATATGCTATTTCATTTAAAGCTTTATACAGGATATACTTAGTAAACCTATGTTTAACAAAGAAATTAATTAGTTTAGGTGAGTTTAATAAAATCATGACTACACATGTTAGTTATAGCGATTATATTGATATGAAATTGACAAGTTATACTGACAAGTTTGTAGAACTTAACTATAAAACTAGCCAATTGAATGAAAATGAATCAGAATTTTATGTGTTATTCCTACAAATATCAGAAATAACTACGGAATTAATAAAAGAAATAGCTGAATATAATATGACATTAACATCCCCTTTCCTTTCTGTTGACAACAGAGAGAGAAATAAGTTGGTAAATAAGAAACGGGATCATGAAGTTCTTTTCAATAAACTAAGTATTTTATATAAAAATTTATAATTAAAAGAGTAATACTTTATTAAGTATTACTCTTTTTTATTGACTTATTTATAACGTGTATATATAAGACTTACAAGTAAGGCGTATAAAGAATTTTGGTGATATTATATTGACATGAAATTAATATAAAAGTGAATAAAACCTTTATTTATAGGTGTTTTTATATAAGTCTTATATATAGTGTGTTTATGTAGGTTGTATATGTACGATAGAGGATTTATTAGTACTATATTTTAGATGTATCAAATGGTAATAATATAAATCTGGATAAAAATCTACATAAATACTGTCTTTTTTTTAGTATCTGATAGTTATTGTTAGTTATATGAAATCTAATATTAACATGTTTTGTTTACTACGCATATAAAGGACTTACATATACGTCTTATATATAAAGTATTGATACGTAAGAGTTTATTATGTTTTTATGAAATGAAAGTCTTATATAAGTCTTGTATATAATAACCTTATATAAGACTTATATATAATGACTTGATATACGTCTTATAATAAGGTAATATGTTTTTAGGAATAATTAACCAACGTTTTAAGGGGGGGACAACTTGAACGAGGTATTAAGTGAAAAATATAAACAGAACAAATTTACTCCTGAAGTTGTAGAAATGTTCGCAGACATTATTGAAGAAGACGAAATACTGTACAATGTATTTCATTACATAGGATCTCAAGTAAACAAACAATACCAAGAGACAAAGTATATGAGAGGTATTTCAATAAATGAGATAGTAGAAAATGTTGTTATTGATAGAAGAGTAAAGAAACCTAAGGGGAAATCCTATTCGTTAGAAATTGAAAGAACAAATATTTCAAGAAGATCAGCAGAGGGAAGTGTGGGTACTTTAGCTGCCATGTCATTAATAACAGAAAAAATTATGCATCCGTATAAGTTTTTAATTTCAACAATAAGAGGACAACAGATTTTAATTGAATTAGAGAAACGTAAAAACAAGTAAAAAGAACGAAGGAGAGATGGAAAATGGCAAAAAACTTTCTGAAAAACGAAGTTGCTGTAAAGATGACTATGGTTGGTTTTGGGCAAGCCGGAACTAGAATGGTAGATAAGTTTGCTGAGTATAAACATACAGATGGTACAGCAGTATATAATTGTCTTGCATTAAATAGTAATGACGGAGATTTAGCTGAACTTAAGAATGTTCCAAAAAGTAACCAGGTTTCACTAAAATTAGGTGGTTTAGGTAAAAATCCTGAACGTGCTGTAAAGGTTTTAGAATCTAATGATGATGCTAAAGATAAATTAAAAGAGTTTATTACAGAACGTGTAAGACCATCTGATGAATTAGTGCTATTTTTTGCTGGTTTAGGCGGTGGAACAGGTACATCTACAATTATTAAGGCAATTGAAGAATTCTCTGCTTTTCATAATAAACCTGTAATTGCTGAAGAACTTAAAAGTATGGCAATGAAAATTCCTAGAGAAGAATTAATAAAAAATCAACAAAAGTATGCAAGAATTGCTTTCAATAATGCAATTGAACGTAAGGATTTCATTAAAATGGGTATTGTGGTTACACTTCCAGTAAGAGCAGACGGACCAGACGTACTAAGACAAGTAAATAAGTTTTCACAAGAAATTTGGAAGCTAGCAAATGATCCGGCTAAAGGCGTAGCATTTGTTGTGTTTGCAGATAATCAACATTTTTATGATGAGTTTAAAGGATTAAATGAAAATGAGAAAAAAGGAATTGCAAACTCACGTGACTATGCAAACCAACGCATTGGAGAGATTATTCATGAGTTAAACACAGCTGCAAACGGCTCTGGAACGTCTGTAATTTTAGATTCTCAAGACTTTAAACGAATTCTGCTAGAAAGAACTGGCTGCTTGGTAATTAATAAGGTTTCACGTAACATGAACCAAATTGAAAATAGTAAAGAAATTGTAGATATGTTCTCAGAATCATTAAAAGGAAGCTCATTCCACCATCCAATTGATCTAATGAAAACAAATGAAAATGGAGATTTAGAGGCATCTAAAGTGCATCATTTTGGTATGTTGGCAATTTTAGATGAACAAAAGAATATTGATGATTCATTTATGGATGATGCTAAGGTAGAAGTAACAAATAAACTACCAATCAATGGAACTGTTTTTAATGGATATCTAGTTAGTAAGAATGACTTTATGGGTAGCGTGTATACTTTCTATAAAACAGATGCACTACCATCTCGTTTATCTAAAGGATTAGTCGAGGAATACAATGAATTTAAAGAAAAGCAAAGTCAAATTCAATATACAAAGTCTCAAATTACAACTATTGAGGAACAAGATTCAGATGATGATTTCCACATTAATTTTGGTGATTATTTAGAAATAGAACCAGCTAAAGATGACGAAAAGAATGTACAAAATGATGAAGAATTAGCGGCATTTATGGATCCCGATAAAATGTTTGGAGCAAAATAAAAAATAAGCCTGGAATTTTCCAGGCTTATTTTTCTATATTCATTGTATTTTGTATATACTCAATCATGTTTTCATCAATATAGGTTTCAATGAAAAGTTGTTTCCGCGCAAGATCTTCTTCTTTTTTAAACCAACCAACCTTTTTAATTCGGGTGTCTTCAGGAAGGCTATTCCACTCTTTTTCAGCCTGTTTTCTTAACTCTGTACGCGCTCTGTGCTGAATAATCATATTATCTAGTCTTTCTTGTCTTTGGCGCTCTTTTAAGGTTTCAGGGTCTTCTGGTTCAGGTAACGCAGAACGCACAGCTTCCTCCAATTTTTCTCTATACTCCATTTCAATGCTCTGTAAATGCAATTCAAGCTTTTGCTCTACTATTTTTTCGATTGTTGCAGCTGCTTCATGTATGTTTAATTGAGCTGAAAGTTCACTGGTTTGATTTTCTGGTGAAACGGGCCTTAGTTCAAATTGATGTGGTAAAAGTTCTATAATTGCATCTAGTGACCATTTTTCGTCTCTCTTCTGCTTGATAAATAAAGCAATATCTAAATCGAGACTATTATATAATTTTTCATTTGTATTATTGGTTCTAAGAGTCCCATGTAACCCTTTTTCTTCTAAGGTGTTGAACCAATTATATACCGTATTGTGATGGCGACCTACTAACTTTGAAAACTCAGTTATTCGCCATGCCTTTTCAAAAGCGTCTTCATGAATAAAGTTTTTATTAGTTTCTTCACCATTTTCAGTGGTAGTTTGCTGTTCTTGTTCAATCATTGTTATACCTCCTTGGAATTTAATCGTAGAAAGTGAAATTAACATAGAAAGTGGAATTGACATGTTAAGTACTTTTCGGCAATACTAATTAAAATACCTTTATAAAATGAAATTAACATCAAATATAACATTAACATGTAATGGATTGATGGTTAACATGACATTAATGTTTGTATGATTTTGGTATAAAAATGTTAATGTCATGTTAATGTTTTGTTGTTTGTAATGCGTTATTTGGAGTGTTAATCCGCTTTATTGTTGCTATGAAATTAACAAATTAGTCTACAATATATTAATGATAAGTAAATAAAAGTGATTTGTAAATAAATTATAAAGATATAATATTAAACTTATAATATAAAAAACTAAAAGTTTATGTATAAAACAAATAAAAAAAGCCCATACTTGATAGTATAGGCCTTGTTATTTAATTAATAATGCTAGGTAGTATGAATCTAAAATCTGAATAATGAATCGGCTGTAACGGCTCAGTAGAATTAACACCAAGGTTATTGTAATAATCTTCATGTACTATACTAATTGGCTTTTTCTCACCATTAAAGCCAATCGCTATTAAATCGCAGTTTATAACTTTTATAGAAGTATAAAGTAATTGTACATTAAAACCGAATTTTATAATTGAGTCTTCAGGTTTAACTGATGGATCCGGTGTTGTAATATCCTCAGTTTGTATTAAGATTTGTGCGTTGCCTTCGGATTTTTCTTCATTTTCTATAGAGATCGCGTTATTATTCAATGTAAAGATACCTGTAGGTTTATTTGATGTAAATAGCATTATTTGTTCTAGAGCCTCTAATATCTCACGTTTGTTAACTAAAATTACATTTTCATAGAGTGGAGAAAGTAATCTAACTAAGACATCTGGATAATCGCCCTCAAGTGTTTGGGTTCTAAATGTTTCAGTATCACTTGATAAAATAAATGTATTATCAAGTTTGCTCAGTTTAATTGATTTTTTTATATCGAAACTATTGATAGCTTCTTTTAAAGCGATGGCTGGAATTGTCATTTTAATTTCTTCTTTGAAGGCTGTCTGTAATTTAATAGCTTTATACGCTAGTTGATGGCTATCCGTAGATTGAAA
The DNA here is from genome assembly GCF_038006905.1 of Bacillus sp. FSL R9-9834. Classification (NCBI taxonomy): domain Bacteria; kingdom Bacillati; phylum Bacillota; class Bacilli; order Caryophanales; family Bacillaceae; genus Bacillus; species Bacillus sp. FSL R9-9834. The sequence continues at coordinate 229,396 of NZ_JBBOWD010000002.1, forward strand.
GGTCATGAGATTCTCTGATACAGTTAGGTGAATACCTTTTAAAATAGGTCTTTGATTTGAAGTAGATGCTGCATAGCAGACGCTGTTTATAGCTTCTTCTAATATAGAACACTCTATATCGGCGAAATATTCCGCTTGACTCGGTTTAATTACAGGATAATCGCTTACTTTAAAGGTATTAAGAGTGAACTTGCTTTTACCAGAGATTACTTGAAGAATATTTTTGGATAGTTTTAGTTTAATAGGTTCTTTTGTTAATTTTTTTGCGACATCTACTATTTTCTTTTCAACTAATACTGTTCCTTCTGCTATCACCGATACATCTTCATCGCAAAAAACAATACGCTCAATTGTTTCTTTTGAATTTGTGGCAATAAATCGCAATTTATCCGTTTCAGCTACAATCAAAATACTCTCAAGAATAGGTTCTTTTTTATCTTTACCTGCAAATTTCACCACGCTAGATAAGTTTTCGACTAATTTAGATTTTGAAATTTCGATGTGCATAATTAATTCCTCCTCAAAAGTTTAAAATGTTAATGTCATGTCAATCTCTGAGAGATTCCGTTGATATAACATTGATATTTCGGTGTTTTATAGTTTTTAACATGTCAATCTCAGTTGATATGTTAATGACAAAGATTCGTTCTAATTTATTGAATTCCGTCCGATGTTAACATGAAATTGATAGTCAGATTGCACTTTTACTTTGTTTTAAATAGCTACCTGTATATTCAACAGCTGCTTCGTTCATAAATCCAATAGTAGTTTTAAAATTATTAAATTGTTGATTACAGCATCTTGATAACTCATTTAATATAAGTTTTTCAGTATTTGAATTAGTGGCCATTACTGCAATTTCTGCAGAATGTTTTATTATAGAAATGTAAAATTCTAATTGTTTTTCATTTAATTTTTTAAAATCGCGTTGCTTAGGGTATGGAGATATTAATATTTCTTTTCGATTATCAATATTGATTTTTAGCGCTTTTTCATAATTGTTTACGATGTTCCACAATTCATTGTAATTGCTATTAGATGATGGAGTTGTATTACTTGTTTGTTGGTGGTTCGGATTTAAGCATAGATATAAGCCAATCTCAATAGATTCGCATGCCTTTACGAATGCTCTAGCCATTGCTGATTTTTCATCATCGCCTAAATCACAAATTTGTCCCACAACTCCATTTTCTATATTTTTTTCTTTATTAGAAAATCTGTTCAATTTCTTTGCATCTGTCCCATAAACAATTCTTTTTTCGCCACCCCATTCCGAAAAGTCTAATGTTAACTTACATGTTGTTCTTGCCCACATAATAGGGGGGACGCTACTTGGTTCTGCATAAAGTTCTTGAATCGGATATTCAATTGAAAATCCGTAAACACCTAAAATCTCTATTAATCTCTTTCTAGCTTGATAATGAGGAATGTATGGTTTACCATCTTTGTATTTCAATTCATTCTTTTCAAAGGGAGCTAATAAAGCGTCGTGTACATCTTCTAAACTTTGGTATTTTCTCTTTTTGAACATCTTTTTTCCTCCTTTTAAACACAAAAATGCCCTTCGAAGGAATCTATTTTTTTACACGAAGTAAGTGTAATAAAATCGATTACCCGAAGGGCATGAGTGTTTTTTGAAATAAAATAAAAAATAATGGTACATTTTAAGTATATGTTTTGTAGTCAGTATTTTCAATTTATTTTTTCGGAAGAAACACTTAGTAATTTGGTAGAAAAAGAATATTCTTATTATGACAAGGAATTTAAATAGTTCGTTAACAATTTGAATAATGGAAGGAGGGGAAAGGTTGCTTATTGATAAATTGAAGCCAGAAAATGATTCTGAAATATTGGTGCTTTGTAGAAAAAGATTAGGAATTAAACAAAACGAATTAGCTAAAGAATTAGGAGTGACTCCTAGCCATTTATCCAATATAGAAAATGGTAAGTATGAGCTTTCATACAAAATGAGGAAACAGTTATGTCGTTTATTAGAGGAATTTAATTTGAGTAGAGAGCAAGGTGGTGCTTGAATTGAAAGTTCTAGTTTTAAAATCAATTGCTACCGAATTAAAAAAGGTTATTGAAGAATTTTTTCCTGGTGATGAGATCATTGAAGTTACGTATACCAACATAGACGATTATAATGAAGTTTTTGCAGTTTTCGTGGATTCAGAAGAAATAATAGGCGAAAATGGAAGCAGTTATATTGCAATGCTGCGGCAGAACTTAAGAGCGAATTACAAGATATGCTTAGCTGATGAATTAGATAGTTTAGAACTAGATCTTATAACACATCCTTTTAAAGTAGTTGATAATACACCCGACAGTTTGCATTCTTATTTACAAAAAATAATTATGGTTAACTCAAGAAGCGATATAGGTGAGGGAGACCAGGGGAATTCCGGTAGTAAAGAATCGCGTGATAAAAATAATGAAGATATAGAAATAGAATCTCATATTGTAGAGGAAGTCAAAATACGAAAATTAAATACTGATAAAAATGAACAGGATAATATTGTTCAAAATGAAACCAAAGCAATCGAGAAATATAATGATGGAAATGTAGCTGCTAGTAAAGAGAATTATTTAGAAAAACCTCTTGAAAAGCCAAATGATAACAATTCTAAGGATGATATATGTAGTAGAGAGGGTACTCCGGTAAGTGAAGAAATTAAAAAAGAAACTATTAAAAGGGAAAGTGTACTTGCAATAAGTGAAGAAACATATGAAAAAGCAATATTAAACCTTAGAAATTATATAAATATCCCTGTTCATAGAAGAAAACTAATAGGTGAAAAAGTAATTGGTGTATGGTCACCTATTAATCGTGTAGGCGTTACAAGCTTTTTGACTAACCTCGCCGTGTTTATGGCTAATTACTCAATTTCAATTTCTGTGTTAGAAGGTGTATCAAATACACCAAAATTATATTCTTATGTTCAAAAATTTTTGAAGATAGACGAACGTTGGATATCATTAAGTGATTATTTAATTAACCCTAATTTAACAACACAACACATTCCACTTCATTATAAAGGAGTAACCTTTTTCCCTTTTAATCGCAATAATTATAAATGCTTTACAGATAACATAATGAACCGCTATTACATTGAAGGGCTGCGTTTTTTTGATTTAGTCTTTTTAGATATTCCTTCTGGTCCTATGGTAAAGCATACACTTGAAAGTTTAAAACACATTGATGAATTATGGATCCTATGCAATAACGATGTATATAATTATAATCTTGCTTCGAAATTTATTACTCAAAAAATAAATCCTAAAGTTGAAACTAAACTTATCTTTATAGATCAGTTTGAGTTTAGTAAACCAAAAATAATTCAGAAAATGTTTGAATCTGATATTTTGTTTGAATTTCCTTCTATTTTTGAGGAAGTGGCTAAAATACAATACTCTAATAGACTTTTTATTGAGGATGATGCTACATTTGCAAAGTTAAAGCCTGGATTCGAACATATTATGAATTATTTAATACCAGAATCGAATTTTAAAGGCATTTATAACGATGAGTCTAATGTAAAAAGGATTTGGAATGTAATGAAAAAAATTATTATTAATCCCTAGATTAAATTAGGAAAATTTAGTATATTCGTAATATACTCTTTCAATTTTTTGTTTTATTTTCTAGTGATTACATAAAGCCCTTCGGGTTACGGATTAAATTACACTATTGTGTGGTATTTAACCTCCGTATTCCAAAGGGCTTTTTTTATTAATTTAATGGAAAAGGAGAGATATTATGTCGATAGAAAAATTAGCGGTAAGTAGAGTTTTAAGGCCTGCAAGAAGTATGAGTAAAGGTAGCAATGAAAGATGGTTTGAATATTATAGAACAACTTGCCCAATATGCGGTCATCAAGGATGGTGTAGTGCGATCCGTTAATCTATAAGTTCCATATCAACATGGTAATGTCATGTTGATGGAATGAAATGATTGGGGTTCTTTGATAAGAGCTCACAACTAATTATTCGAAAAGTGGAATGAAAGCCGTCATGTTGAGCTGAAACACTTTCCCTAATACTCCTACGTGCGTCAAACTGTGATAGCGGTGAGAGGTACGAAGCTAGGTGAAGTCGCCTGAATTTAATCTGGAGCCACTTAATGAGAAGGTATGATTAAAGATATGGCGGGGGGCTATAAGATTCCTATGGTTAGAATGTGTAAAGGTAACACTGACAAAGTGGCGAATGTACAGGTCTAGAAGCCTACGGAATACGAAAGTTTCCGCAATCCAAAGAGATTGGTAAATTACCGATGAGTAAGCTTTGCACCCATGAAAATCGGGATAGCAAACAATGATGCTATAAGATTTACAGGCCTAAAGTCACGACCTAAGGGAATATATGTACAGCTAGGATAATTGGAACGGAGAAAGCAACGAACGTCTATTTCAACGACTATCATCGGGACGGTTACTATAAGGATAAATTAATTTTCCGAAATGTATTTATCGTTGTGAGAGTAGGGCCACAGTACCAAAGAAACGTCTAATAAACGTGGAGGGATGGGCCCAAGTCTAACTAGTTTATAACCTAAAGTAATACCTTAAGATGAAGTTCAGCGGTCGAGTAGGAAAGTGGGAGACATCTTCATTACATGAGAAATTGAAAGGAGATGCCACACTGAACACGTCATTACGACATTGGGAATATTACGGTATGGATACTGTATTTGATAATTTATACAAGTCAAGCTCAGAAAATCAATCATTTCGCAAACTATACAGAATTATCATTTCCGAAGAGAATATTTTACTTGCATATCGTTCAATCAAATCAAATAAAGGGTCAAAAACGGAAGGTACTGATAAATTTACCATCGATAACTATAAAGGAATGACAAAAGGTGAGTTTATTCAATTTATAAGAGATGATTTAACGAATTATAAACCTAAAGCAGTTCGGAGAAAAATGATCCCTAAACCTAATGGAGAAAAAAGACCATTAGGTATACCTTGCATGAAGGATAGGCTAATACAGCAAATGTTTAAGCAGGTTTTAGAACCAATAGCTGAAGCGAAATTTCATAAACACAGTTATGGTTTTAGACCAATTAGAAGTGCTAACCATGCTATTGCTAGGTGTGCATCTCTCGTAAACAGATATCAGCTTAATTATGTCGTTGATATTGATATTAGAGGTTTTTTCGATAACGTAAATCACACCCTACTAATGAAACAACTGTGGAATATGGGAATTAAGGACAGGATAGTTCTTAAAATTATCATGAAGATGTTAAAAGCTCCAATAAAAGGTGAAAGGTTGCCTAGTAAAGGAACCCCACAAGGTGGAATACTTTCTCCGTTACTATCCAATATTGTCCTTAATGATTTAGATCAATGGGTATATAGCCAATGGGAAGGTTTTAAAACGAAGCGGGAATATTCTGGTGATAATAAGAAGAATAGAGCTTTAAAAACCACAAACTTAAAAGAAGGCTATATTGTGAGATATGTGGACGATTTTAAAATATTTGCGAGGGTTCTGTTGCAAAGTTTTTTAAATGAGGCTACACTCTAGAAAAAGAAACAGGGAGATTTTTAAATGAAATATTTTAAAGGAAAACAGTTCAAGAAAGATATTATTTTAGTAGCCGTTGGCTATTATTGTCGTTTTTCTTTAAGTTATCGTGATGTATCTGAAATCTTAAAAGAACGTGGTGTTTCCGTGCACCCAACAACAATCATGCGTTGGGTCCATGAATACGGCAATCTGATTTATCAAATTTGGAAGAAGAAAAACAAATCCGCGCACCATAGTTGGCATTTAGATGAAACTTACATCAAAGTTAAAGGAGAGTGGTGTTATCTTTATCGTGCAATTGATGGAGATGGGCATACTTTGGATATTCAACTTCGTAGAACACGCGATCATCAAGTGGCTTATCTGTTTATGAAGCGACTCGTCAAAGTTTTTGGAGAACCAACGGTTCTTACTACCGATAAGGCTCGAGCCTTGCTTTGTGCGTTCAAAAAACTGAAAAAGCACGGTTTTTATGTACGTACAAAACATTGTACTGTCAAGTATCTCAATAATCTCATTGAACAAGATCATCGACATGTAAAACGACGTTTTGTCAAATCTTCTGGATTCCAAAATATTCGTCATGCTTCACGTACTATAAAAGGGATTGAAACGATTCAGGCCTTATATAAACAGAGACGAAGTCTTGAATCGGACTCCGTCTTTTCAGTGTATGATGAATTACAACAATTACTGGTAGCTGCATAATATCTCCCCATCCATACATGTCTTTATTTATCTTCTTAAGAAACTTTGCAACAGAACCAAATTTTCATATGTGAATGTTTTGTTCCACGGAACAGAATCTAAATTGTCTGCTTTAGCTGCTGAATCTGTTTATAAACAAGACCCACAGGCATATTGGAGCTTCCATAAAGAGTTATTTAACGCACAGCCAGAAGATCACGATGATCCATGGATTACTCCTGAAAAATTATTAGAAATTGCAAAAACATATACACCAAGTATTAATACTACTCAGCTCGAAGAAGATTTGAAAAAACAAACAGAACAAGAAGAAGTAAACAGAGATGAAAAACTAACGCAAGACTATGGTGTAGAACAAACACCGAGCATTGTTGTAAATGGAACGATGTTATCTGATCCTTATGATTATGAACAAATCAAAAGTTTAATCGAAAAAGCATTAAAGGAAAAGAAATGATGAATACCGTACAAAAGAATTTTACATGGCGTAATTACACCTTATATATGGCATGGATTGTTTCAATGATCGCGACACTAGGCAGTCTATTTTTCAGTGAAATACTTGGATTCATACCGTGTGAATTATGTTGGTTCCAACGAATTATGATGTATCCACTCTGTATTATTTTAGGAATTGCTACGTTCTATAATGAAAAGAACATAAAAAAATATGTATTACCGATTTCTATTATTGGTGGAAGTATTTCGCTTTACCACTATGCAATACAAAAAATCCCTGGTTTTTCAGAGATTAATCCATGCGTCCAAGGTGTTCCTTGTAATGTTGATTATATTAATTGGCTAGGCTTTATCACAATCCCATTTTTAGCTTTAATTGCTTTTTGTATGATTACTTTGTTTATGTTGTTAACGAGATCAAAAACGAAGTAATAAAAAATATGTAAATCGAAGCAGTACCTATAAAGGAGTTTTTACAGAAAGGAGACAGTATGATGTCAAAGATCATACCTGTAGTTTTATTAGTAAGCCTATTAATCGGCTGTAGTTCCATTAATGATTCATCACCGGCTAAGAACAAAGAAACACAAACTCAGTTACAAGAGACAAAAAATAAAGGTGAACATTTTAAAGGCGATACTCTAGAAAAAACAGCTAATATAGAAACTCTTCCTTCTTTTTTATCATCAACCACAAATGGACAAGTCTCTCAAATTTATGGAATGGTAGGAAAAGACACCGAACTCTTAAAATGGATTCCTTGTTACTGTGGGTGTGACGAAAACTCCGACCATAAAAGTAATAAAGATTGCTTTATCCGTGAAATTAAAGAGAACGGTGAAGTTACATGGGAATCACATGCAATGAATCACGCTGCTTGTGTAGATATTGCTTTCCAATCCATTTTAATGAAGCAAAATGGAGCATCCACTTTAGAAATTCGTGAATACATCGACAAACAATATAAGAAAGAAGGTATAAACGCAACCCCAACACCGATGCCTAGCGCTTAATAGGTATAAAAATATATATTAATAAAAGCTCCTAACATATTCGTCATATAGAATATGTCAGGAGCTTAATATTTATCTGATAACCTACAAAATCCGCTTTTTGTCCATCTCTAACTGTATATATGTTATGGTAAATCCAAATGATTTGATAAAGGAGTTTCTAATGATTACAAGAGAAAAACTCGAAGAAAACCAAGTGTCACTATACTTCATTGTACTAGTAGTTGCCACTTTATTTGGTTTCATTTGGCCAAGTTATGGAGAGCGATTAGAGGTAATCATCTCATTAATTATCGCATTTTTAATGTATAGTATGTTTTCGCAAATTCCATTTATGTCATTAAAAGATTCATTTGGAAATTCTAGATTTATTGGTGCATTATTAACTACTAACTTTATTGTAGTTCCCATTGTAGTATGGATGCTATCTAGATTTTTACCAGATAATCCGCCCTTATTAATAGGTGTATATTTGGTATTATTAACACCATGTATTGATTATGTAATTATTTTTACTTCTTTAGGTAAGGGAAATGAAAAGCTCATTTTGATATCTACACCAATCCTCTTTATCACACAAATGTTGCTGTTACCATTATATTTATGGCTATTTATGGGGAGCGAAACGGCAAAGATTGTTGAACCAGGACCTTTTATAGAAGCTTTTCTCGGGTTGATTGTTTTGCCTCTTGGAATTGCTATTTTAATGCAAATTATATCTCGAAAATCTTCAATAGGAGAAAGAGTTTTAAATGTTTCAGCTTGGCTTCCAGTTCCATTTATGGCAATTACTCTTTTTGTAGTAGTCGCCTCACAAATTGGAAAGCTTCCTAATTTTATAGATCAAGTTATTAAAGTTGTTCCTATATATATCGCTTTTATGGTAATTATGCCAATTTTCGCTAAGTATATCGGTAAGTTATTTAAATTAGATATTCGTTCAGGAAGAACACTTATTTTCAGTAGTGCTACTCGGAATTCTTTAGTAGTACTTCCTCTGGGACTAGCTTTACCAGATATAAGTACTCTAGTTGCGGCTGTAATTGTTACTCAAACTATTGTCGAACTTATAAGTGAACTTGTTTATATTCGTATAGTACCAAATGTTCTATTACGTGATAAACCAATTAATTATAAAAAAACAAGCGTCTAACATACGCTTGTTTTTTTATAACTTTTATTCAATTAATGGTATATCTTATTGGCTCTTGGTTCCTATTATTTCATCTTATGTAACCTTGGAATAAAATTTGATTAAATTGACTTAATACACCTTGATAAAACACGCTTTTTCTATATTCAATTGAATCATCCTTTTATAAAAAGGTTGATAATTTTTGTTATCCTTGCTCAATTAAAGCGCCCAATTGCTGAAGATATTTTGGTGAATAAAAGCAATATGTAGGTCCCTTATGACATATTCCTAATATAAATTGTAACATTGCCTAAACAACAACTACCTTGTGGGTTGTTTACTTCACAACCACATCGATTTTCTTTTATGTTTTCGCGTATATGTTCTAATGGATTAGGAGAAAGTTCATTTTCTACATAGTGTCTAATTTTTTCTTTTGTCCAATCAAAACAATAACAAATTGGTGTAGTTGCTGAATCATCTTTTTGATGTACAGCTACCTTTATGTCAGATATAAGATGCTTTTTATTATTCTTATCGAAATAGACTACATCACAGGCTTTATTTGAACAAAAATAGTGACTTTCTTTTGCATCTAATGTTTCTAATGCATATGGCTTAAGCAATGATTTTGGTGTAATCAACTTTACATTTTTAGCTTTATTTTTACACGATGGACAATTAACATTACTTTCAATTTTTATTTCTTTAACGTTACTACAACATTCCGCCATCATTCTTCCACCTTTACAAGTTATTATTTCTATAAATATTCTTCTGTTTTTTTTTCTTAATCCATTAAAGTTTTGATAATAGGACATTCGTAAATATTTTTGTTTTCAGGACATCTTTCTTTAAGGTCTACCAACATTTGTTCAATTTTTTTAAGATCTTCAATTTTACACTGGATATCCTCTAATTTAAGAACAGTGAAATCATATATGTCACGGCACTTTGCTTCATTGTGATCGACAACCCCTAGCAATTTATCAATTTCATTTAAGGTAAATCCCAATTGCTGCATCCGTTTTATGAAATTTAATCGATCAACCGTTTGTAAGGAATACATTCGATATCCTTTTTCAGTACGATTAGGCTCTAGAATTAAGCCTAAACGCTCATAATACCGAATGGTCTCCTTGTTAACACCGCACCTTTCAGCCAGTTCCCCAATACGATATTGCATCTATCTCACCTCATTTATAGTATAAACCCAGTACCATAGTACAGGGTCAAGAGAAGTATTATTTACTATAGTATCGATCTACTTTTTGAAACTTAGCTGCTATTTTTCAATAATTTGGACCGATTGTTGAACAGAGAAATACTCTACAAAACGGATCTTTTTATCAAACTTCATTCTAAACCTACATCTTAAGCAATAAAGTAACACTAGTTTAAACGCACTTGTACTTACAGTAAGAACAATGAAAAGCTTATTATTAGAATTATTTCGATTAAAGCTTATCAATCGCATATATTGTAAGCTATGAAATTCATATAAGTATATAATTATAAACTTATATGATATGATTAAATAATAAATGTTCCAAAATTAATTTTTATAAATAGTGGGGGGGATAGGTTTGTTAGATCAATTGCTCATTGTAGGTATATATCTTTTGATTATTCTTATGTGTACATATGTTACGCTCGAATATCAGAAAAATAAAATTAGTAAGCAGCATTTTCTGATATGGTTAATATTTATCTTTTTAACAGGACCTATAGGATTTATCATTTATATCTTTTGGGATAAGAAAAAGAGTACAAATTTTAAATAAGGAAATCCAATGTAAAGGTTCTGTAAAGGTGAGAGTTTTCAGTTGAACATATAAGCGAATAGTTATATACTTATTTTGAAAGAGAGAATAAAGTAACTTAAAAGAATAATTCACTTTATTTTTACACAACATATAAGCATATGCTTATGTAATTATAACAAGGTAGGTGTAGATATGGAAAAAACAGTTGTAGAGGTATCAAGAGCATCCCAATTACTGAAACTATTGGGAGACAAAACAAGATTAACAATTGTATCAATTCTTAAACAACGTGAATGCTGTGTCTGTGAGCTTCTCGAAGTATTTGATATGAGCCAACCTTCTATCAGTCAGCATCTTCGAAAGTTAAAGGATTTAGGCTTAGTGCAAGAAGAGCGTAGAGGTCAGTGGATTTATTATTCTTTAAATCAAGCGAGTGATTTATACACGCTTTTAGAAGATATTTTAGCACATATACCAGACCAAACAGAGAAAATTAAACAAATTGAGAAGAGCAATCCTACACTCCGGTGTGGTTGTTAATAAATAGTTAGAAAGGGAAGTGAGAAGGATGAGCAACACGGGGAAAAAGCGTCTATCTTTCCTAGATCGATATCTAACCCTTTGGATTTTTCTTGCAATGGCAGTAGGAATTGGAGTTGGCTATATATCGCCTGGATTTGTTGAGGGAATGAATAGCTTACAAGTAGGAACAACCTCTATACCACTTGCGATTGGGTTAATTTTAATGATGTATCCTCCATTAGCAAAAGTTCGTTATGAAGAGATGGGGCGCGTTTTTAAAGATGTAAAAGTATTGGTATTATCACTTGTACAAAACTGGATTATTGGTCCTATTCTTATGTTTGCCTTGGCAATTATATTTTTACAGGATAAGCCAGAATACATGGTGGGCTTAATCATGATTGGTTTAGCTCGTTGTATTGCGATGGTTATCGTATGGAATGACTTAGCGAAAGGTGATACGGAGTATGCGGCAGGATTAGTTGCTTTTAACTCTGTATTCCAAATGTTATTTTTCTCAGTATACGCTTATGTGTTTGTAACAGTCATTCCAGAATGGTTAGGAATTGAAGGAGCTGTTGTAGATATTACAATGGCAGAGGTTGCAAAATCAGTCTTTATTTATTTAGGAATTCCGTTCATCGCAGGAATGTTAACACGTTTTATTTTTGTAAAAACAAAAGGGCGAGAGTGGTACGAAAAAGTATTCATTCCCAAAATCAGCCCAATTACATTAATCGCATTATTATTTACAATTATTGTGATGTTCTCATTACAAGGTGAAGCTATTATTAGCGTACCATTTGATGTTGTACGTATTGCAATTCCATTACTCATTTATTTTGTAATCATGTTCTTTGTCTCTTTCTTTATGGGCAAAAAAATTGGTGCAAGTTACGGGGTATCAACAACATTAGCGTTTACAGCTGGAAGTAATAACTTTGAATTAGCGATTGCAGTAGCTGTAGGGGTATTTGGAATTCAGTCAGGTGCAGCGTTTGCAGCAGTAATCGGACCTTTAGTTGAGGTGCCAGTTATGATAGCACTTGTAAATGTAGCACTTTGGTTCCAACGTAAATACTTTCAAACACAATAAAAATAAACATTCATAATAAAGGTGGAATTATCATGGAAAACAAGAAAACAATTTACTTTTTATGCACAGGTAACTCATGTCGTAGCCAAATGGCAGAAGCTTGGGGTAAAAAATATTTAGGTGACAAATGGAATGTACTTTCTGCTGGTATTGAGGCACACGGAGTGAATCCGAATGCAATTAAAGCAATGAAAGAAGTAGACATCGATATTACGGACCAAACATCTGATATCATTGACCGTGATATTTTAGACAAAGCAGATTTAGTTGTAACACTTTGTGGTCACGCAAATGATGTTTGTCCGACAACACCACCACATGTAAAACGAGTTCACTGGGGATTTGATGATCCAGCGGGTCAGGAATGGTCTGTATTCCAAAGAGTTCGTGATGAAATTGGCGCACGCATTAAAAAGTATGCTGAAACAGGAGAATAATTGAAAATAAAATAGGCCGAGAATTCTTTCTCGGCTTTTTTATAAAGAAGGGGAGAAATCAGAGATGAAAAAGATTGAAATTTTTGATCCTGCAATGTGTTGTTCTACTGGAGTTTGCGGTCCAAGTGTTGATCCAGAGTTAATTCGTATTTCAGTTGCTGTTAACAACTTGAAGAATAAAGGAATTGATGTGACTCGTTATAATTTGGCAAGTGAACCAGATGCATTTGCCAATAATGTTGTTATTAGTCAACTATTAACAGATAAAGGGCCAGACGTATTGCCTGTAACCTTGGTAGATGGAAAAGTAGCAAAAGAAAAAAATCACCTGACAAATGAAGAACTTACACAATTAACAGATATAACAGTAGAAGAGTTGAGTCAAAAGCCAGTCGTACGTTTAAAGTTAAACGTGAAAAAATAAAGAAAGAAGTGAAAGGCAATGACAAACTTATATAACCCAAACACAATAGCATTCACACCATTTTTGTTCTTTACTGGTAAAGGCGGAGTAGGAAAAACATCTACTGCATGTGCAACAGCTATTACGTTAGCTGATATGGGGAAACAAGTTTTATTAATAAGTACTGACCCAGCTTCTAATTTACAAGATGTGTTTGAAATAGAACTTACGAATAAACCGAAAGAAATTCTAAGTGTTCCAAATCTACAAGTAGCAAACTTAGATCCTGAAACAGCAGCACATGAATATAAAGAACGTGTTGTTGGTCCATACCGTGGAAAGCTCCCTGATGCTGTTATTGCAACGATGGAAGAGCAATTATCTGGTGCTTGCACAGTAGAAATGGCTGCATTTGATGAATTCTCTACGTTACTTACAAATAAAGAATTAACATCAAAATTCGATCACATTATATTTGATACAGCACCAACAGGTCATACGTTACGTCTTCTTCAACTTCCTACGGCTTGGAGTGGTTTCCTGGAAGAAAGTACTCATGGGGCTTCTTGTTTAGGACCATTAGCAGGACTTGGTGATAAAAAAGAGTTATATAGTCAAACGGTTCAGGCACTATCTAATCCGAATCAAACGATGTTATTGCTTGTCACACGACCAGATAGTTCTCCATTACAAGAAGCAGAACGAGCAGCTCATGAATTAAAAGAAATTGGTGTTAGTAATCAATTTCTACTTGTAAATGGGATTTTGAAAGACTATATGCAAAATGATAATTTCTCAAAAGCACTGTTTAAGAGACAATCCCGCGCGTTAGAAAATATGGCAGAAGAATTAAAAAATCTTCCTACTTATGAAATTCCATTAGTACCGTTTAATGTTACTGGGATAGAGAATATGAGAAAACTGGTTCAACCAATGGGAAATCTCTCGATTTCGGATGAAGAAACAAATACCGTCTCTATTCCTTCACTTCAGACATTGATTACTAATCTTTCAGAAGCAGGAAAACGAGTTATTTTTACAATGGGAAAAGGTGGTGTCGGAAAGACTACGGTAGCTTCAGCAATTGCAGTAGGTCTGGCGGAAAAAGGACACCATGTACACCTCACTACAACTGATCCCGCAGCACATATTGATTATGTCATGCATGGAGAACAAGGAAACATTACGATAAGTCGAATTGACCCAAAAGTAGAAGTTGAAAACTATCGTAAGGAAGTCATTGAGCAAGCAAAAGATACGGTTGACGAAGAAGGTTTAGCGTATTTAGAAGAAGATTTACGTTCTCCTTGTACAGAAGAAATCGCAGTTTTCCGAGCTTTAGCGGATATCGTTGAAAGAGCAAATGATGAAATTGTAGTGATTGATACAGCGCCAACGGGTCATACGTTATTGTTGTTGGATGCGGCGCAAACGTATCATAAGGAGATTGCACGCTCTTCTGGTGAAGTACCACAGTCTGTGAAGAACTTATTACCGCGTCTTCGTAATCCAGAGGAAACCAGTGTTGTCATCGTAACATTAGCGGAGGCTACGCCAGTACATGAAGCAAGCCGCCTACAAGAAGACTTAAAACGTGCAGATATTAATCCAAAATGGTGGGTTATCAATCAAAGTTTTTATGCAACACATACAAGTGATTCCGTGTTAAGAGGAAGAGCGCAGTCTGAAGTACAATGGATTCTAGCGGTTCAAAAGGAATCACAAAATAACTGTGTTATCATCCCTTGGCAATCGGATGATATTGTGGGATATGAGAAGCTTAAAGCTTTAGTGAAATAAAACATTTTTAATTAGTTACTATGAAGGGGAGAAATGAAAATGAATATTACAGATAAAGCAAAAGAGTTTATTGAAACTGCGATGAAAGAAAATGGTGTTACAACATTACGTTTTACATTTGATGGTGCTGGCTGCTGTGGTCCTAGCTACGGTATTAATTTAGGCGAAGCAGAAGAAAATGATGTCACAGAAACAGTAAATGGTATTCAAGTTGCTATGGATCCAAAGGTTGTTGAATTAGTAAATACATTGACACTAGACTATGTAGAAGATCAACAAGGTGCAGGCCTTGTTATCAGTGGCGGATCTAACTGCTGCTAAATAATAATTGAAGGAGACTAACAAACATGACTAACTATCACGAACTCATAAAAGGAAAAGTATATATTGGTGGAGTGGACGCAATACAAGAGGCCGTAAAAAAGCACGGGATTACAGAGGTGTTTGACTTACGTGCTGGAGGAGAAGAACCAGAAGGATTTCCGGCTGGAACTAAACGTCATGCTTATCCTATCGTAGAAGGTGTAGAAGGACAAGATGAATCAGTAAGAAATGCAATTGCAGCGGTCAAAGAAGCTGTTGAACAAGATAAAAAAGTATTTTTCCATTGTTCTGGTGGACGCAATCGTACAGGTACAGTTGCAACAGGGTTATTATTAGAATTAGGGCATGCTTCTAATGTGGAAGATGCAGAAGAACAAGCGAAAATGGTTCGTTCTATTATTTCTATAAAACCAGAATTAAAACAAGTATTGCATAATTTATATCAAAACAAAGAAGTGAAATAGATACCTTTTATAAGGTATCTTTTTTTATAAGTACATGTATCGTATGCATAATAATGTCCAATACTGGGAATGATAACGAATTTTAGAGGGGGATGATGATGGCAAAGCGTAATAATGAATGGACAGAGAGAAAAATAGAGAAGTATATAAAAGAAGGAAGAGGACAAGGAGAATTAAGTAATTATAAACCCTGGCTAACAATACAAAATGTATCTTCAAGAGGAAATAGTAATCGATTAAAGGGATGGAAAACAAATAGGGGGCATGAATTTTTATCTGATTTAGAAGAGAAATATTTTTTCACGCAAGAATGGAGAAAAGAAGTTATAGATATTCGTGAACAATTCCCTTTGAATAGAGAATTAACACATAAAATATCAGAAGAGAAAGGGATTAATCATCCCATCTGTACAAATACACAAACATTAGTTGTATTAACTACAGATTTTTTTCTTACGATTCGAAGTGGTGAAAAAATTAAATATATTGCTAGAACTGTAAAACCTAGCAATGAATTAGAAGATAGAAGAACGATTGAAAAATTTGAAGTTGAAAGAGAGTATTGGGCGAGAAAGGGAATTAGTTGGGGGATTGTGACAGAGAAAGATATTCCTATAGAGTTATCTGAAAATATTTCTTGGGTATATGAACATTATTACTTAGAAGACATTGAGAATGTAACATTGGTCAAAGTATTTTTAAAGTATTTAATGAATTTTCAACAAGCTGATAAGAATCTTATTAGCCTCTGTAATGAATTTGATGAAAAATACAATTTAGATGTAGGTTCATCAATCAATTATTTTAAACACCTAGTAGCAAGAAAGGTCATTTCCGTAGATATGAGAGTAAAGAAGTTAAATCCAAACAGTTTAGGTGTCCAAGAAATAACTTTCAATCAAGGAGAAGGTGATAACTGTGATTACGCTATCAGTTAATGAAACATTTAAAGCAATTGATGACGAAAAAATATACAGAGTATTATGGATTGATGAGGGCAATATCATAGCATATTTGATTGATATATTTGATGAGAAGGCTCTCCCTTTTGCCGATACAATCAAGAATATTTATATGAGTTTTGTAAGTGAAAAATATAAAAAAGTCGAGACTCATGAATTATTTCCAGTTATAAATCATGAAGAATTGAAAGAAACCGACATTACTATTAGAGATAAAGCATGGAGTATTATAAAAGATTTAGTAACTCTGGAACCTAGTATTTATAAAAGAAATGAGAGAGGAAGGCTAACTAATCAAGCAAAAGAAAAATTTGGTTGTTCTAAACAAACAGTATATAAATATTTAAGGAATTATTGGCAAAGAGGGAAAGTAAGAGATAGTTTAATTCCTGATTATAGAAATTGTGGTAACAAAGGTCAGGATAAAAATTGGGGAGAACAAAAAACTGGTCGACCAAGGACAAGAAAGAGTACAGGTATTAATGTTACCAAAGAGATAAAAGAAGTTTTTAAAAAGGCAGTTCAATATTATTATTTTACAAGCCCAGAGAATACACTGGTTTATACGTATAAGATGATGATTAGAGATGCCTTTCAGGCAGATATTTGTTATAAAGACGGTACTAAATATATTGTAATTGAGAATGAGGATAGTATCCCTACATATCGACAATTTTATTATTGGTTTAATAAGGAGTACGGAGTAGAAGAAGTTATTACTGCGAAGTATGGCCGGAAAGAGTTTGAAAGAAATCATAGAGCTATTTTAGGCTCTTCTTCTTTTGAGGTTCGAGGACCAGGATCTAGTTATCAAATTGATGCAACAGTTGCTAATGTATATATAACATCTCGGTACAATTCTGATTTGTTAGTAAAGAGACCAATTATTTATTTTGTAGTAGATGTTTATACACATATGATTACAGGTTTTTATGTAGGATTAGAGGGTCCTTCATGGGTTGGGATGATGATGGCGTTATTTAATGCAACTGTTAATAAAAAAGAGTTTTGTGAGAGCTATGGTATCCATATTACGAATGATTGTTGGCCAGCTGCTCATTTACCAAAGAAGATTATAGGGGATCGTGGAGAGCTAGAAGGATATAATGTAAATCACTTAAGGGATGCTTTAGGCATAAAGGTGAAAAATAACCCAGCATTTCGTCCAGATTGGAAAGGAATTGTAGAAAAATTATTTGATACATCACAAGAAAAGATACGTCCTTTTTTGCCAGGGTATGTGTCAAAGGATTGGGGGAAACGTGGCGCAAAAGATCCGCGTTTAGAGGCAAAGTTAGATATTGAGCAATACACAAAAATCATTATTCATTTTATTCTTCATTATAATAAAAACTTTTATATGAAAGATTATATACGTGATGAAGATATGATAGCAAATAACATAAAACCTACTCCAATTGAATTATGGAGTTGGGGAGTGAAAAACAATGGTGGGGTATTAAGGATAGAGGATCCAGATAAAATAAAATTCTATTTGATGCCAAGAGGGCATGCTACAGTAACCGCAAAGGGGATTAAATTTGAAAAGGTGCTGTACAGTTGTGAAACAGCAATACAAAAATCATGGTTTGCTACAGCAAGAACAGAAAAAAGCTGGAAGGTAGATATCTCTTATGATCCTCGAAATATGAATAATATCTATATTCATACAAAAGATGAGCAGATTTTTGAAACATGCTATTTATTAAAGCATCAAGAGAGGTATCAAAATAAAACTTTAGAGGAAATTAAACAATTGCATATGTTAGAAAGCAAAAGTTTTAAAAAAGAGGAACATACGTTGTTGCAAAGAGAGATAAACTTATTTGATAGCATTCAATCAATTGTTGATGAGGCAATTAAGGAAGTAAATCAAAAGCAAACAAAGAATCTATCAAAGGCCGAGAAGCTTAAAGATATTAATCAAAATACCAAATTGGAAAGAAAAGTACGAAGAGCAGAAGAAGTATTTAAGCTTGAAGATGATGATAAGAATGCTTCGATAGAAGATACACTTAAAGAACAGAAAGAAGAGAAATTGGAACGTAAGTCAGTGAAAGAATTATTTAATAAGAGAAGGAGGAAAGAATCGTGAATGATGATTCAAGAGAAGTTCAGTTAGATAATGGAACATATGCCTTATTAGCTGATTATCAGACTCAGGAATTAGATGAGTATCAAGGGAATCCTTTAATAGAAGCTTTACCTAGTATCTTGTCGTATGAGGAAGCTTTTGATCGATTGAGTTTTTTACCAAATTATCATGAAAAAGAGAGGAATCTATCAAATCATCATCGTTATCATGCCTTATTACGTTTAACTCGCTTTTTTCAACCAATTGGTCAAACACTCGATTTAGAAAGGAGATTCTCACGATTTTTACGCTATGGTTATGTAAATCGTAATCCTCTTCAAAAACAACATGTTCAAATCTTAAATGAATTACATCATAAACTAGTAAATAATGAAGAGTTAGGTTTGTCAGCAGACATAAGGGCGACTGCATCTAGTTTTACGTTGATGGGATTCTCCGGGATTGGAAAGTCAACAGCTATTGAGCGAATACTTTCGTTATATCCTCAACTAATTATCCATCGACATCCGCTTAATACAATTCAGGTTGTTTGGTTAAAGTTAAATTGCCCCCACGATGGATCTTTAAAATCCTTGTGTCAAAGTTTTTTTGAAAAAATAGATCAATTAATGGGAACAAATTATCTTGAAAGGTATGGAAAAACCTCTAATTCAATAAGTTCTATGGTAACTAGAATGGGACAAATCTCACGATTGCATTGTGTAGGAGCGCTAATAATTGATGAAATTCAGCATCTCTTAGCTACAAAGGGAGTTGCATCAGAGAAGATGATGAATTTTTTCGTTACCCTCATTAATGAAATAGGAATTCCGGTTATGCTGATTGGAACTATGAGAGCAAGAACACTTTTACAAAAGGATTTTAGGCAGGCTCGTAGAGGAAGTGGGCAAGGCGATATGGTTTGGCAACAAATAAACAATAAAGAGGATTGGGAAGTTTTAATTACAAGTATGTGGGACTATCAATGGACAAAGAAATATGTAGAACTTGACCGAGACTTAATAGATATAATCTACGAAGAAAGCCAAGGTATAGTAGATATAGCAGTAAAGCTGTTTGTATTAGCGCAGGGAAGAGCTATTGAAACGGGAATAGAGAAAATTTCAGTAGAACTAATTAAAAAAGTTAATAAGGAAGATTTAAAGCTTGTGCAACCTATGTTGAAAGCTCTTAAATCGGGTCTTGAAGTAGAGATAGCACAATATGAAGATATAATACCCCTAGATATACAAGATTATATGTTGAATAAGATGCCAGTAATTGATATGAAGGCAAAAATTCAAGCTAAGAAAGAAAAAATTGCAAAAGAGCGTCTGAAAAAAGAACCAACAAAGTTAGAAAAAATTATTCTTTCACTTATAAATTTAGATGTTAATGAAAGAGACGCGGAGCAGGCTGCAAAATATGTATTAGGCAAATTCCCTAGTTTCAATATTGCAGATTTAATGAAAGAAGCATTACGTTATATTGCAGAAAGAGAGAAAAAAAGAAAAAAATAAGAACTGAAGCAGTAGATGAAAATGTACTACAACTTATTATTAATAATGGTAGAAAGACAAAAATATCTGCGTATGAGGCCTTGAATACTAAGGGATACATCAAAAGTCCATTAGAAGATTATTGTTTTAATGGATAAGATTTCTGAAGAAACACGCAATTAAATGAGGGTTTTCATAAAGGAGAGAGAAGATGCTTAAGTATTTTCCTAAACCATATGAAGAGGAGCTATTTTACAGCATAGTAGCTAGGTATCATTTTCATGGTGCAGATATATTCAAAGAAAACACTATGAAGGATTTATTTAAAAGCACGGGAATGTTTTTACGGTTTGAATCAATCTCCCAACATATAAAACATTTGGTGGATAAGGTAAAGCTATTTTCGGATTCGTACACTATAGATTATTTTTTAGATAAACATACGATGTTGCCTTTTGTTAAAGCATTTAAAACGAAAAAATGGTATGAAAATGTATTATCAAAATTAAACGATGAGGAAGTAATAAAATTTAATTCTACATTGTATAGTTCCAAAAAAGGAGATGTGAAATCTAAAGAGCATCTTTACTATTGTACAGAGTGTTTAAAAGAGCAGCATCAACTTTACGGTGAAGGATATTGGAACAGATTAAATCAAATACCGGGGGTATTTGTATGTATTAAACATCAGGTCCCATTAATCAAGCACCCTGTTAATATTGTTAAAATAAAAAATCATAATTTCATTTATCCTAATCCAAAGAATAAGCATAGCCATGAGGTATATTTTGAAACTAAGCTTATGGGTGAACTAATAAGTATTGCTCAAGATATAGATTATTTACTACACAAAGATTTTTCGTCTTTTTCAAAAGAATATTATCTTGAGAAATATGAAACACTTTTGAAGGTTAATGGAATTGGGTATCCGATGCTGAAAAGGCATAGGCGATTAAGTGAATTAATTCAAGACCATTACTCACCAACACTATTGGAAATGTTGAATTCATCATTTCTAATAAATGATAGAACATCGTGGATTAAATATGTTTTAGGAGAAGGCGGAATATACAACTGTCACCCCATTAGGCATATTTTAGTTATGCGATGTTTATGCGGAACTGCAAAAAACTTTTTTGAAAAAGAATACGCGTATGAACCTTTTGGAAAAGGACCTTGGATTTGTATGAACCGTTTAGCTGATCATTATTTACAAAAATGTGTAGAGAAAGTAGAAGTTAGCGTTCACAGCCTAAATCGAGAAGTTCAAGGAGATTTTGTGTGTAGTTGTGGGTTTGTTTATCGGCTTAGGGAGTGGGAACAAAACCCCTTAGAGGTCCCGTATTTCAATAACAGGATTATGCAAAAAGGACATGTTTGGGAACGAGAATTTAATAAACTTTTATCTAATCAATTAACCCAGAAAGAAATAGCCCTGCGAACGAATTTTTCAACAAATACAATACGAAAAATATTGGATGATAGAGAAAAAATAACGATAAATATATCAAAGCAAGAAAAATTAGTGATAGGGCAGAGAAAGAAAACATTACAATATAAACAAGAATGGATAAAACTTCGTAATGAATATCCTAATTATACACGAGCAAGTTTGAATATCCTAAATAGAGCCGCGTATGCTTGGTTAAATAAATATGATAAAAGCTGGCTAGAAGAACATTCGCCTTCTTCGCTTTCAGGTAAGAATATGAGCAAGAAGAGCGTAGAAGAGTATCATAAGGAAGATTTGTCCTATGTAGAGGAAGCTAAAAAAGTTATTCATGAATGGGAAAAGTATGAAGAAATTAGAGGGAAACTAATTAGGAAAACGTATGCGGCAGTTAGTACAATATTAGCTTCATATAATAAGCTTGCAGTTAAACAAAACTATCCTTTATTAGTGGGGTATATTTCTACTCTTGAGGAATCCGTACAAGATTTTCAAAAGAGAAGGGTTAGACACCAATTAGATACAAGGTTTAAAGGGAAAGTCGTTACTTTATCTGAGATGATAGATAGTGCTGGGGTAAAAGTGGCTATCAAAAATGGTGTAGGAAATATAAAAGAATACGTAGAAAAATTAGTTAGAGATCACAATAATGAGAATTTTATACTACAGGAAGAAAAACATGGTATGAACAAGTAGTACAAAACTATCTTGTACTTTAAGTTAAATTTAAATATGAATTATTGTCTCGTTAGTCTAGAACTATCTTGTAATAATAAAAAAGAATGCCTATCTGTAATGGGCATTCTTTTTACTTTTAGTTTAGAACTTTGTTGTAATTAGACAACTGATAAAATGGGATTTTATAATAAATTTCATGTTTTGTTTAATTATATAAATAAAGTATTCAATAGTCAATAAATATAAATAATGGGTTTAATGGTAAATCATTTTTTGCTTTGTTTTAATGGATGTTTTGTAGTAAAAATACAAAGCATCCATCATTTTATACTTGTTCTTCATAATCATCAAGGTTTAGATTGTATATTTAAATTTTGATGATTATGAAGAGTAATATATATGTGAAATGATGTGTAATTATTTTGCTAAGTTTATATAGATATAATTAGTCAAACCACAAGAAAATGATGTATATTTTAATATCTTGGTAATTTTTTAAATTTTTTGAATAATTGATTTTACATTTTTTTATAATCCTATATCATATACATACAGGGGAAATTGGAAGAGTTTTGAAGAGGAAGTTTCGTATCTATGTCATATCGATGATAGTTTTTAATTACTAAATACTATTCATGTATACGAGGTGAAACAAATGGGGAGACGAGTAAGCGAGAAGAAAACAAAAGAACAATTTTTATATGAAAGAAGAAAGCAATTAGAAATAATGGAAGGCATTAGTAGCATCTGTAAAGGATGCGATATATATAAAGAGCTGAGAAAAACGAAAGCGCATAAGGAAGTTTCTAATACATGCGCAAAAGAATGTAAGTTAATTAGTAGTGTACAAAAGGAAACAAAGTTGTTTTTAGAAACAATCCGTTAAAAAAGAGAGAGGAGGAATGGGTATGAATCAATCATATAGCAGGATAAATCGTGATGAATCATTGAATAAAACTATAACACAAGGTACTGCTGCAGTAACTATTAAGCCAATGCCTAATACTGAAGAAAACAATAATAATATTAGGGGAATTGGAAATTACAAGGTACTGTCAAAAGAAGAAAGTTTACATTTGTTTAAGCGGTATAAGCATGGAGAAAAAGATCTTCGTGACTATTTGTTCCATGTAAATGAAGGTCTAGTATTATCAATTGCAAGAAATTATAAAAATAAGCATCCTGATATAGAATTTGATGATTTGGTTCAAGAGGGAAATGAGGGAATGTTACGGGCAATGGAAGATTTTAATCCGGATTTAGGATATTGTTTTTCCACATACGCTTTCTGGTGGATACAAAAAAGTATGTTAGGAATCATACGTAAAAAAAAGTCTGGGCCTTTTAAAATTCCTACTCATGTAAATCAATTTAATTTGAAATATGTAGAATTGGAAGATAAATATTTACAAAGGTACAATAGGACTCCATCGGTAGAAGAAGTAGTAAAAGAACTAAATGTAACTAGAGAAACGGTTATAAGGCACAAAGTATATTATAAACGAGCTACTACTATGACTTTGGATATAGATACTATAAATGAAGATGTAGGTATATCAACACCATTCTTTGATGATAAATCAGCAATACCTTCAACAAATGAGATGATAATAGAGGACTTAAATTACGAGATATGGTTAATATTTGATGAAGTATTAAATCCGAAGCAAAAGATGGTACTAAATTTATGTTTTGGTCTACTTGACGGTAAAGTGTATTTGCATAAAGAAATTGCAAAAGCACTTATGATTACAACTGAAAGAGTTTCACAAATAAAAGATGAAGCAATAAAAAAATTAAAGAAATGTCAACATAAGAGTGAAATTTTCAATTTACTTCACGAAAAAATGAAAGTGATGGATGAACTTAACATGGCGTGAAAATGAATATTCATATTTGTCAGAAGATACAGTATAATATACATATTGTATCTTTTTATTTTTAAATCTATTTCACAAAATTTTGCCCCTCGGGTAACGTGAATTACAAATTTGTTATTAAAGTTTGTAATAATACGCGACCTTGAGGGGCTTTTTGTGTCTAAAGGAGGAAACCATGTGATGCAGAAAAGAGAAAAAGTCTTTAGTTTAAGAAAAGAACTGGGGAAAAAACTAAAAAATAACGGTTTTTCTAAGGAGTTTATGGATATTCAATTAAAGTTTAGAAAGCCAATTAATCAGTATTCAACTGCTGAGTTGAAGGAAGAGACTTTAAAAGCATTAATAAAATATTACAGAAGAAAAATAGAACAAGTAACAAGTTATAAAGAACTAGAAGAAATAATAGAAGGAATCCCATTTTCAAGACAATCAATAGAAATATCAGAAATTGAAGAGGAAGGATACTCAAGTGCAATACACTTATTGACAGACATTAATCCGAAATTAAAAGAAAGACGTAATGATTATAGAGAGAGATTTACAGTTCAAAATTTTAAAGAATTATTACCGATAAATATAAAAGTGAAGAAGTTTTCAAATAATAAACAGCAATTCCTTGAAAAAACAGGAATTGCATTTGGAAAAATTCCTATTCGAAAGAGTGCTCGTTTGCGCTCATATAGAATTAAAACAGATTATAAGTCATATAGACTAATTGATTTAGGGACGTTATTAGCCGAGGCATTTCTAGAGAATTCGCTTGAGTTATTTATTATTTCTAACCCCGAGTTGTATGAATATCAGGGGATAAAATTTTGCTTTGAGAACAAGATGGAGAATGGAAATGTCGTCGATGTATATGTGGATATGAAAATTGATAATATGAATGCTGAAGGAAGAATGGTTTTTGAGAAGTTGAAAAAATTTAAATATATTAGTGCTAATGCAGAATTAAATATAATTCCTGTAGTTGATGAAACAAGAAGTTTCTATAAACTTTACTTAAATTCAGAGTATAATGTGATCCATAATTTTAACGATCTGCATTATAAAATCATGCTCAGAGAGTTTATAGATAGACAGGAGAATATAAAAAAGCATATTAGAATAAGGGGCGATAAAGCTACTGTTTATGCCCGTTTTTTTGAAACAAAAAAACATATAAACAAATCAACATTTAAGGTAATGAAGAACAATTGTTTTAAGGAGAACTTTGGGTATATTGAATTAGACAATGATGTTGACTTGATGAAATTCAAAAAAATAGAGAGGGAGTTCTTAGAATTCAAAAAAGTCGTTCCTTTACCTGAGTTGAATGATCATAGCTTTAGGGTAAAAAAATTAGGCAGAATAAAAGCAGATGGTGTATACGTTTCTTCACCGGTCAAAGCATTAATAGTAGATATTGCTGCTCCTAATTCTTTTGCACACGAATGTTTGCATCTAATCGATTATACAGTGATGAAAGATTCAACGCTATTAAGTGAAGGTATTCGGTTTAGACTGATAGTAGATAGATATATAGAACTTGTTTCAAAAAAAGTGGATTCATTAGAAAATGGGGACGCTTTTAAATCTCAGTGGTTTAGTAATAAGAAGTATAACAAAGATTATTACTTAGATTATTCGGAGATATTCGCACGTGCTGGGGAAATGTACTTGTTTTATATTGCAAAGATAGAAACATCATTCTTGTATGATAATTATAATTCAATTGTTTTTCCAAAAGATGATGAGTTGATGAATATGATAAGTGATTACTTTAAATGGTTGTTTGTAAAATTAAAGGCTCAGTTACCTAAAAAAGAACGATCTATTATGAAAATCTTAAATGATACGAAATCAAGTGTGGATACATTAAGTGCTGCTCCATTGGAATATGTCATTAACAGCGATGGACAGCTCACGTTGTTTTAATAAAATTATCTGGAGGTGGATAGGAATGCCAACATATGTGTTATATGGAAAAGAAACTTATTTATTAGAAGATAAGGTTAAAGGGATAATTCAGGAATTTACTAATAATACAAAAGAAGATTTAAATGTTGTTGAATTTGATATGGAAGAGGAAACAATTCAAACTGCGATAAATGAAGCAGAAGAGTATTCATTTTTCGGAGGTAAAAAAATCGTCATAACAAGAAACGCGAATTTTTTAACAAGTGATAATAATAAAGAAGTGAATCATGATGTTAATTATATACTCAGTTTTTTAGAGAAGAAAATGAAGGATTCAGTACTAATATTAATTGTTAATCAGGAAAAATTAGATCAAAGAAAAAAAGTAGTAAAAGAATTAAAAAAGAAAGCAATTATTTTTGAAGCAAAGACACTCAATCAGGCAGAAACAGCTACATGGATACTAAATTATGCAAATAACAAAAACATACAAATTTCTAATGAATCGGTTCAGGAATTGATAGTATCAGTAGGGTGTGATTTAAGATGTTTAAAAAATGAAGTTGATAAGTTGTATGCATATAGTAACGGTGGAAAAGAAATAACTATGGACGCAATAGCAGCGGTCACTGTTAAGAGTCTAGAGCAGTCAATCTTTAATTTGAGTGAGTATTCACTAAGTCAAGATACTAATAAAGCAATCGGATTATTTAATGAATTGATTTTGAAAAAGCATAATCCTATTCAAATATTAGCTACCCTTATATATAAATTTGATATGTTATTCAAAATTAAAGTTTTACAGAATTGTACAAAGGATAAAGAGCTAATTGGGATATTAGGTTGCCATCCATATGTATTACAAAAGTCTAAAGAACAAATTAAGGGATTTAATCTTTCAAAAGATGACTTAGGAAACATCTTATGTATACTTACAGAAGCTGATAATAATATGAAAATGGGAAAAGATTCATATCTTACTATGGAAATTTCAATAACTAAAATTAGTGATGTATTAAGAACATCTCTTATAATATAAATTAAAAACTATACTATATATTTTAGGAGGGGGATAATGAGTTATTGTGAATTATGTGGTTCCTTTGTTCGAGAAGGGGATTATGGACAATCAAAATATATATGTGAGAATATGTTTTGATTTTCCGCATTTTGAAGAACTAGAAATTAATTTGAATGAGAGTGCCATCAAAGAAATAAAAGAAAACATGTCAAATTTAATTAATTTACATGAAGAAATGAGAAAGGTTATTAAAAAAAGGATTAGAGAATAGTTTCTAACAACGTATAATAAAATATTCAACTGTATTACAGTTTCAAAAAAGAAGGATAAATGGGTGCGACCCGTTTATCCTTCTTTTTGGTTTATCATGCTAAAAAAAATAATATTATCTGTATTTTTCCTTAGTATTTTTGTGGAAATATCTCATGATTAATTATGAAGGATGAATAATTTAATTACTCTCATTAATGAGGTACTGATAGAAAGGAGGCCATTGTTGTTATATGCAAAATAATAGAAAAAGAAACGTAATTAAAGAAAGGATTAGACAAGAAAAAGAACGAAGAGAGCGATTACTAGCAGAGGAAGAAGAACAATATGAGGATGTCAATAAAGATCCAATAAGTGAGCAAATACAACAAGAGCATTTGGGACAACCGCGGAACCAACGTGAAGAAAGTGTAAATGTGAATTTACCTAAAAATGAATCTTCAAATAGTAACCCAGCTCTTGATTGGATCACTACAATTCAAAATCAGGCAGGCACTTCTAAGAATGATTTAAAAATAAAAGAAGCAGAAGAAGCGATTGAACGTGAAGAAGTAGAAGTGAGTAGAAAGGCAGAAGAAGAAGAAAGAAAACAGGCAGAAGCGGAAGCACGTAGAAAAGCAGAGGAAGAAGCAAAAGAACGAGCAGAAGCGGAGGCGCGTAGAAAAGCAGAGGAAGAAGCAAGAAAACAGGCAGAAGCGGAAGCGCGTAGAAAAGCAGAGGAAGAAGCAAGAGAACGTGAAGAAGTAGAAGCGCGTAGAAAAGCAGAGGAAGAAGCAAGAGAACGTGAAGAAGTAGAAGCGCGTAGAAAAGCAGGGGAAGAAGCAAGAAAACGAGCAGAAGCGGAAGCGCGTAGAAAAGCAGAGGAAGAAGCAAGAAAACGGGCAGAAGCGGAAGCGCGTAGAAAAGCAGAGGAAGAAGCAAGAAAACGAGTAGAAGCACAACGGAAGGAAGAAGAGAAAAAACTTGAGGAAGTAAGAAAAAGAAGACTAGAGGAAGAAAAGAAAATAAAGGATGCACAAAAGAGACAAAAAATAGTTGTAGCTAAAAGTGAACCCGAAAGTGATGAAATTAATTTAAATAATGAAAGAAATCAACCAAATGAAACTAAATTTGAACAAGAAGAGAAAGTCGCAATCGATAAAAAAGGAATCTTAAATAATATGAAAAAATATAAGTACGCTATTATAGGAGTCGCATCAATTGTTTTATTAGTAGTAGCAGGTTTTGCCTTTAGCAATATGAAAAATTCACAGGCAGCATCTGCAAATAATGTAAATAGTTTAGAAGTTAATGCGAATCTAATAAATGGATTAAGGTTATCTGCAGTTCAAAAATATCAAGATGCTGCTTTGGAATTTGATAAAGTCGATTATAAAAAATTAGGAAAAGAAGATAAAAAGGCGGTTTTATTTACGTATCTATTAAGTGGTAAAGCACAGAAGGCAATTGACTTAGAACAAGATTTTGCAGAATCAGTAGTTTCATATTATATAGCTGTAGATAATTTGAAAAAAGTAAAAGAATTAAAAACAAAAAATCCACTAATTAATTTTGAAATTGCTGCATTAGATAACAAACATGAAGAAGTTATCAAATTAAGAGATCAAGTGCCACTAGATGGCAGAAGAGAAGGAATTATTGTTAATAGTTATTTGAAATTAAATAAATCTGAGGAAGCTAAAAAGTTTGCTCAAAAAGTTGGAAATAAAGATTTACTCGAAAAAATTGATAATTCTACACCTAATAGTTCTGCTACTTCTGTAGCAACTATAAGTGCAGGTTAGGTAATAGGGAGGAATTGATTGTGCCTTTAGATTATTCGAAAATTTTAAAGAAAGTGTTACTTACGACTACTGTAACTACCTTAAGTGTTGGGGTAGTTACAGGCTGTTCACTGTTTTCTTCTGAAAAGAAGAGCACTAAAACAGCATCAGTATCTAAAAAGAAAAAGGATAGTGAAAAAGAAAAGAAAAAAGATGAGAAAAAAGAAGAAAGTAAGAATGAGCCGACTGAAAATCTAAATACTAATGATTTTGATGAAATCATTGATAATGCAAAACGTAGCTCTGACCAAAATTTAGCCGGTATCATTGAAAATAACAAAACCAAAAAGAAATTTGATGACTTAACAGATTCAATTGCAACCGCAGCTATAAACTCAGATCGTAACTTAGCATCAGTTATTGACGGTGATAAATCAAATAATCGTTTTTCAGATTTAAATACTTCAATTGCATCAGCAACAAACAATCCTTCTGTCTCGGATAATAAGGATAGTAAGAACTTTGTATTTGGTGGCGATCTAAATATTAATGATGGTGTGGCTATTGCAGATAACTCAATACCTCCAATTAATAATGATAAAAAGCCACCTACTTCTGGTGACACTAGTGGCGGGGAAGTGAAACCGCCAACAGGTGGTGAAGGTAATAATGGAGGTGGCACAAAACCACCAACAGGCGGAGATGGTAACGATGGTGGAGGTGGTACAAAACCACCAACAGGCGGAGATGGTAATGATGGTGGGGGCGGTACAAAACCACCAACAGGCGGAGATGGTAACGATGGTGGAGGCGGTACAAAACCACCAACAGGCGGAGATGGTAACGATGGTGGAGGCGATACAAAACCACCAACGGGCGGAGATGGTAACGATGGTGGTACAACAAAACCAGAAAAGGATACAGTGGCACCAGTAATTACAGCGAAACAAGGTGTAACTGTTTATGTAGGAGATAGTCTAAATGCGGGAGATTTAGTAGAAGTAAAAGATAATAAAGATCCAAACCCAGTAGTAACAGTGGGAGCGTACGATACAAGTAAAGCAGGGGAAATTCAAGTAACAGTAACGGCAACAGATGCATCAGGAAATAGCTCAAGTACAACAGTAACCGTCAGCGTAGTAGAAAAAGAAGAAGAGAAAGATACAGAAGCACCAGTAATTACAGCGAAACAAGGTGTAACTGTTTATGTAGGAGATAGCTTAAATGCAGGTGATTTGGTAGACGTAAGAGATAATAAAGATCCAAACCCGGTAGTAACAGTAGGAGCGTACGACACAAGTAAGGCAGGAGAAATTCAGGTAACAGTAATAGCAACAGATGCATCAGGAAATAGCTCAAGTACAACAGTAACTGTTAACGTAGTAGAAAAGGAAGAAGAGAAGGATACAGAAGCACCAGTAATTACAGCAAAACAAGATGTAACTGTACATGTGTAGGAGATAGCTTAAATGCAGGAGATTTAGTAGAAGTAAAAGATAATAAAGATCCAAACCCAGTAGTAACAGTGGGAGCGTACGATACAAGTAAGGCAGGAGAAATTCAAGTAACAGTAACGGCAACAGATGTATCAGGAAATAGCTCAAGTACAACAGTAACCGTTAAAGTAGTAGAAAAAGAAGAAGAAAAGGATACAGAAGCACCAGTAATAACAGTGAAACAAGATGTAACTGTACATGTAGGAGATAGCTTAAATGCAAGTGATTTAGTAGAAGTAAAAGATAATAAAGATCCAAATCCAGTAGTAACAGTGGGAGCGTATGATACAAGTAAGCCGGGTACAATATCAGTTCAAGTAACAGCAACTGATAATGTGGGTAACAGCTCAACTGCAACGGTAACTGTCAACGTAGTCGAGAAAGAAGAGGAGAAAGATACAGAAGCACCAGTAATAACAGTAAAACAAGGTGTATCCGTACATGTAGGGGATAAATTAAGTCCTGAAAGTTTAGTGAGTGTAAAAGATAATAAAGATTCAAATCCAGTAGTAACAGTGGGAACGTATGATACAAGTAAGCCGGGTACAATATCAGTTCAAGTAACAGCAACTGATAATGCGGGTAACAGCTCAACTGCAACGGTAACAGTAAAAGTAGTAGAAAAGGAAGAAGAGAAGGATACGGAAGCACCAGTAATAACAGCAAAACAAGGTGTAACCGTACATGTGGGAGATAAATTGAGTCCAGGAAGTTTAGTGAGTGTAAAAGATAATAAAGATTCAAATCCAGTAGTAACAGTGGGAGCGTATGATACAAGTAAGCCAGGTACAATATCAGTTCAAGTAACGGCAACTGATAAGGAAGGAAACAGCTCAACTGAAACAGTGAATGTGGTAGTTCTTGAGAAAGAAAAGCCGGAACAGAAGCCAGAGCAGAAACCAGAACAGAAACCAGAGCAGAAACCAGAACAGAAGCAAGAGCAGAAACCAGAGCAAAAGCCAGAACAGAAGCCAGAACAGAAACCAGAACAGAAGCCAGAGCAAAAGCCAGAACAGAAGCCAGAACAAAAGCCAGCAGAAACAACATCTAAAGAGCAGGGAAATGGATTGCTTGCATCAAATTCTAATGATGTAGCGAAATAAGATATTAGCAAAATGATAATTTAGTAAAAGTATAGAATCTCAACTACTAGTTGGGATTCTTTTTTTAATCGATTAATATATGGAAAATTCTATCATTTCGTCTTATAATGAATTTATACTATTTTCTTTTTTATTTTTAAATTCTAACTATAACTTTTAGCCCTTCGGGTTTTGTTAAATTATGAGATTACTCTATGTAGTCCACTAATATGACATATCCCAAAGGGCTTTTTGTTTTGAAAAAAGAAATTAGTAAATACAGAAGCGAAGGGGAATAAAAATGAACATTGTACAATTACCAAATCGTGTATTTAAAGCAAAAGAGGAAAGGGAAAAAAATGAGTATGTAAACTATATTCGAGATGTGGTTTTTGCAAATTGCACAAAGGGAGAAATAGAAAAGTTTAATGAAGTACTAATGAGTAAGAAAGAGAACTTAATTAAGAGGCAGTTAAGTTTATTGTTTTTCAACTCAATAGTTCGGTCTTCGTTAAAGGAAGCTTTATATGTTGCTTTAGATGCAGAAGTGGAATTTTCAATAAATCAAGAGCAAGGTGAAAAATTACTAGATTTTAAAATTAGGAAGGAAAGAGAAGAAGTTAAGGATTATTTTACCGTTTTAGAAGATAAAATAATAAATGAAGTAGATGACGAAACAAAAATTCAGCTAGCTGAAAATTATAATAGCGAGAATTTTAGAAGGTTCATTTATAAATTTTTGTATCAGTAATGAATAGCTAATTAAAAGTTATTTTAAAAAGAACTGACAGCCCTACTATTAGTATAAAATAAAGAAACTTCATAAATTCTTATTTTAATACCAGCTAAATACTTCAAAAGTTTCATTTAAATGTAACTCATAAAAAATAAAATGTACCCTATCGAATACATACTTAAAAAGTATATTCGATAGGGTATTTCACTTTTTACAGGACATTTTTTTTAGTTGCTACAATAATGTTTTCTTAAAACTTCACAAATCTGTCCAAAGGTTTATAGCGTAGAACCACCTTGCCTTCTATATTATTCAAAGGTACAAATCCTATTTCTTTAAAGCGGCTGTCTAAACTTTCCTCGCGATTATCTCCTAATATAAAAATTGTATCATTCGGAACCTTATCGAAACCGTAAATACCTTTTAATGAAAAATCAGCTGTTTTACCTTTTGCGTATAGATCTTTTACCACAAGTCCATTTATATAAAGCTGCTGAGATTTATATTCTATTGTATCTCCAGGTAAACCAATTACTCTTTTTATAATGGTTTTATTATTAGAAGTGTTTTCTAGTGGGGAATTAACAACAACTATATCAAATCTTTGCAGATCTTCTATTGAATGGGAGAGGTGATTAATTAAAACCTTGTCATTATTAAATAAGGTATTTTCCATAGAGACTCCAGAAACCTTATATGGAAAAAAAACGAACTGTCTTAATAAAAGTAAGGTAACGCCAATTATAAATATTAATATTGGAAAAATAGAAATTAGACGTTTTTTCAATTGTAAATCAAACTCCGTTCTGAAGGTTTATAATATTTATCATAACATAAATTTAATGGATTAAATATTCTGAAGATTGTTGTTTTTGTAGGTGTAATTTGTTAAAATTAAGTATACCTTTTTTTAATTTCAATTTTTTATATCCATAACTACTATAGCCCTTTCGGGGTTTCGATTTTCAAAGATAGTTTAAGTTTTTTACTTTTACTTTCTTTTTAAATATAACTCCGAAAAGGGCTTTTTTGCGTTTTTTGGAGAACATCACATTGTGAAAGGATGAAGATTTTATGAAGATCAAAAGATTATTTTTAGTGTTAGGCGTTTTAGCTATGATGTTTGTTTTTTATAACACCTTTATAAAGGATGAACCTCAAACTGATGCTTTAACTCCAATCAAAGTAGAAGATTTGAAACAAAAGATTCAATACGATTATTTGTTTGAAGATGAATTATCACAAAATGTGATTAATGACTTAGGTGGGCAATTCAAATTAATATTTGATGATATTGATAAGAACGGTCACTTAACTATTTATCAAAACAAAAAAGAACTAGAAATGTTTTTAGGAAATCATGTAACAACTGCAGAATTAGCTGATGAATTTACATCAGACTATTTTAGTACAAATAAGAATTACAAAGTTACTTATAAAAGTAAACCAAGTCTATTTAATTATGAAGAACCAAGAACTGTTACAAAAGTAAAAAAAGGATTGTTTTTGGTAAAACAAAACGACTTAATTTTGGAATTTAAATATGTACCAGAAATAGATGGATTTCGAATTTCTGAAATTACATATTTAAAATAAAAAATATTAGGAGGAATTTATTATGTTATTACAAATTAGAACTGTTATTGCTGATGCGTTAAGAATTGATGATGAAGTGAATGGTTTTTTAAAGTATTGTGATAATCATGGAAAAATAGTTAAAAAAATAACACCGAGCGGGTTCATGGAACGTGAACAAGGCCAACCGCTTTTGGTTATGGTAATCGAATATGAAGAGAAAAATTAACTGCAGTTATGAAAAAGACGAGGATTAATTCCTTGTCTTTTTTATTTTCTAAGAAGGGTGGATAAATTGACTATGAAAATAATAAAAAAAGTGGCCGTCTTTAATTACAAAGAATTTGAGAATTCTTTGTTAGAGATGAATAATCGTGAATTAGAGGTGGATGATTTAATGGTACCTATTGATTTAGCGAAAGTTCTAAAGTTTATACGTAAAGATTCATTCTCGGTTAAAGAGTTATTGGATCAGGACTTTCAACTTGAATTAATAGTAGCAGCTGCAGATTACATGAGACCTGAATTATTCGAAAATCAAACTATTTTAGATGAAATCACAGGAAATGTTGAATATGCAGATACAACAGATGAAGACTTCCCATTTTTTTAATGGTAGAAAAAGAGGGGATTGTATGTGGAATGATATTGAAGAGTTTTTTGTTGGAAATGATACTACTGGTATATACGACATGTACAATTCTTTTTTTCAATTAATCTATTTTATTTGTAGTTCTAAAGACTTGCTAGCAAAAGCTAATATGGATGATTACGAAATTGCTATTCAAGATCATGATATTGAGTCTAATAGTGAATGCGCCCATATTAATTTTGTTAATGCGTTACTGCAATCGATAAATGATGAATGTAAGTTTCAAGCAGCATTTTTAATGGATGAGGAAGAAGTATATTTATTTCAATTAGAAGACTCAGTATTTCGAGAATACAATAAAAAGCTATTTTTAAATGATACGTGTTTATTACAAATTAAAAGTAACATGGATTTAAAAAATGTAAAGGATATATTTCCGGATTTAGTTTTAATAAGTGACTATGCTAATGAAGATGTATTTTATGTAATCCATGAAGACATTCATGATGTGTTAGATACAAAGAAATTGAATCGATATATAGATTTATTGATATTAATTAAAGAGTAAGGAGTCCTGATCATGATAGATATATGGGAAGGTTTAGAGATGGATGAACATGAAGAAAATTCTAATCTAACAATAATAAATCTTATTTCTTTATTTATCTCAATGAAGAATGAAGGGGTACCAGCGGAATTATTTGAAGAGGTTGTAATTCAGAAATTAGATTGGAATGCAGAATTCTATTCCTATAATGGCTTCAATCCATATACAGAGCTTGTAGAAGGAATACTTAACTGTATTGGATATTTAGAAGAAGCTACTGTTAGAGAGTATCTAGAATGTGAAGCGAATGAACTATTTGAAGGAGATTTTGATGAACCTATTATATTAGTTTTCATTCCCCTACCTTCAGGATATGAAATGAATGATATTAAGAATGTATTTAAGGATAAGGTAATCCATTTCAAAGAAGATGTGGATAACGAATTCGATAATGAATTTGCTTTTGTTATGTGTAGTCAATTTGAATATTTTGACGTATTTACTTGGATTGAACTATTTGAAGTGGTGTATTTCATAAAAAAAGTTCAAGAAGAAAAAGAAAATTTTAATTTTAGCCTATATAAAGAAGAAATTGTTGGGAGGACTTACTTTGACAATTTATTTAAAAATTGAGGAACATTCTCCAATAGTAGAAGCAAAGATTGTGGATGATTTAGGAGTAATAAAAAAGGATTTTAAATTTCCTGCGGTGGAGCTTGGAAAATCTATTGCTAGGTCTATTTCACTAGCAAAGGAAGAATTAGATTTTGAATTTAATTATGATTCAGGTTTTATTCCTAAGAATTTAAAGCAGCATCTTTCTGTTGGTACAAAAGATGGAATTAAGCACTTTTATTTTTTGGAATTAGAGAAAGCAAATAGAAAAGTTGAGTTATGGAGAGGTAATCATAAAGAAAAATTAACTTTTAATATTGTGGGTTTTCCAAAGGTCCTATTAGTACTCGCAGTATTACAAAATCCAAAAGGGGTTAAATCTTTTCAAAGTGCATTTGCATATGCGATGAAAGATGAACCTATTAAATTAGATTCTTCACTATATGTATATCCATTTCCGAATGTCTACTATAGTGGGAATGTATGCATGGGTGGGAATAAACCTCCAACAATAGAAAATTTAACAGCTTTTGAACGATGGTTTCACCAATTACCATTCGGTGCAGATATGTATACGCCGGATAGAATTTCGAAGGATCTAGAATTAAAAAATAAATCTGATGTTTTCCAACTTTTTAGTTTTTTAGATGGAAAAGAATTTAATGATAATTGGTTAGTTTCATATAAGAAAACATATAAGCAATTGGTTAATGAATTTAAGAATTCAAAATAATAAGGAGGAAGTTATTATGAGTAAAAAAGAACTTGATATTTTTGATTATTTATTAGAGGAAAATGAACAAAGTGAAAAAAATGGAGCCGAAACAATAAATAGCTTAGATGAAGGAACGATTTTGGCAATACAAAAGATGGAGGAACAAAAAAGGGCCAGCGAAGAAAATAGAGCATCAAGATTAAAAGAACCTAATAGAAATAAACAGCAGCAGGCATCTAAGAAAGAGCAAAAAGATAATAAACAGAAACCCAATAACGATGCAATAATTAGAGATTATAAATTGTGGAAGCTTAATAATGAAACTGTAGTGAAGTATTGGGGTAACACACATGATTTAATAGAGTATTTTAGTGAAGAAGAGATTCTTAATAACGGAAAACCAGACTTCATGGAAATTAGTGGAGAAAAATTGAGAGAAAGAATGGAGAACTCAGGATACGATGAATTGGTAAAAGGTCATGTAATAATGGGTTATATCAAAGATAAAAACATTATCACAGTATCCATTGACATGAAGAAAAAGGGGAATAGTACTAAAATAACACCTTTCTTTCCAATACCACAGTATATACTTCAAACTTTTATAGAGCATGCAAAATTCTACGCTACTAAAGAGTTAGAATTACATGCAGAAGTATATCTTGATCAAAATGGGTGTTATGAAATAGTCTTTCCTAAGCAAAAAGTAAATAAATATTGGGTTAAACCTGAGACTGATATTTTAATGCAAATGGAGAAGAGATTAGTGCTTCAAATACATTCACATCATAATATGAGTGAAATACCAAGCGTATTGGATAATCAAAATGAGGTTGTTCCAAATATTATTTATGTAATTGTAGGTAGATTACATCGATATTTTCCTTCAATACATGCAAGGATTTATAAAGATGGGTTACATCAACAAGTAGACCTTACAAAGGTATTTGCATCACCTTTTAATGTTAATGGACCACTGGAACAAGTGGAGGTTGTAGAGTCTGCAATTCATGAGGTGGACGAAATATGATTCAATTATATCCATTTAATGTAGATATTCCTATTCATATTGTTCAAGTTGGTACTGGTGGTACGGGATCATTAGTGGCTCAGTATGTAGCGCAGCAAATGGTTACTTCTAGAACTACGGAAATCAAGGGGATTTTAGCAGATGCAGATAGCATTGAAGAGAAAAACTTAAGAAATCAGTATTTCATTAAAAATGAGATAGGTAAGAAAAAAGCAGATGTATTAGCAAAAAGATATTCTAATCCGTTTGGGATTGATTTGCGTTCTTATTCTGAGGAGTATATAGAAACTACTGATCTTTTAATGAAATTATTTGATTCATTGAAAGTAAATAATAAAAAGGAATCAATAAAAATTCTTATAAGCTGCGTCGATAATAATTGTGCGATTCGTTCCTAACTGAAAAGGTTAGGTACTAATCCTTAATTGGATTAGGAAAACTAATATTCTGAAAGGTAGAATGAGGAGGTAACGCTCTAAAATGCCTTCCCTGATACTCCGATATGCAATCTTGTTGATAAAGACAAGATTGTATAAAGCTCGGTAAAGTCGGTTGAATGTTACCCCAGTATGCTCTAAAAGGCATATGGAAAACTGCTCAGAGGTGAGTGGCGTAGCAGATAGACCGGGGGTCTATAAAATACCTATGGTTAGAATGTTACTAAATGTAACTGACGAAATTCTGAATGTAAGTGTCTAAATATCGATATGGTAGAAATGCCATACCCACCGAAGTTGTGGGGGTTGTGAGGTGGAGTAAGAATAATTGTTATGAAACACCTTATATTGTTAAAGGCAATATCCAGCAACCAGGCGCAAAGGAATGACCTAAGGGTATATGAAAAGATAAGAATATTGGAACGGAGAAAGCTAGGAACACGGAGGTTTTATCGCCTGTGAAGTGTTGAAATGGAAAGGGTTTAAATAAATTTATAACATTTCTTTGTCCTAGTGAGAGCAATGGCATGACCTATGAACTATTTGTAATAAATAGGGAGGAATAGCCATTAGTCAAAAACAACTATCAAATTATTGAGTGATGTAAGTGGACGTGAAATCGCAAGGTTCGTGTAAGACTAAGAGAGGTGAAAGTAATTTATGAGTAACCGACTTGAGATGGAACGAAAGCCAAAGAAACATAAGAAACTTAGATTTAATGAGTATTATGATACACAGCAATTGTTTGATGACCTTTACAATAGAAGTAGTAAAGGGGAGATATTCAAAAATCTAATCTCCCTTATAATGAGTGAAGAAAATATAAAACTTGCCTATCGGAATATAAAGAGGAATAAAGGAAGTTACACTAAAGGTTCTAATGATACTACTATTTTAGAAATAGCTGAACAAAATTTAACTACATTTGTAGCAAAAGTACAAAAAGCCTTAGAAAATTATAATCCGAAACCTATTAGGAGGGTGTACATTCCAAAGAGGAATGGTGACAAAAGACCACTAGGTATTCCAACAATGGAAGATAGGATTGTTCAGCAATGTATTAAACAAATTCTGGAACCTATTTGTGAAGCGAAATTTTATAACCATAGTTATGGGTTTAGACCAAATAGAAATGCAAAACATGCTATTGTTAGAGCTATGTCACTTATGAATATTTCTAAGTTCCATTATGTAGTTGATATTGATATTAAGGGATTCTTCGATAATGTAAATCATGGAAAGCTACTAAAACAGATTTGGTCGTTGGGAATTAGAGATAAAAGTCTATTATCTATTATTTCTAAAATTCTCAAGACGGAAATTGAGAACGTAGGAAAAATGGAAAAAGGAACCCCTCAAGGTGGAATCATTTCTCCATTGCTTTCTAATATTGTTCTTAATGAGCTTGATTGGTGGATAAGTTCACAGTGGGAAACTATGATTACAAGACACAACTATGAAAGTATTGATAAAAGAAATAATACAATCATTCGCTCCCACAAATATACTGCATTAAGAAGAACGAGTAACCTTAAAGAAATGTTTTTAGTGAGATATGCAGATGATTTTAAAATCTTTTGTAAAGATTTTAATTCTGCACAAAAGACTCTAATAGCAGTTAAGAAATGGCTTAAAAATAGATTAGGACTTGAAGTGAACAATGAGAAATCTAAAGTCACTAATCTTAGAAGAAATTACACCGAGTTTCTTGGGTTTAAGCTTAAGGTTGTTAAAAAGAAAGCTAAGAAAACAGACTATGTTGTAAAATCGCATATTACCGAACAGGCCAAGAATAATATCACTGAAAAATACAAAAAGGCTATTAAGCGTATCAAAGCTAGACCACATGCTGATGAGGTTCGTTTGCTTAATTCAAAAATTTTAGGGTTTCACAATTACTATAATATCGCTACGATGGTAAACAAAGATTTTGCAGACATATACTATAAAACGAAAAACTTTGTTTACAATCGGTTACATCGTATATCGTCTTTAAAATTTAAAGGTGGAGAGACTCCTCCAACTTTTCTGAAATACTACGGTAAGTATAATTTTAAGACATACTATATTATGGAAAAGCCAATATATCCAATAGCAGGTATTACACATAAATCTGCTAAAGCGCTGAATAAAGAGATAAATTCATACACTGAACGAGGGAGAAGGCTAATTCATGATAGGTTAAAAGCGATTAACATAACCATATTAAGGTATTTGATGGAAAACCCTATTATGGATCAATCAATTGAGCTTAATGATAACCGTATTTCGCTTTATGTCGGACAAAATGGTAAATGTGCTATTACGAAAGAACCTCTAGAGATAGGGGATATGGAGGTCCATCACATCATTCCAAAGTCAAAAGGTGGAACCGATGAATACGTAAATTTAATTTTTGTTCGTAGTGATATCCATAAACTCTTTCATGCAAAGAAAAAGGAAACAATAAATTACTATTTAGATAAAGTCGGAATACTCAGCAGGTCTATGATACGTAAGATAAATAAAATGCGCACTTCTATTGGTAATGAGGAGATTTAATGAATTAACACTCAAAATGATAGTTTGAATTTGATGGAACGCCGTATGCGGTGAAAGTCGCACGTGCGGTGTGAAGCGGGGGAAAAGATGGAGATAACTTCAAAGTTTTACCTATCGCTATTTTCAAGACAACAATTTCATCAATTTTTCAATGAACAAGAAAATATTGTTTATATAGACACAGGTAATGATGCAGTGGATTTAATAAAAGGAAATCCAAGTGAAAAAACTATTAAACAACAAGAAGAGAGCGGTTATACAGGGCAAACAGTAACAGGGTTAAGAGTGAAAGGTGAAACAATTTTAGCACCTGTTGCTGAACTGTATCCAGATGTTTTAACAGATGAGGATACAATAGCACCCAGTGATATTTCGTGTGATCAAGTAATAGTATCGCAGCCACAAAGGCGTATTACAAATCAATACTCGGCTTTGGCGGTTAATAATATGTTGAATTTTATTGTTAATCAATATTTGATTGTAAATCATCATATGGTATTTCATGCGAAAAAGGGATATAGCAGGGCATTTCCTGTAACTGAGGAACAAAGACTGCTGTTTAATCGAACAAATAAGGGTATTAAAGAATAATTATTTAAAATATGTAATTTGATTTTGAGTATCAAACGGGATATTGAAAGGAGAATGAATAATGAATAAGGGTACATTTTGTGGAAGAGAATCAGATTTTCATGATACTAAAATCGTAGGTGGTTATCAAATATTAACATGTTGCACAGATTGTGAAGAAGAAATACTTCAAGATCAAGAGGGTTTTTAGTAGAAATTAAATTTAGAGAGAGATAACTCAAATGTAGAAGTGAATGGACCAATTGGTTCATTCACTTCTTTTATTTCTCTACCCATAGTACTACATAGAATTACTATTTCTAATTGAGCTTATAGATGTTGTTAACTAAACACATGCTAACTATGTCAATAATATGAAAGGTCTTCTATGATACTAATTTTATCATTTCAATCTTTCCTCAATTTTAAGTACTGGGAAGTAATCACCAATCTCATTTGTTTCCTTTTCGTTACGAGTCATACTAATACTTCCTATGTTAGCATATGTAACAGTTAGTGTTTGCCAACCTTCATGTTTTAGTAATTCATCTGATAATTGACTGTATCTATTAACAGCCATATCCTTAGCTGGAAATAGATTGTTAGATGCTAATACAATAGTTGCTTTTATTTCACCATTTTCAACAGCTACGTCATTTAATTTGTCATTTTCTCCAATAGAATAATACTCAATAATTTCTTTTACATTATCAACTGTAAGTTGCTGTAGCGATTGTTCTACTACTGATTCCTTGTCCGCGGCTGGTACCTTCTCTTCTACATTTTGTTCTATCGGTTGCGTTTGGGTATCTTTAGTCGCTAAGTCTACCTCTTGCTCAGATGGCTGTGTTTGGGCAGTTTCAGTTTCTGCTTCTACTTCTACTGGGGCATCTTCTTCAGATATTTTTCCAATACTTTTTTCTGTTGTACCTACTTTATTTCCGTATTGTATATCTACAATATTCCCAGCTGCAATAACATACATATTTGTCGCTTTATTGAACTGATTAATACCATCTTTCCACTCGGTACCTTCTGTATCAGACATTCCTGTTA
Source organism: Bacillus sp. FSL R9-9834 (assembly GCF_038006905.1). Taxonomy (NCBI): domain Bacteria; kingdom Bacillati; phylum Bacillota; class Bacilli; order Caryophanales; family Bacillaceae; genus Bacillus; species Bacillus sp. FSL R9-9834. The sequence goes on from NZ_JBBOWD010000002.1 coordinate 271,555, forward strand.
ATAGTTTTGATGTAGATAATTCATATTCTTCCATTGCTTTTATTAGGTTCTTGTGTTGAGTTTCATACTTTTTGTCAGGAACTAAGTCTTTAAATTCTTTAGTTACCTTTCTAAATTCCATAACCGCTTCTTTATACTCTTTTTGTGACGAAGATAGCGAATGGTCTTTCTCTTGTATTTCAGTCATTTTATTGGATGCCTTCCTCATAGCTCCAGTTCCTTTTAAAAATCCTTTTTCATACTTTGTTTCATCTTCTATGTTTCCGCAACCCCCGACAAATAGCATAAGTGGAAGTAATAAATATACAAGCCTAAGCCTTAACATGTTGTAAACCCCTTACTTTCTAATTTTTTGTTTTATTCGTTATAGATTAAACTACTACACTCTTTTTAGGGATTCTAAAAAAATGTAGTAAACCCAGATTTTAAAATGTATGTATTTGATATTCATCTCAATATCTTAGTTTACGAATAATATGTTTGAATAATATTGTAATTGTAACATTTAAATCGAATACTGCACTATAAAAGTTAAAGAAATTATTTCTTGTTTTGATATACAATAAAATAAAAAACAGACCATAAACCAGCAATATAATTTAAAGTTTTTGTATTATTTTCAGTTTATAAATTGGCTGTTTTTGGTTATTGATATGGTATAATAAGTATATAATCTTTTTTCTTTTTCCTTTCTGTAATTAAAGCAACCTATCGGGTTGAAGAGTACGCATTTTTATGTGTTATGTCTTCTCCTTTTAGGTTGCTTTTTTATTTTGCTTAAAAAAGGAGTGATAATTTGAATCATTTATTGAGAGTTTCAAAAACAATACATCCTGTTATTTTAAATGCTTATCGATGGAAAATTACTAAAGGGAAACTTATTAGCAAACGATTAAATAGAATTGAAAATATCGATTTAAGAATCGATACAGAACTCGAAGGTGTTAGCGTAGGTGATACGGTTTATATTCATGTAGGAGATGTTATCTCGTATATCACAGCTGCTGAATGGGATCAGTATCAAAAAGAACAACATGTAATTGAAGATAGTTACAATAAAATGGTAACTAGTAGCATTGGTAATAGAACCTTATTTTAATAAAAACGATAAAAAAAGGAGTGTATATTGATGAATGTATCTATTTATAATCGCGAAAATAAAGAATGGAAAGAGAGAAAAGAAACAAAAAACAACAGTTTTAACGAAGTACTGAAGACATTGCAAATTCTAGAAAAAAATTTAGGAGGGAATACCTGTATTGCACCGTCAGAATTAGATTTGGGAATTTATCCAGAGCTGATAAAGATGGAAAATATAATACGAAATAAGTTAATAGGATATCAAGAAGATTTTTATTTCTTTGATATATATTATTATTTCTTATTTGAGCGAAAGGTATTGTGGTTAGTACGAGAGACAGGAACGAGAATAATAAATTTATGCAATTATGAAAACGTTGAAGAAAAACAGGTAGCATTTGAAATACTGGAATTCTATATTTATCAAAATTGTAGTGTAATCTATAGCATAATCGATGGGAGATTGAAAAAATTAAATAACCATCAGGCTTTAGAATTATTAGAAAGAGTAAAGATATCAAAGAATTTGATTTGTTAACTTGAGAAAGTTAAATAACAAAATAAATTTTCTGAATTTAAAGATAAAACAAACTTCAATGTGATATAATTTAGTTGCATTTTTTTCTTTTTCTTTTTTATATCACTAATTACTTATAACCTTTCGGGTTAATGAAATTACACAAAAAGGAACTTTATGTTACTTTATTTCATTGTGTAAACAATTCATTTTCCTGGAAGGTTATTTGTTTTTGCCTGAAAGGGGGTGATGCTATGTTATAGCAACTAATTATTAAATAGAAACTGCTGCTGCAATGTCAAAAGTTTTTCGAAAAGGGGTGCATATTATGTTGGTTACAGTAATTGTGTCAGTGGTGGCTGGTATGGTCTCAGGATTGGCTAGTCATTACATCACAAACAAAAAGTTTTTGTTGCCTCGTAAGAGCAAGCTTGCATTTCACCCGGGTTTCTTGGGAGAGATGTTTGTAGGAAGTATTGCTTCACTCGTTGGTGTTGCAATGTTTAACCCTGAAACAATGATGGATATTCTTAAGGTGAGTATTCTTGCTGGGATTTCAGGGCAAGCTTTCCTGCTGCACAATCGCTTGGCAACGGAACAAGTAAAAACCGACGAGATTCAGTCGATTTCAAAGAAATTGAACGAACTCGAAAAAAAGAATAAGGAATAAAAGAGGAGTAATCTGGTATAAATAGAAATAGAGAGATGAGGAGATTTGGTTATGTAACGGCCAAATAAAGAGAGTTGAGTTGAGGTGAGCCCGATGTCTCGAAAGGAAGTTTTTGATTATCTAGATGATCAAGAAAAGGAAGATTTAGCAGAATGGACAGAAGAGCTTAAGAATGCTCAATCTACGAAAGCAGTAAAACTTTACTCAAGTAAGATAAAGGAACTGCTAGGAAAGATTGAACAACGAATGATTAGTTCAGGAGAGGAAGCGGCGACGGTTAGCTTCTAATTGAATAGCACGAAATAGAAAAGCTGGTGGAGGATTTATCCATCAGCTTTTCTTTATTATTAAAATTATTAAAAAAATTATGAGGAGTGTTTACAATGAGTACAGATTTATTACAACAATTATTAGAGGTTGATCAAAAAGCAAGAGAACAAGAAAGAATACATTTAATACAAAACTTTTTTAATTTAGGTGTTTCAGTTGGAATCATAGCGGAAGCAACTTCAGTAAGTGTAGAAGATGTAAAAAGGATAGTTAATAGTTAAATAATGAATATATAAAGTTAAAAACGTTTTTAATTTTCTGTTTGAAAATATAATAACCATCTATCGTATATCAGATAGATGGTTATTAAAATTGTTTTAAAAGTCCCATCAATAATTACCGAAATAAGGTAAAATAGGTAGAGAAGGAGAGACTGACGATAAGGTCAGTGAAGGGGGAACTGTATTCGATATGTTAAAAGATGATATTATTTTGGATAAGTTACAGCAATTTGTTTCTGGGGAATCTATACAACGCCAAAGTATGAAGAGTAGCCTTGCTAATTATATACTGTCATCTGGTGAAACGTCTAAAGCTGCAAATTGGATAGTTAGCTATATTGAGAGCTTATGTCATGACAAGCATGATAAGGGTGTTTACACTCAAATGAACAATCCTGAATTAATTGCTGATTTGTTAGAAGTGGCTTATGAAAGTCTGAGTAGGGACGCTGATCTACAACCATACGTTACAAAAATCGTACGATTATTGTATATTGATAAAAAGGAACGAGATAAGTTAGATTCTGAACGATATGTTCAGTACTGGGCAGCTGTAATGTTGGATGAATTAATTTCGTTAAACGTTTCGTTGCCACAGGAAGTAGTAGAGCTGATTCTATCGGATTATTATAGACAAGATATACCGACAACTGAGTTCATTTGTAGTATATGGAGGAGATTGGCTGAAAGAGGCATTAATATATCCAATCATATAAATTCACTTGTCATCAATGTTAATAACCACGAATCTTCTACTCTCACTAATAATAGTATACTAGCTTTATGGGCATGCATTCACAGGGGATTCTTTGATACACCTATCCCTGATAGTAATCAAACTTACCATGTATGGCTTTGGCATATGGCTACAAGCTGTGTAGGTAAACTAAAGAAAACATACGAGGAACCTACCCGCTCAGTGGCAGTTGGCTGTCTTCTTGAAACTGCAAGGATATACCCGGAGACTCAATCTTTGATTCTAGAGTGCATGAATAAATGGGGAATTGCAGAACCAAAGCGTCCACGTAGTGATTTTCAACGAGATTTAAAAGAGCTTTTTTCACGTTGCGAAAATCATCCAGGCATAAATTGCTTACCAGAGAATTATGTTATTACTAAAAGAGGAATCATGTTGAGATCTAAATCTAACTCGTAATTCAAATAACGTAAGGATCGTACGAATCAAAATACTATTCATTTTTCCCCCTGCATTTCTAAAATTGTATTAATATTATAACATTTTCCATTAAACTATACTGCTACGTTGACTTAAATACATTTCTTCACAATATTAAAGAAACAATTAATAAAATCACTCTGCAATCTGGACCAATTGCTGAATAACATCAACGGTATTTTTATAGCAACTCTACTATTTCTGTACAAAAGGGGATGTTATGTGAGGGATATCTTAAAGTTTTTAGAAAACGAGTATGCAAATTTTTATGCGGATTTTTGGCTAATTCAGTAACAAACGAGAACCCTAAAACCCATGTTAAGATAGAAATGTATAAAAAAATCATAGGTCGATAGAACAAAGACAGGAGGTTCCCTTATAAAGGAAAGATTCCTCCCTGTCCTTGCTACCGATAATCAAACGTTATGTTAACTTTACATGTATACGCTATTCATTACCCCTTGTTCAACTAAAGGGGTGGGGTAGGTTAGCATCATAAACAAGCAAAAGACGACTCTTCTTTAGGTAAGAGAATTGTCTATTCGCTTTCAGAATATACCTTAGCTTAATTTTTGGTAATATCCCTACCTTTCGTCCCGAGAACCTCCTGAATGCTAGGTCCCAATCGTTCGATATAATCACCAGCTGGACCATGATGAACATCTGTGATTGTGGTTATGTTTTCGTCTTCCGCAATCTCTTTGTCATTGACCCCCAGACCAGTTAATCCCAGTGCAGTTGTACAGGAACCTAATGGATAAAGCAGCATTAGGACAATATCAGCGAGAGAATACCAAACTGTCGTTCCACTCCAAATACGTTCATGGTCAGCCCCTTTTCCTGCGATTAATGGTGCCTTATCGAAATCACCGGTATTAGAAAAGGCATCTGATGGTAAAGCAGCCGACATACACCACCATGACCCAAATGCTCGATGGTAACTTGATTCAGATGCATTCTTATTTATTTTTTGAGCCGCTTCCGCTAATACATAACAACCTAAAGAGTGAGTTATAGCTCTCCCTTTGTTATTAGCTAATTTATCTAAAAAAGGAATTATATGATTAGCTGTTTTTTTTGCTCGACGCACCATTTCTCTCCAATAGACAGCAGCAGTCAGTAAGTAAAAGTTACCGCCACCCAATACCTGCGATTGTAGTAATACTTTGATCTCTTCTTCATCATCATCTCTCATTTCTGAATCGTAGCTTACTAAGTAAATTTCAATCTTTGAATTGTCCTGATTAGGCCTGGAATTAGGATCTGGGTTAAAAATCTTAGCTTTTCTTTCAAAATTATAAAAATAATCAAATACATCTACCTTTGTTTCACTTCGTTTAAAGTCTGATCCATCTTTTTTTAAAGCACTGTAAAGCATTCCATGGATAAAAACCCATGCCTCTTTGTCTTGGTTGAATACAAAACTATTGGGGTCTATTTCGTTGTAAAGTGGTTCTGCCCCCTCCCATACATATAGTTTAGGATTTGTTAAATGGAATATCTTGTGTTCTGGATCACGTTCAAGTTTTCTAGATAATTTTTCGTATATTCTCTTAATAATGTCACTAGGGATTAAACCAGTGGAACACAGTACACCCGTAACTAATGAAATATATTGTATACCTCTATGTGTTAACCGAAGTCTGACATTATCAATGCCTCTTCCACAACCTTGTATACAGCCTTTAATATTACCCAAAATATAATCCACATCAGCAATTGTATTTCCTATTATTGTTCTACCTGTTTGAACTATATCACTTAGTGTATTTGCCACTTGTTTCACACTGATTTTCGGCTTCCATTTCCATCCTCTCTCATCTCTCATCTGTAACATCATCCTCGAACATTACTTCCACTCCTCTTGTAATAATCAATATATAGCTATTATGACTTTAACCAACTTATTTAATTCTTTTTATAGAACAAAAAGTTATGATTATTAATTCACAAGATTTTTGTCCTTTAAGTGTTTTAATAAAAAGGTTACCTCACTTAAAATACAAACTTTAGATATTTTACTGAGCTAACGGGTGCTTAGTTGAGTAAGGAACTAAAAATTTTTAACTTTCGCTTTCGATAATTATGTAAATCAGCTGTCCACATGAGCAGCTGATTTTATTTTTCGGCATAGCATAGATTATTTTGAAAAACGCTGACGGTATCCTAGAGAGAATAAAAAACAACAAAATACTAAACTTTAGAAGTTGAATAAAGAATTATTAAAAAAGTATATGGAACCAGATACTATATAATTGTGATACAAATTTTAAAGTTGTTAGAACACTCGAAATTTATCGTAAGAATCGCTATTTTTTTATAGTCTATTTATGTAAATTATGTTATGGTTTCATATGTTAATTACTTACAATTTCTTAGGGGGGGTAGCGGTTTGAAGGTAAAGAATCTAATTTTATTAGCATTTTCACTTATGTTTGTAGCATGGGGAGCAGCAGGGTGTACTACAAAAGAAAAACAAGTAGACAGTAAAATTTCTATTGAGCAAAATAAGAAAGAAGACTATGAAGAAAACTTAGCCTATCTGATGAAAGATGTTTCTGAACAGTCCAAGGTCGTAAGTGACATATTAACAGGCCAAAAGTCAGTAGAAGAGAAGAAGAAAGAATTTGATTTAGCTTCTAAAGACTTACTTGAAACATCTGAAAAGGTTAAAAAATTAAAGCATGACGAAAAGTATAAAGATGTGCAATTTACAATGGATACTGCTATGGGTTTACTAGATATGTCACTTAAATCAATTGGAGACGGTCTAGAATTAAAAGATAGGAAATTAATAGAACTAGGTAATGATGCAGTAGTCAAGGCTTCTAAGAAGATAAACGAAGCAAACGAGATGATGAAAGACATTAAGTAGTCAGTTAATTTCATACAGTGGTAATTTAGTTAGCTTCTAAACTACTAGAAAATGAGTTTGAAGAAAGTAGGAAAAGATATGAAACGAAAGGCACTAAAACTTGCTTTACCCGTCATGTTATTAATAGGAGGAGTTGGTTGTGGAAGTAATGCGATAGATGAAGAGCACGCTATTGTTTCGAAAGAAGATGCAAAAAAGGAAGACATTTATGCAGGAAATCTACTCCAGTTAAATAAAGAGTTTAACACTATTATTGAAGATCTAGCTATAGCCGAGGAAAAGGGGTATAGTTCTGAATCATCCAAAGCTGAGTTTGAAGAGAAATTTAAACAAGCAAAGTCAGTTACAGCACAAATGAGGAGATTAGCACCAAGCTCAAAATATAAAGATGCCCATAAAAAGGTATCTCAAGCAACTGCAGCGATAGATAAATCATTTAATAAGCAATTAGACGCTATTAAACAAGAAAATTCAACTAAACTTAAAGAAGCTACAGACAGTATGAGTGAACCATTTGACCAGTATTTAGAAGGGATAAGTGATGTGAACGATATATATCTAATAGAGATTGAAGATATTGCTGAAACATTAGGAAAATAGGTAAAATAAACGATATTCGTAGTGGCGAATAAAATGGAAACAAATATAAAAGTGGAAAGAATAGAAAAAGCATTTTTAAACAAAGGGGTATATGTCAATGAAACGTAAAATTTTATCTTTTTTAGTAGTTCCAATGTTAATGTTAACTGGGGTTGGATGTGAGACAAAGGTTAAGAAAGATGAAGCAATGGAAGCTTCTGTTAAACAGAATAAAAAAGAAGACTTCAGTAAAAACCTAGAATATTTAATGAAAGATTTCTCCGAACAATCTAAGGAAATAGACGATATTGTAAAAAGTAGCAAGTCAATGAAGAAAAAGTCAGAAAAGTTAAAAGAAGTATCTAAACCATATTTAGAGTTAGTGGACAAAATAAGTAAGTTAGAGTATGAAGAAAAAGATCACCCAGTACAACATAATGTAGGTGTAGCGATGATTCATGTAAAAGATGGAGTGGCAATCATACAAGAAGGTTTAGATAAGGGTAAAGAATATGAAGTTGATGCTGGGGTTGAAAGATTAGAGACTGCTTCTAAGTTAATTGATAAAGCAAACAAAGAATTAAAAAAATCCAAGTAACCTAACTATTGTAAATGAATAATAAAATTGTTTAATTTTGATCTAAAAAATAAGAGCCTTACTACATTTGAAATGTAATAGGGCTCTTTGAAGTTGTTTAATATCAAATTGATCTATACAATTTCATTCATAAAAAAGATAATAAAGTTGTTTAATTCTTACCGAGCAAACGCCCCCGTTAGTTAATCAGTAGGAAACTCTACTACGGATATAAGTAAATCAAAATCATAAAATGGTGAAGGCACATTAAAGACCTAAATTTTCAACTATTAGATGCCAATTTCACTTCATCTATAATTAAATTACTATCTAACCATTCTTCTAACATCTTATTGAATAGTTTTGGATTTGCTAAAGGTACCCCATGACCAATCTTAGGAATGATAACTCCTTGACAATTGGGGTTGTTAGCCATAATTTCCTTCATTGAATCCTTCATTATTTTTTTCTCTTTTTCACCAACAGTAACTAATATATTGTGTGGGTATTCCCTGAATGTTTTAGGTATTTTAAATGAAGAATTTTCATTCATAACCCTTAAAAAAGCGTCTTTGTTTACTTGTAGACTTTCTTGATAATAAAGATTAAAATACTCCTCGCCTATATATAGGGTTTTTGCTTGAATTTTAGAAAACGTTTTATTCTTTACCAGTGGTAATGCCATTGTCATTATCTTATTTAATATATTTGCAAAAGGAATTGGTTTAACCAAAGCACTATTAATCATTGCAAAATCAATTAAATCTTTTTTCTTACTAAGCATTGAAAGGAGTACTTGGGAACCTAAAGAGAAACCTATTGCCACAACAGACTTGCCTTCTCTTTTTTCTTCTATTAATTTAATTATTTGCTCTGCTGCATAATCAATTGAAAAAATTTGTTCATCTTTTCTGCTATATCCATGTTCAGGTAGGTCAAGAACTAAACAATGAAAATTTTGAGAGAAGAAATCAACTTGTTTATCCCACATCCAACCACTTACTCCACCACCATGTATATAAACCATCATTCTTTCATGTTCTACTCCAAATTCTTTATAATACAAGGTAATTCCCCCCAGCTATGAATTTCCCCCCTTACCAAGATTATACAGTACTTTTTTACTTGAACTATATTTATTCGTACATTGCAGGTACTTTTCTTACACTAACCTGCCGCTTTAGTTCAATAAGAATTAAACAACTTTATTGTCACTAAACAACTATAGGGGAGTGTGTTATATCTAGAGGCTATCCTATAATTAATGAATCCTAAAGCTTAATACATAATAAAAATACCGGTTCTTATTAGAACCGGTATTTTTAATGGTATTATTTCGAAGCACTTATTTTACTTAGTAAAATAAGTGTGTAGTCTAATTCCTATCAATAATCCGTAGGTAACATCATAATAAAACTTCTACCGTTATCAATAATCCATATATGGTGTGCTAATGGAAGTTTATCCACTTTTACATTTGTTTTGGAACGTATCTCAAAATCTTGACTTTCTTGTTGATAATTTAATACTAAATAATTATCTTCCAATTTTAAATCAAAGATGTGTTTATAACTTAATAATGAATTGTTTTTTAAAAGTATTTGTGTTTTGAAGAAATCCCAGATACTTTTAGTTATTATAGAAGGAAGCATTTTATCTATACTTGCAGTTCCATAACATTCACGGTAAATATTACGTAGTTTCATATTGTATCCTCTCTTTCAAAACCAAAGGAGATTGAAACATTTAAGGATAAATCTAATGATGGTACACGTAAGTTACCCCATGTATCTAATGGATCATGCCCATCTATAACATACCTTTCTTCAATTCTCGCTAAATAATAGTTTTCAGCACCAATGCAATTTAGCCAATAAAATAATAGTAAAATAGGCTCGCTATTTTTAATATCGCTTATATTGTTACCTAGTTCTTCTGGCATATCCCAATTAAACTCCGACCAATGCCATAACAGACCGTGTGGCAGTGTATTTTTTGTTTTTGCCTTATTTAGTAAAGCATGCACTTTTTCTACTGATTCAGAATTAGTTAATATTACATTCATAGATTTTAATAAATCTGAATTTCTTATAATTAACACAACATTTGCCATGTGCTTAATACCTCCTAAAGTATTCTTTATAAAATTTCACGTACCATATATTTAATATATTTTTAAACACCAAGTAATCAAGGGAATGCTGTCCTTGAAGGGACGGAAATATCATTTTAAATTTGACACGTAATTACGTAAAACATAATCACAATCGCTACATATATCCTCATATGATTTTCCGTGTATGGTTTTCTTTTCAATTAGTTCAATTGTCTCGACATAATAGGAACAATTTGTACATTTTTTAAAGTGTAAATCCAATTGATCGGTAGGTAATTTATTTTTATATAGCCAAATATCTACATCAAACTGTATTAGTTTTTTGATTCTTGGAAATTTCATAGTAGGAGTTTGGGATTTAAAATTAACTAAATTAAGCATTAAGGACCTCCTTAAAATATTTCTGATTCACCTCAATTATTTTGGTGAATCAGAAATTTTATCCAAGTATTTAAAATTCAAATCTCATCAAAGTTAAACTTAAAAAGAATATATTGACTATTAATAAGTGAAAAAAATTTTCTTAAATACGAATAAATTCATGAGTGTTTATATGAAAATCTTTTTGTTTTTGAAACATAATCACTTCAGAACAATCTTCACTCTTTTTTATTTTGTTTATAAAGGTATTTAATTTTTTTTGATCATAATTTTCTAATTGCCAATATACTAACTCATTCTTCATCGACCAGCCTTTTAAATAATTTTCGCGGAGACCAACTACTAATAAGATTAAATCCTTATTCTTTTTACTAATTTTTTTATATACCTTTTCTAAATTTACATATCCGAGTAGTAGTGCAAATAGCATTTCTATATCACGAGACATACTGGAAATGAAATTTTCATGTTTGGCATATGCAAATAATCTTTGCTTAATAACGGTTAAATCATAATTATTAAACTCCAATACCATTGGGCCACCCCAATCACCATCAGATATATAGCCAGCTTTTTTTCCATCTATATATACCACTGCTTGTTGAAGTGGTTCACCCTCATGACCGCGTTTAATTGTGTAAGTCTTGATTTCAATTCCGTTAATACTTGCCATTTGTATTCCCCCTGGTCTGCATAATTTAATCCTTAAATATCCTTCATACAATCTGTGAATAAATAGATTCAAATTTCTTGCGATCATTTATCGTTCCAGATAACTCAAATTTCATTAATACTGGTACGTTGTATTTATCAGAAATAACATCTGCACTCTTTGCAAACATATCTCCCCAATTGCGATTACCACTCGCTGCAACGCCCCGTAAATACTTGTTATTCTTAGTTAAGAAGTCTTCTACAAGTTGTGGCACTTGACCAAAACCTGTTGTGTAAGTAACGAGTATAAAATCTTCTTCAAGGAGTAAATTATCAGTAATTTTTACTGACTTTATATCAGGAAATGATTTTATAAACCGTTCAACATTACTTGTCTTAGATGCAAATGCCACTAACATAAAAGTACCCCCTTGACTATTTTTTAAAGCAGAAAAGGGGCATATTCTAATTGAATATAACCCCATTTTGAAACTATAAAATTAGGTTCTCACCCAGGTTCTAATTACTGATAGTTAGTTGTTCATTTAGGTCTTCTATTATTGATTCTTTAGTTGATTCCATACCGACAGGAATAACAACTCCATATATAACTCCTTGAATTAACCCATCTGGATAATTCGGAGTATCTTTAACCCGTTCTAATAGAAATTCAGCAAATTCTTCAATAGTTTCATCATCTTGAGCGTAAAATTGAATGTTCCCAAGAAGGACTAGTTCCGGAGTCTCTGAACTCTGTTGCATTGGCACTAGTTCCTGCATTAACGGTTGACGTATTTCTGGTAAGCAATAATCTAAAAATATGCCTATTGTCGAAATAACCATAGTATCCATGAAAGAAGTAATAATCAGATCTCCTTTCATTCCATAAACACGAATTGCTGCAGCTATTTGACGATAATCTTCGCTATTTAAATACCCTTGAAACTCACCATTTAAATATAAACTAAATAACTCATTATTATTTTCAAACATATTATAATTCCTCCTTATTATCTTTAATAATATTTCTATCATCTTCATAATGACTTGCTGCTGCATCTGAAAATTGGTCCAACAGAAAGTGAATTTGTCTGTCTAGCAAAATAATATCGTCAAATACATGACTTCCAAAGTACATGCTAATTGATGTAATACTTTCAAAGTTAATGCTTAATTCATATTGCCCGATCTTACTGTTGAAATAGAAAGTTGATTTTTGCTGTGTGTTTTGGAATTTATGTCGTACTTCTGTTTTTTCGAGAAGTTTTCTTTCTTCAAGTTTCGGGGCGATAAAACGATATATCGCTTTAATTAGACTAGAAGAGAGTACTTCCATCATAAAAGTAAATATTTCTGGATTCTTTTTGTAGATACGATTATAGGAATCTAAAAAAAGCATAGTTTTTGTAAATTCAATTTTTGCTTTAGAAAACTTTTGGATTTCAGTATGTTCGTGAATTAAACAACTATCCCAGTAAGTTTCATTTAGCAGCTCAATAAAATTAGTCATCATAACTCCCTCCATAATAAAAACTCCTCAAAATTGAGAAGTCTGTGTATTACGCATAAATGCGTTTAATATTTTCTTACTGTGCTTCTAGTAGAAATTCTTCGTAGTCTTTTCTCAAAAGTAGATATTGTTTTGAGATGATTTCTTGAATGTCTTCATGTGTTAGATACTGATTTTCAATCAGAGTTTCATTTTTTAATTCTGGCCATGTTTTTCCGCATTGATCTAATACGAATTCGTTAAAACTCATTCACTCTCTCCTTTCTAGACAATACAAAAAGCCCTTCAAGGATACAGGATAGTAAGAACTAATGCAGTTTGCATTATATTCTTCTTTCAAGTAACCCGAAGGGCTTATGTGTATTGAGATTGATTTAAAAAATTAAAAAGGTGTATATAACAAATAATATCTCAAATTTCTGAAAATGTAAATTGATTATAAAGATTTCATTTTAGAGTTTGATAAATATAATTTATAAGAAGTAAATATGAAAAAGTTAGAGAATTATCTTAGTTATTAAATAGATTCTGCCTATACTTTAAGTAGAGCCCAATTTATTAAATTTAAATAGTTTATATGTTCATATATAGAATTTTGAAGGGGGTAAATTGTAAATGATTCCAACGTCAACATATGTGGCTAAATGGGTATTAGATGACTTAACACTTGCATCAAGACCGAATCAGGGGATCAAACTAAGTACATTTAAAAAATTAGAGAAACTTTATGTAGAATACAGAGAAATGATTGAGGGAGATACTAGCTTTGAAATCACACATTATTTACTAGAATTTATCAATCCACATAATCTATTTGTAGTAAGAGAAGGTTATTATATATTCGATAATAAAACGATGAAATTCATTAAAGTATCGGACGATATTCATTTTTCTAATCAAAGCTTAGCATATTGTAATAATGGAGTTGCAGTGGATTTAATAAACGGAAAAATGCATTTTTTAGAAGGACATTATTATAAAGTTAAGACCTCATATGTTGATTTGTTAAAAGGAGAAACTATCCCTGTAATGGTACTAAGTCATTTAGATAATAATGTTGGAGTATCAGTTCCTTTGACAATGTTTAATGAGGAAAGAACTTTTAAAATTGCAGAGAGTTATATAGTGGATCTCACTTCAAAAAATTGTAACAATGAGAGTGAATTTAGTGAAAAGGGAAACGTAGTACGATTTCTAAAACCATCTATTGTGTAGTTAAGTATATATGTTAATTAAATTCATAATGAATTTAAGAAGGTGATAAATTTGTCTTTTGAAATGTATACTGCCTTTCGAGGTAAAGTAATTATAAAGGATGAATATAAAGAATTGGTGGAATTAATAAATACAGGAAGCTGGGAAGAAGCCGCGTTAAAGTTTCCATTTGTTAAAGAATATATAAAAGTTAATCGTAGTACAGACATCCCATTTACAAAGAAACAGATAAATGAAGCATTAGCAGAAGATGATTTTCTATACATGAGGTGGCACGTAGGAAACTGGGAAGAAGAGAATGACTATTATACGAATTTAAAAGGTAATGAGTGGTCATTTATAGCCAATTTAAAGAATTACAGAGATACAGAATATAATGTGACACCTATTTCATTATTTATGAATTTGATATTAAAAGAAGTAGCAGAACATATTATAAAGCTGGAAGTTTGGTATGGTGAAGCTGATAAACCAGAAGAATATGTTTATGTTAATAACGAATTTATAAAGAAGTTTTAGCAGTAATGAATTATTGTTGCTTTTTTATTTTTAAATACACTAAAATTATTGTTGTTGGCTTTATGTATATTCATTTATAATAGAATATGGAAAATTTTACACTGCAATAATAAAGATTTTTATTATACAAGAGCTGGAAGCAGCTCTTTTTATTTTGCTCAGGGGGAGTGTGAAAGAAAAAAATTTATGTTAATGGCGAAGTTAAATGATCTAATAGAGAATAAAAAATTAAAATTAGTAGAACTGGTAAAAAAACATGGTTTTAGTCATACGAAAGTCCTACATTTAAGTCAGGAAATCGATAAATTAATTAATAAATATATGATTATAAAAAAGGAACCCTATAATAGTAGGGTTCAAAGTGAACAGATACATAAAATAAATAAAGAGAATAATTTAATTATATAAGAAATTTCATACTGTAATATTGAGAAAGTGTAAAACCTTAATTAATTATTTTCGTTTGAAAAGTGATGTGATTACTATTTTAAAGTTAAGAACAGATTTAATAGAGAAAGCTGTTAAACTAACTCATATAAAAGAAGACACCAATGTTAGTAAACAGGAAGTTAATATTGCGTTTAATTTATATGAGGAATTACAAAAAATAAACGAACCTAAGAAATTTAAATTTTATCCTTTTAATGAAAAAGAAGCCAGTGAATTCTCACTAGCTGATTTCTCGGAAGACGCTAAAAAAATTACTCGTTTAAGAAACTGGGTTTTAGAAGTGCTGCCTATTATAGATTTGTATAAAGAGGTTGGAAAATTACCCCTAACTAGGGAGAATAACGACTTTGTAGAGTATCTTGAAGATTGCTTCAGTACTTATATCTCAGGGTTAGAGAGTATCTGCAGTGCAACATTAGAAGCAGTTATTAATAAACAGGATTTGAGACACGTAAAGAATTTGTGTGAAGGAATTATTTGTTCCTTACAAGAATATTATAAAGGTTTTCCGTCAAAGGCTTTTAAAGAATTTCATAGAGTTTTAATAAATAACGTGTCTATACCAAATCATTTTAATCATATAAAAACACTTCAAAACTTTGACAATGAATTCCTCTATAAAATGCGAGTCGGTACGGATCATGTATTTACAAGTGAAGAAATGTTTCATATACCGTTAGAACTTCGGGGAATAGTCAGCACAAATAGATACAGTATTCCTGGGGTACCATGTATCTATTTAGGAAGCTCGCCTTTAACCTGCTGGGAAGAACTTAATAAACCGGATTTAAATACGGTTCAGACTTCAGTATTTAAATCGGATGATATAAGTTATATAGATTTATCTACCCCACCTGTTGTTTTTATAGAGAAGATAACTAAGAAATTCTATGATTTCGGTACAATTAAGAGAAAACCCTTATTTGCGGATAGGTTGAAGGAACCAAATGAAGTAATTTCTTATCTAATTATTTGGCCTTTAATGGCAGCATGCTCTATACGTGTAAAAAATACGACTGACACATTCAAACCCGAATATATTATCCCACAACTATTATTGCAGTTTATAAGATATGAAGGATTTTTTGATGGCGTCAGTTACTTCTCAACTAAAGTGGATAACTACTCTGCTGAAACAGCCGTACTTTATAAAAATTTTGCTTTTCCTGTTCAAGGTGGAGCAACTAAAGGTCTTTGTTCAAAATTACAAAGTAAATTTGATGTTTCCGATGCAGTACCGTGGAATATGTTTCAGTTATATAAGGATTCACATCATTGTCTCCCCAATGAGGGAGAGAAACGAGTTGAACATGAATTCATTAATGGAATGAGTTTATTATATTCTTCTACAGATTTTAGTAAGCTTGAAACTTTTTTACAAAACAAATTTTTATTAGAAAGATCTAATTGACATTAGTTTAGAATGTGGGAAGGTATTCAATCTATAGATTCAAATGTTTAGAAGACTAGACGAATTTGTGATATATTTTTAAAGAAGTGCACAAGTGCAAAATCACAAAAAAGATCACCTATGAAATTTTGTAGGTGGTCTTTTCATATTCATTAAATAAACTTTGGATTCAATTAGTACAGTTGATCTTTACGTATCTTTAATAGATAAAACTATATGAAAAAAACAGGTAAAAAAGTAGAGAATAATCTGTCTAAATATATAGAATTTTTAACAAAAATTCATAAATATGTTATATAATGATGTTAACAAACCATATTTTAGGCATTACCCCCGATTGTGTAGAATAAATAATTTTTCGATGAGCTAAAGTATTTGGTTAAAAGAACTTGTAGCGGGGCCTGCTACAAGTTCTTTTATGTTTTTAGTAAAGCAAAATAAGAAAAAAGGAGGGAATACAAGAATGACAAGAAATTTTAAGAAAGCAGCACTGAATTCGTTAGATGGGAAATGGGGATTAGGTATAGGAGTATCAGCTTTATTCTATTTTGTACCGACCTTAAGTGCATCAGCAATCGCCTTTTTTATGTATTTAATATTTGTACTGTTTATCGGGATAATTGGCCCTGATGCATTATTTATTTATTCAATTGGTGGAGAACCACAAGTAGATCCAGTAGCACTTGCTGTACTTATTCTAAGTTATATTGGTTTATGGGTGGTATGTTTCCTAATTTACAGTGTTATACAAGGTATCTTTAATTATGGATATTCTGTTTTTACTTTACACTTAGGGAAACAAGAAGAAGTTAAGGTAGACGATATATTTTCAGGATTTAAAAAGAAGAATTTGTTTAAATCAATAAAATTAGGTTTGATGCAAGCTATTTTTCTTTTTTTATGGAGTCTCTTATTAATTGTTCCAGGTATTATTAAATATTTTTCTTATTCCATGTCGTATTACATATTAGTAGAGAACCCTGATTATACAGCAAGTGAAGCATTGAGAGAAAGTAAAAGAATAATGAAAGGACAAAAGCTAAAGTTATTTGTTCTTTGGTTATCATTTATAGGATGGTTTTTATTAGCCGCATTTATCGGAATGTTTACATTTAATCTATCATTTATTTTTATTTCTCCTTATTACAACACAACTGTCTCACATTTTTACTTAGATTTAATTAAAAAGCAGGATATTGGAGAAGCGAAGGTAAGTATATAAATAGGAAAAAAGTATGTTTAAGGTGAAAAATATACGTAGTTGAAAGTGGATATGTGTTTAAGCATATCCGCTTTTTAATATTATATTAAAAGTCTTAAGCTACTGGTTATTGTGATTTGGGTAAGGATACCACAAATGTGTTGCAAGTTAGATGGAAAAGGGCAAGGATACCGCAAACGTGTTGCAAGTTGGAGTAAATAGGGTAAGGATACCGCAAACGTGTTGCAAGTTAGATGGGTGTTACTTTGAAATAAAGTCTGATCAGAAATACCTTTCAAAATAGCATTTTACATTAAATAAAAAGAATCCATTTTGAAAAAAGATTAATCAAAATGGATTCCCCTGTTAAAAGTTTGAATGTAGATTTTATAAAAAAGATTGAACAAAACTTATGAACATATCAATTACAAAAATTTACTTACTTGTACTAGAATTAATCTAATGTTCAAGCAAAACAGAGCCTCGATAGGCACTTCTAAAACCTTTGCAATATCATAGTATTATATTTTCCATAGAGGACGTAATTAATATGACTATTTTTTAGTTAGTAAAACAATTAATATTTTATCTGATAACGGCTAGTAAGTTTATCTAAAAAGGTATATAACTGATGGTTCATTGTTGTATAATCATTATTTCTTAATTGCTCTGGAGACTGAACGAAACGATTTTCCTTATACTTTTCTAGTTCTTGTTCAGAATTTTGAATCAATAACTCTATTAATTCAGAAGTAAACTCCATATGGCATTGGAAACCATAAACGAGTTCACTATATTCCACAATTTGCCTTGGACACCCCTCACTAAACGCTAATATTTTACTGTTTTTAGTTAAACCAGGCATATCATTATGCCAGTGTCCAACCCTACTGGTAGTAGCGAAATGAGAGAAAAGCTCATTCGTTTTTCCTTCTTCAGTTAAAGTAATAGGGAAGCTTCCTATCTCTTTTTCTGGACTATGTTCATAAGGTGCACCTAAGGCTTCACCAATTAACTGGGCACCCAAACAAACTCCTATAATAGCTTTGTTAGCCTCTATACATTTTTTGATGATAGATATTTCTGCGGCTGCATCAAAATGTGGGCACATTTCTTTCGTTGTACTAGGGCCTTGTGGTCCACCTAATACAATGAGTAAATCTATGTCTTCGATATTATGAGGAAGTTGTTCTTGTTCGTAAACTCTTGAATAACTGATCACATGTCCATTCATCTCTGCCCATGTCAGAAAAGCCCCTGGTCCTTCAAATACTTCATGAATAATAAAATGAATACGCATTTGTTTCTCCTTTTTAAAATAATATAATAGCTTGTGAATTAACTAGTATTATTATAAGATGTTAACTGACATGTATAAAGGTACAATTTCAAAAAAAAGACATGTCAGATGAGGGCGATATGAAAAACTACTTGTTTACTTTTGAGAAAAGCATTCCTAAATATAAACAAATATATACAAATATTAAATTGCTTATTGAAAAGGGAGTATTAAAAAAAGATGAAGCGTTACCTTCAATACGTCAGCTTGCAGATTCACTTCATGTTAGTAGAAATACAACATTATTAGCATATGAACAACTTGCAGCTGAAGGATATATTCACGGTGAAAATCGAAGAGGTTTTTTTGTTAATGAATTAGAACCAAATTTATATCAAAGAAGAAAAAAAGTTAGACAAAAAGCAGAGAAACAAATCAGTAAAGAAATTTCCATTAACTTCAAAGTAGATACAGTGGAAAAAGAAATGTTTCCAAAAAACACATGGAAAAGATTTGTAAATAATTCCATGGAAGAAAACCTTTTATATACATATGGTGACCCATTTGGGGAATCAATTCTTAGAGAACAAGTCGCAAAATATTTATTAGAGTCTAGGGGATTGAATACAGATAAAGAATCTATCATTATAGGCAGTAGTACACAACAAATGTTAACTTATATTGGTCATGTATTAAAAAGTGATTTCTCAAGCGTTATTGTAGAAGATCCAGGTTTTTGGGGCGCTAGAGAAGTTTTTAAATTACATCATTTTGCTTTTGAATTTCTCCCGGTATATGAAAACGGTATTGATTTATCCGAGTTAAGAAATTTAAAAGCTAAACTAATGTATGTAACCCCATCTCATCACAGCCCTTATGGAGTAAGTATGTCTATTCAACAACGACAACACCTTATTCAATGGGCTAAAAAAAAGAAGGGATATATAATAGAAGATGATTATGATAGTGAATTTCGATATACACAACGTCCATTTCCTTCATTAGCATCTATTGATCAAAAGAGGGTAATTTATATCGGTAATTTTTCAAAATCATTTTTGCCAGGTCTAAGGTTAAGCTATATGGCCTTGCCAAAAGAACTAGAAATAAGATATAAAGAACACTTTAAAGGTTTTGAAAATACAGCATCAACGATACATCAAATCGCTATGGCAAAATTTATGAAGGAGAATGAATGGTATAGACATATAAAACGAATGCGTAATATTTATAAAAAAAAAATGGAACATTTAACTTCTACCTTAAACGAACATTTCGGTAACTATATAACTATTATTGGTCACAATTCAGGATTGTATCTACTCATAAAGGTGCATCTGCAAAAATCAGAGGATTGGTTAATAAAACAGGCATATAAAAAGGGTGTAGAGGTTGGTCCGACATCCAGATATTTCGCTAATAATTATATTGATAGACCAATTATTAAATTAGCTTTTGGAGGTTTATCGCACAAAGATATTACTTTAGGAGTAAAATTACTTAAAAAGGCATGGCTTTAAATAAGATAAGGAGTAGGATTTAGCATTATAACTAGATCCTCTTTTTTTATGTAATTTAAAACGCCATTTCAATTCCAGTAAAAGGTAATGTATCTTTAAATTAAAGTTTGATTAAAAAGTGCGTCCGAACCCTTACTTTACAGTAAAAAATAGAAGCTATTTTGAAAAAAGATTGATTAAAATAGTTTCTATTTTTGTGCATATTTATTGTGTTTTTATAATAAATTTGATTATTTTAGCAAGCCAGTAGTGAAGATTCATTCCTGTTTCAGTATTATCTAAATTTACTACATAAAATTTCGTTTGCTCTCTTAGCTAATACTTTATCTAATTGTCCAACAGGCATCTATTTTTCTTCAGGTAATACTAAAGAAACTACAAGTTGTTCACCATGTTCGATTGTTTTACCACATTGTCAACATACTAAATTTACATCTTTAAAATGATTTTTTAATTTATCTAACATATCATTTATCCTCCTATTTGATTGTTTAATATAAAATATATAAATATCATTATATTTATTATACAAGATTAAAAAGAATAGATGGAGTGGAATTCCAATTCACACCATCTTTAGCGACAACTATTTTATAGATCTGCAATAAAACTTTTTTCAAAACTTCGCGACTTTATTATAAACATCGCATCTTTTTTTTTAAACATCGTGACTTTATTACAAACCAACAATGGGATAGGGTAAGGATACCGCAAACGTGATTCCCCATGTCTTGATTTCCTGTATACCCTACACGCCGATTACCGTCCACCCATTACTAAGTAACATATTATTCTACCATTTTCAATTCCTTATAACCCTGATATTTTCTATTTCCTTTTTTATTGTAACGAAAAAGGACTGCATACAACCCGCAGTCCTTATCAAATCCCATTTGCTCTTATACAAATAGCAATGAGTTGCAGTGAAGAGGAATATTCCTTGAGAATATAAAAAAAGAAAATCAATCTAGAAAGGATATCTAGTTCGATCTTCTTTTATTGTATTTTTAATTAATGCATTTTTACTCTTAAAATAAAATTCTCAACGAGTGGATTATTCTTTACATCCTCAAAATCGGGTCTAATCTTAAAGTCAAATTCATTTGTCATATTGTCCAATGTATAAAGGTTTGTTCCATCTACACTTGTATGAGGGGCAATATATCCTTTTTGATCCCAATTCCCTTTGAAATCTGATGGTATTGTACTTTTACCGTTTTGTTCTATTTTAGCTCCAGGTGCACCGGAAAAAATAGTTTGGTTTGTAGTGTTATTAATTGTGTATTTTACACGAACGATATTATCAGCTTGTTCAACTTTATGAACTGTAACAATAATTCCATGTTGTTCTAAAGTAACACTTGTAGACGATTGCTCTTGATTTTGATTTGGTTTTTGTTGATTACTGTTAGAATTATTATTACTACTATTAGTGTCCCACTCATTACCTGTATTAGTGTTGTTATTCACGTTACTATTACCATTAGAATTGTTTGAATTGCTATTGCCATTATTATTGCCATTAGAGTTGTTTGAATTGCTGTTACTGTTATTTTTACCATTAGAGTTGTTTGAATTGCTATTGCCGTTATTATTGCCATTAGAGTTGTTTGAATTGCTATTGCCGTTATTATTACCATTAGAATTATTAGAATTGCTGTTACTGTTATTATTGCCATTAGAGTTGTTTGATTCACTATTGTTATTGTTTTGTTGTTTACTAGATTCCGCATTTGTTTTTTCTTTGTTATCAGTTATACCACAAGCTGCCATAGAAAATGCTAATCCAGTTGCCAATAAAATTTTCCCCGATTTTTTCTTCAAATATTTCATGATATTTTTGTCTCTCCCTCTCCAAACCCTATTGTCATGTTAAAAAGGAATGTATATTACTTCTATAGACCCCTAGAAAATTCCCTTTATATGTATAATATTTTACAGGAAGTTACAAATTGAGTCAAAGGAATTTACGCAATTCCGAAAATTCAATTGATTATATTGATATATAATTAATTCGGGTTTTATCCAATAATGAGTTGTTTGGAAGGTAAAGATAATTATAATTTATATCAATTGGGTTGCATTTATTTTACAAAGAAAAAAGCCCTGGGGATAGGGCTATATGATTTTCTTCATACCACATTGACGGCATTCTCTTAAGAAGATGAAATCTTTAACGGAACTTTTAAATGCGGTGTTGCCGCAATTATCACAGCGGCCGCTGATCTTATCAGGATGCTCTGTGTAAGTGTATATCTTGCTAAGGTCGTACTTTTGTTCAAGTTGTTCGTTTTCCATTAGTTTCACCTACATATCAATCTAAATTAATATAGCTTACCTATAATAACATGAAGTGTTCATATAGTGGACACCTTTTATTTTGTAAGAGAAAAAGCATTACAACTTTTTTATAACAGTTAACCTTTATTTTAAATCCACAAAAAAGAGGTATTACCTCAACACTATCAACCCAAGAAATCACAATATATAAAGATGGCTCATTACTGGAAATTATTTGATTTAATCAGACTATATTTCAATAGGATATTTGGTATAATTTAGATAATATCTTGTTTTATCAAAGGAGATTAATAATGAGTGGTTTAAAGAAAATTTTTTCTTTAATTTTTAATAGTAAAAAGAAAGAAATTAAAAATAGTGATTATAAGGAAGTATCCTCAAAAGTAATGAATTATTTCATTGAACTAGAACATTTTAATTTTATGAATTGTGATAAAGAATCATTAAGCCTTTTTAACTTTAAAAATTATTTTCATAAAGAACCTAAGCTTGATTACTTTGATTTTATAAGACCCAATGGTTCACCTCAAAATTATATGCAAATGTTTCTACAAAAAAAGGGGGAAAGTGCAAAAGGTAAGTATTTAATGGATGCAAAAGCATCTTTATTCTATTTACCTGTTGCAAAAGAAGAAGTGCTAAGATACTTTTCCAACGAATTTAATAAGAAAATTAGTTTTACTGATTTTCAAGGATTTCCTAATAGTTTTCTTATTCATATTCAGTTAGATCATATGCTAAAACCAATAAAGGATAAAACGTTAGAATCTAGTGTGGTAGTTAGTCCTATAATTAAATATTTTCTTCGCCCTGGAAAAAGTTTAAAAGATTTAGAGTTGGATTTAATAAGTACAATAACGTCGGTAATTGAAAGTGAAAATTACAGTAAAATTAGTAATGACTTAGAGTTTAATGAGTCAGAAGAACACGTGGAACTGGCTAAGAGTATAAAGTTTATACATGTTAGATATAAAAATTGGTTAGAACTTTCTCGGAACATTCAAAGTATATTAAAATCATACATAAAACATAGCCACTTCGATAAAGAAGGAGTATTTCGATTTTCTAGTGATAAGGATTATGAGAAAAATATTCGACTTACATACAAAGAATATGTAGGAGTAAACAGTTTTTATATTGAAGATTTGGAGAAAGTAAAATATAACATTAAATATGAAAAGATAGGTAAAGCATTAAAAACATATCTTGCCTTAGATAACTGGGAAACATTAAAAAACTCAGGTGAAAGAGTAGACTTTTTTAATAATGAGAGTATTAACGAAATAAAAAGGATTTTACGAGATATTCCAATTACGAGATGGCCTTCAGGTTTTCCGCTAGGTTTAATGCAGCAGGTAGCTTTAAATCTTATTATTGCAAATTCAAAGGAAAAGGAGGGGTTTATTTTTTCGGTAAACGGTCCTCCAGGTACAGGTAAAACTACATTATTAAAAGATGTATTTGCAAATATTATTTTTGAAAAGGTAAAGTTTTTAAAGGAAACACAAAATTTATTTACAAAAATACAATTTTCTGAGGGACAAGAGGATTATTATTATTCTTTTCATTCAAAACTTAAAGAATATCGTATTTTAGTTACATCAAATAATAATGCTGCTGTTGAAAACATAAGTATGGATTTGCCTAAAGATGAGGAATTAATAAAAAATAATTACACTTATTTAGGATATAACAAGAATGAAAGTTGCTGGGGGAAAATATCAGCTGCAATGGGGAAATCAGCAAATATAAAAGAATATTTTCAAAATATTTCAGATGAGCTTAATAATCTGTGTAATATACATGCTAGTGCTGAGTATTCCTTTGATAGTTTAGAAAAACAGATATCAAGTATGATTAAAACCGCGCAAGTAAACGATGACTTTGATGATATAGATGACGAAAAATGGCAATCATCACAAAAACAATTTGTTAATATTGATGGTGATAATAAAGAAGATCGAATTAATTGTGTTCGGAGTAAGCTATTCAAAACAATGATGGATGAATATTGTACTTTCTTAATTGAAAACCAGGACAAAATAGAAAAAAATTTAACTTTAGCAAGGGCTTATTTTTTAGGTGGGAAAGAAAAAACGAATCTTGATTCTCAAATTAATGAAAAGCAAAGGGAAGACTTCATCCAAGCGATGTTTGATACTATATTCCTACTTACACCTATAATTTCTTCAACATTTGCTTCTGTTTCAAGATTTTTAAGGGATTTGAAAACGGAAGATATTGGTTGGCTGTTTATTGATGAGGCAGGTCAAGCTACACCACAATCTGCAATTGGAGCCATTTGGCGTTCCAGAAATGTTGTAGTGGTAGGTGATCCATTACAAATACCTCCGGTTGTAACGTTGAGTGATGATCAGCTCAAATTAATAGCAAATGAAAGTGCTGGAATTACGAGTGAAAGCTCATTTTTCTATCATTTAACTAGAAGTGAAGTAAGTGTACAAGAATTTGCTGATCTTAATAACAAATATGGCGGAACAATGAGTGACTCCAAAAATAACACAAAGTGGTTGGGCTCACCGCTTCGTGTACATAGACGTTGTGACAGCCCTATGTTTGAGATATGTAATAAAACAACATATCAAGACAAGATGTTACATGCGACTAAGAACAAAGATATGGTAGAGGGTCCAATGTACATGAGTCAATGGTTTAATATTGGAGGAAGAACTACTGGTTCAGGAAACCACTATATTCCTGAGCAAGGACAAAAAGCGATTGAGATTGCTAATAAGTTTACGCAAAATAATCCAGGGAAAGATTGCTACATTATTTCACCTTTTGTAAGTGTAGTTCAAAAATTAAAACAGATAAACAAAAATGCAGTAGAAAACAAAAAAATAGAAATCGGAACGGTTCATACTTTCCAAGGAAAGGAAGCTCCATTAGTTATTTTAGTTTTGGGAGTAGATGATCAGCGAACAGGACCGTTAGATTGGGCGTCCAGTACTCCAAATCTATTAAACGTTGCAGCAAGCAGAGCAAAGAAATACTTTGTAGTAATTGGGAATTCAGATACTTGGGGGAAAAAGGAATATTTTGATACAGCTTTTAAATACTTATCGAAAGAAACTGTAAAGATAAAATAAGAGTAGTATCTATTTTTATTTTTACATAGTAGGGTTACAGTCAGCATTTTTGGGAAAAGGCTAAGAGAATGCAAGATTTTATACAGTTATTCGTTTCATTCAGTAACAAATGCGAAACCTAAAACCGCGCCATAATAGGAATGCATAAAAAGATGAATAGCTTTATGGAAAATAAAAAAGGGGATCACTTTTGTGAGTAAGGAATCCCCTTTTTTATTGCTACTGATAATGAGACGTTATGTCAACTTCACATGAATATGATATACAAAACAAAAATACTATTTTAGATGCAAACACATATAAGATATCTAAAGTTATAGATGAACAGAATGTACTATTGAAGAATATATAAAATATATATCAAATATAGTACAAGCCTATTCTTTACATCCTTAGTAAAAATAAAATTTTATGGCTTTTGGAGGAAAATATATGCCCAAAAAAGTTCTCTTGTTTACAGATTTGGGAATTGATGATGCGTTTGCTATTCTGTACACCTTTTTTCGTAATGATATCCAACTTGTGGGGATTGTAGCTGATTATGGAAATGTATCGAGAGAGAATGCTATAAAAAATATTAACTATTTGAAGTATATTTCGGGAAGAAAAGAGATACCCGTATTTCTCGGTGCTTCTGTACCTTTAACAGGTATATTGGTTCAATATTTTCCTGAAGTACATGGAAAAGTAGGACTAGGACCTATCATTCCACCTGAAATCCCTTATCCAATTTATCCCATGAATGATATTTACAAAATTATAAACTCAAATTTAGACGATCTTACAATTATCAATTTGGGAAGACTTTCCTCATTGGCTACGTCATTTATTTTGAATTTAGAAGCAATGCGGAATGTGAAAGAATACATTTGCATGGGTGGAGCCTTTTTTTACCCCGGAAACGTGACTGC
This sequence comes from Bacillus sp. FSL R9-9834, assembly GCF_038006905.1. NCBI lineage: Bacteria > Bacillati > Bacillota > Bacilli > Caryophanales > Bacillaceae > Bacillus > Bacillus sp. FSL R9-9834. The sequence goes on from NZ_JBBOWD010000002.1 coordinate 298,159, forward strand.
TGTGGCTGAAGCTAACTTTTACGCAGACCCTTATGCAGCAAACTTAATTCTGCAGCATGCGAAGAATTTGACAATTATTCCATTAAACGTCACCCAACACGCGATTGTTACACCTGAAATGGTTCAACAAATTGATGCATTTCACCGGAATACACAAGACCTTGCAGGACTCATCATCAAACCTATGTTAGACTACTACTATAATTTCTACTCTAAATCGAATCCTGGCATAGGAGGAAGCCCTATGCATGATTTTGTAACAATATGGTATTTGTTGAATCCAGATGCAGTTCGTCTGTCAAAAGTGCCCATCAAAGTAATTCCCGATCTAGGAGAAGGATTTGGTCAAAGTATCGCAGACTTTCGTTTTGTGACAAATCCAGGTTATAAAACACATAATATCGCTTTTCAGTTCAATTATGAAAGATTTAAGAGAGATATTATGGAAACATTTTTAAGGAAAAGACTATAGCATATCCTAAGTAAAGATAAAAATACATATTTAAAAAAGAATTATTTATAGTTGGATGTATTGTAGTTGCTATGAGTTTACTAAAATAGAACTTCCTATATCGATAATTATGGTGCGACAAGAAGTCGCATTCCCACAGGGTAGCTTCTGCTACTAGATTAGATGCAAAGTCTATCTCCATCCGAAACTGCGGACTTGGTAACGGGCTCGTGGGTTGCATGAGGAAATGTGGAAACAGAGAGTCTGTACATGACTCGGAATACCGCTAGGAGAAGACAGGTACGGTGAACGAGAGTGAAGGCTCGTAAGCTTCGTAATCGTTAGCTTGGGATAATGTACAGCTCTACCCAGGTCTTGATAAGAGGAAAGGCATTCTCATAATACTGCCGCGTTGCATCCCGCAACTTATCCGGAGTAAAGAGTCCACCTAACCCTGTCGTATCTGTGGAATGTGAAACTTGGTAAGCCCTATGTCATCTGCGCAAGCAGTAGGATGACTGTAAAGTCAAACGATGTGGCAGAGGGTAAAGGATATAAGAGAAAGCAAAAGCCGCTAGCCGAAAGGAAACAGGAAAGCATAGAAATATGTATAACTGAGCGGATATTGTCGTCCTTACGGACAAACCCATGACAAGCCTGAAAGGGAGCCCACTTCTTATAGGTCTTCAACATGGAAATACATTTGTAAGTTATCTTCTGACGAATAGGAGCGTGCAGTTATGAACACCTCAGAACGAGCGTCGGCGCACGTCTCGTATACAAACTGGAAAGCAGTTCAGATGTATGTGACGAAGTTACGACAAAGAATTTACCGTGCCGAACAGTTACAGCAACAAAGAAAGGTAAGAAAACTTCAACGCTTACTCATGAGAAGCGAAGCAAACTTACTGTTATCAATTAGACGAGTAACACAGCAGAATAAAGGAAAGCGAACAGCAGGTGTTGATGAACATACAGCCTTGAGTCGCAGAGAAAGAAATCTTCTCTATGAGCAACTCAAAAAGTTAAATACGCTACAACACCGACCAAAACCAGCAAAACGTATATACATTGTGAAGAAAAACGGAAAATTGCGACCGTTGGGCATCCCAACTATAAAGGATAGGGTATATCAAAATATAGTGCGAAATGCCCTTGAACCACAGTGGGAAGCCAGATTTGAAGCTATTTCTTACGGGTTTCGTCCTAAGCGAAGTACCCATGATGCCATACGAAGCATTTTCAATAGAATCAACGGGGGCACAAAGAAGAAATGGATAGTTGAAGGAGATTTTCAGGGCTGTTTTGATCATCTCAACCATGAGTGGATACTCAAACAAACTTCTTACTTCCCAGGAAGAAAACTATTGAAGCGATGGCTCAAGATGGGATACATGGAGCAAAGCTTTTTCGCGGAAACGCAAGAAGGTACTCCGCAAGGAGGAATTATCTCGCCACTTCTCGCTAACATTGCCCTTCATGGAATGGAAGAAACCTTGGGAATTACTTACAAGAAAAACTATAAAGCTAATGATAGTTATATTATGAATCCTGCTTGCAAATTTACCCTTATCCGTTACGCAGATGATTTTGTGGTCTTAACGGAGACAAAAGAACAAGCACTCTCTGTATATATGAGACTTCGTCCCTACTTAAAGGACAGGGGATTGGAATTAAGCCCTGAAAAGACGAAGGTTACACATATTGAGGAAGGATTTGAGTTCCTAGGATTCTTGATTCGGCAGTACCAAACTGAACAGGGGAATAAACTGTTCATCAAACCAAGTAAGGGCAGTAGACAGAAAGCGAAGAAGAAAATTGGAGATACTTTACGTGTCATGAGGGGTCAACCCATCGGAGAAATCATCCGAGTGCTTAATCCTATTATCAGAGGATACGGGCAATACTGGAAACATGTCGTTTCTAAGAAAATCTTTGGTACAATGGATAGCTATATCTATTGGAGAATCGGCAAACATCTTCGACAGCTCCATCCAAAGAAGTCGTGGAAATGGATATATGCAAGATATTACAGGCATCCACATCATGGTGGAAATGCTTGGACACCAACCTGCCCGAAAACAAATATCCAACTCTTACATATGTCATGGATTAAGATTGAGAGACACAACATGGTGAAATTCAAAAATAGTCCTGATGACCCAACATTGAAAGAATACTGGGAAAAAAGAGACCGTAAGGTATTTGATACGGAAAACACGATGGATAGAATGAAGCTGGCTAGAAAACAAGGTTACCGCTGCGCTATCTGCAAAACTCCACTACAAAACGGGGAAAAGGTAGTCGTAAAAGACATGCCTGTTCCGCAACACCTCATATTGTCTAATTTAAACTTAAAATTAGTTCACTTACCTTGCCTATACTAAAGGGACTGAAATCGGATAAAAAGAAGGCTTGAGCCGTATGATGGGAAACTGTCACGTACGGTTCTGAGGGGAGTTGGGGGCAGCGATGCCCCCCGCTTACCCGACTAAATGAGCAGTTCAAATGGATAGTTTATTTTATTTTTTGTATTAGTTTAAATGCTGTTGGTGCCTTGGCTTAAAAAATGTTAGGAGTGAAGCTCATGTATTGGGAAAAAGGTAAAGATAAAGATCTTCCACCAATGAAGTTCCAATTAGGTGAAAAAGTTTCATTTAAATTCGGAAATAAGATGCTCGTCGGAATAATTGACATTAGAGATTTTGGCGGCTCGATTGAACACGACTATCATTCTTATGATATTCTTGTCAAAGAAGAAAACATGCTATATAAACACATTCCGGAACGTGATGTTTTCAAACTTACACATTCGGAAAATTCTCACTAGGAAAATGGATACTATAAATGGAGTTACAGAAATAAAAGGTGTTTTCACATATAGAAAACACCTTTTCAGTCTACAACTATTTTTTAATAGGTTAATACTTTTTTCTATAGTCTAAAACATTTTTTAAATCAAACATTAGAATTATAACTTAACTCTGTATTTTTATTAGGAACAGCAAAATGTTGCTTTTCTAAGAGAACTTTTTGGAATATAAACTTTATCGTTTTCAATTTTGTATTCAATATCATTCTCTTTTAATATTTCAGTGTTAACAGTATGTATACTATCGCCCCATCTAACGAATTCTTCATTTTGATTTTTTTGATAAAAATAATATGCTATTAACATGCTGAAAATTAACAAGCATAAAAGAACAATAGATTTCTTCTTCAAATTTATCCCCCCTAATTGATTTAAATTATAACATCGTTTATTAAATTAAACTGCCAGTTAGTGGAAGTAGGAAAACTGACATAATAACATTTTGATTCAACTTTTTTATAAACGGTACGGCTATATTTCAATTTTATATTAAGGGGTACCAACGTAAAAACGCGATTTTTATACGCTAAGATATTTTTATAAGTAAAAACCCTAACATAAAAAATAATTATTTTCGAGGCCTTCTCTTTGCTTTTTTTTTGCCGATTTGTTTGACTATATCTTTTTATAGGAGTGCTTTTATTTTTCTTATAATCGGGTAACTTGAGTATAAGAACAGAAATCGCAGTAAAAATGCAAAATATAAGCATTGCAATGATCCAAAGGTTAATGTCATATTCATATAACTTACTAAAGTACTTTTTGTGATGAGTAATATAGCTTACATTACTGTCAATTGCTTCAAGGGTGTAGGGAATAACCCAAACGTAACCAATTATCATAACAAATGTTCCAATTAGGAAACTAGCTATATGTCTTAGCATGTTCAGTTCTCCTTTAATTATGTTTTCTACATAAATTCATATAGAATATGATGTATTACGACAAAGATTGTCTTTATTTAAAATAATAATATAAATTTCTATTAAGTGATCTCATGGAAATGAATATCTAAATTGAATATTTTAAAAAGCGTAGAAAGATTAAATTCCTACGCTTTTTCTTCTTAATAAATATTTACTGTTGTTCTAAATTTTTTATATAAGATTTCACAGCTTGCAATAAGAATTCTTCCTGCCCTATACCTGCACTCGCTGCCATTTGAACTATTTTCTGCTTAAATTCATGATCTGCATGAAAAGTTAATGGCTCTACATTACTTTTAAAGTAAATTCCTTCAACATGTGGAAGTATCGTACCGGATTTCATATGAGAATGTAAGTATTTAATCTCTTCTTGAAATTGCAACGGATCAACTTTTAATACGAAAGGTTTAATTTCTAATTTAATAGTATCAGATGAAACACTCAATCGCATATTTGTGACTCCTAGCTCTTTATAAAATAAATTTATTAAATTATAAGTAATGGAATTAAATAGTTGAGGTTTTTTTAATGAAAAAGATAAATACCCTCGTTTTGTAATTACAGCTTGCTTACGGAAAGGTTCAAAGGAGTAATCATGTTCTTTATACGTGGATAGAGGGAAAATTTCTTCGTCTTCTGTAAGAATCTTACCGTCTGCTCCATTGATTTCTATTACTCTCGCTATTTTTCCGGTATGTTGATGTGTTAATAATTGATATAAATATATATCTTCGTCTTGAATCTTAGTAATGAATGTTTTTCGCTCTTTTGATGTAGTTTTTTCATAAGTAAGTTGAAAAGTTTCAAGGTCATCTTTATCGATGATATATACTTCTTTTCCACGTCTTTCAATCTTTGAAGCAGGTAGTTTTCCAGATTTGATATATGTAAAGACAGTAGATGGTGCTACATTAAGAATCTCAGCTGCTTCTTTTGTACTATAACCCTCAATCTCTTCGTTATTTTTTAAACGTTCAATATCCTCTAAATAAAAAATCTTACTACCGAATTGCTTCCAGTTATCTTTATATACACATTCTATTAATCCATCTTTTTCTTTCTTTAAAATTGTTTGTACCGTTACTCCTAATAAGTCGGCTGCCTCTTTTGTCGTTACAGTAGGTTTTGTAATGAACAATAAATCTTGTGTCATGAAAGGACACCTCCATAACTATTGTTTACTAGTGTTTTAGATATGTATATATAATATCAGAATATGGGATATATTTAAAATGAGAAATGAAATTTATTAAAGTTCTTATAAATTATTATATTTTTAAGGAATTTTAGGTTTGATTTATATCTTAATTTAATTTTAAATTTATCTTCCTTGTAAAATGGATTTGAAATCTAATGTATAAACTATTAAATGATATCTATTTACTAATAATTTATAAAAAAATATATGCATGTTTAGATAGAGAAGAATGTAGCGTTCTTACAGAAAGAAAATGAATTATCATTTGTATAATAGATAGAAGTGAAATAAAATAATACGTATAGATAATATAAAGAATTATATTCATAATCTTCAATAGGAGAGGTGAATTCTAATTATGGGTAATAACAATTCAAAAGAAAATGTACCTATTATAAACAATCAAAGTGAGTATATGGATACATATGTAGAGAATATAAGTTGCATCATTCCATTTTTGCATAACAATCGTTATGTAGATAAAGTGGAAGAGAAGATGGAGGTTGCAGAAAAAGAGGGAAAGAGTAAATATACGTATTTAAGTGATATAGAAGTCATTTATCATTTTGTGCATTTACAAAAAGATATGGATGAAAAGAAGAATAGAAAAGAGGATACGAAAAAGAGTTATGTGTCCGAAATCTTGTCATTTTGTCAGTGCATGGTGCAGCACGCAGAGGAATTCGAATTGAATGGGGAAGAGGTACAGCAAAACGACTCTTTATTAAAAACATTGCAACCTTGGCATATTCGTAAATATAATGCTTGGTTGAAGCAGGTAGAGAACGGTAGAAACGGAGATACGTACGCGGTCGCAACGCTTGCGAAGAAAACAGTGCTCATTCGTTCTTTTCTAAAACATCTTCACGTTTTTTCTTACATTGAAAAGCCTCTTCATGAAGAACTGAAGCGAGCGAATGTAAATGAACAGGATCGGCCAAATCGAGACCTATCCTATGATGAAGTGATGAAAATTTTAGAGTTTTATAAAGAACAAGGGCATTTAGTAAACTATACAATTTTACTAGCTCTAGCAAGTACCGGTGCAAGAATTCAAGAATTGTGCACTGCGAGAGTGAAAGACTTACATTATGACGGAAAGTATTGGTTAAAAGTCACAGGAAAAGGGGATAAAGTACGTGAACTTTTCATTCCTGAGCATTTATTCCAATGTATTAGCGAAATGAGACGAAGACGAGGATTCCAAACTGTATTGAATCGTGGAGATGAAAGTCCTGTATTTATTAATCAAAGAGGAAACTTTTATAATCCTAAAACGTTATCCAACCAGGTAACAGATATGATAAAAAAGACAAATTTAGATTTTCTAAAGTATCGTGAAAATCCTGTAACGGCACATACATTCCGTCATGCTTTTGCAATCATGGCAGTTGAACAAGGAAATGCGGATTTATATCATTTAATGCAAACACTTGGGCATGAAAATATTCAAACAACAAAGATCTATTTAGAGAAGCATATGAAACGAAAGAATAATGTGGGGACTACATTTGCGGATATGTTGGTGTGAAATTTTAATATGAAAAATTATTTAATTATGTCTTTTTTACACAATTAAATACACATTATTTAACGTGTAAGGAGGGTTTAATTATAGAATACTCAAGAATCTACACATTAAGAAATGGCCTAGAAAAATCAATAAAGGTAGAGTCCTGGCGTTCATTTAGAGAAGAAATGAATGTGTTAGGAATTCAGGATTCAGATGTGTTTCAAATTCAGTTAGTGGAATATGGTAAAGAGAGAACGAAAAAGAGTTCTCCTAAAAATAATAGAAGAAAATAGTTTACTTACGTATAAATATCATAATTAAGCACATGTTATATACAAATATAGTGGAGGTGCAATTATGAATATTCAAAGACGCGAAAGTAATACAAATGAAATTCTTATTTCTGCTGCAGCAAGTGCTATTGAACAAATGAAGTATGAAATTGCCCGTGAATTAGGAGTCACACTAGGACCTGATACATCATCACGTGCAAATGGGTCTGTCGGTGGAGAAATTACAAAGCGCTTAGTTCGAATGGCTGAGGAACAATTATCAGGACAACACAGATTACATTAAGTTAAAATAATAAAAGGAAAAAGGGTCCATAAAACGGATTCTTTTTCCTTTTATTTACATAAATATTAAAAATCATTTTTAAAAACCTAAAAATGACCACTCAGATTCATTTTTAAGGGTTTTTATTTGATGTGACAATACATTAAGTATAGAAACCCATTAAACCCTTTAAAAGTAACCTTAAGTCTGTTAAACGCTATTAAACCTAAATTCGCTATTTTTTGTTTTAAGGTGTAGTCTACAAGAATTCATCTACAAATTCTAAAATTATAGCATAAGTTAAAAGACCGATTGGTAATAAATTTCCCAATAAAACAAAAATTCTTTTGGTTAAATTCTCTTTACTGAACATTGAAATGACGCTTAAAGGAATAGCAAATAAGGAAGAAAAAAATGTAACTGATATAGAAACCTTTAAAATAGATACTATATTTTCATTTGAAGTCATTGCTAACATATATAAGGATATTGGTAGAATTGTAATTGAAGTTAATGCTGTTAAGAATGAAATTTTAGTAAACACCCTCAAATTTTCTCTTTTCAAAAAATCCCCTCCATTTACTAAAAATAATGATAGTTCATTTGGAACTTTGTTACAATGGACATTAAGAGAAAATTTAAACCTGAGAACATATAGGAAAAAAGCTTTAAAGGGTGTGAAAAAATCGCTTGGAATAGAACTGAAAATGGAGGGACTAATTTGGTTAAAACTCTTATCTTCGATATTGATGGTACAATTTTAGATACAGAAAAAGCAATATTAAAATCGTTACAAAGAATTTTGAAAGAAGAATTAAATGAAGATTATACATTAGATGCATTGGACTTTGCATTGGGTATCCCCGGGAAGGAAGCTTTAAAAAAATTGAATGTGCCTAATATAGACGTTATTCATCTAAAATGGAGTAAAGCTGTATTAGCTTATAATCATGAAGTCTCCGTGTTCAAGTCAATTGAAGATATCATTGGTATGTTGTCTCTAAGTACTATAAAACTAGGCATTGTGACATCGAAAACTAAACAGGAATTAATAGACGAATTTGAGCCATTTGGCTTAAGTAGTTATTTTGAACATACAATTTGCGCATGTGATACGGATAAACATAAACCACATCCTGAACCTTTATTAGCCTGCTTAAAACGATTAGATGTTCCTTGTCACGAGGCAATCTACATTGGAGATTCTATATATGATATGCAATGTGCAAAAAGTGCTGGTGTGAAATTTGCTCTTGCCTCGTGGGGATCAAAAACAAAAGATGCTTTTAAAGATGCGGAATATATTTTACAAGAACCTAAGGACATTTTAAAATTAATATAAACATACAGGCAGGCTTTTTAACTTTTTGAGAGACAGAAATAAAACTATTATAATAGGAGGTTTTGATGATGGAAAGGGATTATTATTGAAAAAGATAACAAAGGGATTGAAAGAGTGAATCGAATCAATTATGAAATTGCTGTTCTTCAATCACTTCGAACTCGACTTCGTTGTAAAGAAGTTTGGATTGAGGGGGCTGATCGTTATCGAAATCCTGATGAAGACTTACCTCAAGATTTTGAAGAACGTAAAGAAGAACATTTTCAAGCATTGAAAGTACCTTTGGAAGCTGATCTGTTTATTTCAGAAATCATACGGTTAATGAAGGAAAAGTTAACTCTATTGAATCAAGGATTCGAAAAGAACAGTAATCGACAAGTTGTCATTACGACGAAAAATAATAAAGGTTGGATTCGAGTTTCTCCTTTAGAGAAACAGCCTGATCCTCCCCATTTGGCTCAAATTAAAGGTGAAATCAAGAATCGATGGTCAGATATTAACTTATTAGATTTGCTAAAAGAAACCGATTTTCACACAGAATTTACGAAGCATTTTAAGACTACGGCAGATCGAGAGATTTTAGATCGAAAAATAATTCAACGTCGACTTCTTCTCAGTTTATTTGGCCTTGGAACCAATACAGGTCTGAAAGCTGTCTCTGCTGGAAGCAACACTGATAGTTATCGGGAACTTCGATACATCCGTCAAAAATTTATACATAAAGATCATCTACGTAAAGCGAATGCAGAGGTTACGAACCATATCATTTGCAACCGTATGAAAGAAGTATGGGGAGAAGCTACTACGGCATGTGCTTCCGATTCAAAACATTTTGGATCGTGGGATCAGAACTTGCTGTACGAATGGCATCCTCGTTATAAAAGACAGGGCGTTATGATCTATTGGCATACAGATCGAAAGTCAGCTTGTATCTATTCACAGCTTAAATCCTGCCTTTCTTCGGAAGTTGCAGCTATGATGGAAGGGGTTCTTCGTCACTGTACGGACATGGAAGTAGATCGAAATTATGTCGATACACATGGGCAAAGTGTCGTTGCTTTTGCTTTTTGTCATCTACTTGGTTTTAAACTGATGCCACGCTTCAAAAATATTGGTTCTCAAAAATTATATCGTCCGGAATATAGAAATCCCCTTGTTGACTATATTTTAAATATAATTAATAAATATGGTACGTGAAATTTTATAATGTGCGTAGAGATGAGATTATATTTAACACAATTAGGGAAGAATGGCATATAAGATGATGGATTAAATACATATACTTTTATTAAAATGGCGGAGTGTTATTAACGCAGTTTCTAAAGAGTTTAAGCAGACCATAAACGCATTAAGTTCTGCCAACACATATTTAGATTGCTTAGTACAAACTAAAACGTATCTGCACTTTCTAATACTTATCATACTTTGTATTATTACTGTTTACATACCTTTTCCATCATTCATGCTTAATTATATAAATGAATTAGATATACGGATGCAATACTTAATTAAATCTTTTTATTTTTCTTTTCCCATTTCATTAGTTTTCCTATTTATAATGAGGGATCAACGGTTTTTGTTTTCTAAAAAAATCACTTTCCAGCAACTAAAAATTTCTTTTTTCTGTGCTTTTATTATTTATGCTATTATGTTGTTATTGTTAGCCGTACTAATATCTTTTACAACATTCAGAGGAGCATCTCATCCCATTGGGAATGAAGGGATTACTAATATGCTTCACAAAACACCTGGTATTGCAATTCAATTAATCGGAGAGAACATTATGTTTGTCTCTATATTGTTTTTTTTGCATAAGATCATACGCTCATTCATAATAAGCCCCATAGCTTCAATTGCAGCCTCTTTAATATTATCTGGAAGCTCATTTGGATTACTCCATCTCTCTACGTATAACTATAATTGGATACAATGTTTAACTATCATTGGGATTCCAGCTATCGCCCAAATGATTTTCTTTCTAATATTTAAAAATATTCATATGGGATACATACTACACTTCAATTACAATATAATCATTATACTTTTTAGCTATATAGCTACAATTTAAAATAATTTACCACTGAAAATAAAAGAAAAGGTACCCCTGCTGCAAGGTACCTTTTCTAAGGGGTATAACTCATTAGCTAAGCGGCCGTTGGTCAAGTATACCGCCTAGACTATTACATGAGTTATGTTTTTATTATACATTGATCATATCAAAAATATTATCATTAGTGAAATTAACTTTCATTATTTTTTAATTTTAAAGCTGCCACCATAATAATAATTTTCTCCAAGTTTCATAACAGCTACATATGATCCTGGATCTTGAACAGATGTAATAGGTGTTACAAATCTACAATTCTTTTTCGTTTTAGGGGGTATTTTGTTTTGTTAGCTTGATAGCGATGTGCCTGTACCCCACATCCATCAACTTAAGGATTTAGACTATTCTTAAACTTAAAAGCACGTTACTTTTCTCTTATGTTAATGAGAAAGGGTGACGTGCTTTTTATGAATATGCATCAAAAACAAGAGCTGTCTTTATTTGCCGAAGAGTTATATCGATATATGTCTCCCGCTACACTTAATCAATTAGCTATAGAAGCAGGTGGAATGAAACGAAAACGTAAGTGCCATGGGCACCATTTTTTATCTTTGTGTGTATGGTTAAATCAACAAATCGCTACAACCTCTCTTACTCAACTTTGTAGTCAATTAGAAACTTCAACAGGAATTTTATTAAGTCCTGAGGGACTGAATCGACGATTTAACTCGGCTTCTGTAGCCTTCTTTCGAAATGTATTTACTACACTTCTACAAGCTAAAATTGGAGGATCATCTACAATTTCTCATTCTCTTTCTGCTTACTTTAAGCGGATTCGCATCCTTGATTCTACAACCTTTCAAGTTCCAGATCGATTCGCAGCTACTTATCCTGGTGCCGGAGGCTGTAGTCATACAGCTGGTGTGAAAATTCAATTAGAGTATGACTTGTTGAGCGGAGAGTTTTCTGATGTGAAAATTGAACCAGGAAAACGAAGTGATCAGGCATATGGGGCGACTCGAATGGACATGACACAAAAGAATGAACTATATATTCGTGACTTAGGGTATTTTCGTTTACAAGACTTTAAATCGATCCAAGATAAGGAAGGGTATTATTTATCGCGTCTTAAATTACCAACTAAAATATATAGAAAAGAATTCGAAACAGTGGTATTTAAAACAAAACCTGCTCAATTGAGACCGGTATATATACAAATTCATTTGGAAGACATCATGAACCAATTACAACCTGGCCAAGTGTATGAATTACATGATGTATATGTAGGGAGCAAAGACAAACTACCCACTCGCATTGTGGTTTATAGATGTACAGAGGAGCAAAAACAGAAACGTCTACATGATCGAGCTATTCGTGAAAAGAAAAAAGGGATTACATATACAGAGCGTACGAAACTTTTACAAGGAATTACGGTATATATGACAAACATTCCTACGGAATGGGTACCGAAAGAGAAAATCTATGATTTATATTCACTGCGTTGGCAAATTGAGCTGTTATTTAAAATATGGAAATCTTGGTTTCGAATTCATCGTTGTAAATCTATTAAACAAGAGCGATTAGAATGCCACCTTTATGGACAACTCATTAGTATCCTATTATGTTCTTCTACTATGTTTAAAATGAGAGAACTCCTGTTACGTAAGAAACAGAAAGAACTAAGTGAATATAAAGCGATGTACATAATTAAAGATTATTTCTTACTTTTTCATCAAGCACTACATAAAAACACCCAAGAATTATCAAAGATTCTCCTTCGTCTGTTTAACCTCCTACAGCGAAACGGACGAAAATCTCACAGATATGAGAAAAAAACAGTCTTTGATATTTTAGGTGTTGTGTATGAGTATACCACTTCTGCCCATCAGGTAGCATAGCGAAAAATTTGAAACCCGTCAGGGTTTATTTGATGTGCCTACTTTTATAACATCTATAAAAGATAATAAAAAACTACGTGGAAAGACCGCATTTTGTATAAAAATATACGTTAAGTTGATGGATGTGTGGTAGGACCCCATTAAGGTATTTGTTTTGCTTACAATCATAGAAGGAAGTACTGCTTGCATTCCATTTAACAAACCTAACATATTCACATCATACTTTTTTGATGTGACCACAGGAAATCCTTCTTTTGTTGACCAACATCCTATATTAGGTTGCGCATGCATTGCTAAAATAGGATTAAGCCGGGTAAGATATAATTATTTTTCTAAATAGTCTACTTTATAATTATTTAATCCGTATATTTTGTTTTTAGGGATAATGATTTTGTTTAGTGTTATACATATTTCTTTTCTACTGTATAAACCTTGTCTCCTCCATGAATAATAAACAAGGGATCTAATTTAGCTGCTCTTTGTAATAAAAGTTCGAATTCACCACCCATCTTAAAACAGCTACCTTCAGGTCCGTTGCATCTGCTGTCTTCAAAAAACACAAAATTAAATTTATTCTTACAGTGTAATTTTTTCATTCATTCTTTCAGTAAATATTCTGAACGTCCATGTAGTGTCATAAACATCTTTTCCTTTCATAAAAATCAATAATCTATCTTTTTAATTACATGAAGATTAATTGTTAAGTTAATCAAAAAAATAAAGGTTCTATAATGAATCTTGAGAAGCAAAAATAATTGAAATCATTTGAGTATAGAGATGAAAAACTTAGATGTTGGGAACTTGTTTTTTGTGGCATCTTCAACCAGTGATGTATAGGTGCATCTTCTATGCCTCGAGATATCGCTATCCAAACTTTCTTTTCACACAGTGGGCTTATTTGGATTTTAAGTGATTTGATATGAGATTTATTGTGTTAGCGCCTTTACTAATTTTTATTGTATATAAGATAAAATGAAGGAATGGTGGAAATGAAATGTCTTTTTAAAGTTATAACAATTGCGCTTATAGCTGGGGCTATCAGCGGTTGCTCTGAGTTAGCGGAGATAGAAGAAAGAGGCTTTGTAGTAGGTGCCGCTTACGATATTGTTAAGGAAAAGAAATCTAATCCAATTATGAAAGGGACGTATCAAATGGTACTTCCCAGTAAGTTAACGCAAGAAGGTGGAAAAGGCGCAGGGAATAATTATATTGATGTGAGTGCAAAAGGAGATAGTGTGTTTGAACAAATACGAATAATCGCTAAAAAGATTAGTCGTACTTTATTTTTTCCACATATACAAGTAATCATTTTTTCTGAAGAATTACTATCGAATCCAAATGTTTTACAAAATACGTTAGATGTATACATTCGAGATCATGAAATGAGAAGAAATATTCGTCTATTTGTTTCTGAGAAAAATGCAGAAGCAATCTTGAAACAAAATGCAAAACCAGAAAATTTACCGGCACAGTATATTGATATGCTAGCTGAACACCCTCCTAAAAATGCTCAGATGGTTGAGGCAGCAAGAATTGGTGACGTGCAGGAAAAGATAATTTCAAACCGAAGTTTTGTACTACCTGTCTTAAAACCTACAAAACAGGGGATAGAAATGGATGGGGCTGCGTTGTTTCGTGGGAAGGATAACAAGTGTGTTGGAATGTTAAACGGCGAACAGACAGTGGGAATAAACTTTATAATCGGTGAAAAATTAGGAGGTTATTTTACCATACGTAAAAAGGACCAGCTTATTACATATGAAATTCATAAGCTACACCGAAAAATACAGGTATTTACTGAAAATACTACAAAACCGAAGTTTGATATTCATCTATTTCTCGAAGGTGCTTTAGCGGAGTTGCATTTTAGTGATCATAAAAAATTCATGAATGAAAAACGCTTAACGAAGGATATTTCAAAAGAGGTGGAACAAAGGATTCAAAAATCAATAAAGCTTGTTCAAAAAAAATATAAGGTAGATGTATTAGCGTTAGGAGAAGTATATAAGCGGCATAATTATAAAAAATGGAAGAAAATACGTAAGAATTGGGATCAAGGCGAAAATTATTTTAGTGATGCCCAAATTAATGTTCATGTTCATTCAATAATTGAACATTCAGGTTCAGCTTTACCCAAGAAAGTAAAATGAGTTAATTTGATTGGTTACCGAATTAGATATTAGCTGCCAAATATCAATACTAGCTATACCCCGTATTATATATTTTATTTTCATAACTTCGATTG
Organism: Bacillus sp. FSL R9-9834; assembly: GCF_038006905.1. NCBI lineage: Bacteria > Bacillati > Bacillota > Bacilli > Caryophanales > Bacillaceae > Bacillus > Bacillus sp. FSL R9-9834. Next base: position 313,206 of record NZ_JBBOWD010000002.1, read on the forward strand.
CTTCATATACATTACCTGTATTTCTTACATAAATTATATAAGTGAACAAGCTTTTACACTTTTCTTCCAATTTCACCTTTTACTTTTCTTAATATTTTCTTTTCAACTAAAAAATTGACTGAATAATTTTTTATCAGAGGTTTGAAATAGATTAAGTAACTAGAGGTACCATGTCAAAAAAGCTTGTAATTTGGATAACATCCAAATTACAAGCTTTTTATTTTTTATTTAATTACTGCCACCAAATCCAAGCCCAAAGGTAATTTCTTATATTTCGAGGAGTAATGCGAATGAAGCGTTCACCGTCAAAGAAGCAATTTAAATTTGGAAGTGTTTCATCTGGATTTTCTGGAACAAAGGTGACGATGTTCTCGTTACTTGTAACGGTTACTGTAATTGGTGGATCGGTAGGCGAGACTTGAAGTTGTAACGAAATATTGGCCGTATTTTTAAACTCATTAGTAACAGGTGGACTTATTACTTGTACTGTGAATAACACGATAATTGTTTCGTTTGGCTCTAAATTAGTGGCAACTAGGAAACCGATATTCGGATTCGCTAGTGGAGAGCGTTCACCGTTAATAAAGACAGTGCCGTTTATAAATTGTAAACCTGCTGGAATAGTATCTTGTAACGAAATATTTGAGAGTGAAATTTTGGAAGTATTTGTAATGCGTACCGTGTAATCAAAATATTGATTTAAATAAGCTGAGCTGACGGAAGCATTTTTCGTGACTGTTGTAGTTATAAATTGAACTGGTATACGAACAATATTTGAATTAACAATGAAAGTAATAATTGGATCCTGTGGTGTCAATTGAAAAGCAGCGGTAACTGTTGCAGAATTTATAATTGTACTGTTTGAAGGAATAGAAGTTACGAGGACTTGAAATGTTATAGTTGCTACTGTACCTGCAGATAAAGAACCAATATTAATACCAGTGTCTGGACGAACATTTGGAACCGAAGTACCGTTAATAGTTACGCTGTTTTCTATAAATGTTGTACCAGCTGGAATTGTGTCTATAACAGAAGTACTAATTGTCGGAATTGTGGAATCATTAAATACCTCTAATGTGAATGTAATAACATCTCCTATAACGACGATAGATTTGTCTGCTGTTTTCTCAATGTTAATTATTGGCTCGATTAATGTTGTTGTAACGGTATTTGTTTGCTTTGTAATTGTAATAGGTGGTTCATCTGGATCAATGATAACGGTATAGGAAACAGTAGCATCGTTATTAATTGTAGGTTGAAGAGTAGAAGAAGATATTGTCACTTGGAACGTAATAATGACAGAGTCATTAGGAGCAAGATTTCCTAACGTAATACCATTTTCCGGATTCTCATTAGGCTGATTGATTCCGTTAATCGTAACACTACCAGCAACAAAAGTCGTATCTATTGGTATGGTGTCTATAACAAGAAGGTCTTCAATCGTTACATTACCGCTATTCATAATCGTAATTGTATACGTTAAAGTTTGAGCAGGTAAGGCATTCGTTACATCAACAGATTTTATGGCAATGACATTATCATTTTGGACAGTAGTTGTGACGGTATTTGTTGTAGTCGTATTTGTAACGGGTACGTTATTTGGGTTGACTATATAGTTAAAAGTAGTAATTGCGTTGTTGTTTAGTTCATTTGGTGTTGGAATAGTAGTCACAGTTACTTGGAATGAAACGATAGCATCTCCATCTACAATTATAGTACCAATTGGTATGCCGCTTACTGGATTCACTCCTGGAAGAGTTTCTCCGTTTACAATGACGCTATTTTCTATAAACGTAGTACCTTGAGGAATCATATCTTGAATGATTACATCATTTACTGCAACATTACCGGTTTGATTTAGTGTAATCGTATACGTTAACGCATCACCAACCGTTGCAAATGCAAGGTCAACAGTTTTATTACTATTCAAAGTCGCATGATTAATTGTTGTTACGGCAGCTGATGAAATAATAGTTTCGGTAATAGGCGGCTGGTTTGGTAACGTGTATTGGTATTCAATTGTACTCGTATTAGAGATTGGATTTGTTTGCGGAATTGAAGTAACCCGTACTTGGAATAGAATAGTTGCTGTCGTATTAGGCGGAATGTTATCAAGTTGTATCCCGCTAAGTGGATTATCATTTGGACGAGCGCTTCCATTCACAATAACACTATTCTCTATAAAGCTCGTATTTGCTGGGATGATATCTGTAACGATAATATTTTCCACTTGTATATTCCCATTGTTTGTGATGGAAATAGTGTAAGGGATAATCGTTTGTAGGTCAGCGTATTGGATAGGCGTTGTTTTTGTTGCAATTATATTAGCAGAAATAACTTCAGTGAAGGTAATATTACTAGTTGATATTTGTTCTTCGCTATTAATTGTATAACGAGAAGTGGATTGATTTTGAATACGACCACTAGCAGCTGGAAGAGATACCACAGTAACGGAAAATGTGACTGGGATAGAAGTGTTAGGAGCAATCGTTCCTACAAGTATACCAGTACTTGGATTCGCGTTAAGCTGAGGAATATTATTTACTAAAACGCTACCGTCTATAAAGGTTGTTCCAATAGGAATATTGTCTGTAAATACAACAGCAGTAGCATCTGCATTTCCTATATTTGTTAAAGTTGTTGTATAAGTTAAAATGTCACCAATTGTTACAGAGGTTAAATCAACAGTTTTAAGTGAAACGATATCAGCATCATTAATTTGAACGAAAGTAGTATTGGAAGTAGTAGATTTTTGAATTGGTGCAAAGTCAGGATTGAAAATAAAGTCGTAGACGATGTTTGCAGTATTAGGTGTTGGATTTACAACAGGTAAATTTGTAACGGAAACTTGGAATGTTATTGTTGTCAATTGACCTGATGCGATATTAGGAATAGAAAAGCCGATATTTGGATCTGCTGCAGGAAGTACAGTGTTGTTAACTGTTACACTTCCCGGAATAAATACAGTTCCATCCTCTATAATATCTGTAAAAAAGATGGAGTTAGTTGTAGTAGATCCATTATTTTGAATGAGTACTGTATATTCAATGGTTTCATCAATAGTAGCTAATACTGTATTAGCGGATTTTGTAGCGATAAGAATGGCATCAATAAATTGTATATTTGTAGTATTGGAAGATGTCGTTTCTGAAATTGGTGGCAAGCTTGGGTCTGGCTGATACTCATAGTGGATGACGGCGATATTATTAATGTTATTTTGAGAAGGTGCAGAGACTACATTTACTTGGAATGTAACGATAATTGTATTGTTTGGAAGGATAATATCAAGGGTGATTCCGGTAATTGGATTTTCGTTAGGTCTTGGTATGCCATCTACAAGGATGCTATTTGGAACGAATGTGGTGCCAGCAGCAATGGCGTCAATTAGGAGAGTATTTGTAATAGGTACTGTACCAGCGTTTGTAACTGCGACTGTATAGGTGATGATTTGACCGATACGTGTAATAGATCTGTTAGCAGATTTAATTGCACTAACATTTGCTGTCCGCACTTCAGTATTTACTGCATTTGATAACGATCTACGCTGAATAATCGGAGAACTAGGGTCAATTTGGTATTCATATGAAGTGTCTGAAATGTTAATGACTGTGTTGCCCTCTGGTATATTTGTAAGTTGTACTTGGAATGAAATAGTAACTGTTTCATTTGGTTGTATCGTGCCGAGGGTTACTCCATTTTCAGGGTTCACACCAGGCTGAATCACATTATTTATTGATAAGCTATCTTCAATGAATATAGTACCTTCTGGAATGTTGTCAATGAACACCGTGTTGTTAGCTGGAACAGTTCCTATATTTTGTAGTGTGTTTGTGTAGGTAATATTTTGCCCGATGGATACGAAAGTAACATCCGCCTGTTTAACAGAAATAATATTTGCATTTTGAAGTGATGTTGTAACGATATTAGAATTTGCAGAGCGATTCACTGGTGGAGCTGTAGGAATACTTACATATTGGTAATTTACAGATGATTGATTTACAATTTCGGTTTCAGTAGGTGGATTATTTGTTTGTACTTGAAATAGTATTGTTTTGGAACTATTTGGTGGAATTGTTCCAATTGGTATTCCGTTTTCAGGATTTGCATCAGGCTGAAGGACACCGTTAATTGTGACACTGTCTGGAACGAATGTAGTCCCAGCTGGAATAGAATCTGTAAAAGTAATATTTATTGCGTCAACATTTCCGGTATTTTTCACTTCAGAAATATAAAGTATCGTTCCACCAATATCTACAGTTATTGGATTGGACGTTTTTGTAACTGTCAATTGTGCTTGCACGAAATTTGTAATGACAATATTACTTGTAGATGTTTCAGTAATAGGCGGTTGCCCTGGGTCTGGTTGAATTGTATATGTTGTATTAGATTGATTTGTAATCAATTGTTGTGAGAACGGATCGTTAATAAGAATTTGGAACGAAATAAGGTGAGTAGCGTTTGCTGCTAGGTTAGGCAAAGTAACACCTACATTTGGATTGGCACCAAGTATAGTTGTTCCGTTAAGTGTAAAACTATTGTCTACGAATGTAGTCCCTTCTGGAAGCGTATCTGAAAATATGAGATTCGTAGCTGGAATATTTCCGGTATTTTCTAGCGTTATCGTATAGGTCAAAATATCACCTGTTGTTGCTTGTTGTGCATTGACTGCTTTTAAAGAAAGAACATTCGCATCCGAAATTTGTGTGAAAGCTGGATTAGACGTAATTGTTCGAGAGATGATAGGAGCAGTTGGATCAGCGATAAAAGTATAGTCAATACGAGCTATATTAGAAATTGGATTCACGCTTGGAATGGATTGAACGATAACTTGGAATGTGACGGTGACGATTTCCGAAGGTGCAATGGAGTTTAATGAGATCCCTACGTTTGGATCAGTACCTGGAGCTGAAACACCATTAATGGTCACACTATCCGGAATAAATGCAGTTCCCTCTGGGACCAAATCTGTTAAAGTAACTGTATTTGCAGTTGTATTCCCGTTATTTTGAACGACTACAGTGTAAGTGATTGTACCGTCAGTAGACTGTACGAGGGAATCTGTATTTTTAATTACAGATAGTGATGCATCAACGACAGCTGTATTAACCGTATTAGATGAAGATGTTGCTGTAACTGGAGGTTGACTTGGGTCGACAATATACGTGTAACTTGTAAGTGCTTGATTTATAATCGCTCCTTGCGGTGGAATAGAACTTGCAAGAAATTGGAACGTAATCGTAGCGGAATCACCTGGTGCGATAATACCAACTGGAATACCGAGAGTTGGACTTGCATCTGGAAGTGAAATCCCGTTAAGCGTGACACTATTTGGAACAAATAATGCTCCTTCAGGAACTCCGTTAATGAGTAATACAGAATTTGCAGGGAAGTTTCCAGTATTCGTTAATGTTGCAGTGTACGTAATTATATCTCCAATAGATACGATTGTTCGATCTGCTTCTAAAAGCGTTGTAACAGTAGCGTTATTAATTTGTGTTGAAGCGCTATTAGAAGTTATTGTGCCTGTAACAGGAGGAGCGGCCGGATTAACGATGAATGCGAATTGAATAGATGCAACGTTTGTAATTGGGTTGGAAGGAGGAGTAGATGTAACTATGACTTGGAAAGTAACGGTTAAGGAACTACCCGCGCTAACGGTCCCGATAGTAACGCCGCTATTTGGATTTGCACCTGGAATGGTATTTCCATTTACAGTAAAACTATTTTCAACAAAGGTCGTTCCTGCTGGAATGAGGTCTGAGAAATTTACATTCGTAGCATTTGTATTGCCGCTATTTTGAATTAAAACGGTATAAGTGATCGTGTCGCCAATATTTGCAAAGGCTGTACTAGCAGTTTTTACAGCTGAAAGTATTGCTGAATGAATAGAAGTAACGAAGACGTTCGTTTCCACGTTGCCAGGCTGAGCCTGTAATGCATTGCCTACGTTATATTGGAAGTTCACAAATGCTAAGTTTTGGAGTTCAGGAGTGAATGTTGTCGGATTGCTTACAATTTGAACTTGGAATATGATTGTTACAGTTTGATTTGGGCTAATTGTATTTATACCAACACCGTCAATGATAGAAGCGGATGGTAACGGAGTACCATCAACAACAACTGATCCTGTAACAAATTGTGTCCATGATGGTAAAGGGTCTGAGAAAATAACGTTGTTAGCTGGAATATTTCCAGTATTCGTAATCGTAGTTGTATACGTAATCGTATCACCAATCGTTGCAAAAGTTTTATCTCCTATTTTAATCGTATTTAAAATCGCACTTTCAATTTTTGTTGTAACGTTGTTAGAAGTAATATTTTTTGAAACTGGAGGATTAGCTGGATTAACAATATGTTGAAATCTAACGCTAGCTTGATTAGTAATTGGATTTATAGCTGGAATTTCATTGGCAATAATATGAAATGCCACAATGACAGATTCGTTTGGCGCAATATCACCAATTGGAACACCTGTAATAATATTTGCATTTGGAATGGTAGTTCCGTTCAATGTAAAGCTATTCGGTTCAAAGGAAGTTCCGTCTGGAATAAGATCGGTAAAAATAACATTCGTTGCACTAACATTGCTGCTATTTGTAATTGTAACGGTGTAGGTAATATCCTGCCCGATATCTACCGTAGATACATTTGAATTTTTTTGTGCAGTAAGAATAGCACTATTAATTTGTGTGGTCGTTGTATTAGATTGATTGGACGTTGTAATAGATGGTTGGCTAGGATCAACGACATAATGATATGTGATAGAAGCAGAATTAGAAATAGGATTAAGTGTAGGAAGTGTGGTAACAGTTGCTTGGAATGTGACGATTGCTGCATTACCGCCGTTAATGGCATCAATATTTACACCAGTAGATAAATCAGCGTTTGGAATGGTTTGCCCATTAACTGTGAAACTATTTGGAACGAAACTTAAATTGCTATCAAGAATATCGATAATAGTTACATCAGTTGCAGCCGTATTCCCGGTATTAGGGAGGTTAAGTGTAAATGTTATTGTATTACCAATATCCGCGAAAGTAAGATCTGCTGTTTTTGTGCTAATAATAGTTGCGTTGTTTATTTGAAGAAGCGTTGAGTTGGAAGTAGCTGCACTTGATACTGGAGGGTTAACAGGATCAACAATAAACTCATATGTCGTTGCTGCTGTATTTGGTGCAGGATTAATAGGTGGGATGCTGTTCACCGTAACTTGAAAGACGATACTATATATTTCATTTGGTGGAAGCGTTGCAAGTAATACACCTGTATTTGGATTCGCGTTAGGTTGTAAAACACCATCGACAGTTAATGTGTTAGGAACAAATGTGAGTCCACTTGGTAATGCATCTGTGAATACAATATTAGTTGCATCGGTATTGCCTATATTGGTAATGGAAGTAGTATAAAAAGCAGTTTGCCCGATATCTGCAAAGGATACACTTTCATTTTTCGTCATAGACAATATTGCTTCGTTAATTTGGGTTGAAACAGGATTACTAATTGAAGTTTCTGCATCAGGTGGTGAGACTAATTGATACGATGTTGATGAGAAATTTACAATTGGGTTTTGGTTTGGTAATGATGTTACAGTAACTTGGAACGAAACTGTTACTGTAGTCCCGGCTGTTATTGTCCCAATATTCACACCGTTCGATGGATCCGCCCCACTTTGAGGAACTCCGTTAATAGAAAATGTGTTTGCAATAAATGTAGTGACGCTTGGCACGGTATCTGTAAATATAACATTTTGTGCGGATGAGTTTCCATTGTTTGTTAAAACGACAGTATAAGTGAGTGTGTCTCCAATATGACTAAAGGATTTATCGACTTGTTTTAATGAAAGAATGTTAGCTGTATTAATCGTAGTAAACACTGTGTTTGAAGTAACGTTTCTTGAAACAATAGGTGCATTGGGATCAGCGATAAATGTGTAAGAAGCAGTAGCGGAATTGACAATAGGATTTTGAACAGGGGTAGAAGTAGCGGTCACTTGAAATGCTATAGATATTGAGCTGTTAGGAGCAATTAATCCAATTGTAATACCTGTATTAGGGTTGAGCCCGATTTGTGTGATGCCATCTATTGTAACGCTATCAGTTATAAACGTCGTACCATCTGGTATGAGGTCAGTGAAAGTAATATTCGTAGCGTTTGTATTACCGCTATTCGTTAAAATTGTCGTATAGGTAATGGTATCACCTAGTGTTACAAGTGTTTGATCTACAGATTTCACCATCGTTATCATAGCATCTAGTACCGGGTTTGTAACGATATTTGTTGAAATAGAAGTTGTAATAGGAGTTCCGTTTGGATCGACAGTATAAGAATATAAAATTGTGTCATTACCCATAATCGAATTTGAAGGGGGAACAGAAATAACATTTACTTGGAAAGTAACAGTTACTGTTTCACCCGGTGCGATATTTGGTATAGTTACTCCCAGTGCTGGTTGTGCACCAGACTGCTGAACGCCATTTATCGTGAATGAATTTGGTATAAAGGTAATGCTAGCTGGAATAGCGCTTGTGAAAGTAATATTCGTAGCGGCTGTATTTCCTGTATTTGTAATAGTAGTTGTATACGTAATCGTATCTCCAACTGAAACGATAGATTTATCAGCACTTTTTTGGGTTGTTAAAATTGCACTATTAATAGTTGTCGAAACAGCATTAGATACATTCATTTGTGATACGGAAGGTTGGCTAGGGTCGACCACATGTGAAAATTGTACAGAACTAGAATTAGAAATTGGATTTATACTTGGAATATTTGTAACAAGTACGTTGAGAGTAATCACAGCCGTTCCGTTTGGATTTATATTTCCAATATGAATCCCGTTAGCTGGATTTCCGATCTGCTGTGTACCAGAATCGTTTGTAAGAGTGCCAGATATGAATGTCGTTCCGTCAGGTAAAATATCTGTGAAAATTATATTTTGTGAAGTAACATTTCCAGGGTTACTTAATGTAATCGTATAAGAAATTGTATCGCCAATTGTTGCGAAAGTTTTATCTACAGATTTAACAAGTGTAATTTCTCCGGAATTTATTTGTGTCGAAACCGGATTGGATGTCGTACTTCTTGAAACGAGTGGTAAATTAGGTCCTGTCATAAATTGATAATCAATAGAAGCGCCATTTACAACTGGTGAGTTTGGCTCCCCAGGTCCAATTGTGAAAATTGGATTTGGAATGCTAACTACTTGCACGCGGAAGGTAATGTTTGTAAAATCTCCTGCAATAATATCCCCAATTGGTACCCCATTCGCTGGATTTACCCCAGGTAATAAAACCCCGCCTACTCGAACGCTATCCGCTATAAACACTGTATTATTTGGAATCGGATCTGTAAAAATGATATTCGTAGCAGTTGTGTTTCCTATATTCTCCAATAAAACAGTATACGTTAAAAATGAATTTCCAGGTGCTACGTCAGAAAATAGTCGATCCACACTTTTCGTTGCTTGAATAATCGCTTCGTTAATTTGAACTAAAGTTGGATTACTTGTAGCTGTTTCTGTCACCGGCGGCTGGGTAGGATCAACAATGATCGAGTATGTCGTGCTAGACTGGTTCAAAGTTGGATTTGTAACTGGTATTGAGCCAACGATAGCTTGAAAGCTAATTGTTGTCGTTCCTCCAACTGGAATTGAGTCTAAAGAAATCCCGCTATCTGGTCTAAATCCAAGTTGTGGGATGGTATTAATTTGTACGCTATCAGGAACGAATGAAAGTTCAGGTGGTAATATATCGATAAAAACAGGTGTGTTTGCGGTAGTATTTCCGCTATTGGTGAGGGTAGTTGTATACGTAATTGTATCTCCAACAGCAGCAAATGCACTGCTTGCAGTTTTTGTTGCGATAACGGAAGCAGTATTTACTTGTGTAAAAGTTTTATTAGATTGAACTGTTCGTGAAACTGGCGGTTCATTTATACCTACAATAAAGCTATATTGAAGCGATGATTGGTTTGGGATTGGATTCGGATTTGGGAGTGATGTAATGTTTACTTGAAAACTGAGTGTAGCAGATGCATTTGAATTCAAGTTGCCAATATTGATACCATTTTGTGGATTTGCATTAGGAATAGTTGTTCCATTTACCGTAAAACTGTTTGGAATAAATGATGTACCATTTGGAATTACATCTGTAAAAATAACATTGTTTGCGGTAGTATTACCGGAATTAGTAATGATAGCAGTGAAAGTCAGTGTATCTCCAATAGTAGCAAATGTTGAATTGACAGTTTTATTTATAGAAAGAGTTGCATCAATAATTGGCGTAACCGTCGTATTCGTAACTGTACTACCAACAGCGGGTGATTGGTTTGGATTCACGGTATATTCATAATTTACAAGAGCATTATTTGTTAATGTCCCACTAGGTGGTATCGCTAAAATTTGTGCTTGAAAAGTAATGAATACAGTATCTCCTGGCGAAATATCTGCCAAGTGAACACCAAGTGAAGGATCTAATCCTGGTTGTGGAACATTATTGATAGTTACGGAGTTTTGGATAAATGAAGCTCCTGCGCCAAGCCCATCTGTTAAAACAGTTGCACTAGCAGGGATATTACCTGTATTTGTTACTGCAATCGTATAGGTAACGATATCACCAATTGCAGCTGTCGGTGTATTCACAGACTTAGTAGCGACAATAGTAGCGTTATTAATTTGAATTGTTATTACGTTACTTAACGCATTGGCGGACGCTGGAGGTAAGTTAGGATCTATGACATATTGGTACGCTGTATTGCTTTGGTTCGGGATTGGATTTGGACTAGGAATGGAATTTACTATTACTTGAAATGAGATTGTTGCACTTGTATTAGGGTTTATTGGATCAATTGCAATTCCACTTGCTGGGTTTGTATTAGGAAGTGTATTGCCATTTACTGTTACACTATTAGGAATAAATGATGTTCCGTTTGGAATTACATCTGTAAAAATTACATTTGATGCAAGTGTGTTCCCGTTATTCGTTAAAGTAGTTGTATACGTAATAATATCATTTACGTTAGCAAAGTGTTTATCTGCCGATTTTACAGCGGCAATCGTAGCGTTATTAATAGTTGTCTGTACGGTGTTAGAGGCCACCATCTGCGTTACAACTGATTTGGATGCGTCGTATGTGTATTGGAATGTAGTGCTCGATTGATTCGTAATCGGATTTGGACTAGGAATAGTTGGTACAGAAACTTGGAATGCAACAGTACGTGATGAATTCGCTCCTATCGTCCCAATTAAAATGCCATTAGCAGGGTTTGCATTAGCTATAGGGACACCGTTAATCATTACAGTGTTAGGAAGGAAGATGGTACCAGCTGGAATGATATCTGTAAACGTTACATTAGAGGCAGGGATATTGCCGTTATTCGTTAAAATCGTTGCATAAGTTATGACATCGCCAACATCAGCGAAATTTGTACTTGTTAGTTTCGTAGCAACAATATTAGCGGTGTTAATTTGTGTTGTTACTATATTACTAGTAGCATTTCTTACAACAGCAGGTAAATTTGAATCTGCGATAAAGCTATATTGAAGTGCAGCACTGTTTTGCACTGGATTTGGTGAAGGTATGCCATTCGTAGTAATTTGGAAGACAATAGTTGTAATTCCGCCTGCTGGAATTGTACCAACTTGAAGGCCGACACTTGGATCTGCACCTAGTTGTAAAGCATCGCCTATAAAAATACTATTTGGTACGAGAGTTGTGCCAGGAGGGAGTATATCAGTAACGACTACATTATTTGCTGGAGTATTTCCAGTGTTAGCTAAAGCAATGGTATATGTGATCGGTTGCCCAACATCTGCAATTGTTACATCTACCTGTTTGACAATCACTACATTTGCTAAGTTGATTTGTGTACTTACAGTATTACTCAAAGATGTTTCTATAGTTGGTGGATCGCCCGGATTTAGAATAAAGCTATACTGTGTACTAGATGAATTTAATGTTGGGTTTTGTGCTGGTAAAGAGGTGACGGTTACTTGATAAGAGACATTAAGTGAGCCATTAGCAGCAATGGAAGGTAGTGGAACACCTATATTTGGATCTGCGTTATTTTGAAGTACACCATTAATAAGAAAAGTATTTGGAATAAAGGTAGTACCGTCTGGATTCGTATCTACGAAAGTAGGGCTATCAGCAGAAACACTTCCTGCATTCGTCAAAGTAACAGTATAAGTTAATATATCCCCTACGGTAGCGAACGCTCGATCCACTGTTTTGGCTGAAATGACATTTGCATCGTTTACTTGAGTAAATGTAGTGGTTGAAGTAGTGTTCTTACTTACAGGTGAAGTGTTTGGATCAACGATAAAGTTATAGGAGATGGAAGCGCTATTTGAAATAGGGTTTGGATTTGGAATGCTAGTTATTACTACTTGGAATGAAGCTGTAATTGTAGTATTAGCATTGATGCTACCAATATTGATGCTAGCTGGTGTAACGCCTGGCTGAGTAACACTGTTAACTATAACGCTGTTTGGGACAAAAGCGGTTCCATTCGCAATTGAATCAGATAGTAATACATTGTTCGCTGCAACATTTCCATCGTTAGTAAGGGCAAAGGTGTAAGTTAATACATCACCAACTTCCGCAAACGTTTTATCTACAGATTTATTAGCATGGAGATTTGCTAGTCTAATTGTTGATGTAACAGAATTAGAATTTGCTGTTTTTGAAGTCGGTGGCAAACTTGCATTTACAGTATATAGATAAGAAGCGAAGGCGTTATTAATGATAGGATTTTGGGTCGTAATATTGATGACTGTTACTTGAAAGGATAAGGTGAAAGTAGCTCCTCCGGGTATTGTACCAATAGGTACGGAAACGAGAGAATCTACATTTTGTAAAACACCGTTGAGTGTTACCGAACCTGGTGTTAATATCGTTCCATTTGGAAGTGAATCTGTTAGCTGTACGTTAGTTGCAGCTGTATTTCCACTGTTTGTAATAAGGATTGTATAACTTATCGTTTCGCCAATTGTGGCAAATTGTTTGTTAGTTGATTTTGTTAATGTTACATTCGCATTATTAATTTGAGTGGAAACGAGATTAGAAGAAATGTTTTTTGTAACTGGTGATTGGCTAGGGTTGACGGTATATTGATAAGAAGCGCTTGATCCATTAGATACGACGTTTGACGCGGGTATTGTATTTACTACTACTTGAAATGAAACATTTTTTGTTGTACCAGTTGGGATGGATCCAATGTTCACACCGTTAGCGGGATTTGCGCCCACTTGTGTCGTGCCATCAATTGTTAAACTGTTTATAACAAAAGTTGTTCCAGTAGGAATGACATCTGTAAAAATAACATTGTTCGCATTCGTATTACCTGTACCTGTAAAGGAAACGGTGTACGTTAGTGTATCACCAATATCTGCAAAATTTTTATCTACTGCTTTCGTCATTGTTACAGTAGCATTATTCACTTGAGTGGAGACAATATTCGTCGTATCAGTCCCGCTTACTGCCGGTTGATTTGGCACAGGAATGTATTGATAAGTTGTTGTACCACTATTTAATATTGGATTTGTTTGCGGGATAGAAGGAACGAATACTTGAAATGAAACCGTAGTCGTAGAATTAGCAGCAATAGATCCAATTGATATACCAGTAGCGGGATTTGCGCCAGCTTGGATAACTCCGTTCACAGTTACGCTCCCTGGAATGAAAGTAGTCCCGCTAGGAATCAGGTCCGTATATATAACATTTGTTGCAGCGATATTTCCTATATTAGCTAAGGCAATACTGTAAGTTAGCGTTTCACCAATATCGGTAAAAAGTTTATTAACTGATTTTGTGCCATTAATATCTGCGAGGTTAACTTGTGTTCCAGCAGAGTTGCTTGTTGCAAGACCGTTAAAGGTCGTTCCACCGGCGATTGGTGTATATTGAAATGTAATATTAGCAGTGTTAGAAATCGGATTTGGATTTGGCAGAGAAACGACAGTCGCTTGGAAAGTTACTGTACGAGAAGCACCATTATTAATTGTTCCAAGAGATATACCAGCGGCAGGATTTGCATTTGTTTGTGGTATGTTATCTACCGTTACAGTGCCAGGTATAAAGGAAGTCCCATTAGGGAGAATGTCTGTCAAAATAACGTTATTGGCGGGAAGAAGTCCGGTATTAGGGATAGTAACTGTATAAGTGAGAATGTCTCCAATTGTAGCTACACTTTTATTCACGCTTTTCGTTGCTTGTATATTAGGTGAGTTTATATTAATTTGTAAGCCGACTGTATTTAACATGTATGCATCTCCGTTAGTTGTTAAACGGATTGCGGCAGATACTTGAGAATTTGTTAAATAGGGAGAAATATCAATGGAAGTAATGTCCCAGCCTTGTCTTCCTGCAGAGATGTTTGTACCTGAAGAAGCACTTTGATTTCGCGTTCCAAATGTCCCTGTTGTATCTAAGTTTCCTGCAGCATTATTAATTTGGGAACCGAAGAAATTATTTATGGCATTATTTGGTCCGGATAAAGCGTTTAATGAACTGAAATTTGGTCCGAATAGAGCCTGATCCCCAATTAAATCAGCATCCCCTTCGGTAGAACTCAAAAATAATCGTCCGCTTACAGGTCCCCCTGAAGGTGTTAAAAATCCTGAAACAGCTACATCTGCACTACCGGTATCAGCAGAAACACGGTTACCCGCTACATAAATGGTTAAGTTTCTTGCTGGCAATGTCCCATTTTGATAAGCGACAATGAGCGTCCATCCAGAAGAATTGATAGCCCCATTAGAAGCATCTAAAGGATCAACAAGTCCAGGGACAGAGCCAGTTGTATAAGAGCCAGATCCAGCAGCTTGAACGAGAGATGTTACATCTGCAGATCGTGTATAGAATCCAAATGTGACAGATCCAGAAACGAAAGTTTGATTTGAAGCTGTAACAGCCGAAGGGTTAATTGAGTATGTTGAAACAGGTGTTGTAAAAGAAACAGGGTTTCCTAATACACTCGTAATGTTTTGATCACGAGATAAATAGTTTCCACCCCAAACGAGTTCTGCGTAAAGAATCGTACTACCAGCAGGGATATTTAATACAGCGGTAGAACTATTTTGTGTATAGTTTAACGTTGTACCAGCAGGAAAAGTAGGTACTTGTAAAGCGGTATTCGTAGTTACGAATGCACCAATTGCCCCGATTGTACCAGCACGGTTTTGGTTACTAATTTTACTTAAACCTAGTGTGTTCCCTGTAATCGCAAGTGCCCCGTTAGTAGTGGTAGAAAATCGATTCGTAATGGGCATTTTTTCACCTCATTTGCATATAGTTTTGGTCAAAATACGATATGCATATAAACAATCAAAAGGAACATGTATAATTGAACTATAAATTCCTTCCTTAATCATTGGAAGGAATTTAATAGTAACAAGGGCTATTTTTAAATCAGTTAATATTAACATTAAAGGAAACTCCAGGGACACAAACATTGATTTATAAAACTGCATTTGTTCCTCTATTTTGTTTATTTTGACTTTTGGATAGCACCACATGCCCATCAACTTAAGAATTTAGAATTACCCCAAAATAAAAAAAATAAGCTTTTTGTTACTTAATAACGGTGTGTCTGTAGCCCTAAAAGGGGCATTTAATTATTAGAATATAATTATTACATTATCGCATACAGTAAAACATATATTTAATAATAGGAAACAGGATTAATACCTTAGCTAAATTTAAATGATTCGTACTATATCTATCAAGAAAAACCTATTCAAGATTAATTAAAATTCAATTATCTGAGCTTTTTTCAAATCAGCAAACCATTCACCTATTATATCGTTATGATGCTTAATAATTTGGGATGCCGATAATAATGTAGTGTCATATGTACTATGCCCATCTTCAACAAGAGTAACATCATACCCTAAGCTATATGCACGTCGACACGTCGCATCTATACATATTTCAGACTGAACGCCTGTAATCACAATGTGTTCGATGTCCCTTTTATTCAATTCTTGTTGAAGACTTGTTTCATGAAATGAATCAGGGTGGTTTTTTTCAAGAACGATATCTTCAGATAGTGGAGCTACAGATTCATGAATTGCCCATTCCGGATTTCCATGCTCTAATAAAGATCCTGTTTTCCCATTAAACTTCATGTAAAAAATAGGCGCTTGGACAGTACGAGCTTTATGGATTAACAATTGAATGTTTTTTAATAATTCAATTCCTTTATATAGCATTCTTTCTTCTTTAAATGAACCCACTTGTACATCTATAATAAGCAATGCTGCATAGCCTTTTATCATAAACGACCACCTCACATTTTGATTAAAATCATACAAGTAAAATATGTATAAAATAAGTATCCATTTTTAAAGTATCCAAAATGGATAGAGAATATAAATATGTGGAATCATGAATTTTTTTATCTTCAAGCTAGAAATGAATACATTAATAAAGTTTGTATTGCTTAATGTAGCCTAGAGGTGTTTGAATGTAGTGAATTTCGCACGTACAGTGTTAAGTGGCGCAAAAGATGGAGATAACTTCAAAGTCTTACCTATCGCAACGATGGGGATGAAGAATGACCATAAATAGAACCTGTTGTTTATAACAGGTTCTAATCAGAGTTATAGGCTCAATTACAGGAACTACAGATCTACTGGGGGGTAGTGTAATTCCTGATTAAAATTAAGATATGTTAAAAAATTTTAAATATGATTAATCAAATGATAACTAAACAAAATCGTTATTTTAAAGTGACTCAAAAAAGAGCACAGATATAAATGTGCTCTTAGAGAGGTAGGTTAAGTATCCTATTGGCCATTGTTCAAAGTTAATATATGTACGTTTAACTAAAAAGTGAAAAATAAAAACAGGATAGTTAGAAAAAAGCTAACTGTTTCATTGCAACTTGTAAAAAAGAATGTGGGAGGTTCAAAAAAGAAACTATATATAATTATACAAGTAAAACAGAATTGTACAGCATGAAAAGGAGCACTACATAAGTGAGTGCTCATCGATAAGGAGGTAACTTTTTTAGCTAAACACCCTTCTTAAAGAATATGCTGGAAAAGTGGGAAATAAAACTAAAATATAGTAACTAATGATGTTATGAATAACAATTTATAGGGAGAGGTTTAATGTTGTTATTATTTAAATAATAAAGCAGCTAGCTCAATGAACTAACTGCTTTATTGTCCAACAATAACGATACCCACAATACGTTGTAACTTAAAGTTACAACTATAGTATAAACGGAATTAAAAATATTATGTAAAATTAAAAGTGAGCTAAATAAGGAAACTAAAAAGAGCACTAGGTACAAGTGCTCTTTAAAAGAAGACCCTATGAGTTAATAGCTACATATCCGTAATATATGATGACAAACAAGTTAATATAAAAGAGCATTCAGCAGAAAACTAACTGCT
Organism: Bacillus sp. FSL R9-9834; assembly: GCF_038006905.1. NCBI lineage: Bacteria > Bacillati > Bacillota > Bacilli > Caryophanales > Bacillaceae > Bacillus > Bacillus sp. FSL R9-9834. The sequence continues at coordinate 330,607 of NZ_JBBOWD010000002.1, forward strand.
CATTCCTAGAAGAAAAGGAAAAACAAAATTAAAGAAGTCACTGTGAATTCAAGCTGCATCAGCCCATCTATAGCATTGGACATAATGAATAGAAACAATAAGGTCATTAAAACTCACTTATAAAAACGTAAAGGAGGCACTGCTTAAATTGTAGTATCTCCTTTTAAAAAAGTTAAGTTCAGCTTTACTTCTGAAATCAAAACAGATAATAAAGTTGTTTATTTCCTTGTGAAACTAAAGCTACCATATAGTTGAATAATATAAATTGTTTTATTCGAATATATAGTTTTGCCATTGACTTTCCGTCCTTATCCAATAACGGAGTAAATTCCCCTGCATATCCACTCAACTAAATAAATGATGAATTCCTATTTCTTTATCTAGGGGTAGCGTCAGGAAAATGCGGATTTACAACGTTAAGGAATTCAATATAAAAAAGCCTAATTTCTCGGTGTTGCAAGAGCTTAGGCCTTTTTAAAAAACTATAAATACCGTTTGAATTAATATTAGGATCCATCTTGGTACTTCAACTTTCCGGAGTTAACTAAATTAACTTTAACTTTTAAATTCTTTATACTGTGTTCATTTAAGTAAAACGAGTCTGTTTTTACTTCTTCTTTCCATTTTCTTGGATTCTGACGGTATAATGATTCACCTAATTTGTAGATATCTGCATTTATTTCTATTCCTTTTTCAAAGGATTTTAGAATTTCTAATTTGATAATATCTTCAGTTTTTGTAATCAACTCTTTATCACTAATTTCCTTGATCTTCTCATTTATTCCAGCTTGAACTTCAACTCGAATATTAAAAAGTATGGGCTTACTACTCATAATAGGGGAAATTGTAATCTTAGGTTTCTCTATCACTACGGAAACAACAGCGCTATCATTCTCAATAATCCACACAGGAGATCGAACGTTTTTTTCATCCATCCATCTTAGACCGTTTAAATCAGTCTCAGAAAGCCATCCTTCTAGGCGATTATTCCTTACAAAGAACGCTCCATCATTTCTTAATAATGGTGCTTTTTTGGATTCTTCTTTCCAATTTTCTGTTGAAATTTTAAGTGATGGGATATAAGCAGTTTGCCCCATCGGATCACTATCTCTAATAAATTGATAAAATTGTTTAGGTTGTATGTAAGACCGTTGTTTATACCTTTCCTTTGGTTCATGGAGAATGGTAGACAACCCCGATAATGTAAAAAAGGCTTTTGTTTTAAGTATATCATCAATGGGTTCCTTTGTAGCGTATAAGAGAATATTATAGCGTATTTCTCGGTACCGATTAATAAAATCAATAGAGTCTTTAATATCTTGTCTGAGCAGTCTTTCGCTTAATATTATTGTAGATACATGTCCCCAAAAAAGTCTTTGTTGAGCATCCTTATATAATTGATTTAATGCTTCCGTAATGGTAAAACCTTCACCTCTTCCTATCCACACTGGTGGTTGTTTATCAGGTCTAGCCCCCTCTAACTTAGCAACGTTAGAAAAGTCAAGTAACTGAGCATAAGCTATATATTTTCCTTCTTTAAAATCTATACCAAGAGCTGCAACATAATAAATATCTTGAACTTCTTTAATATTCCAACATCCAGATAACATTGCACTAGTGATAAGCATCATAATTATTAGTTTTATTTTGTGCAGCTTCACTGTTTTCCTTCTCCTTCGTCCGTTTTAGAACTATCATTGGTTCGGAGATAATCAACTCTATGTCTATAACTTCTCCACGGTAAACGAAACAATCCCTTGAAAAAATCTGAACTAGATTTTGGGAAAACTAAAGCTAAGTAAGGGATTCCAAAGGAACGTAATCTTGAGATATAAAGAACGATTACGAATCCGGCAAGCATAAATCCATATAACCCCATCAAAATTGAACATAATAGTACAAACCCTCTGAGTATGGATACTGCTCCTGCTAATATTTGGTTTACTAAGGTATATCCCGCAATAGCAGATAAAGCAGTAATAACAATGACAGAAGGGGAGATAAAACCCGAACGGATTGCAGCATCCCCACTGATTAGTCCGCCTACCACTGAAAGGGTTTGACCAAGGGGGGAGGGTAATCTTTGACCGGCTTCACGGAACATCTCAAAAAGGAACAAAACAATTATAAGCTCAAGTGGTGCTGGAAATGGTAGACCTGATCTTGCAACAGTCACAGTCGCAAGAAGAGGGAAAGGAATTTGATCTTGGTGATAAGCAAGTAATGCCATCCAAAATCCGGGTAGGAAGACAGCTAAAAGAAATCCTATCCACCGATAAAAGCGTGCAAATGATACAGTTAGAAAATTAAAGTGGGAATCTTCTGCAGCTTTTATTAAAAAAGTTATAGTAACAGGAGCGATAATAACAATTGGGGAGCCATCAATTATAATCACTACTCTACCTTGCAATAAGCATTCCACTGCAAAATCTGGTCTAGCTGTATCACCACAAAGAGGAAAAATAGATAAAGATTGTTTCGATACCATCTCTTGAATTTGAGTTGAACTAATTACGCCATCGATATCAATTAAAGTTAGACATTCTCGAATGTTATCTAAAATCTCTAAATTAACTACATCTTTTAAATATAATATCCCTATTTGAGTTTGGGTCCGTTTACCTAACGTCAACGTTTGATAAGACAAGGTGGGATGTCTTAATCTTTTACGAATAAGTGCCACGTTTGTTGAAATATCTTCAATAAAATTGTCTCTTGGCCCACGTACGGATATTTCGTAATTAGACTGTTCAGTAGAACGGTTTGGTTTATTTGAAGCATTGACAGAAAAAAAGGTAAGCGACTTAGGAAAATACAGAACTAAATTTCCGTTAAATATTTCCAAAGAGATAGACTCTAACCCTTCTCCCACTTTTAAAGGTGTCCACTCTAGCTCTTGTTGATACTTATGGATTTCTTCCTTTAAGAAAAGATATTGATGTTTTTGAGCTATTTTTTCTAATTGAGGAATAACAATCTGATTTATTTGTTTTTTGTCCACTAAACTTTCGCAATAAATGAAAAAGGTCTCAACAGCTTTTTCTTCACTCCCAATTTTATGGAGAACAACTTTGACATCCTCACTATTTTGATATGTTGAACGTATTTTTTCCTCATTTAATATTGGATTTGGTTTATAGATAGAAAATTTTCCATTACCCTCTTTTTTTGTATTCTGATTCCATCTTCGCAAGGATTATCTCTCCTTTCCTCTTTTTAGAAAAACTAAAAGTCCTAATACTATTGAAAAGGAAAGTAAAAATAAAAAAGTTAAATGAAAATAAACATTTTGTAAAAAACGAACAAATTCGATATCACTTATAGGAAGAAGAACAGCCACAAATGTAATTAGTGAACTGATTCCTATTAATACATTCCTTTTTTTCTCGTTTTTAAATGAAAATAATTGTCCAATAATATATAAACCAAAACTAATCCTAATAAATCCACCTGATAACCATTGGTAAATTGAAAAGAAATCTACATGTTCGATATACTTTCCTATCTTCAATAATCTCCATTCTTCGTAAGCAGGATACCTCTGATTAGAAGCCTCTTCAGGTCCAAAAATAGCAATAGAACCCAATAAAGGTCCAAGCGTTAAGCCTATCAATACTAAGCCGAGCATAATAAAACTCCGTGACTTGATATTCATTTTTAATTTATGTTGAATAAAAAATATTAAAATCACTTCTAGCAGAGAACCTAAACTATAGACGGTTCCTTTGATAACGGGTGTCAATCCATTCTCAAGGATAGGGAATAATTGAGAATAATCCTTATGAGGAAAATTAAGACTCATAACGAAAAAGCCTAATGCAACAACAAATACTAATAAAAAACCTGAGAGAATAGATAAGGTTGTAAAGGTAGAAGTTGCAGCAAAAAAGCAGATAACTAAAAATAGCATTGCTAATATAGGCGCAGGACTTTGTGGGAAATAGGATGTAACGGTCCATACAATCATATCCTTTAAGGTAACTCCAATAAATAAGAGGATAAATATATATATTAAAAAACATAATCCCCTTGCAATAATTTTGCCAAAATGGTTATTTAACCATGAATACAGATGTGTATGGTCTAATTTTTTCATAATAAATTGAATAAAAAGTAACCAACCGAGAATGAATCCTCCAGATAAGAGGACAGAAATCCACGAATCCCTCTTTGAGATCGCTAATAACATAGGAATTACCATTACGTGATTCATTAAGCCAATACTCATCATAAACAAAACAAATACTTGTGAAAAATTTGCTTTATGTGATTGCATTGTTAAACCTACTATCTGATTAGGATTTAATAATTAATGAGCAAATAAAATAAAATTTATTTCTAGGTTACTCAAAGGTATTCTTTCCATTTATTAATTAATTATCCATAAAACACCTCATATTATACTCATTAGCATCAAACCATCCCCACACGGTTTGGAATATTTTTGCGATAATCTCCTAAAGGAAGCGCTTCAGGTAAATGGTGATTACAACGATAAGGAATTTCCAATATAAAAAGCCTGATTTCCCATCACCTAAATTGAGAAATTAGGCTCTTTTTTCGTTACTCCATAAACAGCATTCTATTACTGAATATGTAATTTACTTCGGGATAACAGGGACCCAGAGTTCGTGTCTTGGTTTATGCTTCGGACCGTAATAACATTCTATACACGGTAAATTTGCAAGTTCATACTCGGAGGTAGGGACCCACTCGGAATATAAACGTTTCCATGCATCCACTATGTTCGGAAAAACTGCCCATGTACTTGCGGGAATAATAAGCGTCTCCATATTTTCTGGGGATTCCCCATCGTATCTTACGCCCATGAAATAGGAAAATTGTTCATCTGTGATGGCAGCTTCTTTTCCGCAAACCCCCAGAAGGCTTTCAAGCGTGCATTTTGGATTTTCCCATGACATATCTACTAGTTCTTGCATAAATCCATCTTTTTTCGCAGTGTTCCAAAGCGTAGGGATTGTTTTAAATGCTCTGCTTGTTTTTACTGGCTTGCTTTTTCCGACAATTCTTAATTCAAAATCAAGGTTTTCAATTCTGTAGTCCATCTCGGTATCTCCTTTAATAGAAATTTGAAAGGAAATTTTGGGAAAGGCTTTTAACTGTACCCCTCTATTACGAGCATTGGAAGGGGTTACCCCATGCATTTTTTGAAAAGCACGTGAGAAAGTATCAGAAGAAATATAACCATATTTAATTGCCACATCGATGATCCGAATATCACTTTTTTGAATTTCAAATGCTGCAAGTGTTAACCGTCTTCGTCTAATATATTCTGATAGCGATACACCTGAGATTGAAGAGAACATTCTTGAAAAATGAAACTCAGAACAGTTAGCTGCTTTTGCAATCTCTTTGTAGTCTATTTCTTCATCCAGGCTATTTTCAATGTAGTTTAACGCATTGTTCATTCTTTCTAGCCAATCCATAAGTTTACTCCCTTTCAATATTTACTTTAAAACAAAATAGATAATAATTACCGACATTTCATGCCTAAAAATGTTGGTGAAAAAATACACCTTTTGATAGAATCAGGACAAACTATTTGTTTCTTTCTGATAGATTTCTATATAATGAAGCCCTAGATACATTAGTAATTTCACAAATTTGATTTACAGTCATGCCGCCTTCTTTATATAGTTTTACTGCATAATTCATCCCTGCGTGATTTTTATGATACTTCTTTAAACGCCCCTTAAACTTTCCTTCTTTCTTTGCTAACTCAATCCCTTCACGTTGACGCATACGGATAAGGTCGCGCTCTAATTGGTTCACACCAGCCATTACTGTAATTAAGAATTGGCTGTATGGATTATCCTCTGATAAATTTAGCCATGTATCCTTGAGTGATTTTAAGCTTGCCTTTTTCCTTCGTATTAAATCAATCAATTCAAATAAATCCTGCGTACTCCGAGTGATCCGAGTTAAGTCTGTAACATAAATAATGTCGCCTTCCTGTAAATCCTGCAACATTTTTTGAAGTTGCTCGCGATTCTTTGTTGCACCAGAAACTTTTTCTTCAAAAATAATATCCATCCCGATTTCGTTTAATTGCTGAAATTGCCTTGAAGGATTTTGGTTAGTCGAACTGACACGTATATAACCAATTTTCCGCAAAATATCACCTCATTTTTGAGATAAGTCTTATGAGACACTCTTAACTATGATTTTATCAGTCTACTTGTCAATTTAGGAGTTATTTTGCACCTATTTTAAGCGCTATTTTGCACTATGAGTAAATATAAAAAGCCCAATTTCTCATTAAAATTGAGAAATTAGGCTTTTTTCGTTGCTCCATTAAAGCGCCCTTTTCTGGAACAACAACATTTTCATTTAATGCTTTTTCATCCACTCTGATTTATTCAATATATAGTGATTATATAATTCATTTTCTATCGTTTGTTGACTCAGATAAGTAAATCCGCATTTTTCAATAACTTTATTTGATGAAACGTTGTTAATTAAAGCTACTGCGTTAATGACATCTAAATTTGTATTTGTAAACAAATAGTTAATCAATCCTTTAGACGCTTTAGTAGCGTATCCTTTCTTTTGAAATTCACTTGAAATGGCATACATAATTTCTCTATTCGGTGAAGGTAGCTCATCTTTAATGCCTGTACAGCACCAACCAATAAATTCATCTGTTTCCTTAATAAATACCCCTAGTTTTAAAAAATGACCATCTATGTTTGATGTATTTACAGCGGCATCAAGAAAGGCTTTATTTGCTGGTATTTCATAATTGGTAACCCAATCTACCCTTTGTTCTTTTGTTGATTTCCAGTCTGGCAAGAACTTAAATATTTCGGGTTGATTTGAAATTCTGTATATACTATCTGCATCTTTAATGGAAAACTCTTGGATATATATATATCCGCAATCTATTCTAAATAATCTTTCTGATGTTTTATGCTTCATAACTCTACCCCTTATAAGTCATATTTTCATTACTTCTTTTAGTGAGCAATCTTATTCCATTTAAACTCCCTTTTCCTTAATGATAATTATCTCAAAATTTAATTATTTATACAATCACTTATTCCAGAATATGGACCGATTGCGGAACAAAATTAAAAAAGCGCTTTTTATCAAAAAAGCAGCCTGCCAATATTTCTTAAACCCAATATTTGTTCCAAAACTCGTCCTTTTCTGAACACGCTTCTTTTTGATTTAAAAGAAGCGTGTTTTATTGTCTTATATGTAATAAAACTCTGTTCATTATTCTATGTTCAATAACCAATGTGTTTCTATCTTATGTTACAATGGTAATAGAGTAAAAATTAGAAAGAGTGATAATTGGTGTTAATTGGATATGCACGTGTATCTACAGGATTACAAAATTTAGATTTACAAACAGATGCACTAACTCAATATGGTTGTAAGAAGATTTTTCACGATAAAATGAGTGGAACAAAAAAACAACGTCCTGGTTTAGAGGAAGCAATTCATTATGCACGTGAAGGCGATACAATTGTAGTTTGGCGATTGGATCGTCTAGGACGCAACATGCAAGATTTGATCCAAATTGTGAATAACTTAAATAAACGTGGTATTGGTTTTCATAGTCTTCAAGAAAACCTAACAATGGATAAAAGTAATGCAACAGGACAATTGATGTTTCACTTATTCGCAGCTTTTGCTGAATTTGAACGTAATTTAATAGAAGAAAGATCGGCTGCCGGTCGAGCGGCAGCTAGAGCAAGAGGAAGGCTCGGTGGCAGACCAGAAAAGTTTGGATTGAAAGACATAGAAATGATGAAATCCCTAATTGAAAGTGGTACACCTATCAAAGATGTCGCAGAAAAATGGGGTGTATCTCGTACTACAATTTATCGCTATTTAGAAAGACAATAAATCGGAAAGGTGGTTATTAATGCAAAATGAACATCCTCCATTAACGGCTTATTCAGAAGAACAACGTCGAGAAGCAATGGTAAAGTATAAAATCATTGCGCCTTATCTTACCGATGAGAAAACATTAACTGTTATTATAAAAGAAACCGGTATTGCCAAAAGAACGCTGCAATACTGGATTCAGGACTATAAACAAAATGGATTAAAAGGTTTAATTCGAAAAACAAGAAGTGATGCCGGCAAAACACATTTAGAGCCAGAAGTTGTCGTGTCGATCGAACAATTGATATTGAAGTACAAAAGGAATTCATTAACGTCTATTCATCGGATGATTTGTGAGCAATGTCAGAAAAAAGGCTGGGAAAAACCAAGTTATTATCAAGTGCATAAGGTATCACAGTCCCTTTTGCCAAGCCTGAAGAAGTTAGCGCATGATGGCCAAAAAGCATACAACAATCAATATGATTTAATTCATCGAAGAGAGGCAAGCTACCCCAATGAAATTTGGCAAGCAGACCATACCCCATTAGACATTATAGTTTTAAATGAAAAAGGAAAACCAGAAAGACCTTGGCTAACAATCATTTTAGATGATTATAGCCGAGCAGTCGCTGGATATTTCTTAACTTTTGAAAATCCCTCTGCTATACATACATCTTTGGTCTTACACCAAGCAATATGGAAAAAAAGCAATCCCGATTGGAAAATATGTGGGATTCCTGAAATATTTTATACAGACCATGGGAGTGACTTTACATCCAACCATTTAGAGCAAGTAGCAGTTGATTTAAAAATTAATCTAGTTTTTTCTACAGTTGGTGTTCCAAGAGGGCGTGGGAAAATAGAGAGATTCTTTTTAACCATTAATCAATTGTTTCTGCAAGATTTACCCGGTTATTTGGGAAATCAGACTAGCACTTCACTTCTTACCATTAAAGAATTAGATGAAAAATTATCAAATTTCATTATAAGTAACTATCACCATAGGGTTCACAGTACAACAAAAAAAGAACCGATACAGGCGTGGAATAATTCTGGATTTCTTCCCAATATGCCTGAGAGTTTGGAAAGTCTTGATTTATTATTGCTAAATGTAGCGAAACCAAGGAAGGTTCATTCTGACGGGATTCACTTCCAAGGACTTAGATATATAGACACAAATCTAGCTGCATACATTGGAGAAACTGTCATTATTCGTTATAATCCAAGAGACATTGCGGAGATTCGAGTGTTTTATCAAGATAAATACTTATGTACGGCTATTTCCCCTGAAATCTCCGATTATACAGTAGATTTAAAAGAGATTGTTTCAGCACGAAATAAAATACGGAGAAGTCTAAAAAAGCAACTCGATTCTGGAAAAACTGTTGTAGAAGAAATTGCCTTGTCAAAGAAAAAGGATCTAGAGAACAAAATAAATGAACCTACCAAAAAGTCAAAGTCAAAGTTAAAGAGGTATTTCAATGAATAAAGGTCAAAAATTTATTGAAACAAAAGAATATAAGCGATTTGCCGAGTTTTGTGATGCATGTATCAAATATAAATATATAGGCATTTGTTATGGATTACCGGGTGTAGGAAAAACATTGTCCTCAAGGTATTATGCAAATTGGGATTCCATTGAAAAACAAATAGCTTATAAAACAGCAAATGAAATTGGCCAAGATGCAGATGAAAAAATACTTGAGGCTAGGACAATTTTTTATACAGCTCCAGCTGTACGAGCCACTAAAATGACTGACGAGATTCATACTATTGGAATTAGAATGAACATGGTAAGAACTATGTATAAAGTACTTACTAAGGGAGAAGAAGAAAAGTACTCCACTGACGCTTATGAAGATATCGACCTGATTATTGTTGATGAAATAGATCGCCTAAAAGTACAAAATTTAGAACAACTTAGGGATATCTACGATCGAAATGATATAGCGATGATATTAATTGGAATGCCTGGCATTGAAAAGCGATTAGCTCGATACCCTCAACTCTACTCTAGAATTGGATTTGCCCATGAATTTGATAAACTTAGTAAAGATGAAACCCATCATATTTTGGAATATAAATGGAGAGAGTTAGGACTTTCTATAAAGCTTGAGGACTTTTCCGATTATGAGGCAATAACTAGCATAATAAAGATTACTGGAGGGAACTTTAGGCTCATACAGAGACTGTTCACTCAAATTGAAAGAATACTCGAAATTAATAAGCTTGAAACAATAACAACAGAAGTTGTTGAAGCCGCACGAGATAGTTTAGTAATCGGAATCAAGTAAATAAAAACGCTATCGTTTTATATGATGATAGCGTTTTTATATTTACTTATAATGCAAAATATTACTTAAAACAAGCGCAAAATAACTCCAAAAGTGACACAGCAAAGAATCGCGAGCAACTTCAAAAAATGTTGCAGGATTTACAGGAAGGCGACATTATTTATGTTACAGACTTAACTCGGATCACTCGGAGTACGCAGGATTTATTTGAATTGATTGATTTAATACGAAGGAAAAAGGCAAGCTTAAAATCACTCAAGGATACATGGCTAAATTTATCAGAGGATAATCCATACAGCCAATTCTTAATTACAGTAATGGCTGGTGTGAACCAATTAGAGCGCGACCTTATCCGTATGCGTCAACGTGAAGGGATTGAGTTAGCAAAGAAAGAAGGAAAGTTTAAGGGGCGTTTAAAGAAGTATCATAAAAATCACGCAGGGATGAATTATGCAGTAAAACTATATAAAGAAGGCGGCATGACTGTAAATCAAATTTGTGAAATTACTAATGTATCTAGGGCTTCATTATATAGAAATCTATCAGAAAGAAACAAATAGTTTGTCCTGATTCTATCAAAAGGTGTATTTTTTCACCAACATTTTTAGGCATGAAATGTCGGTAATTATTATCTATTTTGTTTTAAAGTAAATATTGAAAGGGAGTAAACTTATGGATTGGCTAGAAAGAATGAACAATGCGTTAAACTACATTGAAAATAGCCTGGATGAAGAAATAGACTACAAAGAGATTGCAAAAGCAGCTAACTGTTCTGAGTTTCATTTTTCAAGAATGTTCTCTTCAATCTCAGGTGTATCGCTATCAGAATATATTAGACGAAGACGGTTAACACTTGCAGCATTTGAAATTCAAAAAAGTGATATTCGGATCATCGATGTGGCAATTAAATATGGTTATATTTCTTCTGATACTTTCTCACGTGCTTTTCAAAAAATGCATGGGGTAACCCCTTCCAATGCTCGTAATAGAGGGGTACAGTTAAAAGCCTTTCCCAAAATTTCCTTTCAAATTTCTATTAAAGGAGATACCGAGATGGACTACAGAATTGAAAACCTTGATTTTGAATTAAGAATTGTCGGAAAAAGCAAGCCAGTAAAAACAAGCAGAGCATTTAAAACAATCCCTACGCTTTGGAACACTGCGAAAAAAGATGGATTTATGCAAGAACTAGTAGATATGTCATGGGAAAATCCAAAATGCACGCTTGAAAGCCTTCTGGGGGTTTGCGGAAAAGAAGCTGCCATCACAGATGAACAATTTTCCTATTTCATGGGCGTAAGATACGATGGGGAATCCCCAGAAAATATGGAGACGCTTATTATTCCCGCAAGTACATGGGCAGTTTTTCCGAACATAGTGGATGCATGGAAACGTTTATATTCCGAGTGGGTCCCTACCTCCGAGTATGAACTTGCAAATTTACCGTGTATAGAATGTTATTACGGTCCGAAGCATAAACCAAGACACGAACTCTGGGTCCCTGTTATCCCGAAGTAAATTACATATTCAGTAATAGAATGCTGTTTATGGAGTAACGAAAAAAGAGCCTAATTTCTCAATTTAGGTGATGGGAAATCAGGCTTTTTATATTGGAAATTCCTTATCGTTGTAAATCCGCATTTTCCTGACGCCACCCCGTTATGTACGCGTCAGTTCGACTAGCCAAAATCCTTCAAGACAATTTCGGCAATTGAACGAAATTGGAATGGATATTATTTATGAAGAAAAAACTTCAGGAGCCACAAAAGATCGTGAACAACTTCAAAAAATGTTAGAGGATTTACAGGAAGGTGACATTATTTATGTTACAGATTTAACTCGGATCACTCGAAGTACGCAAGATTTATTTGAATTGATTGATTTAATACGAAATAAAAAGGGAAGCTTAAAATCACTTAAGGATACATGGCTAGATTTATCAGAAGATAATCCATATAGCCAATTCTTAATTACGGTAATGGCTGGTGTTAACCAATTAGAGCGAGACCTTATTCGTATGCGTCAGCGTGAAGGAATTGAGCTCGCAAAGAAAGAAGGGAAGTTTAAAGGACGGTTAAAGAAATATCATAAAAATCACGCAGGAATGAATTATGCAGTAAAGCTATATAAAGAAGGAAATATGACTGTAAATCAAATTTGTGAAATTACAAATGTATCTAGAGCTTCTTTATATAGAAAGCTATCGGAAGGAAAAAAATAAGCATTCATTACTTATATTAAAAATTTCCGGGGATTGTGAAACAACGTACCTAACCAAGCAGGCTATTTCTATAAGGAAGTATCAATATTTGTTTATCTAACTAGGCACGATCATCAAAGGGTTCCGAGTACATTTTAACGGAGATATACGCTAAACTCAGATTTAAAGCAAGGCTGTATTTTCCGAGAACACTTTATAAAAAACAACCTTAGTCAATCACAAACGAAGGTTGTTTTTATAAAGTCATGGTCTAATTAAAACAATTGCTGTCCCAAGAGCATACTTGAGACTGAAAAGGCACCAGCAGGTGGTAAAACATTAGTATATATGGGAGGTCCCAAACGGGGTGTAAAGGTTGTAGCAATCCAATTTCCATATTCACCAGCCAGCAAAGAGGGAGGTTTCATTATAAACCGTCCACTTAAAACGAAATGCCGAATGCTTATAGCGGTCTCATCAAATATTGTCAAGTTGCCAAAAAAGGAGGCATATGGTGAATCGAAACTTATTTGTTTAGCGCTTTCGTCCCAATACCCATTAATCGGAATAGGTATACCACGAAAATTAACTGTACCTACTACTTTGTTGTCTACAATGGAATCAATGGTAAGTATACCTCTAATAATGGATCTCCCCGCAATAGAAGCATCAATCCCCCATACGGATGGAAAGGGGATACTAACTTTGGCTGTCTTTGGAATTTTCAAAATTAACCTCTCCTTGATTATTTTATGTATGGATTGAGTTGTATTTAATCATAATCCTGTAGTAATGATACAGTATATGCACAGAGAATCACTTAGGTGTTTTGTTAAGAAAGAAGCATCAATAATCAATCAGCCTACTGTCTAGATGAAAAGAGTTTGCCTGACCCACGAAAAATATGGAACATTAATTCCTGCTGCTCATACATATGGTCTCGCATTTGGAAAATTTCTTAGCTTTAAAATAAATCATCTGATTCAATGAAATGTAATGCCTATCATCACCTATTTTTATATGTACCTCAGACGAATTCCTATACCTCCGTTACTCTTCGATCATATTGTATTTGTACGAGGTGGTGTAAAATGTTTAAATTATATTTAGATCCTGGTCACGGGGGAGTGGACCCAGGAGCTATTGGCAATGGGATGCAGGAAAAAGAAATTACCTTAAATATTTCCCATAGCATCCGGAATCTCTTGGAAAACCATTATGAAGGCCTGCAAATTAAAATGAGTAGAACAGCAGATATTACGCGCAGCTTGAAAGAACGTACAGATGATGCGAATGCTTGGGGTGCAGATTATTTTCTATCCATCCACGTTAATGCATTTAACGGTTCAGCTCATGGGTATGAAGATTATATTCATAACAGTTTGTCTGATTCATCGAGAACAGCGTTAATTCGGGACATTATGCATGAAGAAATTGTCAAAGTAAATAACTTGCATAACCGTGGTAAAAAAAAGGCCGATTTCCATGTACTGCGAGAAACCAGAATGCCCGCTTTATTAACGGAGAACGGATTTATTGATCATGCAAGCGATGCCCAAAAATTAAGAGACCCGAATTGGCGGCAAGCGGTTGCCCAAGGGCATGTTAATGGGTTAGCACGCGCGTTTAATTTGAAGAGAAAATCGACTAATCTGAAAAGCAATATGGCTATTAAACGTGTAATTGTTGACGGTGTGCAAGTAGGTGCTTACGCAGAAGAAGAAAATGTGTTGAGAACTGTAAAACGCAACCTGAGAACAGCACAAAGGATTATTATTGAAAATGTGTAGTTTCGTTGGGAAAACGGTTGCTTGACTGCGAGCACCTTAAAGTTTTATCAAAATGGATAACTAGGCTGGATGAACAAAATATACGCTAAGCCTTTGATGTGACGGGCTTAGCATTTTTTTCTTGCTCTAAGTTAGTCCGGCCGATATAAGCCAGGACTAGCTTAATATCAGATGAATAGAACGAAGTTGTTGAGGGAATTATAGGGGTACAGCCAACATTTCGGAAGTTTTGTACGCTAAGCGAATTTTAACTAAAAAAAGTCGAATTCCTGTACGCTAAGGAACCGACTTTTTTTAACTGACTTGTTCAACTAAACAAGCTACCGTTTGAAATAGAACTTTATACTTCACTATTAATAAGGATTTCACAAGTTAAATTAAGTTAGAATCTTTCCATATTCTTATACAATTAACTAAGGTTTTTTTTGGAAAGAAAGTTTATATATATCTGGCATAGCAAGCTTCTTCCAGAATTCAAAATCGTATTGTTCATCAAAATAATTCATCATTAGTACCATAATATTTCCATGTGTTCCTACAACAACATTTTTGCCTTCATATTTATCTAAAGCCATTTCAATGCCTTTAATTCCTCTTTGTTGGGCACTCTTGTTTGACTCTCCACCTTCCCAAGAAAAATCAGGGTTGTCCCAAACCTTTCTAATTGCTTGCTCAAAATCATTAACATCTTCCTTCGTTAGCTTTCTTTCTTTAAATTCATCTACAATTTGAATCTCCCTGCCCAGTGTTAATGCTATTCCTTCAACCGTTTGTATAGCCCTTAAATATGGACTTGAGATAACATGATCAATGTTTTCTTCTCTTAGTAACTCTTTGACTTTGTAAGCATCTTTTAGTCCTTTTTCTGATAAGGGTCTTTTTAATTCCTCTGGTGTGTAAGTAGAATGGGCATGTCTAACCAAATACAAATTTGTTAGCATTGGAACCTCCTAATAATATGTATAATTATTTATAAATCCTTTTTTGTGGAATCACTCCTCTAACACCACCTGTGGGGTCATTAATATCGTTAAAGTATCTTGGTATTAAGTGTATGTGACAATGAAAAATCGTTTGACCTGCTGTCTCCCCACAATTCACTCCAATGTTGTAACCTTCCGGTTTATACCTTGAATCCAATAATGATTTACTTCTCTGAAAACAACGGTGGTAAAATCCCTAATAACAACGGTGTGAAATTCCCCAATAATAACGGATAATTATCTCAAAAACAACTTGGAGTGTAGAGAGATAATGATCAAGGATGGGGAATTTTTTATGATTAAAGAGTATCACTCAAAAGGTTGGACTCAGATTGCTATAGCAGAATTAACAGGCTTTGATCCAAAAACAATACGAAAATACTTAAATCAAAATGAGTTACCAAAGAAAAAAAAACAACCTCACGGTAAATTGAAAACAAGCCTTTTAGATCCATATAAAGACTATTTATTAAGACGGTTAAAGGAAGGTACCACTAACTGCGAAGTGCTTCTTGAGGAAATTCAATCTATGGGTTATCCAGGAAAGATGACTATTTTAAGAGATTTCATCAGACCTTATCGCCAGAAACCAAAGAAACAATCGAGTATCCGTTTTGAAACACCTCCTGGAAAGCAAGCACAGATGGACTGGGCAGAGATTGGAGAACATGAGGTTTATGGGAAGAAACAAAAGCTTTATGTATTTATCATCGTTTTAGGTTACTCCCGTATGAAATACATGGAAATTACAAATACGATGAATATGGAGCAGCTAATGAAATGCCACATGAATGCATTTGCCTATTTTAACGGCGTTCCTGAACACATACTCTATGACAATATGAAAACGGTAGTCACCTTACATAGTCCAACACAAATACGTTTTAATCGAAAGTTCGAAGAATTCCTAGCTTACTATGGAGTTGTTCCGAAAGCGTGTAAACCAGCAAGACCACAAACCAAAGGGAAAGTAGAAAGTGCGGTTGGTTACCTTAAGAAGAATTTTCTGCAAAGAAAACAAAAGAATACACTTCATGAGATGAATGAGATGTTAAGTGGATGGCTGGACAAAGTGGCCAATAAAAAACCGAATCAAACGACGCTTGAGCCACCTCTACAGCGTTTTGAAGAGGAACAAAAACACTTATTACATTGGAATACGAGACCCTTATTCCCAATAAGTAAATGGAAGGTTACTTACGTAACGGAAAGCAGCATGATTTCTTATAATGATCGAAACTATTCGGTTCCTTATCGTTATAAAGGGATGGAAGTAAAGGTGAAGGAAACTCTTGATCATCATTTAGAGATCTATTTTGATCTAGAGTGCATCGCTACTCATCCGATTATTTCTGGGATCAATAAATCATTAACGGATATCAACCACATAAAGAACATAAAAAAAGAGCCAGATGTGACACAAAACGGTTTGGCGACCCGTCACATTCAGCCCTCTAATCATGAAGTGGAACAACGTTCACTTCACGTGTATGAAGAACAATTAAAAGCTGGTGATCACAA
>NZ_JBBOWD010000003.1:0-54463 GCF_038006905.1 Bacillus sp. FSL R9-9834
GACTGACAATGGAAGAGCAGATTTAATTACGGATAGCGCACAATAGTGGGCTTTTTTATTTTGAAAAAAAGGAGCTGAACTAATGCAAGAAATTCAAGAGTTAAAGCAAGAGATCCAACAAATTAAATTAGACCAGAAAGATATGCAGCGTGATATTCGCAATCTAGAAACACGTACTACAGTCAATGAGAAGGACATTGTAAATATAAATAAGCTTCTTGATAAAATCAGCGCCAATACCACTTGGATTCTGCGAATTATTATAGGGGCAATTGTAGCTGGGTTACTGGGATTACTAATGAAGGGCGGCATGTAATATGTCAAAAGAGAATATCAAAAAACGATTCCGCAACTGGAAAACATGGGTTGCGGTTTTTTCATTGATTGGATTTTTATTTACTAAATTTGGAATGCCTGAAGCAAAGAACTTTATTGAAGAATTGCTCCCCTATTTATTTGCAGTAGGCGTATCACTTGGTATTTGGACTGATCACGAAGAAAAAGGAGAAGATGCTTAATGAAAAAAACTTTTAAACTGGCTTCCTCTGTATTTATGACTCTATTGCTCCTGTTAAGTTTTGCTACAGGAGCTTTTGCTGATAGAACGCTTATTATTCCTGATTTACCAAAGCAGTCATACCGCTATGGCGTAGGTGCATATGAAGGCGTTGTGGCACATAGTACAGCAACTCCAGAGGCTCCGGCTATTAATATTCAAAAATACGAATCTCGTACATGGCGCTCAGCATTTGTACATTACGCAGTTGATTGGAACGAAACAATCCAAATTGCTGACACGAAATACATTGCTTATGGTGCAGGACCAGGAGCGAATAAACGATTTGTTCACGTAGAATTATGCGAAACAAGAGATTATGAGAAATTTAAACGCAGCTATGATAAATACGTTAAGTTATTAGCTAAAATCTTACGTGACCGCGGAATATCAGTAGAAAAAGGATTGTGGACTCACTACGATGTGACGAAATATCTTGGTGGTACAGATCATGAAGACCCACTTGATTACTTAAAGTCTCATGGTGTTTCAGAAGCTCAATTCCGCGCTGATGTGCAACGAGCATACAATAACTCTAACGTGGAAGTTTCCGTGCCAGAGAAGCCATCTAAACCAGCAGAAGTTCCAACAGCTGTAACAGATGGTATTGCTTATATTGAAGGTTACAATGTGAACTTACGTAAAGGACCTGGTACAAGCTATTCTAAAGTTCGTCAATTAAACAAACCAGAAGCTTATGTTGTATGGGCTGAAAAGGATGGCTGGTTAAACCTTGGTGGTGAACAGTGGATTAAAAATGATCCATCTTATGTGAAATTCAGTAAGAAAAGCACAGTGGATTCTTCTATTGTAGGGAAGCGTGTCGTTTCTAAAGTTAATAACCTACGATTCTATGATGCTCCATCTTGGCAGGATAAAGATGTTGCTGGTTCTGTAGATGCAGGTTTAGGTTTTACAATTGACGCAAAAATAAACGTAAATGGATCCTCACAATATAAAGTGCACAATAGTAAAGGTAAAACGTACTATATTACTGCAAGTGAAGCCTACGTGTATGTGAAATAGGGTAAAAGAGGGATTCCCCAAATGTGGGGAATCCCTCTTTTTTTATTCAGTGACATCAACAATTTCATCAAATTTAAATTCCGTATGTAAATTAAACGCATCTGTGCAATGTACTGTATTAGTATGTAAATCAATTCGTATAACAGTTATGTACATATTGCTAATAAATCCATCCCGATAAAACGAAATAAGGATGTCTTCCTGCCTCTGTGCAGAATCAATTAAAGCACGTTCAATCCGCTCTTTTGTATCTTGGGTAAGAATTGGTTTAGGTACTTTGTTCAACTCACCCATTATCTCTCTAATCCCTGCGAACTGTTCAATCTATCTATACTATAAATACTATCTCTTTTTTACTATTATTATAGCTTCTACAAAGAGACAAAAAAAGAGAACTACCTATCGTTGTATACGTTATCTCTACTCATATATTATACTATTGTTAAAATCATGCGCGTCCTTTAATCTTTGGTGCACCCCGATTCTGATTTTCCATGATGATCCCCCGATTCGTGTAGGTAATTTATGATTATTATACACGAACATACGTTCTTTTAAAAGCGTGAAAATAGCCCCGTTTTCTTTTACGAAGCTACATCCAAAATTCATTTTCATTTATGTTTTTTCCTAACTTTTTTAACCCTTTTGTGATTTGAACTACAGTTGAAAATTTCGGTCTATATGCATGGTCATTACACAATTTTGAAATAGTTGCTCTGCTCAGCTTAGATTTCTCACCTAATTCGGCTTGGGAAATCCCTTGACGATCTAACCATTTTCCAAATTTACTTCTATTTGTTTTCCCTAACTTTAGCCAATCAAACATTACTGTCACCTCAGTAAACAGCATGTACAAGAGTTAACTTTTTTATACGAGTGCAAAAAAAGATGCATATCAAACAAACAGTACGCAATACCCTTTACCATACCAAACAAATTACGATTCTCAGTTCCGAATTAATAGCCTTTTAAAACTTCGTTTCACCTATTCCAAATAAAATTCGGTTACAGAATACTGCTACAGACATGAAGAAATTAGTATTTTCAATGATTCATAGTTGTTTTTATCTCTTCTAATCTTCAGGGACTATTCTTGCAGAATACATCTAGATAGGTGGTGTCACGCTTTGATATTCGAGTTATTAAGTTCTGCTGCTGTTGGTAGTGTAATTCTTTTTGCGAAAATGCATCAAAAAGGAGCAACTAACGATGCCTCCAAGATTCAAAGGATTTGCGCGAACTGCGGATTAAAAGTAAAAGAAGGAAAAGAGACTAGGACTATACAACTGCTTCGCAAAACGAGAAATGATTGGGGAGTTGAATATGCGTATAGGATTCCGCTTGGTCTTAGCTTCTCCGATTTTGAACAAAAGATGCAGCATTTAGAGGATGGATTAAATCATAAGAGCAAAGTTTACGATTTTAAGCTAGCAGACTTCAAATCTCTTCGACTGCGAAAAGATATCTTAAAACAAATACAAAACATCATAAACAAGAAAAAACTCGTCAGAAAGGAAATTGAGCTGTCTTACGATGGGTTGTTAAAAATACGAGTTTACGAAAAGGGGATTCCTGATTTCGTTAAATTTGAAGAAGACATGATGAAGGAATGTAGAGGTTGGGAGGTACCTATTGGTTATACACGAGATGGTTTGGTAAAACACGACTTTGATCAGTTATCTCATATGATCTCAGCCGGCATGACGGATATGGGGAAATCAAATGTACTAAAACTCATTATTACAGCCCTGGTACGCAACCAATCAGAAAATACAAGGCTATTCCTTATCGATTTGAAGGGTGGTCTCTCTTTCAACCGATACCGATTCCTAAATCAAGTCGAATCAATTGCGAAGAATCCGGAAGAAGCCCTAGAGACTCTAAGGGGATTGCAAGATAAACTGAATGCTAGAAACGAATACTTACTAGGAAAAGGATACGAAGATATAAAAGAAGCCGGGGATCCAGTGCGATACTTTGTAATTGTCGATGAAGCAGCCGACATAGCGCCATATCAGGAGTGCAAGGACATCATTGTAGATATAGGTCGTCGCGGCAGGGCAGCGGGATTCCGCTTGGTATATGCGACACAGTACCCGACAAACGAAGCCTTACCATCGCAATTACGACAAAACATTGGTGCTCGCGTTTGCTTTAGATTACAAACTGAAGCAGGGAGCCGTGCCGTACTAGACGAGGGCGGCGCAGAGAGTCTTCCTAACATAAAAGGAAGGGCTATATACCAAACGAACGAGAAGAAGGTCTTACAGACTGTCTATATCGATAATAAGCAGATTGATAACATCATAAAGCCACATATCAACATAAGAGCGAGGAAGGAGCATGAAGATGCAAAAACTAGCCATGAAGGAAGCGAGAACGGAAAGTATACTCTTGAGCTTGAAGAAACTCGGCTTTCTTAGTAGGAAACAAATCCAGGTACTTCATGATCTTGGTGGTGACAGGAATGCTTCTCGTGTTATGAAAACTCTTGAAGAATATGTGTCTAGCTTTAGAGATGGGGAGAAGGTGTACTATCTCAATAAAGAAGGGCGTGAACGTATCGGAAGTAAGAAAATACTTAAGCGTTCGAATCAATTCCGCCACTACATCATGCGAAATGACATCTACATCGCTTATGAATGCCCGAAAACGTGGAAGCAGGAAGTTAAAATGAACGTGAAAGGTATCGTTTCCATAATTGCAGATGCACTATTTACGGATAATGGCCGTTATCACATCGTGGAGGTGGATCACGAGCAAAAGATGAGTGCGAACCGTATCAAGATGCAGAAATATCGCAAGTTAATTGAATGCAACGTATTTGAGAAGGCGCCTAAATTTATTTGGTACACCACGACGGAATACCGCAGAAAACAGCTAGAGAAGCTTTGCGAGGGATTGGATTGCAACATATTTACAGTTACTGATTTCCATTAAAAATAGGGAGATGGTCCATATGGCAACAGAGACAATGAGCATCAAGGATTTTATGGATGGTAACTATGGAGCAAAGAAAAAGTGGAGCTTGTTCAAAAAGAAAGCAAAAAAATACGCACCCGTGGCGGCGCGAATAAGTATTGTGATCGGTAGTGCTATTATATTCAGCAATATTATAGATATTCCTCACGTATTTGCGGATGGAAATAATCCAGATGTGAATGAAGTATTTAAAGATGTGCAGTCCAATGACGGGACAATAAAGAATTATATAGATGGCCAATTATACAATCGTATTGTAAATGCGTTTGAACCGGTTATTTTCTTAATTAAAGCAGTATCCTATCCAATTGCATCCGTTGTAGCGTTATGCGGCGGGCTGTTCATTATGGTTGGTAGCCAGGAACGAGGCTTCTCGTTAATAAGTCGTGCAGGGATTGGCTATATAGTTGTTCAAATGATTCCGCTGTTCATGAGATTACTTGTTGAAATAGCAAAAGCAATTTAATTGCAACTCCATATCGCTTAATACAAGGGGAGGATTAAAATAATTAATAAAAAACATTGGATGCGTGCGGATGTCTTAGGATGTAATAATCAAATATGGATTAATGATAACAGCGGAGCGGTTTATCACAGTAAACGAGACAGCAAACGATGGATGTGGAGAAATAATATTATCAATGCAAATAGCGTGGATGACGCTGAAAATATTATGAGATTACTTGAGTTATGCCCCACAAATCAGAAAAGAATGTTTTTATGTTTGATGAAGAAGTAACTCTTCCTTAACTAAACAGCACACCCAATTGTACGGTCGAAGTTGGGAAGAGTTACAGGGGTAACAGGCAATATACATGTTATGAATCAAATACGAGATATAGAATTAAAAGCCCTAAACTGGGCTTTTTTCTTTGCAGGAATTCCCTAACCATCATGGAATATTGTCACTAGGAGGTGTTGTGACGTTATGACGGACGAAATTGTTTATTCTGCTAGTGAAGTGTATAAAA
Organism: Bacillus sp. FSL R9-9834; assembly: GCF_038006905.1. Lineage (NCBI taxonomy): Bacteria > Bacillati > Bacillota > Bacilli > Caryophanales > Bacillaceae > Bacillus > Bacillus sp. FSL R9-9834. Next base: position 5,536 of record NZ_JBBOWD010000003.1, read on the forward strand.
GGCTAGGAATAAGTGATAGCACCCTTAGAAAGTACATGGAAGTATTGTCGCGAGAAGGATTCGCAGTGAAGAAGAATAATCGTGGCAGACGCCAGTACACAGACAGTGACATTATGGTGATTGAGAAGCTAATTGAGCTTAGTAAGCATGACGGTATGACGCTAGAGAAGGCAGCGAAGATGATTGCGCAGCAAATAGAAAAGGTTAATCCGGATCTAATTAAAGAGGAATCTGAGGAAACGGACTTAGTGCCATTCCATATTAAACAGCAATTACAGGAACAGTACAGCGTTATGGCGCAAGAAATGAATCAGAGTATGTTAGCGATGGAGAAACGATTAAGTGAGCAGGCGAAGCAAAGTAACGAGGAAATCAAGGCGAGTGTAGAAGCGCATAATGAACGAGTGGAAAAACGATTGGAAGCACGGGATGAGACGCTTATGAAGACATTGCGTGAGATGCAAGAAACGAAGAGAATGATGCAGGAGTTTCGAGATGAGGTTGCTGCAGCGAAAGAGAAGAAAAAGCCGTGGTGGAAGTTTTGGTGAGGTTTTTTAACAAACTACGAAAAAGTAGAAAAGTATACTTTTCTACTTTTCTACTTATGAGTAAGAATGCGAAAAGCCCTACATATGTAGGGCTTAACTAATTACACAATACGTTGTACTGCATCCTCTATCTCTACGACAGGCTCTTTAACTTCAAAGTTTTTAATTTTAAACTTTCCATTTTTATCTTTGCAAAAAACTTTCATTTCAACATTGCTAATATTTTTAAGGGCGTTATATATTCTGTCTGAATAATTAGGAGCAATTGTAATCATACGGACATCTTCATCAAAACAAGATGGATAATATGCTGATTGCCATGCTAAACTTTTATCATCCGCTACAACTTTTAATTCAATGATACATTTAGTTCCGTTCTTATCTTTTGCAATGATATCGATAATTCCATTTTCTACTTTGTACTGCCTTTCAACAAAAGACATACCTTCTTCAATAACCTCAATATGATCGCATAATAATTCTTCTAATAAAACCTCAGGGCCATTCGTCAGTACTTCTTCAGTGATTAACTCTTCCCAAATATCGTCCATTAACTTCTTCTTTTTTTGAAATTCTACATTATTATCGTATTCTTCACGAGTCATACAAGAATCCGAACAAACTCCAAAGAGTACGTATGATTTATCAGTGGTTATGTTTTTTACCATTGGCCAATTTATATCAGGTATTGAATATAAAATTTCATTTTGTAGTAATTTTTTAGTATGATGTGGAGTTTTCTCCCAAAAATAATGGCACCAATAACTTGTGTTTTTGTTAGATAACCTAGCAACATCTTTTTTTCTAAAGCATTCTTTACAAAATACCTCACCTACATATAAAGTTAGCACTTTTGAGGCAATCTCTTTAACTTTATCTTCATTGTGGGTAACTAAAATTAATTCACCGTTTTCAAAATCCCACTCAGTTAAATCGTTACGAAAAGCATATAAGTAGTACCTTTCGCCTTCTTCCTGTTTAAATTCGACTTTTATACAACCATACTTTTCTTTAAATAAATCGAAATCTATTACATTATCGCCATTTTTCGTAATTACTCCCATGAAATTCATCTCCATTAAAATTAGGATTGAAAATGCTAAGAATCATTCTGTAGACTAGGAAAATTGTATTTGTTGTTTATTTTTTTTCCAACATCTCATAAAGGTGCTTGTACATCCCTTTATAACCTTCCGATTGTCGAGTTGTTAGTTTAGTATTTACATAACTTTCAAGAAGCATATCGATAATACTGTTAATCGATGCCTTATCCATGCTTTCTTGTTCTTTAATAAACGGCTTAAGTGTATTTAACTTTAATAGAACAGCTGGTGAAATTTTAGCTGTTTTAGATGGAACTAAACGTTGATCAGGCTTCTCAGGAGCTGTTACTTTTCCTTTATTGATAATAGGCTTAATAACTTGTTTTTTAACGTGCTCACTATTACGGCCAAAATCGTTAGTTCCTTTTATCTGTACACCTTTGTCATTCAAAGTGTTTCCAGGTTTTGTGACTATAGGTTGAAATGGTGCTTTAGACATTATGAACTTCCTCCTTAAGCGTTAATAGTAGCGAAATAGTTTTCATGTTCATTAAGTTCGCTCAGAACATCGATGAATAGCTGATGTGCTTTTTCATCCCACATATCAATATTACCGCTAACGTTAACGTTTTTATGAATCCCCTCGATATCATATACTTTTAGGCGTTCTTGATATCTCACGATTGTATCTAGAACGTTTCCACCATACATTTCCTGAGCTTGTTGTAATACTTTATTATCTACTCGTTTTCCTTGGTGTAACATCATTGGAATAATACCTAAAACTTGTAGGTCTGCATCATATGTTTCTGCTAAGAACTGCATATAAGCGATGTATGTTTGAGCGCCTTCTAAAGATAACTCTTGTGTTTGTAGAACGATGATACAATAATCAGCTGCTATCATAGCGTTATCTGAGTAGTCACTGATTGTTGGTGGTACATCAATGTAGATACGATCGTATTTATCTTTTAATGGTTCTAGTAACTTCTTTAAATATGTAATTTGTGCAAGTTCATCCTCTGGGAACATATCGAAGAGGATTTTTGAAAGTTTTCTAAATGAAGTATTAGATGGAACAATATCTAAATTCTCGATAACTGGAATAATCTCATTCTCTAAATTTTGATTTAGAAATCCATCAGTAATAGACTTGTCTATTTGTTCAATATCCCCTGTTTTAGCAAGTACTCTTGTCGCATTACCCTGAGGGTCCATGTCTACTAATAGACATTTCTCATTAAATACAGTAGCAGCTTCATAAGCTAACATTGTAGCTGTTTTTGTTTTTCCAACTCCACCTTTAAAGTTACCGATTACGTATGTAGTTGCTTGTCTAGTCATTTTCGACATTCCTCCATAAAACTCCGAATAAGTATACCTTTGAGTAAAATGTAACATCTACATACAATATTCGCAACAGTATACCGAAGAAAAGTTTATATTTTTTTAACAAATTTATCGAAAGAGTAGAAAAGTATACTAAAGCGTAAGATTTTTTGGTATACTTTTCTACTTTTCTACTTATACGTAGTTTATAGAATGAGTGATTTTGAAAGTGTAAAAGTATACTTTTCTACTTTATCGTAGTTTTGAGGTGAATTCTCTACATACTGTTAATAAAGGGTTAATTGCAATTTTTAAGAAGGAATGAATGTTAAAGATGGGGTTATAAGTATACATTTCTACTTATGCGTAAGTTAGCGACGGTATACTAAATTTAAAAGTGTGGTAGAAAAGTATACTTTTACACTTTTTCGTAGGTATACATTTCTACTCATGCGTAGTTTTAAGTTGTTATTTCTGTATTTACAAACAAAAAAGCTTGTTGTAACGTAATAAACAACAAGCAACATTCTACAAAACAAAACATAATTTGATATTTTACATAAACGAAGATCATGAAGATCGACGAGATAAATTAAAAACAATTGAATATGAACACAAAACAAAAAGCCACTCCCATATGCTATTGGCGCCAACCATTAGCGGGAATGACTTGCTCTAGCAAGTGTACCACCACTTGACTAGAAAAAACTGTTTTAACCGACAGTGTTAACGTTTAAGTAGTGTACCACCACTAACCTTAAACAACTATGCCTTTTCACGAGGCTTCTTTGATATACCCATTTTATCATTGTTTGGATAAATATCAACTAGTAAATACTAGTTTTGATTATTTTATAGTCCAAAAGATATATAACGGGCATCTCTAAACCTAGAAGTCTTGTGGATCTACAGGCCATTTAGGAATTGGAGATGCCTTTTTGTTTTGGTTCGCGTGGAATTGCCTGAAACCACGTAAATAAAAACTGATAAGCCGTAATTCCGTGCTGCTATACATATAGGAGGAACGTGTTACGTGCGTGGCTAGCTGTTGGTCGTGCAGGGGGTACAGAGTATGCGCCTACAAAAACAGCACCCCTCATTGGAATCCTGTTCTTCTGGTGAGGGAGGGCGAGAACTTGCCCAGGGATTAATCTCTGAAAGGTTCGGGTGGTTATCGTTAGCATTACGGTGCTAGGGAGTACATTCAGTTTGTCGTGTAGGGACGATATTACAAGGACAAGCCATAGAAAAAGGATGTATGCGATGAAAATCGCTGAGTGAACAGGGTCTATACATACGGATACCTTATAAGTGACCGCATGGCGAAAACAAGACGCTTATCCATCTATTTTGATTGATTACTTTTTTGTGATCTTTCAAAGTAGGGGATAAATCTGCCTTCCAGCCGTGTTCCATAATCGTTCCCACATGATAAAAACTCTCAAAACCTTCAGTCAAGCTTAATTGTGAAGAAAATATGAAAAACATGAGATTGTTTAAGACCTGGGGGGAACTACTTACTAAGATAGTGGAATAAATAAGGAATTTACTACTTACTTGGTTAGAGGATAAGGGGACGGATAGTAGAATAGGCCTTATTGCTGAATTTGGTTTTACACAACGGATATAGTACGTGAAATTTTATATATTAATTGTTTGTTTATATAAATAATGTTTTATTTTACAATTGATTAGAAGGATAAAATTTAAGGGGAATATTTTATGGCTAATAATCTTATAGAAAAAAATTGGATAGATGATTTTATTAAAACAGATACTTTTTCAGAGGCTTTAGGTATGGTGTGGCGAAACGGTTATGATAAATTAGGCTATTTTTACTTTACACATAAATCTAAAGATATTGTTATGAGATTTTCTAGTTTCTTTGGTGTGAAAACCAGATCAAGATATCGTAAGGAAAAAGGGTATACAGAATGGTACTGTATTTTTAGAAGTGATCATGCTTTTGTATTGAAAATTAAGGAACTAGGTTGGAATCCAATTAAAGAAAAATCCAGACCTTTTCCTAACGGCGAATTTAATAAAGAAATATTTGTGAAGACTTATATTCTAATGAGGCATGATCTTGGAACAATAAAAGAGAAAAAACCTAAAAATAAAGTATATATTAGACCTCGTTTACGCATTCATGGATCTACAGATATCCTGGAGCATTTAAATGAGTTTATGTTCGAGGAATTAGGGATTAAAAAGAAGAAATTACAGACTGATAGTAAAATACCAAAAGCAAAAACGTTATATTTTCAATCGTATAAGGATATAGAGAGTATTTTGAAATACATTGGAGCTTCAGAAACGTTAGAAATGTTGTATTCGTTTGATTTAGGCTTTCATGATGCTGATGAATTTGAAGAGACCCGCCTACAGAAATAGGTGGGCTTTTAATTTATAAAGAAAAGACACCCTAAGGTGCCTTCCTCCGACTTGATAACCACTTTAATTTTAATAATATGAGTGTTGGATTCTCATCCAATATCATTATATCACATTATAGAATGTTAGAAGATTGAGAAAAAATAAAAGCACTCTTTCGAGTGCCTTCAACTATTCCACTTTTAACTTAATCTCTTTACCCATCATACCGCCACGAGCTTTTAATACTAAGCCTTGTGCGTCAGCAGGAACGTCAAAGATGATTTTACCTGTTTGAGATAAACCAGGGTTAAGTTGTTTTAAGAAGAAATCAGATTTACCGCCGTTACCTACATCAAAAGCAGTTTGAGCTTGTGTAGAGTACGTAAATTCACGATCTTTATTATCAACTAATTTGAAACTGTTAGCATCAACAGTGATAGCATCTTTTTGATTGTTTGTAATAGTAACTTCAACTACTTTAAACACGCCTTGTGCTTTTTCTTTTAAGTATTCTCCACCTACTGAATCGATTGATTCAACTGATCCAACGGCAATTTTAACTTTAGAAGACTCGCCTTCTTTAGAAAGTTCCTTTTTAGGTTCTTCTTTCTTAGCTTCTTTTTTAGGCTCTTCCTTAGTAGTTGGTGCTTGTGTTTCTTGTTTCGGATCAGAAGAAGCTTTTTCTTCTTTTTCGTCTCCTCCGCCTAATGCCGCTCCAACAGCACCAAGTACGATTAAAGCGATGATTCCTAAACACCCAAACTTAAAAATTTTCCCCATTATGTAGTTCCTCCAATGATAAAATGTAAGATTTCCGAGCTTATCATAGCAAATAATCCATTATAATATTGTCATATTTTGTCGAATGAAAATAAAAAAAGAGAGCCGCAGCCCTCATTGGTAGGATTGGTAAAATTATGTAAAATTTTACCTCTTTTCTTTGGAAAACATTTCTTCTACAATGAATTTGAATCAGAATATATCTTGATTATCCTCAAGCATATCGATTAATACGGAGACTTGCTTACAAAAACGTTCTCTCTGATGTTCATTTAACGTCGTATACGTTGTTTGAACATTGGATAATAGTTCTTGTAGTGGTTCATCTTCAAAATCACTCTTGAAGCCAATAAGCGCGTCTACCGATACATTGAAAAAGGAGGCGATAATAACCAAAGTATCTATATCTGGTTGGTATCGATCAGTTTCCCAGTTTTTGATTTGGCTCCTGCTCAAGTTTAACTTGTGGGAAAGTTGCTCTTGAGTTAAGCCACGTGACTTCCTTAGTTTTTTTAGAATCTGTCCAAAGTGTCTCATAGTTTAAAGTATAAATACTAAACAACTATACTACTATTTATGGGTGTTTAACTACCTTTAATGATAAAATGGTAGTTAAAGTTTCTGTTTGTGGAAATAAAAATAAGAACTAGTGTTCTCATTTTGAATGTTTAGTGGTAAAATATGCATGTGAGGTCTTCGAACGTTCCATGCATATTTGCATATTTTATTTTCGTTGCAGCTGATAAACGTTGATATATAACGGTTTTACAACTTTCTCAATAATTATCAGATAACTGCATGACTGAAATTTGCCAAAAATGTGATATTATGAAAACAAATAAAATAAACGGACGTGAAAAAAGACCCACGGTGTAAGTAGTGCTACCAACACTCTTACACTGCCCCCTAACCACACTAGGGAACATTGTCGCGGATCTTGTACATACATATTATAACACAACTTAGAGTGAGAGTGACACGTTTTCCTTTTATGTAAGAAAATGGGGTTTACGTGTCTTTTTGTCCACGAGGAGGACAAATAATGCAGAGTTTATTAAGTAACATGCATGAGGATTTAAAGAGTAACGGGTACACGAATCGTAAATTAGCTAAACGATTCGATGTTAGTCACACAACTGTGAACAGTTATTTTAAAGCGACTAGTGAATTTGACTTTATGCACTTTGTAGAATCATTGAGGTTGCATAAACCGAATAACATCAACTATAGAAGAGAATGCGTCAAAAAAATGTTCGAACAATTAACGCCAGTTAATGAACGGGTAGCCATGGAAGTTTTGAATATGTATGGCGAATACGGATTACAAAAACAATTGACCGCTAAAATAATAAACTCAGATAAAACTACGAAAAACGCAAGAATAAATAAGAAAATAGCATCTATTTATGATTTACTTGCTCTGCGACTGTCTGGAAGGATATCTAATAATGACTTTTTTGTGGAGACGGACAAGATGAGGAATTCTTTTAAAACATCTAACAACGAAGCTAAAATATTATCAGGGTTTGCGTTTATATATGCTCAACTAAATTTTGGCGACTATCGAATGGTTTCACAATATACAAATCAATTGAAACCAATGATTGATGATGTTAGTAAAGATACCATTAGAAAATCATATTCATTACGAATAAAAGAAATGGAGTCAATGAGTGCACAAAGAGGAAATGATTTAGAGACTGCGAGGAAATTATGTTTCGAAATTATAAATGATGAAACTAATCCTTATGATTGTATGAAATCATTAGCTTATTGTACATTGGCCGAAACGCATATGATGGATTATGAAAAGGCACATTATTTTTTAGAACAATCTTTCGCCACTCTTCCAATCATTACAAATAAAAAACTTCTTAATCGTAAAGGGTTTATAAAAAACACGCTTGATTTTCTTAATATAGTTCATGAAAAGAATCTTGATAAAATAAACCCGTCGAGTTTAGCTGAAAAAGCACATTTATACGCAAAAATAGGCAGAGAGAAAGAGGCGATTATTATTTTAGAGGGGTTAGAAAAGAAATATGGCAGTCTTTCTCCTTTCCAAAAATACTACAAAGGTCTTGCTACAGGAGATAAAACATTCTTTGAAGAGGCCATAGCAGATTTTGAAAAAACAGGTGATTTTTTCTATATTTCCCTACCTAAAATGGCTTTGAAATGATATAATGAAGGCATACATAAAGGTGGTGAAATGATTGAAATTAAAGGTCATTAAATCGATTTTAGCGATTGCCGCTGTAGCTTGTTTTTCTTTTACAGCAGTAAAAACAGAAGAAACACAACAGGTTGCTAAATCAGAACAACCTGTACTATATATGGAAGCTGATCCCGGTGGGACAGGCGGCTGATTCTGTCGCAACACAACGGGAATTTAATAGATAAAGGAAATGACACTATCAATTGTTGATAGTGTCATTTCTAATTTAAGGGGAATGGAAGCGAATCGACCATGTGGTCAAATGCTTTCCAAAACAGTCTTATAAAAGCTGATACATAAACATTTCGAGGGGGACAACGTATTATGGAGAATTTAGTATCTGAATTATTATTAATGGAGAAGACAGAAGGGGTAAACATTGATCATCTACGTGAAATGCTACTAGAATTATCAAATACAGAAAAAAAGTAAAATAAAACTCCGTAGACAATTATTAGTCTCACGGAGTTTTATTTTTAGATATAAAGCTTTGAATTGTTGATTTAAATAACTCTTTGTTGTCCTCTGATAGTTGGTTGATTAGTTTCATCCATTCGTTAGTCTCTTTACTGATCTCTTCTGTTTCTTTTACTGTTAATTTTTGATGTATTGATCTTCCTAATAAGTAATCAACTGAAACCTCGTATATGTCTGCTAGTTTAGTTAATGTCTCGTAGTCAGGTTTACGTCTTCCTGATTCGTAACTAGATAAAGTGGCTTTGTTCACGTCTAATTTTTCTGAGATGAAAGTCTGTGTGTAACCTTTCTTTTCGCGACACGCTTTCAATCTTTCGTTTAAGTTCATAATTTTATTATTCCCCTTTATAAATAAGATCCCATTGTGTAGTTTGCAATGTTTTGCATTGCAAAGCATTGTTCTTTAATTACAGTATATATACTTTTTGACAACTTTTCACTATCTGTAAAAATATTTTTAACAAAATGACAAAATGGGGTTTACATTTACGAAATGACAACCTATAATGAAATCAAGAAGTTGTCAAAACGACAACGACAGGAGGTGAAGCGAATATGACTTTCGGAAGCAGAGTTCGAGATATTCGCAAGCAAAAGAATATAACACAAGAAAAACTAGCTAAGAAGCTTGATTTTAGCCACGCTTCAGCTATTTCTTTTATAGAAAATGGCAAGAGAAGATTGGATGCTGAAAAGATACCAACTTTAGCAAATGCGCTTGGAGTATCAATAAATGAACTTTTTTTTGCTCAAAATGTTGTCGGAATGACAACTAACGAAACGGAGGAAAAAGAAAATGAATCAATTACAAGTTTTCAATAATGAAGAGTTCGGACAAGTTCGAACAGTAACACAAAGTGAAGATGTTTGGTTTGTAGCTAAAGATGTAGCGGAGGTTTTAGGATACAACAACACATCGAAAGCTATTCAAATGCATGTGGATGAAGATGAAAAAGCTGACCTCCCAATTTGGGACGGCAGACAAAATAGAAACCAGAAAGTAATTAACGAATCTGGGTTATACACTTTAATCCTTTCAAGTAAGTTGCCAAGCGCAAAGAAATTCAAAAAGTGGGTAACAAGTGAGGTACTTCCTTCTATTAGAAAACACGGAGCATACATGACAGATCAAGTCTTGGAACAAGCGGTAACTAATCCAGACTTTATGATTGGTCTTCTTACAAACTTAAAAGAAGAGAAAGCAAAGCGAGTTGAAGCGGAACGAACAATCTTACAACAACAACCGCTTGTAACATTTGCTGAAGCGGTGCAAGTATCAACAAACCTAATAACCGTCAAACAGTTAGCAAACTTAATGAGACAAAAAGGAATCGACACAGGTCAAAACAGACTCTTCGAATGGTTCAGAGAAAACGGATATCTTTGCAAGAAGAAAGGTAGTCTTTACAACACACCAACTCAGTATTCAATGGATTTAGAGTTATTTGAATCACAAGAATATGTAAGAACAAATAGCCAAGGTGAGTTCGTAACATCATTCACTACAAAAGTTACAGGGAAAGGTCAGCTTTACTTCATTAATAAGTTTCTCGGAAAGGAAGCGATCTAAATGATGGAAGAAAGCACATTCTCACACTTAATGATTCTGGTAATTGTCATTTTAGTCGCAGGATTTATTCATCTGATGGATTGGATAGACAAAAGGTTTATGAAGGATGAAAAGTGATGGATAGACAGCAGCGGGACAAAGAAGAGAAAGCGAACATTATCAAAATGATACGTGATTTAAAAGAAAAAGGGTTACATAGAAGTGCATATAGGATTTGGGAAATGCATAAGGAGTTTATTACCCTAGCTAAATAGGACAAGCGTTGCGCTTGTCATCATGATCAGGAGCGGACACCCTTTCCCCTCCACCTCGCTTCTGGTCATGATGATGCGCACAGCATCAAAACAAAATAAAACCAGCCGATTACCCCTAATCGACTGGTTCATGAAACGACGCAATATTTTCTACCACTATTATATCACAGTCGTTTCTTCTAAGTAAATAAGGAGGAATGTGGAAATGAAAGATGTTTTAGACAAGCAAAAAGAACGTGCAATTGAAACTTTAAAACAAATGTCTGAAAAAGAAAAAGACATCGTGAAGAAGTTGGATCTTGACTATGTAATCACGGTTTTAACAAATAAACCACATGGCTCAATGCCGTTCTAGGAGGATATGAAAATGGATATTTTAATCAGAAACATTACTAAAGAAGAGTTAGTGAAAATAATAAAATGTGATAATTGCGATGGTTCGGACATGGATTTGATAACGTATTATCACTCTCCGGATGAAATTTTATGTAACGAATGCGGAAACAAGATAGAAATCTCGGAGGTTAAATAACTATGAGACTTTATGAATTAACAAATAACTATAACGAACTACAAATGATGATTGAAGATGGAATAGATCCATCAGCATTGGAAGATACATTACAAGCGATTGAGGAAAGTATTCAAGATAAAGCGCAAAACATCGCGTTACTAATTAAAAACCTTGAAGCAGATACAGAAGCTATTAAGTTAGAAGAAAAGCGTTTAGCAGAACGTAGGATAGCGGTAGAAAACAATTGTAAGAGCTTAAAAGATTACTTGTACCAGCAAATGACTTTATTAGAAGTAAAGCGTATCAAAGGCACAATCGTGACTGTAGGAATTCAGAAGAATCCAGCGAGCTTGGATATAGCAGAAGATGCAGTTGTACCACCGGAGTACATGATTCCTCAGCCAGCGAAAGTTGATAAGAAGTCATTACTTGCAGCGGTTAAAGATGGGATGAAATGGGACGGAATTACGTTGAAGCAATCTGAAGGAATTAGGATTCGTTAACCATGAGAGACGTTAAAGGGTATGAAGGTCTTTATGAAATAACAGATGACGGAATTGTTTTTAGGAAAGAACGAATTACGAAAACAATCAATGGCTACGATCTTAAATTGCAAAGAAAACAAATGAAACAATCTGATTTAAAAGGGTATCCATCTGTTGGGTTAATCAAAAACAAGGTGAAAAAAAGAGTACATGTTCACAGGCTAGTTGCAGAAACGTTCATTCCTAATCCTGATAACAAATCGCAAGTTAATCATATAAACGGCATAAAAACAGACAATCGTGTTTGCAATTTAGAATGGACCACTCCGAAAGAGAATACGCAGCACGCGGTAAAAAACAAATTGCGTGGAGATTCTAAAGGGATGAAAAACGGGATGAGTAAAGTGAATGAATCTGATGTTAAAAAAATGAGAGAAATGCATAAGAGTGGATTAAGCCAAATTAAAATTTCAAAAATATTCAATCTTAATAAGGATACGGTTTGGAAAATTATTAACAGAAAGCTTTGGGATCATGTGGAATGACAGGAGGAATGAAAAATGAATAAAAGTGAAACGATCACCGAACTAGCTAAAGCATTAGTGAAATTCAATTCAGAAGTTAACAAAATCGCTAAGGATGCAGATAATCCTTTCTTTAAAAACAATTACGCAACGCTAGACACGATTATAGATGAAATTAGACCAATCCTTTCTAAACACGGATTAAGTATTATGCAAATACCAAGCGGAGACGGTCAAAACGTAACGTTAAAAACACTTCTCTTACATGAGAGTGGTGAGTGGCTTGAATCGGACGAACTAACAATGAAACCAGTAAAGAACGATCCGCAAGCAGTAGGAAGTTGCATAACATACGCAAGACGATATTCACTAGCAGCATTCCTTAGCTTAAACACAGGTGAAGATGATGATGGTAACGGTGCTACTTATGGAAAGGACAAGCCTAAACCTAAAGGTAACAACGGACACAATCCAAGCAAACCACAAGGAAGTGGTAACGGTAAAGCATCCGAGAAACAAATGAAAATGATACATGCAAAAATAGCGCATGTAGCGACATTAACACAAACAGATAAACAAACAGTTGAAGATACTTTAAAAGGTAATATCAATGCTGAAAATTTAAGTGATTTAAGCTCACAGTTAGCATCTAAAGCGATACAAGTACTATCTGGTTGGGAAACACAATATAGCCAAGCGGGATAAGGAGTGAAAACCTATGTTAGATAAAAGCCAATCAAAAGTCGTCCTTCCGGCGTGGGTGTGGAAGGGCGCACGGAATGAAAAAGAAGCAAAGGCAAAGGCGATTGAGTACATTACTCCCGATCGCTACCCAGGATATAAAATAATCAAAATTCAAGGCGACATAGCGGTATGCGAAAGGGACGTGATGTGATGAGTTTTCAATGGAATAAGCATAATCGAGATACAAGCAAACCAATTCCGGTAAGAGGTTACAACCTTACTAAATTACTTAAACGTGTTAGGGAATTAGAACAAGATGGGTATGAACATGTAAAACCATATCAAAAGATTTATAAGCAAAGGAAAAGTTTTGATTATGATATGAGCCGTAACTTTGGAAACGGTGGATATAAATTTAACGGGTACACAGATACAGTTGAGTATTTGTTTGTGATGAAGAAGGTGAACTAAATGGCAGATGTTAAATGGATAAAACTCTCTACTAGCATGTTTGAAGATGAAAAGATTCGATTGATTGAAAGCTTACCAGATGCAGACACACTACTAATCATTTGGATTAAATTGTTGTCTCAAGCGGGCAGAACAAATGCTAATGGTTACATTTTCTTGAGCGAAAACATTCCTTTCACAGAAGAAATGCTCTCAACACTTTTTAATAGACCGATAGCAACAGTAAGGCTTGCACTACAAACGTTCAAACAGTTTGGAATGATTGATATCACAGACGATCAGTACATTTGCATCTCAAATTGGGAGAAGCATCAGAACATTGATGGATTAGAACGGGTAAAACAATTGAATGCAGAACGAAACAGAAAGTACCGCGAACGCAAGAAACAACAGCAATTAGCACTAGAAAACAAAAGTGAAGAAAGTGACGTTCGCGTGACGTCACGTGACGATACAGATATAGAAGAAGATAAAGAATTAGATATAGATAAAGAAAAAGATAAAAAGAAGAAAGAAAAACCTTCTCGTCACAAGTTTGAAACTTGCGACACCAACGGGGCTAAGTATTTGTTTGAAAAAATTAAGGGTAACAACCCTAAACAAAAAGAGCCTAACTTTGATTCATGGGCAAACGATTTTAGATTGATGCGTGAAAAGGATAATCGTGAATTACAAGAGATTAAGGATGTTATTGATTGGTGCCAAGCTGATCCATTCTGGCAAGGTAACATTTTATCTCCTAAAAAGCTACGTGAGAAGTTCGACCAACTAACTATTCAAATGAATTCTAAAAAGGGAGCGAAGAACAATGCAGAGAGCGGCGGCAGCAATACCAACCGATATAGCCAAAAAGGTGAATATGACTATGGATTCTGATGTGTGTGATACACATGGCATGAATAAGATGAAGTTCGGTGGACAAGTTGTTTGCCCTCGATGCTTCCTTGAAAACGAAAGTAAGAAGCTTCAGCAGCAGGAACAAGCGAAATACGATGCAGGTAAAGCAAACGAAAAGAAATTCATGTTCCATCAACAAAGCATGATTGCCGATAGCAACATTAAGAAAGCTAACTTTGATAATTACCAACCTACTAGTGAGGAAGGAGCGAAGAACCTTGAACTTGCAAAGGTCATCGCAACGGATTATCTCAACGGAAAGATTTTTAACACGATTATGGCCGGGAATTGCGGAGCAGGGAAAACACATCTTGCCTACGCTATAGCGGATCAGCTTGCAGGAGCGGGGAAGTCAGTAGTTTTCGTCACAGTTGGTGAATTGCTACGGAAGATTAAAAGTACATTCAGTAAAGATTCTACATTAACTGAAGATGCAATTATAAGAAGCTTAGTAAGAGCGGAAGTATTAATAGTCGATGATTTGGGAGCGGAGTTAGGTGCGTTAGATGCGAATACAAAAGCGACAAACTTCATTAATAGGGTGCTATTCGATGTTTTCGATGGTAGGCAAGGTAAATCTACTATCTTCACGACAAACCTCACAGGGAAGCGTTTAGATGAGGCATACGATGAACGGATTGTATCACGGATTCTCAATAATTTTAGAACGATCACTTTCAAAGAAACAAAGGATTACAGAAGAAAGGCATTGCCATTTTAAAAGGGGGAAATTGAAATGTGTGCATGTAACGGAACGGGAGTAATTCAGAACGACATTGGAACGGGTATGTATCAGTTTGGACCATGCATTTGCGAAGCGGCGAATCAAACACCTGAGGAAGTAGATAGAAAGCGTCATGCTGTTATGGCGGAGCTAAAAGAAATTCATCAATTACAAATGGAGGGGAAATGGGATGCCAAGACTTGGAACGGATTTAGAAAAGGAAAATTATACGATGGCGTTGCAACAGAGAAAGTACATGAAGAAATCGCGTCGTAACTTATATATCGCTTTAGAAGAGTTGGACCTGGTATTTGATGAAAGCGAAGTAATTCGATTGCAAGAAATGTGGAAGGAAGACAAAGGAATCCTTGAAATCGCAAAAGAGCTAGGGAGACATCAGCTAGAAATCGCCGCTTTGATTATGGATCAGGCAGATAAAAATATGATTAAATCTCGTCCAATGGGGTTAGGGGCATGAAACAGCTAACACTGGAGGATGTTGTGGGGAGTTTTGATTATACAGCAACAAGCACAGCCGAGCGATTCCTTGCGAATCCAACCGTTATAACACCGACATATGAGGTTCATTTCTACGATCAGGATGAAAGACAAAAGATAGATTGGTTCGATGTTAAAACAGAGAGCGAAGCATGGGGCGCGGCAGTGAAAGAACATGGTAAAGGTATTCAGAAGATTGAAATAAAACATTCGGAACGTACGAGAAAAGAAATAATGGCATTGGATTAGGAGGAATAAGAATGAAGGTTTATATGCCAGTACCAACTGAAGAAGAATATGAAATAGCTGCCAAAAACGGAATTAGCAAAGAGACGGTATACCAGCGGATTCATTATAGAGGAAAGACGGTAGAACAAGCAATTACAGAACCATTGCAGAATGGGAAGTTTTTAAAAAAATATCAGAAGTACATCGAAATTGCAGAAAAAAACGGTATTTCTTACCGAACATTTCATGCAAGGATGACCAAAAAGACAGTTCGCGAATGGACACCTGAAGAAGCGGCAACTATACCTCCTAAAAGAACAGGGAGAGTAAGGAAAACAAAGGCTAATTCTCTTACAGAAGAAGATTATAAAAAAGCAGAGAAAAACGGAATTTCTAGAAAAAACGTGAATCAGAGGGTGGATTCGTATGACTGGAGTATTGAACGAGCTATAACTGATCCAGTTAAAAAGAGAAATAAGAAAGATAATAATGCACGAATGCTAGTGATTGCTGGCCAAAACGGGATAAGCGCTTCAACTTTTTACAGAAGAATTAGAGAGGGAATGTCACCACGCGATGCAGCCATGAAACCTAAGGGGCATACAGCATATATAGAAATAGCTAGAGAAAACGGAATAAATGATATTTGCTTCTATAAAAGAGTTGAAAGAGGAATGCACCCATACTTAGCAGCAACAAAGCCGAAGGACAAACGTGGAAGTACGAAAAAGAAACAAATCAGCTAGGAGGCAACATGGACAGGCAAGACGTTTTAATCAATAAATTAATCGATAATCACATATACAAGCTACCCGATGGGCGTGATCTCTTTGAGGGGAGTTGCGAGGAACTGGCGGGGCTACTAAAAGGAGATGGAGAGAATGAGAGAAGCGATTGAAGAGCTTATAAGAGGATTGCATGAATCGGCAGTAGATAGTAGAAAGGAATCCGACAAGGCTTTTGATAGTGGAGATTTAGGGTTAGCAGGATATTATAACGGGCAGTGGCACGCATTTGAAGGAACGGCAATCGCATTAGAAGATTTATTATCTGATCATAAGGAGGAAACACAATGAAATATACAGAGCACGGCACGTTTGAAGTAACTCAATTATTAGCAGAGGCGAAGGAGAATGAAGAGAATGGCAACTAAGATCACTATGTTTACGAAAAATAATTGCCCTAATTGCATGAGAGCTAAGATGTTATTTGCATCTTGTCCCGTAGAAGTTGAGATTACAGAAATTAATTTAGAGACACCTGAAGGTAAAGCACACCAAGAAATTTTAGGAATACAAACAGCTCCTACTTTTGAATTCGAAAACGGTAATTTCATTTATGGTTTTGATGAAGGAAAGCTCATGAACGCATTAGGACTGTAGGAGGGATCGCGTGAAGAAAGAAACTGCTGTGCAGGTGCAAAACGAACTCGAAGTAGTAGAGGATGAGATTCGCAAAATGGAATATCACTTGGTTGGATTGAATAGCGAGAAGCGGAAAACACAACTTTCTTTGGAAGTGTTGAAGAAACAGAAAGAGAAATTGAAAAGTTACTTATAAGGAGCGGATATAAGTGTTAAATATACAAAAGATTTTTGAAGCGCAGGACAAGCTAGATTGTAAGGTTGTTGAGGTTCATGGGTTAGAAGGGAAAAACTTAACTGGAGACGTAACGCAGGCTTTATACACGGAGTTGGGTGAACTAAGTAATGAGATTGGATTCTTCAAGTACTGGAAGAAAAACAAGAAGGATGATAAGGCACGTCAGTATGATGAGTGGGCGGATTGCATGCACTTTATAGCCAGTTTAGGTAATAAGTACGGGCATAGTGAATTAACAAAAAACGTAATTGATATTAACAATATTCATAATGAGTTGCAATTTGTAGATTCTCATAGTTTTCACGATCTATTCGATCTCATTTACAAATCAAACCTTAATAAATTGGACGGTTATTGCTTATCATTAGCAGCATTAATAAAAATAGGTTTAAGAATGGGAATGACGTTTGGAGATATGGAAAAGTCGTACTTTGATAAGAACCAAGTTAACTATGATCGGTTAGCGAGCGGATATTAAAAAAAGGCTAGGATTTCTCCTAGCACTCAAGCATAAGTCGTATGGAAAGCAAGTATTGTGCAAATCGGGTATTTGCAAGTTCATTATATAACGTTTATTGGGTAGATAGGATGAATCAATGTAATCTTTACGCAGGTTTTACATGATATTGAAGTTTTTGATAAAGACCAAATTTGAATTTTATTAGAAATGGAGGAACGGAAATGTCAATGTATACAACAGCAAAGACGTGGGATGAAATGATAAAAGTTGTACGTTCGTTAGAGCCACCATCATGCTTGTCAGTAAATTATGATTCTGAAAATGATGAATACAAAATTTGGTGTGGTAATCAACCGTATTATTTTTATCAAGATGAAATTGAGAAACTGGATAATGAAAAACGGGCTCTAAAGAAAGAAGTAAAAAAATTGTGTGACTTAGTTAATAGCTTGATAGAAGATTGAACAAAAGCGTTATTTGAATAGAAAGGGAGAATGAAAGATGAAAATAAAGGAATTATCAAGAGGAGAAATCCTGGTAGGTATGGAGAAAGGGCGTTTTAAGGATGGCGACAAGTTTAAACGTCAGTCAGATGGAAAAGAAATCGTAATTGTATTTCCTAGATTGCGATACATGGGTGGAAATCCTGTTGAGGTAGCTGCTGTAACTGAAGCGTGGGATGTTATCAATGAATTTGAAATTGATGATTGGGTATGCCATGAAGAGGATGTATTGATTGGGAAGGTTACTAAAAAAGACGGTAGATATGTTAGTACAGATAATATGCGAGAGGGGTTAGCGGCATATTGGGACGACGGATTGAGAAAAGCTACTGCAGAGGAAATTGTGCAGGAAAAGCGTCGTAGGATGTTCTCAAAAGGCGGTCGTGATCTGGACGAGTTTAAAAATGGTGATATTGTAACACCATTAGATAATGACAAATTGTTATTGATAGTAATTAAGTACTACAAGGATAAAAATGCAGTTTTAATAGATGGAGAATTGTTCGATGCAACAAGTGTAAACCCTGTTTATTTCGTAGAAAGTATGGTGAAAAAAGAGGGTTAATTTCTTAATAAAATAGTTATTCGAATAAGAAAAGAGGAGCGGCGATGAAGAAACAAAGATGGAGAAAAACAAAAGTTAAAACTTGTTACTTATGTGACAAGAAATTAAATATAAACCAGATCCGAGGCATAAATGATTGGAGTTATAAAAACAAAATTTTGTATTGGTGTGAGGATTGCGTAGAGTATTAAAACAAAATTCTTATTTTAAAAATAGAGAGCTCTTGCCAAAGAACTCTCTTACCAAAACTTATATTGAATGAATACACACCATAATGTATGCATGTTGTTTAGGTATGTGTAGTTGTACAATAAAATCTTTATTTGGAAAGAATTCAGCCCCTAACGGTGCGCTGTTAGGGGCTGAATCTCGAGAACTTTTATTAAAATTACATGAGGTTGATCAGTGAATGTAACTATCGATCTCTCGAATTATAGCACTAAGTAAATTAAATTTACAA
This sequence comes from Bacillus sp. FSL R9-9834, assembly GCF_038006905.1. Taxonomy (NCBI): domain Bacteria; kingdom Bacillati; phylum Bacillota; class Bacilli; order Caryophanales; family Bacillaceae; genus Bacillus; species Bacillus sp. FSL R9-9834. Next base: position 24,746 of record NZ_JBBOWD010000003.1, read on the forward strand.
CTTAATATTTACATTTAGTGATAAAAGATATGGAGGGGAATGGAACGGATGAGACATACAAGAAATAGACAAATGACAAAAATAGGTGAAGAAAATTTTATGGGAATGAAGAATATCAAAATTTCAACGATACGAAAGTTTGATGGAGAGTTTAATAATAGATTAGATCCAACTTTCCGGTGGCACAGAGATTATCATGGTATGAATATTGTATCCTTTAACCGTAAGGGTGAAGCATTTAAAACTAATGTGATAAAAGTTAGAAATTAAACAAAATCGTTATTTGATTAAAAGAAAAAAGAGCACATGTTGATATGTACTCTAAGATGATCATTTTAATATCTATTTAAGTGTTTCTTCTGCATCAGGTGTATCAAATTTATCAATCACTTTAAAGATTACTTCTAAAAGAATAGTAGATAAAATCGCAAAGATTAATACAGCATGTGGTGATAATTGCACTGCTGTGAAATTAAATTTTGCTAGCCAAAAATATCCGACATACATTGTCAGGAAGGTACTAACAATTGAAATTGTAAATCCTAAGAAACCTAATTCTTTTAGCTTTTCTTCAGATAATTTAAATACGCGTAATACAAATGAGAAGATGATCCCAACTATGAAAAATCCAATACATAAGATCAATAGTGACATTATACTTGGGTATTCAACGTCATTAGGCATCCATTGTTTCATTCCTACAATTATGGCTGTAGGGAGCACGATAGGTATTAATAGTGGTGATACTATTAGAAAAAGAGCTAATAGTCTACTGATGTTGTTTGTTTCATTGTTGTTTTGATTGTTCATAAAGCCTCCAAAAATAATATAAAAATAAACACCCTAGTGGATTTTAGCATGAAATTATTAGTAAAGCCATAGTTAAAAAAAGGTGGATTTAAACAAAAACGCTATTTTAAAACAAAGGGGAATAGGGTATGAAAATGTTAGATCTATGTTCGGGAATTGCAGGAATAAGCATGGCAGCGGATTGGGCTGGGATTGATACAGCAGCCTTTTGCGAAATAGAAGAGTTCAATCAGAAAGTACTTAGAAAGAACTATCCTAACATTCCTATTTTCCCGGATTTATATAAACTTACGAAACAATCATTACTAGATGGAGGTGTTGACGTTGATTCAATTGGAGTTATTTCAGCAGGATATCCCTGTCAGGGAGAAAGCATGGCCGGAAAGAGAAAAGGTGCAGAAGACGAAAGATGGTTATGGCCAGAAGTCTTCCGACTCATCAGAGAACTCGGACCCACTTGGTTTGTTGGAGAAAATGTTGCTGGACACGTCACAATGGGCTTGGACACCGTGCTCTCCGACTTGGAAGAAGAAAACTACTCGACAAGGACGTTCGTATTACCGGCTGTCAGTGTCGGGGCGCCACATCAAAGATACCGGACATTTATTGTTGGCCACTCCAACGACAAGTCAAAATTACAAGCCGATCCGAGAGTTGTGCCCTTCAGAAGCAAACGGCAGCCACGGGAAAACATTGCCGGGGTCAATAGGGGAACACTTTCCAGAACATATTGGGAAGAAAATCAACCCTCAATTTGTGGAATGGATGATGGGACTGCCACAAGATTGGACGAAGATAGATTGAGGTTTCTGGGTAATGCGGTGGTGCCACAACAGATCTATCCGATATTTGAAGCGATAGCCAAGATTGAAGGTTTATTATAAAAATTTCATTTTGTAGAGAAATGAGGTGCTAGGATGAAAGGCTCTACAAAGTATCAATTATTAAAAGCTGATTTCGATCATGCTGTAAAGCAGCTTAAACAGAGGAATAAAGAAATTGGGCTTCTTAGAGCAAGTCGTGATTCATCTATACACGAATATCGCCAATTGTTTAACGAACGGATGAAACTTAAAGAGGAAATTGAGTTTTTAAAAGATGATGTTCAAATAAGGGATGAACATATTGAAAGACTCGAGAAGGAATTACAGGAATATAAAAGAGCAGCTAGCAAAGGCTAACTGCTCTACGAAAGAAACGTTAAGAAGAAAGTTCAATCATTAAGTGTTATTTATAGTATGGCCAAGATTTTGGGCTTTATTCAAGGGGGAATAAAGATTGGAAGATATAAAGTGGCATGAAGCAGAAGAGAATAATGATGGTATTAAGACAATTGCAATGATTGAACTTGATAAGAAATTAAAAGGTGTAACAATGTATGGATACAACAGGATAGTTGGTTATAACGGTATTTTAAAAGGTGAAAAAGTTTTCTATAAAGGAGAAGAATATACCGTGGTAATGGTATCGAGATTAGGGGACTTTGGTTTATCTAAAACAGGAGAATTGCCATACATTTTACGTGCTTGCCCAAAAGATGTTGTAAAAAAAATAAAAGAGCAGCTAGCAAAAGCTAACTACTCCTTTTGACAAAAGATTCCGGGCTGCCAACACTGTTAAGAAAGCAGCTTATAGATAGTATGCACAAAGTTATGCTAATTATTCAAATGAATAAAGGACAGCTAGCGGAAACTAACTGCCCAACCCTTAAAAAAAGGGAGGAATTAACGGGTATGTAAAAATTCCTCACCTATAGTGTTAACGAAATATTGAGTTTTATTCAGAAGGGACCGAAATATTGTGAGTAATTTTAACGGTGAGAAGTTAACGGAACTTCGGCATTTATTCGGAATGACTCAAGGACAAGTTGCTGAATTGTTAGAGGTTGATATTAATAAGTTGATTGAGATAGAGCGGTCAAGAATTATCCCATCGTTTAATCAAATACAAGTACTATGCAGAACATTTCATGTTAAATCAAAGTATTTTTATAGCAAATCATTTGTAACTAGTGTGGTAGATCCGAGTTATATTTCTTTTCGATACTAAAAAGGAGGTAGAGGGAAATGAGAGCAAGATATTGTGAGTATTTTATTAATTACACTTTTTATGATGAAAAAGACAAAAGTGAGTATGAGAGTAGCGCTACAATAACGATCACTAAGAAAATGAACAGAAATATGATATTTGCAATCGCCAATGATATAGAGGAAAGAAATAACGTTAAGGGCGTCATTATACGTAATTACCAATTACTTCGAGAAAAACGAGGGCGGAAAATTTAGAACAAAATAATCCTTTGAATAGAAAGCGAGGAATAACAATGGGACTAGAAAACCGTGGGATGGCATTTGAAATGCTTATCAATCTAGCGAATGAAATGTATCAAAGAGGTGGAGTGGCGCTTATAAACAAGCGTCCGACTCCTGTGAAGGTGTTGAAAAGTAAAGGTGGCCGTGTGCTAAATGGATTCTATGAAGCTAAAAGTACAGTAGACTATGACGGTGTGTATAAAGGACGAGCTATAGCCTTCGAAGCCAAATCTACAGAGAATCCTGGACGATTTGATTTAAAGAACATCGCACAGCATCAATTAGATTATCTGGAGAAAGCAGAGAAGATGGGAGCGATTTGTTTCTTCCTTATTGAATTTAGCAAGGACAAGTCAATATTCGTTGTACCACTATCGGTCATTCAATCTTATGTAAGGATGTCTCATCAACCGAAGGGCAAGAAGTCTATACCAAGAGCAGACTTCGATATTTATGGGTACCTAGTAGAACAGACGGAACGAGCGTCAGTTGATTACTTGCAATACGTTGATGAAGCTATAGCACCATCTATGTTTGATGGAATGATTCAATTTGATCAGGACCATAAGAAAGTAGCGAATAACATTGAAGCAGCGAAAGAGAAGATGGCCAACAAGAAACGCAAATTATTAAAGGCTTAATGGATAACGGAACCATGCAGAGTGGATGGTGGGGGCTACTCGCTATGCATGTTTCCCTTATTCAACAAAGAGATAGTAAAATTTCACGTACCTGATGTGAATGTAAAAAGACAAATTCAGAAATAGGGGGATTCCTTCATGGAGAAACAATTAACATTATTACCGGATATCGATGATAAGAAGGTACAAAAGGAAGTAGTAAGTGTATTAAAGGAATACAGAGCGCTCAAGATGAGATTCAGTAATGACGTGGAGCAGGAAGGAATTAGTTTATTCCCTGAGTTGCGTGATTCAAGAAATACGAGTAAATGGAAGGTCCAGCAGGTAGAAAAAGCACTTAATAATTTGTTAGATGAGGATGAGCGTAAAATCGTTGAGCGTAAGTTTTTAACTAACGAGAGAGTAAAAGATTCAGATGTTTATCATGATCTACTACTCAAGAAGACATATTTCTATGAGAAGAAGCAGAGTGCGGTTAAATTGATTGCTACAGCACTTGGAATCATCTAAAAATAGCGAACAAAACGCGGTCAAAATGCGAACTTTTTGGGGGACTAAATAAAATGACAAAAATTATAAATTATATGTACAAGCCCTTTGACAACCGCATATCGAAGAGGATTAGTACACCTATCAGTGAAACGTTCTTATGCGAGAATGTCACGGTAACGTATACCGCATAGTAGGGCGGGCAAGGCGGTAAGAATCCGCAAAAGACGAAAAGACCAATTAAAACAAATGAAGACATATTCCAGTGTGGCGAGTGTGAGATAACTCGCATTCGTCATGCTGTTTCTATTATATTTAGTATTCAACCCAGAATGCGTCCTCTGGGTTGATAGTGAATATAAGTCTATTACTCTCTGTTATTTGTTTCTGGAAATGGAATGGGGTGGTTTATTTATGATTAAATGAACATCGCGTTTATGGAAAGAAAACAAATATTAAAATAGGCTTCTTCATCAATTTGAACAGGACATATAGCGATTACTCACGAATTTTCGCTATGCAAGGAGCTTCCGCTCTTTGTTTGAGCCAATATAGACAGTCTACTGTCCTCCTTGTATATTGGTTCAAACAGGGGGCCGGAATAAACATATGCCCTCTGGATATAAATTAAAAAACCTTTATAAGAGAGTCCCTAGCTCTCGAGTCCACGGACTTAAAACGAGAAGATTCTTAGTCTTCTCCAGGTCACCGAACACAGGGCGTGTAGCCAAAACAGTTGATGCGGTGGCTTGGAGAAGGTTGAGAGTAATCTTGACCTTGAAATGATTGCGAAATTCCCCTTTCGTGAATGTTTCTCCCATCCCCTTGAAAAAGCCTGATTACTTCGAAGGCTCAAGTTCCACTTGGGTTATTAGTAGGAGTAATGGGGCTTTTTGTTTTGTAGGATATTCTTCTTTTCTGTCGAATAGATAGAATAGGAGAGGAGGGGATAATATGGAAATGGAAATCGCGTTAGAAGGTAGAGAGTTAGTAAAAAACGAAATATTAGAGCGTACAGCTAAAACTATAGTTAGTGTAAGTGAGTACAATGACGGAACTATAATTGAGTATCGTATTGAAGCTGGAGAAGTTTCTGTTAAATGTAATAAGCAATTAGTTTTACAAGGGGTACAGACCGCAAAACGGAAAAAAACCACGTTAAGCAAATTTCAACATAAAAACGAGTACTTTTAACAGCGTTAAGGAAAACTTTAGTTACCAAAAACCATAATTTTTGTAATTTATTCAATCTTGGTTAAGGTTCTTGATAGCAAAGAGGTAGTCTTTTACCAAAAGTAATTACCAAAATGATTGCCATAAACCTTTTCCAAAAGTATACGTTACACTTTTCAGCATAGATGTTTCTTTCTCCCCTTGTATTGTCCTTAAATCAGGGGAACATTAACCGAAAAATTCTTAACGTGGTTTTTTTCCGAAATGCTGGCGGTACCCCTACAAGAAGACGGAAAAACAGTAAAGATTATAGATTAAGAAAAGTGCATCCATAACGGGTGCTTTTTTCTTTGTTATATAGAAATTACACATTAAACGTGAGATTGAACAAAATGGACATTGGGTTAGGAGGATGAATGATGGATGAGTCGATGTGGAGAACTACGCCAAATAATACAATAAAGTTAAAATCGATAAAACGTCGTAAAATTGACCCAGATAAGATTCAATCTGTTCAAGACATACTAGAAATTCTAAAGAGGATACCTATGTATGTTGATGATAAGGCGGTAAAAGGGCTAGAGCATCTAATTGCGGATGACAATGATTAAACCAATAGCAATTATCGTAGGCACTGCCGTGATCGGTTTAGTGTCTTATTTGTTGTTAAGGAAAGATAAGCGCAAACGTGTTGCATTTAGGGATAAGGGGTGAGAGGAATGTACGGGTTAGGTGAAGCGGTTCTTGAAGCATTATTCTGGTTAGCTTTTCGCACCTTAGGAGTGTTCTTGATTGGATTGGGAGTAGGATGGATTATATGGGGATGAATGAACTACAAAGATACACTGCTTATAAAAACGGTGAAGAATATGATGCAAGTGAATTTGTTGGGGTTATGATTAAAACGGCTGCTTACTCAGTTGGTAAATACGGAATGAACTCTTTTGATGGTTTATTAAAACAATTGACTGATAGTGAGATAGAGATATTTGAGAAGTTAGTTATTGCTGTAGGAGATCATATTTACAAAACAAACGAACACAACGAACGAAAATAGAGGAGGAAATAATAATGATGTATGAGCGTGTAATTGAAAAAGAGTTAAGTTTTGGTGATGCGATAAATGCATTAAAGAAAGGCAAGAAAGTAACTCGTGCTATTTGGGGTGGTTATTGGTTTTTATCAAATAAACCATATCTTAATGAAACAAAGGACGAAGGATACAAGACATCATTTTATTTAGGTCCAACTATTTTTGCGGTTTTAAAAGATATGGGCGGTGTTGCTCCTGCTCAAGCGTACCAATCTGATATGTTAGCGGACGACTGGATGATTGTAGAATAAAACCGAACGAAAATATAGATAGTTAATAAGGTGAAGTTTATGCAGGAAATAACGGTGTTTAGGTGCTGAAAATGGCGTTTTTAAGCCAATGTATAAAATTATGAATACCTCTTATTCATAGGAAATCACAAAAACACTGATATCAAGGTATTTCCCATCCGTCTTATTTACATAATGCAAGTTATCGGCAGTTATTCTGTGTATATTATACATTTCCCTGCATAAATTAGTTTTCGTTATGAATTTTTTAAAATAAGATTCTTTGATTAAAATGAGGTGGTGGTCGTGGCAAAATCTAGAAGCCCGAACAGAGATAAAGCATTTGAGATTTTCAAGGAGCACAATGGAGAAATTAAAAATCGAAAGATTGCTGAGATTCTCCAAGAACCAGAAAAAACAATTTCTTCTTGGAAATCTAGAGATAAATGGGTAGCTAAATTGGATGGCTCTGATTGTAGTACTGCAAAAGAAAATGATTGTAGTACTGCAAAGAAGAAACGTAGTACTTCGCAAAAGTTATCGGCTGCTTTAAAAGGAAATCAAAATGCGGTTGGTAATCCAGGGAATCGTAACCCTAAGTATGGGAATAAAAATGCAGTAGGGCATGGTCCACCAAAAAGGAATGACAATGCTGTAACACACGGATTCTTCCGTAAACACTTCCCTGACGAGGTTGCTGACTTGGCTGCTGAGATAATGGAGAAAGACCCGATCGATATGTTATTGGAAAATATAACGATTCAATATACAGCCATTATTAGGGCGCAACGGATTATGTTCGTTGAATCAAAAGAAGAAATGATAAAGGAATTAAAAAAAATAAGAAGTGAAGTTTTCCAAGATGATAATAAAGCCATAACAACAGTACCCACTGAGGAAGAATGCGAATTTCAATTCGCGTGGGATCGTCATGCTACCTTTATGAATGCTCAATCCAGAGCGATGACAACATTGGTCAACCTTATTGAAAAATGCGATAAGCTAGCTAAAACAGAAGAACAGCAACTGCGTATTGAAAAACTTAAGAAAGAAATTGCTGCTATTAAGATTGATAGTGATACTGGCCAAAACACAGAGGATTGGAAAGAATCACTTATGAAGATAGCGGAACGTAGACGTAAAATGAAGGAAGCTGAAAAGTATGAGTAATACTTCATTTAACGAGTTTATGGAAATAATCGATGTTTATTGGGATGACCCAGTAGCGTTTGCTGAAGATATGCTTGGTTTCTATCCTGATGAATGGCAAAAGAAAGTACTTATGGATTTGGCACAGAGTCCAAAGGTAACAGTACGTTCTGGTCAAGGAGTAGGAAAAACAGGGCTTGAGTCGGTAACAGTACTTTGGTTCTTATGTTGCAGACCTAACCCTAAAGTTATTTGTACTGCTCCTACAAAGGAACAGTTATTTACTGTATTATGGGCTGAAATTGCTAAATGGTTAGAACGTAGCGAAGTAAAGAACCTGCTCAAGTGGACAAAAACAAGAGTTTACATGATTGGTAGTGAAGAACGTTGGTTTGCTACTGCAAGAACAGCGACCAAACCTGAGAATATGCAAGGTTTCCATGAAGATTACATGTTATTTGTATGTGATGAAGCTTCTGGTATTGCTGATCCAATCATGGAAGCGATTCTTGGTACGTTATCAGGTGAAGAAAATAAATTACTTTTATGTGGAAACCCGACTCGAACAAGTGGGGTTTTTTATGATTCCCATAATAAAGACCGCGATATGTACAAAGCTCATAAAGTATCCAGTATGGACTCACCTCGTACAAGTAAAGACAATATTGAAATGTTAAAACGTAAGTATAACGAGGATAGTGATGTGTATCGTGTTCGTGTATTAGGAGAATTTCCGAAAGCAGAAGCTGATGCTTTTATTCCACTTGAATATGCAGAGCAAGCAGCTGCTACACCTATTCAAATTGATAAGAGAGAACGAATACTTCATTTAGGAGTGGACGTTGCTCGTTTTGGTGATGATGAATCAGTAATCGTACCACGTATTGGTATGGTAGCGACTGAATTAAAAAGGTTCAGTAAGCAAGGTACAACGCAAACTGCTGGTGAGGTATTAAAAGCAGCAAGAGAATATATGAAGCAATATCCATTTATAAGAGAAATACACATTAAAGTCGATGCTGATGGTGTTGGTGGCGGTGTAGTAGACCGTTTAGACGAGGTTGTTTATGACGAGGGGTTGAGTCATATCAAAGTTATACCAATTCACAATGGCTCTTCTGCAAGTGATATAAGTTACGAAAATCTGAGTGCAGAATTATGGGCGAATATGCGAGAGCTATTAGAAGAAAACTTCTCAGGTTACATGAGAAATGAAGCGCCTAAACTTAGTATTCCTGATGATGAAAAGCTTATTTCACAATTAACAACTCGTAAGTATCGGATTTCATCGAGAGGCAAGATTGCTCTTGAGAAAAAAGAAGATATGAAGAAACGCGGCTTGCAATCACCTGACCGTGCTGATGCAGTTATACTGGCATTTGCAAATGTTGAGCCAGCATTTGAATCATTTGAACGTGTATTCTAGGAGGTGCGCTATGTTTGAACGCTTAAAAGAGTGGTTCCGCACCCTTTTTAAACAAAAAGGAGGTGTGAATGTGAAAGAGAGTTATACAGAACTGTTAATGAAAGATAAGTGGGAACCTTTGAATGATATTTTAAAAGAGCACGACAAGATATTATTAGATATTGAAAAAAGACAAAATATATTTGATGGTGATTTTGAAATATTAAAGCGTCCTAAGAAGCGCGATGACGATCCGAACCATCGAATTGTAGTCAATTACTCGAAGCTTATTTGCGGTATGCCAGCTTCATATATGTTAGGTAAACCAGTAAGTTATGATGTTCCTGATACTGTAATTGATAAGGGAGTAAATAAAGAAGTAGTTGAAGAATTTAGGGAACAATTAAAGCATGTATTAGAAGAGAATGAGGACCATGCAGTTGATTATTTGAATACGAAACGTGGATTGATTGCAGGTGCTGCGACAGTCCTTTTTTATTTTGATGAGTTTGGTGAGATTAAATACAAATCATATCCAATAAATGAATGCTTCCCTGTATTCGATTATAAGGGTGATATGCTTGCTGCTATTCATCGTTATAAGGATAGAGTAGGAGATGAGGAAGTTGAGTATGTAGAAGTATATGATGCGGCAACAGTTACTTATTTAGTGCATGAGAATGGTTCATTTGTAATGGATAAACGTTACACTACAAATCCAGTAATTCATTCTATACCTGTTGTACCCGCTGCGTATTTTCAAAATGGAGAATTCGCTAAACCACGGGGTGGAAAGATTCAGTATGGCCCAAGTAATTTATCTGATGATGTCATTTCGCAACTTGAAGAATTAGCACGTTTAGTATCGGATAATTCAAATCGATTAGATGTGTTCTGCGATCCATATCTAGCATTCATAGGAGAATATCCTGACAAAGATAAAATGTTAGAAATGAGAAAAAGCAGAGGTATCGGTATTAAAGGGAAACCAGGAGTAAATGTAGATGTTAAGTATTTAATTGCTGATATGAAGAACGAACCGATTGAATGGCAAGCGAAAACTATCATTGATTCAATCTTTGAAACTTCTCAACTACCTAAAATATATAAGCAGGAAGCACTTGGCGATTTATCAGGTGTAGCAATTGAGCAGTTATACGCTCCACTTGATTTGCAAGTGAATGAGAAGGAAATATATCTGCTGCGATATATCAGACGTAAGTTCATGATTATCACTTTAATGCTAAATGCACAGAAATTAATAGATGGTGGCAATGATAATCCGGCAGAAGCGTTAAAAGAAACGTTGAATCCACGTAATGAGAATAACGATTTATATAATCATAAGTGGATTTGGTGGGAAATCCATCGCAATAAACCACAAAATGTGAAAGAGCTTGTAGAAATGATTATGAAGATCGGTAATGTGGAATTATCTGAGTTCACTCTGCTTCAGCTGCTTCCGTTTGTAGAAGATGTACAAGAGGAATTAAAACGAAAAGAAAAAGAAGCAGCAGAGAAACAAGAAGTGGATTTAACTAACATACAGGGTCACATCGCAAACCGTGATAAACGTATGCAGAAGAGCGATAAAACGGATGATGAGCTATGAATCATGAAGAACTGAAAAAGCTTCAGGAAATGGCAATAGAGCAACAAAAGAAGCTAATTAAGTTTAAAGATGAGCGTATTCGCGTACTGCTTGAAGTGTATGCAGAGTTTTTGCAAGACATAAATAAAGAGCTTTCTTATTTATATACACGTACAAGCTTAGGAGCACCAGAAGATAAATGGGATTGGGACGAAATCAGAAGAGGGAAAGATTTAGAAGCAATCCTAAGGCAGATGGAAGGAAGCATAGAGCGAATTGGTCAAGAAGCTATAGCGACTACATCTACATCAATTAAAACAGTTGCGAAAGTAGATTATGCATTTGCTTCTTATATAGCTGCCGCTCATATTGAAGGTTATATTGTTGTGCCACCAGTTATTCCGCAAAGAGCAATAAAAAAGCTCTTAAATAAGGACTGGGGAAATGGTCATTTCTCTGATAACTTATGGGGTAAAACAAAAAACTTTCAAGAGGAACTTCGAGTGACGTTGCTTAATTCGATGCAACGTGGTGAGGGTTTTCGTAAAACTGCCGCTAAATTGCAGAAGAGAATTGGACAAGAAGCATATAAGAGTGAAAGACTTGTTAGAACTGAAATTATATCAGCTAGTAATGCAGCGAAGAAGGAATATATGTATGACTTTGATGAACGCTGCGACGAATTAAATATGAGCTTACTCGCTGGTGTTAGAGTACTAGAAACGTTAGATAATCGAACGTGCCCAATTTGTCGTGCTATCGATGGTCAAGAGTTCACAGTCGCAGAATCGAAAAATATCGCAGAAATAGCCCATCCAAATTGCCGTAGAACATTTGTATCTGTCATTAAAGGCTTCGATAATTCAAATCGTCAACGTGCAGCAAGGAACCTTGAAACAGGAAAAACGTATCGTACTGATGCGAAGACCTTTGAAGAGTACGCAAAAGAGCAAAATGTAAGTACTGCTGCTGACTATCATAAGCAGTACAGAAAAGAGAAGAAACAGGAGAGTGAAGAATAGTGAAATTACATGAAAAAGTAAAACCGACATTTAGATTACGTTTAGGTAACTTCCAATACTTTTCGGACCCAAATCCGCCAGCTGATCCGCCAGCTGATCCGCCACAAGACCCACAACCAACAGATCCGCCGAATGATCCACCTGTGACATATACGCAGGAACAACTGGATACGCAGCTTTCTGATGCTAAGAAAGCTGCAGAAACGCAAGCAAAAGCGGATTTATATAAGAAATTGGGTGTGGAGTCATTTAAAGATTTACAAGATAGATTAGGTGCTGCAAAAACGAAAGAAGAAGCAGATGCAGCATTACGTACTTCAAACGAAACTCTTACTTCAGAAAACAATAGTTTGAAGACAGAACTTGCATTTGTAAAAGCTGCTACATCATATAAACCACATGATGCAGATATTCTTTTTGCTACAGTAAAGCCGTTATTACAAGCTGATCCAGATAGTGGCGAGATTACGAATATGAAAGAAGTACTAGAACAAGTGAAAACAGATAAACCATTCTTATTTATGAGTGAGGAAGCAGCGCCAGGTGGTCAAGGAGGTGGTGGGCAACAAAGACCAGGAAGTACTGCACCAGGTGGTGGAAATCCTCCTGCATCGAAAACAGACTACGATAAAGGTGCAGAATTAGCGAAGAGACGTAGTCAAAAAAATTAAGGAGTGAAGCAAATTGAATCTATATCCTCGAAGTGAAACGATTGTAGCAGGAAAAGAAATTTTACGTGATATTGTTGGTGCTAAAAAGATTACAGTTACATTAGATCACACTGCATTTACACCAGGTGTTATTCCTGCTGGTACATCATTAATCTTTGATGCAACATCAAAGAAAACGCGTCCTTTTGATAAAACAACGGATGCAGAAGCTACAGGTCAAGTCTCGCTATTGTTACGTGATATCCGTATTGGAGAGAACGATGTGCAAGGAGTAGGGCTTGTAGGCGGCTATGTAAATGAAGCGAAATGCCCTGCAATTACAGCAGAGTTTAAAGCAAAAGCAAAAATGCTTGATATTCGATAAGGAGAGTGAAACTGAATGGGAACATTTTTACAATTAGATGAATTCAAACGAGAAACATTAATTGGTTATGTTGAAGCATTAGAAATTCCATTTACCTCAACAACACTGAAATTTTTACCACGTGATAAGCAAATCTTCTCGTTAGATTTCGGAATGGATATCTTCGAAAAACATAACGTAGTAGCAGCAAACTTAAATGAATTTGGCACTCCTGCTCCATTGCGTGATAAACAAGGACTAGCACGAGTATTTGGTGAAGTTGCTAAAATGAACCATAAATACCGCTTTGACGAAAGAGATGCATTAACAATTATGAATCCTCGTCATGATAAAGAGCGTCAACAAATAATTGATAAAGCCCTTGATCATATCGACAATCTTAAAATGGGTGTTGAAGAAACAGAAGAGTACCTACGTACATCCATTTTGTATAAAGGTAAAATTGATTACAATATTGATGGATTTACAATTGAACTACCATTTAATGTTCCAAAAGCAGTGAAAGTATCAACAAAATGGAGTGACCATGAAAATTCTAATCCAGTTAAGGATTTAATCGATATGATGGAGAAATTCAAAAAGGCGAATGCTGGACGTTTACCACAAGAACTCCATATGTCCTATACTTCTTACTTTGATATGTTGCAGTCTAAGGCGATTGTCGCTCAAATTAAAGGAATTGCAGGTGGTGTAGTAACACCGGATGAATTAGCAGTATACCTAAAAAACTGGAAAATCCCACCGATTGTAATGAATGATTTAGAAATCACGTTTGAAAATGGAAAGACAGAACGTTACTTACCTGAAAATCGTATTGTCTTCTTAGGTATTGATGGTAAGAAGTCGCTTGGTTCTACTGTAGAAGGTCCTACGAAAGCGAAAAAAGGACAACCAGGCGTTTACGTGAAAACATGGGAAGAAGATAATACAGGTGATGAATTCGTTGAAATCGGTAAAGCTGCATTCCCTGAGTTAAACTATCCATCAGGCGTAATGCAAATCGATGTGTGATGAAGAGCTTAATTACAGCAGATGAAGCGAAAAGCTTATTTGCTGAACTAAATAACGTGAATGATCTGGAAGCCGCACTATTACGAGCTTCTATTTTTGTGTGCTCAAAGGTAAAAAAAATAGATGAGCAAGTCCCTGATGATATCAAACTTGCTGTCTGTTATCTTGTGAAAGACGAGAAAGAGCCGCAGCAGGTGAAAAGTATTGAGCGTTCTGATTATAAAGAAACATTCGCTGATAAAGGTACATCCTATCGTGACCTTGCAATGGATTTACTTGAGCCATACATGCAAACAGGGAACGAATCAGGGGTGTTTTTCTTTTGAGTAGATATGAATCGATACTATTTCACCGAATGACTGTTTCTCGTATTTCTTCTGATGAGAGTGAGTACGACAGTAAGCAAGACTTAAAAGAAGTCGCTACTGATCTTCCCTGCGCCCTCGTTAAGAAAAACCAAAGCAAAGTGAATGAAGTACTAGGCAGAGTCGAAATTGACAACGTCGTCTTCATTCACACGCTTTACCCTGGTGTAAAAGCAGGAGACACAATTGATGTATACGACCCGAAGACAAAATATTTTTTAGGCCGTTATATCGCTTCACAACCATATCCGGTATTTGACCGAGAAGGCATTCATCATTTTGAGATTGACCTAAAGGGGGATGTTACGGTATGAGTGGAGATTTTGAAGGTGGCTTTACCTTAGATGGGTTTGATCAGTGGATGTTGCAAATGATAAGCGTAATAAACCGTGAACTTCCTAAGTTACTTGAAGTATGGGCAGAGGCATTAGCTCTTCAACTTATGACGATGGTTGCTGAGAAAACGCCAGTTGACCAAGGGGCACTAAGAAACTCTTTCTTATCTGCTGGAGCGGGTGTGGATGGTGATGGTGCCGTCTGTTTAAAGGTTGGCATGGGAAACGGCATTGAAATTGTGGTTGGTTCGAACTTAGAATACGCTGAGTACGTTGAAGCAGGTCACAGGACAAGAAATAGTGGAATGAGCCGAGAAGCTGCAAAAAAAGCAGGTAAATGGGTAGAAGGCGCTCATATGTTAGAAGACTCTTGGCATGAATTCGAGCCAGAAGCATTACGCTGGCTTGAGGACAGAGTGGGAGAGGTTATGAATGAACTTGGTTTCATCTGATTTAAAAGCGGTATTGAAATTTCTTCAAGATACAACTGATATAAAAGGATACACAACAAGAAGGAGGCAGGAATCAGATCCTCCTTTTTTTTATCTTAAATCACCAGTCGGTAAGCCGACTAAGGATTCATCTGGATTCTTCAAATATCGGCCGTTGATTCATGGAACCTTATTTTTAGATAAAGAGAAACAGCCGGAATCTGTAGCAATGCTTTTCGAAACGAATATCCAAAAAGCGTTGCTACTTTGTTGTTTTGATATTCCTTTAGTTGACGATAAATATATTCCCTGTGGGGGTCGGTTAGAGGATGTACAGTTCGAAATGAAACAAGTTGATGTTGATGTATGGACTTTCACTGTTAAAGGTGAGAGATTTTTGAGTTTAGATGAAGAGGTTCAGCCGTTACGTAAGGTCCACAATAGTATTAACGTGAGGTGATAGATATGGCCAGAAGTGAAAAGGTAGAAAACGTTAAATCAGCACCTGTTTATCCAGTAGCTGAAATAGTTGAACAAGCTAGTGAATTGTTCAATGTTCCAAATTATATAGCAACTGCAGCGTTACAAGATATTCAAGAAATAGACATAGCCACTGCAGAAAAAAAGATAAAAGCACTATTAAAGAAAGAGGTGGAATAGTAAGATGCCAAAAGCATTTAAAGAAGGGCGTAATGAAGTAGAGTCAGGTTTTTACTCTTATACAGAATTAATTGTTAGAGAAGCGATTAATAAAAATGCACGTGGTGTCCTAATCATGCCAATCAAGGCGGATTGGGGTATAGAGAACACTGTAGTGGATTTAGATTCTCCAGAAGAAGCGAAGGCGAATTTCATTGGCCAAACGGCACATCTATTAGATCTTGCTTTTAAAGCGCCTATTCAAACATTAAAAACAGTACGTCTCGCTACAAAGGATGCGAAGAAAGCAGCATTAGATTTGCAAGCGATCAAAATTGAAGCCCTTTACACAGGGACAAGAGGGAATAATTTCAAAGTAACAATTCGTCCTAAAATCGGTGATGAATCCGCTAAACAGTTAATTCTTGTTGAAAATAACGTGGAGCTTGAAAGAATTACATTTTCCGCAATCGACGAGTTGGTAACGAAAACGAAGGATAGTTTGTATATAACAGTTACTAAGGTAGATGGATCAAAAACAATTGAAGATATTAACAATGTACCTCTTGCTGGCGGTGTAAGTGGTGAAGCAGTGAAGGTAGAGGATTACGCTAATTTCTTTGCCTTAGCAAAAGAAGAAGACTTCAATGGAATTTGTCTTGATGGCGTACAAGACAAAGCTGTTAAAACAATGCTAACCCAATTTGTGCAGACTAGTCGTTCCTCAGGAAGACTTATTACTGGTTACACAGGTGGAGAAGACGCGAAAGAAATCGATTATTATGCAGTAACAAACAATATTCAAAAAGCATCTACGTATGACAGACAATATACAGCTGAAGAAGTAGCCGTTTATGTAGCTGCAGCACTAATTTCCTGCCCACTGAATGAGAGTATGACGCAAAAAGAGACACCTTTCACTTCAGTAGAAAAATTATCTGTAACTGAAACGAAACGTAGATTAGCAGAAGGTAATTTATTATTCTTCCAAGAGGGAAAAACAGTTCGTTTTAACACTGCAGTTAATACGATGACGACGATTAGAAATATCGATGAAGCAGTTGGTATTTCCAAAGAAGCTGATGAGCGCTCTGCTATTCGTACATTACAAAAGGTTAAAGTAGTACAAGCTATTGATTATATTACAACAGCAGAAGAAAAGATTTTCAATCGTTTCATGGCACGAGCGAATACACAGGCTCGTAGATTAGCAGCAGCACAAGCGATTAAGGATGAACTGCTTGAAAAGTTAGCAGAAAATGAAGTTATTGAAACAGGTACATTTAATTGTTATGAAGATCCTCGCCATACTGAAAGTAACGGTAAGGTGGTATATAAAGATGAAGCTTATTTCATTACAGAATACGTTGTAATCGACGCGATTGAAAAAGTGTACAACAAAAATAAAGTAGCTTAGTAAAGGAGAGAGCGTATGTCAGTATTCGATAATAGTTTACCAACTTTAAATACTCGTAAGACTGTACGTGGTAAATATGGCGGTGTTATTGACCAAAAAGGACGCCAATTACTTGAAGTGACTGAATTCGAAGCGAAAATCAAGTTCGATAAAAAGAAGATTGAACGAGCGAATGCATTTATGGAAGGTAACAGAATTATGGGGGCAAGTGGATCAGGGAAAATGAAGGTCTACTTAACAGCAGAAACATGGGAAATGACAAAGGATATTTTAAACGATCCAGATGCACTACTTACACTTATTTCAGAGCTGCATGATCCTGATGAAATGGTAGGTTCGGCCAATTCGAAGGTAGCACTTAAGAACATTTCATTTGATGAGGTAACAATTGCTGCATTTAAAACAAAAGATGTAATTGAACGAGATTTCCCGTTCACTTTTGATGATTACGACTTTCTATAAACAATAAAGAGAGGGGATTCCCTCTCTTTTCTATTAACAATAAAAAAACGGAGGATTATATTATGACTAATTTAAATAAAGAAGCAGTGGAAACTAAAAAATCAAAATTCGCTAGTTTAGAAGATTTATTTGGAGTAAACGTAGAAGACCGTGTTCGTGGAGAAGAAAAAATTCAAGCTATCAATGGTAATAGATTAGCCATTCCATTTAAGTCAATTACAGCAGAAGAAGAGCAAAATATTCGCAAAGCTGCAACTAAGCGTGTCAAACAGCCTAATGGTCAAATCTTAGAGGTTCAAGATGAGCAAAAGTACAATGCGTTATTAATCGCTACAGCTACGGACGAAACTCGTACTGATATTAGATGGGATAGTCCTGAATTAGCCCAAAAAGTTGGTGTTCCTGTACCAAGCCCATGGTTAATTATCCCTAAAATGTTATCTCTAGGCGGTATTGTTACGGCTACACAATACATTATCGAATTATCCGGACTAGGTTCAGGTTCATTTGAAAGTGAGCTTGAAGACGTAAAAAACTAATAAGCACCGACCCGATGGCATCTTGGGCCCATAGGCTGTTTCAACAACATCATATTGATCCTGAAGAGTTTTTTCTCATGAAGTATGAGAAAAAACTCTTTTTAATTGCTTCTTGCTTAATTCAAGACGAACGGGATAAAGAAGCACAAGATAATGCAGCTGCCGAGGCCCAAGAATGATAAAGGCGGTGGAATATGGGTAAAGAAGTAACTGGTAAGATTAGTTTAATGGACGCTATGTCCGCTCCTTTAAAGCGAATTACACAACAAATGGAGCGGACATCGCAAGCTGCAAGACAGTTAAATAGTTCGCTGCGTATACAAAACACAGGGGCAGCAGCATTACAACAAACAACACAGAGAACTGCGCAATTAACCCAACAAACGCAAAGATTTAATGTTGCTATGCAACAAACTAATCAACAAGCGAACCAAACCAGTGATTCGGTACGGCGAACCGGTCAAAGTGCAGTAGAAGCAGGTAACGGAATGAGCCAGCTCCAACAACGTTTTGGCGGTGTGAGTGAAAGAAATGCTCAAATGCTGAACGGACTTGAAAGAGCGCAAGGGTCATTACTTACTACGGGTGCAGTTGCTGGTGCAGCAGGCGGAGCTGTAGTTGCTGGTCTTGGAGCAAGTGTAAAAACGGCTGCTGATTTTGAAGAAGCCATGAGTAAAGTGGCAGCGATATCTGGTGCCTCAAGAGGGGAATTAGGGCAGCTTACTGAACAAGCAAAGCAATTAGGTGCCTCTACTAAATATTCTGCTTCAGAAGCGGCAGAAGGTATGCAATATCTAGCGATGGCGGGTTTTAAAACCGGAGACATCATGAAAGCTATGCCTGGTATGTTGGATTTAGCTGCATCTGGAGCTCTTGATCTTGGAGCTGCCGCTGATATTTCTTCTAATATCATGAGTTCGTTCGGTTTATCAGCTGATAGGGCTGGTCATACAGCGGATGTATTGGCTTTTTCAGCCGCTAACGCAAATACAAACGTTAGTCAAATGGGTGAAGCGATGAAATATGCTGCTGGTACCGCTCATACGGTCGGTTTTAGTATGGAAGAAACGGCAGCAGCAATTATGGCGATGGGTAACAGCGGTTTACAAGGGTCTGTTGCCGGCCAAGCATTCGCAACCTCGCTTGGGCGTCTTGCTAAACCAACGAAGGAAATGTCAAAAGTGATGGATAAATTAAATCTATCATTCTTTGATGCGCAGGGTAATATCAAACCACTACCATCAATTGTAAAAGATTTAGAAGAAAAAACGGGTAAGATGACAGCACAGCAAAAATCAGCGACATTAACAACCTTGTTTGGTGCAGAAGCATATAAAAACTGGGCTGCATTACTTGCTGAAGGTAGTGGTAAATTAGAGAAGAATACCAAAGCATTAGAGCAAGCTGATGGCGCTGCATCTAAAATGGCGAAAACTATGACTGACAACCTCAATGGGCAGATTACAGAATTAACGTCTGGTCTAGAAGGTGCAGCTATATCGTTAGGAAATGCGTTATTGCCTGCGATAAAAATGGTTGTGTCTGGTTTGCAATCCGCTGTAAGCTGGTTTAATAGTTTGAGTGATGGTACAAAAACAACAATCGCTGTTGTCGCTGCAATTATTGGGATTTTCGTTGCGTTAGGCGGTGTATTTGGTATTGTACTAGCGCTAGTTCCAAGTGTTGTATCAGGGTTTACACTTATTGCAGGTGCATTAGGATTAACAGCAGGTGCATTAGCAACAACTATTGGAATTGCTTTTGGTGTAGTTACTGCAGTAGTAGCCATCGGGGCAGCTATAGTAGTTCTTTATAATAAGTGTACGACTTTCCGAGATATCGTGAATGGTGCAATTTCTGGTGTGAAATCTGCATTTGATTCATTGATGGTTAAGGTGAATCAAGTTAAGTCATTCCTTGTGTCTACTTGGTCAGGAGTCAAAGCTATTTTTTCTGGGAATGAAGGAAAAGGCGCTTCTATTTTAGGAGGTCTAGGTTTCGGCCCAGATACAATTAAAACCGTGATGAGCGTTTCCACTAATATTAAATTGGCCATCTCCAGCATTAAAGCCTTAGTGGCAGGAAATGACACACAAGCGGGTGGTTTTCTAAAAACACTTGGATTTTCCGATGGTGCAATCGGGGTTATTTTTGGTGTGAAGAATGCTATTTCATCCGTTATTAATACCGTTAAAGGCTTTGGGGCATTGCTTGGTGGTAACGAAGGAAAAGCGACCTCGTTATTAAGTAGTGCTGGTTTAGACCCTTCTACAATTAGGCAATCCATTAGTGTGATTAATAGCGTAAAAATGGCTATACAAGGTCTTTTCATGATTCTTAAAGGTGGATCGAAACAAACTAAGGAAGGCGCATCTTTCTTAAAGATGGCTGGCATTTCGCCTGAAATGGTTGGGCAAATAACATCCACTGTTTCCGCTGTAAAACAAGCCTTTTCAGGAATTGTTTCATTTGTGAAATCACTTGTAACACAAATAGCCTCTGCATTTAAAGGTAGCGGTCCTGGCATTATGTCAGCTGTATCAACTATCATTAAATCAGTAATAACACTTTTTAAAACAATGCAACCTGTTCTTTCTGTTGTGTTTACAGTATTGAAAATAATTGTAGTTGGTACACTTCAAAATATAGCTGGATTTATCCAAGGTGTTGTTGGTGTAATTCTAGCAATCATTAAAATTTTCGCTTCATTATTTACTGGGAACTGGAAAGGATTGTGGGAAGGGGTAAAATCCTTATTCACTAATGCTCTTATGGCTATCTGGAATGGTGTGCAATTACTATTCGTCGGACGGTTACTTGGTGTATTCAAAGCTGGTTTTGCCGCTATGAAAGCAATCTTTACTGGTGGATGGGCTGCCATAAAAACTGGATTCATGACAGGTCTTACAGCAGTTTGGAATGGCGCTAAAAACATTTTCACAACTTCAGTTAATGCAATCGGAAAAGCTTTGATGACTGGATTTAAAGCTGCATTTAATGGAACAGTTAATGTTGTCAAAGGTTCAGTTAATTTAATCCGTACAGTAATAGATACTGGATTTTCAGTTATCAGAAATGTAATTACTACTGTTTTACAAGTTATTTGGAATGTTTTCCGTCTGAGTTGGAATGGGATAAGACAAGTAGTTACATCTGCGGTTTCCGCAGTGAGAAATGCCATTTCTACAGGTTTAGAAGCTGCTGGGAATATCGTGAAAAACATCTGGACCACGGTGAAAGAATTTACAACTACGACGTGGAATAGCGTGCGTACAGGGGTAACAGAAGCGATCAGCGGCATGAAAAATAAGGTGCAAGAAATTTTAGGTAGTATAAAAGATTTCTTTAAACGCACTTGGGACGATATTTTGAATTCTGTAAAATCGTTACCTGCAAAATTCCTAGAAATAGGAAAAAATATGATGGAAGGTCTTTGGAATGGTATTAAGTCTGCAGCAGCAGGATTAGGAGATAAAGTGTCTAGTTTAATAGACAGTGTTGTTCCTGGGCCGGTAAAAAAACTGCTTGGTATAAATAGCCCCTCGAAGCTTTTCCACCAATATGGTATATGGACTATGCAAGGTTTAGAGGGTGGTATTGAAGCACGTAAGGATTACACACGCGATAAAGCTGTAGAAATAGCTAAAGATGTTAGCGTACCATTTGCTCCTGCTACTCCAAGTAAAGTAGCTTCTGGATCATCTACAAGTGGAAATCAAACGCAAACGACTAGTGTTAAGAATGAATTTAATATTAATATTTCTGGTAGTACAGCAAAAGCAATGCATGGTGATGACGGTACTTTCGTAGAGTTAGCTGATAAACTTGTAAATTATATTGCTGATAAACTAGATGATGCATCTACAGGAAAAACAAAAGTTAATTTAGGAGTGATGGAGTCGTGATATTTCTCCTTACAAAATGGGCAAAATACACCTTTCCCCACACTCCTAAAGGGGTCGGGCCAAAAGGTGGCGATGCCAAAATAGAAGAAGTAAATACATTGGGACAAGGAGTTGTTCCTTTTTTTGATGGGAAGGAACTGGAGGAGGTTACATTTACCTCCTTCTTTTCTTTTAATAAAGTACCTGGCGAAGAAGTGAGACAAGATCCGCTTTCGTCATGTCGTTTCCTTTCAGATCTAAAAAAATCGGGAGAAGTCGTACTATTAAACATTCCTGATATCAATTATAAGAGGGAAATGATAGTGAAGAACTTTGAATACTGGAAAGATGCACCTGGTTATATCGAATTTAATATTACCTTTAAAGAATATCGTGAAATTAAACTTGGATATAAAGATGGGGCAGGAAACATTAAAAGACCGCCTTCCAATGATTTAAATAAATACGCATTAACTGATGGTAAAGTGACTGGCACGCACATGTTAGCAGTTCGTGATGCACCGTCACAAAGCGGTAAAATTATTGGGACGTTAAAACAGGGATCGAGTGTAACATTCGCTAGAGACAGGAAAAACCAATCAGGATGGATATACATTCAATCAGGCAGTTTACATGGTTATGCTGCTGCAAATTATATTAGATAGGAGGAAGAATGATGTTAGAAGTTATTATTGGGAACATGGTAGTAACAGATGCTATTGTTCCTCCTATCAAATTGGATGATGATTATCAGTCGGGACCAGTAAAAGCGGAAATGACTTTGATTTATAAAAAAGAATTAGATGAAATTGATGGGAAACCGATACAAATAATCGTTAATGGAACAACTTGGTTTGCTGGAGTAGTGAGAGCGTACAAAAATGCAAAGAGTCGTAATATTGATATTACTGCGTACGATCACCTGTTTAACTTAGTTAAGTCTAGCGATGAATTTATATTTCAAAATCGTACAGCAAGCCAAATGATACGTTCTATATTGAGCAAGTACAACTATCCGATTAAAGAATTAGTAGAAATTAATACGATATTCCCGCTTATGTACTTAGATAGTAATAGTGCTCAAAGTGTATTTGAAATGCTGATTGTTATTTTATATGAAAGCAAAAAGGTAACAGGTAAGAAGTATTGGATTCGTTTTGAGCCTGAGGGACTACGGGTATTTGAGTGGAAACCTGCAAAATTCATCCCGGTACTAGGTTCAGGATTAACAAACGTTGAAAAGACTGTTTCTACCGAGGAAATTAAGAACAGAATCAATGTTGTAAACAGAGAAAAAAATATATTCGTGTTTAGATCAGATGAAGAATCAGTTCGGAAATACGGTCCTCTGTATACAGTGGAAGATTTCAGTGGTGAAACGGAAGCAGCTGCAATTAGTTATGCCAATAGTTTACTTAGAACAAGGACTTTACCGGAAGTTTCACGGCAAATCGAACATGTACACAGCATAGAAGAGCCACGGATATGGTCCGGTGACTTTATTTATTTGGAAGACCCAACTAGTACAATACTTGGTGGGTACTATGTAAAAAAAGCCGCTTATCAAATCTATAAAAATAGGGTTATTTTTAGTGCTGACATTGCTCATTCAGCTGCTTTGCCAGATAAAGAGTATGTTCCACCGCAACAAAACGATGAAGGGTAGGTGAGAAGGTGGAAAAGCGAGGAATTGAACGTATTTTACATCATATGCACGGACCAGATATAACAGAGGATTCTTTTTCTTTAGGGAAAATCATCACAGCCGAACCGCACGTTACAATCCAAATACACGGATCCGATAAAGCTTTACCGAGTGCATTTTTTATTATGCCAAATGTGAAGTTTTCTAGAGGAGAAACAGTTTTAATACAACGTATATCTGGAGCAGGTGCTACGGATCGGCAATTTGTAGTAAAGCCACTCAATGAAATGGTATCGCTATGCCGTTATACTGGTTCGGAATTTGTATCGATAGTTGATGAAAAAGTGCGCTACCCTGCTTCACAAACATTTTGTCCATGGAATATTAGTCCTGGAACGAATGTGATGTTGCTTCCTAATCGCTTCCCTTCGTCAAATTCTTTATGGGTGGTGATTAATACGTATGCAATTTCCTAAATTACCGCGAATTGAATGGGAACTACCTGAAGTTAATAATTTTGAGAGTGAAGAGGTTGTCGGGTATATGACACCTCTTTTTGATTTTTCAAAGGGTGAATTTTTTACGGATGCTAGTGGGGCAGTTGTGCTAGATGATGGACAAAGAGGAATAGCAAACCTTATTGAAAAAACACACCGTGCCCCAAGAGGTGTCTATCGGGTTTATACAGACGATTATGGCTCTGAGGTACGTAACGTATTACTAGATAGTGAACTTGGTGAAAAGGGACGTATTTCACGGGTAAAAGAAGCGATAAGAGATTCCTTGATCTATGACGAGAGAATTATAGATGTAAGTGAAATAGGGATTACAAAAGGCGAAAAAGATACTTATATAGCTTCCTATACCGTCTACACAATATACGGTGACGTTCCGGTAAGAAGGGAAGTGAAAGTATGACAGCTCCTGCGTGGTGGAATGAAACGGAACAAGAAATTTTTAATCGTGCATTAAATCAAGTAGATAAACGATGGGACAAACGAGAAGGCGGCTTTATTTATGATGTTTTAAAGCCTTTATCAATTGTTCGTTCGGAACAGCGTGAAGAATTTAAGAAATGGTATCACACAAGATTCGCTCAATATGCAACCGGTGATGATTTGGATGCAGTTGTAGAATCAAGGACTCCTTTGAAGCGCTATCCTGCCAAAAAAGCAAAGGGGAAGGTTACTGTTTCAGGTAATGAGGGCACAAAGCTTGCGAAAGGCTCTGTATACGTGGCGGTTCGATATGACTTGGATAATAAAATCATTGAATATACGCAATTAGCAGATGCGGTTATTGGCCCGAATGGTAATACAATTGTTGAAATTGAAGCTGTACTTCCTGGTTTAATCGGAAACACATCCGAAAACACAATTGAACTAATCGAAGCTGTATTTGGCGTCGCTAACGTTACGAATGTAGAGAAAATCACTGGTGGAGAAGAAAAAGAAAGTGATGAGGATTTACGATCACGCTATTTTACATGGCTGCGTGAATCTTCTAACTCTGGGAATATCGGTGATTACATTCGTTGGTCACTTAGTATACCTGACGTGGGTGGCGTGCTGGTCTTTCCTGTGGCGAAAGGGAAAGGTACTGTACAACTATCGGTATGCAATACAAGCTTTACTCCTGCCTCACCAGAATTGGTGAAGAGAGTACAAGATTACATTGCCCCTTCTAACGAAATGGGCGAGGGACAGGCGCCAATTGGAGCTTCTGTATCTGTTGTAGCAGCCATTCCAGTAAAAGTAAATTTAGCTGTATATGTTTCTTCAAAACAAGAAGCAGAAGCATTAAAGCAACAACTGATTGAAGGTATAAATGAATACTTTAAATTTACCAACCGCCTTTATTGGCGCGAAAATGCACGTAAACAATCCATATTAAAAGAACCTTATCAAATTAGTTATTTAAAAGTAGGTTCTGTGGCAGTAGACGTAATGCAGCTTATTCGAGTAAATAGGCTATTAATGAACGGTGAGCAGAAAGACGTCACCATTCAATCTGGTCAAATTGCAGTACTTGGAGATGTGATTTTCTATGAAGGAACGTGATGCATTAGTAGAAGCGTTTCTAAATGATTCCATGAAGGAGTACCGAGATTCGGATTTATTTGTGAATCTTATGCAGATCAGTGCAGGAACTGCCATTGAAGAAAATCAGGAATTTGAAGATGTACGATTACAGTTTGATATCGATACAGCTACTTGGTCCATTAGTGATTGGGAATTTGAATTCGGTATACAGATTGATAGCAAAAAGCCGTTAGAACAAAGGAAGTCGGTTGTAAAAAGTAAAATGCGAAGCACTGGTTCCACAAGGCTCATGCTGATTAAGAAAGTAGCAGAATCATTTGAGTATGGTGAAGTGGATGTAAAGCAAGATATACCGAATTACACTGTCACAATTACATTTGCGAGTAAATTCGGTATTCCGCCTAACATCGATGATATTCAGTTGGCCCTAAGAGAAATCATTCCTGCTCACTTGGATGTGAAGTTTGTATTCACATATCTAACATGGGATGAACTTGAAAGTTATAAATATACGTGGGATCAACTCGATGCTCTTAAACTAACTTGGGATCAATTAGAAACGTATAGAAAGGTGTGAGAATGTGCCTAGCTTAACAAATCGATTAAAATTCGCATTGCCGAATGGTAATGAATATGTAAATAGAGTAGCGTTGAATAAAATATTTGAAGACATTGATAGATTAGTAATGCTGCAGGGCGATTTTGATGTAGCTAAAAAAGAAATCGATGAGAATTTAGCAAAAAAGCTTTCTAAATCAGGTGACACCATGACAGGTGATTTAAAACTTGAAAGAACAGGTACAGCAGCAAGGGACATCCAATGGTCTAAAGATAATGTTGTTCAAACTAATTTAGGTATGAATAGTGCGAATAAACTAAGGTTATATGATAATGTAAACGCCTTGACAGCATTCGAATACGATACAGTCTCAAAGTCCTTCAATGTACTTTCTAGCACTAATCTTCTGAAGAAAACTGGAGATGTCATGACAGGTAATTTAGACATCGTAGCACCTGCTAAGGGAGAAAGAGGTGTATTCCTAAAAAGTCCAAACTTATCAGTATCATTAACTAACTCTGATGCAGGAACTAATCCTTCAGTTAATTTATATGACAGTACAAATAAAGAGTTTATATTCCATTACTCAAAAGATGGAGGTTTTGATTTAAAAGCTTCTAAAACTAACCTTGTAAAGAAAACAGGCGACACCATGACAGGTCCTCTTAAGTTCAACCGTGACCGAGGTATTGCTTGGAATGATGGTGTAAAAGATATCCATTCAATTACTACTGGTGGGGACAATAAGACGTACTTTACAGATGGAGTGAATGGGATAGATTACGCTATTTACGATCCAACTACTAAATCGTTTAACATCCTGCAGAATACCAATCTCTTGAAGAAATCAGGGGATACGATGGATGGCTGGCTAAGATTCCTTAATAATCAAGAGTTACAGTTCCAGACAAAAGAAGGTGTTTCACAGGCAGCTTTAGCTGTAGATGGTGACGGGAACTTTTTTGCTTGGAACTCCCCAGGCGATAAATATCTGTGGTTTCTCAATCGTAAAACTGGGGAATTTATCGTCAATGCAAATAATCTAGTGGCTAAAGGTGGGGACAATCTAACAGGAGACTTCGCTTACTATAACCCTAATCCTATGCAGTTCCGGCCACAAGATAAAAAGTGGTGGTTAATAAATACGAACCAAGAGGGATTGAAATTCATTCCATCAGGAACTACAAATAAAGATGACTGGCAATGGGCAAAGGCTATATGGATAAATCCTGATGGTGAAGTAAACACGCAAGGGGTAAAAGTAAAAGGTGAACGAGTCCTAACAACAAGTGATGCAGAAGAAAAGATTCCATCTAGAAGCGGTAAAGATGATAATGGTATTTTTACAACCTACGAGGAAACACAAGAGGACGGAAAGCTTTGGAAACGATCAGTTCTTTCCAGTCCTGATGCAGATGGTAATTACCTTGTCCGTACCGTTACGTATTACAAAGATGGGGTATCATACAAAACAAAAATATTCGATTTGAAATATGATGAAGACGGTGATTTTGTAAAGGAGGTGCCGCGATGAGTTTTTTAGAGGAACATGGTATAGGTGGGGCGAACCTTGGATTGGTACGAGCAGTAAAAGTATTTGTCCAAAACACCGAGCCAACAACAAAAGATAAAGGTACAGTATGGATCAAGTCTGCTACGCCAGCAACCAAAACTGTATTCCGAGAGTATGGATTAGAGCCACCGAAAGTGGAAGGAACGCTGTGGATCAGTCTTTACGATATTGATATTAAATTCATGTTAGAACGAGCGCTTAAAGTGTTCTCTAACAAAAAAGAAATTAACATCGAGTATTCAAGAGAGAATTTCATTAGTTCAATGGATTCTAGCAAAATTAATGTCTTAAAAAATAAATTTATGCAAGTCTACTCGTTGCTTGGTACCTCTCGTATTTACAAAAACGGAAAATGGGAATGGTTAATCGGTCAATATTGGGATGGCGCAAGTTGGCGAAGCTTTAGCAATTTAGAGCTCAGTGTATATATTGGAACAACCGATAAAATGGTTAAAAAGATTGCACCCGATACAGGGAAAGAGGTTTGGTCAGTAAATAACCATATCGGCGCTGTTAACGATGTGGTTGTTGATAAAAATGGGTATATTTACAGTGCTTCTGGAGCACCGAACGCAGCGGCCACTATAGGTGAAATTAAAAAGATATCCCCTACAGGACAAGTAATATGGTCTAAAAGTTATAGTAGAAGTATTCAGAAGCTAGCAGTAGATAAAGATGGATACATTTATGCATTTAACGATATTAGGCAACTACTGAGGTTTAATCCTGATGGTGAAAGAATTTGGGAAATTAACCAAACAGATTTCTTGGAGGATATCATTGTAGACGTAACCGGAAATGTATATATTAGTTATTCATCTGGCAACAGTCAAATTAAAAAGGTTTCTCCTGGCGGAAAAGATATTTGGAATTACTCTTTTGCGTCAAACAAAGCCCCCAATCTATCTATAGATAGCCAAGGCTATATTTACACATTTATGAATACAGCTGGTAATGATAAAGCTACGTATAAAAAAGTAGATCCAAATGGTAAAGAGGTAGCTACTGCCGCTACCAACGTAGTAGCGATTTTACGCACTACTCTTGATCAATATAAAAATTTATATGCACTTCACACCGATGGAGCGGGTTTATCTAGTCAGCTTGTTAAGATGGGACCAGATTTAAAAGTTACTTGGTCTGTACCAGGTGATATAAAAGATATTACTGTTGATAAAACAGGAAATGTATTTGCGGCTTTCAAGGATTCAGTTAAGAAAATTTCATCAGCTGGACAAGTAGTATGGACTTACCCAATTACAGTCGATTCTGTAAAAACATTAGTTGTAGATCAAAGTCCGTATGGAGCATTCCCGTTTTTATGGGAGTAAGGAGTGAAATGGATGCAAGCATTTATTGCAAACGAAAAAGGGCTAGTTGTAAGTAGACATCTAATGCCGTTAGATGAATTAAACGGATTCGCAAAAAACGCACAAGATGCTATAAAACAAGGCTGGATTTT
Source organism: Bacillus sp. FSL R9-9834 (assembly GCF_038006905.1). NCBI lineage: Bacteria > Bacillati > Bacillota > Bacilli > Caryophanales > Bacillaceae > Bacillus > Bacillus sp. FSL R9-9834. The sequence continues at coordinate 54,060 of NZ_JBBOWD010000003.1, forward strand.
ATATAATGGCGAAATACCAAGCGATAAAATCGAAGGAAATCGAATTGGCCGTGTTTACTACAATAAGCAGGAGAATTCTTTTTATTACGAGTGGGAAGTTATCCAAGCGGATGATTCCAACGCAGACGCATTAATAGTACTTAAAAAACAACAGGAATTAATGCAACAAGCATTAGATGAAATTATTATTAACAGCCCAGATAAGGAAGAATTGAAGGCGTTAAATGAGCAACAAGCGTTGATGCAAAAGGCTTTGGATGAATTAATCATTGCAAGCATTTAATAAAAAGGAGCGGATGTAGAATGGCTGAGTACATGGCACAGCGAGTGATTGATGAAGTGTTTACGTATACATTTATTATCGTAAAAATGAAGACTTACAAAGAAAGAATTGATAAATACCT
>NZ_JBBOWD010000004.1:0-52253 GCF_038006905.1 Bacillus sp. FSL R9-9834
AGGTATTTATCAATTCTTTCTTTGTAAGTCTTCATTTTTACGATAATAAATGTATACGTAAACACTTCATCAATCACTCGCTGTGCCATGTACTCAGCCATTCTACATCCGCTCCTTTTTATTAAATGCTTGCAATGATTAATTCATCCAAAGCCTTTTGCATCAACGCTTGTTGCTCATTTAACGCCTTCAATTCTTCCTTATCTGGGCTGTTAATAATAATTTCATCTAATGCTTGTTGCATTAATTCCTGTTGTTTTTTAAGTACTATTAATGCGTCTGCGTTGGAATCATCCGCTTGGATAACTTCCCACTCGTAATAAAAAGAATTCTCCTGCTTATTGTAGTAAACACGGCCAATTCGATTTCCTTCGATTTTATCGCTTGGTATTTCGCCATTATATAAAATCCAGCCTTGTTTTATAGCATCTTGTGCGTTTTTTGCGAATCCGTTTAATTCATCTAACGGCATTAGATGTCTACTTACAACTAGCCCTTTTTCGTTTGCAATAAATGCTTGCATCCATTTCACTCCTTACTCCCATAAAAACGGGAATGCTCCATACGGACTTTGATCTACAACTAATGTTTTTACAGAATCGACTGTAATTGGGTAAGTCCATACTACTTGTCCAGCTGATGAAATTTTCTTAACTGAATCCTTGAAAGCCGCAAATACATTTCCTGTTTTATCAACAGTAATATCTTTTATATCACCTGGTACAGACCAAGTAACTTTTAAATCTGGTCCCATCTTAACAAGCTGACTAGATAAACCCGCTCCATCGGTGTGAAGTGCATATAAATTTTTATATTGATCAAGAGTAGTGCGTAAAATCGCTACTACGTTGGTAGCGGCAGTAGCTACCTCTTTACCATTTGGATCTACTTTTTTATACGTAGCTTTATCATTACCAGCTGTATTCATAAATGTGTAAATATAGCCTTGGCTATCTATAGATAGATTGGGGGCTTTGTTTGACGCAAAAGAGTAATTCCAAATATCTTTTCCGCCAGGAGAAACCTTTTTAATTTGACTGTTGCCAGATGAATAACTAATATATACATTTCCGGTTACGTCTACAATGATATCCTCCAAGAAATCTGTTTGGTTAATTTCCCAAATTCTTTCACCATCAGGATTAAACCTCAGTAGTTGCCTAATATCGTTAAATGCATAAATGTATCCATCTTTATCTACTGCTAGCTTCTGAATACTTCTACTATAACTTTTAGACCATATTACTTGTCCTGTAGGGGATATCTTTTTAATTTCACCTATAGTGGCCGCTGCGTTCGGTGCTCCAGAAGCACTGTAAATATACCCATTTTTATCAACAACCACATCGTTAACAGCGCCGATATGGTTATTTACTGACCAAACCTCTTTCCCTGTATCGGGTGCAATCTTTTTAACCATTTTATCGGTTGTTCCAATATATACACTGAGCTCTAAATTGCTAAAGCTTCGCCAACTTGCGCCATCCCAATATTGACCGATTAACCATTCCCATTTTCCGTTTTTGTAAATACGAGAGGTACCAAGCAACGAGTAGACTTGCATAAATTTATTTTTTAAGACATTAATTTTGCTAGAATCCATTGAACTAATGAAATTCTCTCTTGAATACTCGATGTTAATTTCTTTTTTGTTAGAGAACACTTTAAGCGCTCGTTCTAACATGAATTTAATATCAATATCGTAAAGACTGATCCACAGCGTTCCTTCCACTTTCGGTGGCTCTAATCCATACTCTCGGAATACAGTTTTGGTTGCTGGCGTAGCAGACTTGATCCATACTGTACCTTTATCTTTTGTTGTTGGCTCGGTGTTTTGGACAAATACTTTTACTGCTCGTACCAATCCAAGGTTCGCCCCACCTATACCATGTTCCTCTAAAAAACTCATCGCGGCACCTCCTTTACAAAATCACCGTCTTCATCATATTTCAAATCGAATATTTTTGTTTTGTATGATACCCCATCTTTGTAATACGTAACGGTACGGACAAGGTAATTACCATCTGCATCAGGACTGGAAAGAACTGATCGTTTCCAAAGCTTTCCGTCCTCTTGTGTTTCCTCGTAGGTTGTAAAAATACCATTATCATCTTTACCGCTTCTAGATGGAATCTTTTCTTCTGCATCACTTGTTGTTAGGACTCGTTCACCTTTTACTTTTACCCCTTGCGTGTTTACTTCACCATCAGGATTTATCCATATAGCCTTTGCCCATTGCCAGTCATCTTTATTTGTAGTTCCTGATGGAATGAATTTCAATCCCTCTTGGTTCGTATTTATTAACCACCACTTTTTATCTTGTGGCCGGAACTGCATAGGATTAGGGTTATAGTAAGCGAAGTCTCCTGTTAGATTGTCCCCACCTTTAGCCACTAGATTATTTGCATTGACGATAAATTCCCCAGTTTTACGATTGAGAAACCACAGATATTTATCGCCTGGGGAGTTCCAAGCAAAAAAGTTCCCGTCACCATCTACAGCTAAAGCTGCCTGTGAAACACCTTCTTTTGTCTGGAACTGTAACTCTTGATTATTAAGGAATCTTAGCCAGCCATCCATCGTATCCCCTGATTTCTTCAAGAGATTGGTATTCTGCAGGATGTTAAACGATTTAGTAGTTGGATCGTAAATAGCGTAATCTATCCCATTCACTCCATCTGTAAAGTACGTCTTATTGTCCCCACCAGTAGTAATTGAATGGATATCTTTTACACCATCATTCCAAGCAATACCTCGGTCACGGTTGAACTTAAGAGGACCTGTCATGGTGTCGCCTGTTTTCTTTACAAGGTTAGTTTTAGAAGCTTTTAAATCAAAACCTCCATCTTTTGAGTAATGGAATATAAACTCTTTATTTGTACTGTCATATAAATTAACTGAAGGATTAGTTCCTGCATCAGAGTTAGTTAATGATACTGATAAGTTTGGACTTTTTAGGAATACACCTCTTTCTCCCTTAGCAGGTGCTACGATGTCTAAATTACCTGTCATGACATCTCCAGTTTTCTTCAGAAGATTAGTGCTAGAAAGTACATTGAAGGACTTTGAGACTGTATCGTATTCGAATGCTGTCAAGGCGTTTACATTATCATATAACCTTAGTTTATTCGCACTATTCATACCTAAATTAGTTTGAACAACATTATCTTTAGACCATTGGATGTCCCTTGCTGCTGTACCTGTTCTTTCAAGTTTTAAATCACCTGTCATGGTGTCACCTGATTTAGAAAGCTTTTTTGCTAAATTCTCATCGATTTCTTTTTTAGCTACATCAAAATCGCCCTGCAGCATTACTAATCTATCAATGTCTTCAAATATTTTATTCAACGCTACTCTATTTACATATTCATTACCATTCGGCAATGCGAATTTTAATCGATTTGTTAAGCTAGGCACATTCTCACACCTTTCTATACGTTTCTAATTGATCCCAAGTTAGTTTAAGAGCATCGAGTTGATCCCACGTATATTTATAACTTTCAAGTTCATCCCATGTTAGATATGTGAATACAAACTTCACATCCAAGTGAGCAGGAATGATTTCTCTTAGGGCCAACTGAATATCATCGATGTTAGGCGGAATACCGAATTTACTCGCAAATGTAATTGTGACAGTGTAATTCGGTATATCTTGCTTTACATCCACTTCACCATACTCAAATGATTCTGCTACTTTCTTAATCAGCATGAGCCTTGTGGAACCAGTGCTTCGCATTTTACTTTTTACAACCGACTTCCTTTGTTCTAACGGCTTTTTGCTATCAATCTGTATACCGAATTCAAATTCCCAATCACTAATGGACCAAGTAGCTGTATCGATATCAAACTGTAATCGTACATCTTCAAATTCCTGATTTTCTTCAATGGCAGTTCCTGCACTGATCTGCATAAGATTCACAAATAAATCCGAATCTCGGTACTCCTTCATGGAATCATTTAGAAACGCTTCTACTAATGCATCACGTTCCTTCATAGAAAATCACATCTCCAAGTACTGCAATTTGACCAGATTGAATGGTGACGTCTTTCTGCTCACCGTTCATTAATAGCCTATTTACTCGAATAAGCTGCATTACGTCTACTGCCACAGAACCTACTTTTAAATAACTAATTTGATAAGGTTCTTTTAATATGGATTGTTTACGTGCATTTTCGCGCCAATAAAGGCGGTTGGTAAATTTAAAGTATTCATTTATACCTTCAATCAGTTGTTGCTTTAATGCTTCTGCTTCTTGTTTTGAAGAAACATATACAGCTAAATTTACTTTTACTGGAATGGCTGCTACAACAGATACAGAAGCTCCAATTGGCGCCTGTCCCTCGCCCATTTCGTTAGAAGGGGCAATGTAATCTTGTACTCTCTTCACCAATTCTGGTGAGGCAGGAGTAAAGCTTGTATTGCATACCGATAGTTGTACAGTACCTTTCCCTTTCGCCACAGGAAAGACCAGCACGCCACCCACGTCAGGTATACTAAGTGACCAACGAATGTAATCACCGATATTCCCAGAGTTAGAAGATTCACGCAGCCATGTAAAATAGCGTGATCGTAAATCCTCATCACTTTCTTTTTCTTCTCCACCAGTGATTTTCTCTACATTCGTAACGTTAGCGACGCCAAATACAGCTTCGATTAGTTCAATTGTGTTTTCGGATGTGTTTCCGATTAAACCAGGAAGTACAGCTTCAATTTCAACAATTGTATTACCATTCGGGCCAATAACCGCATCTGCTAATTGCGTATATTCAATGATTTTATTATCCAAGTCATATCGAACCGCCACGTATACAGAGCCTTTCGCAAGCTTTGTGCCCTCATTACCTGAAACAGTAACCTTCCCCTTTGCTTTTTTGGCAGGATAGCGCTTCAAAGGAGTCCTTGATTCTACAACTGCATCCAAATCATCACCGGTTGCATATTGAGCGAATCTTGTGTGATACCATTTCTTAAATTCTTCACGCTGTTCCGAACGAACAATTGATAAAGGCTTTAAAACATCATAAATAAAGCCGCCTTCTCGTTTGTCCCATCGTTTATCTACTTGATTTAATGCACGATTAAAAATTTCTTGTTCCGTTTCATTCCACCACGCAGGAGCTGTCATACTTTCACTTCCCTTCTTACCGGAACGTCACCGTATATTGTGTAGACGGTATAGGAAGCTATATAAGTATCTTTTTCGCCTTTTGTAATCCCTATTTCACTTACATCTATAATTCTCTCGTCATAGATCAAGGAATCTCTTATCGCTTCTTTTACCCGTGAAATACGTCCCTTTTCACCAAGTTCACTATCTAGTAATACGTTACGTACCTCAGAGCCATAATCGTCTGTATAAACCCGATAGACACCTCTTGGGGCACGGTGTGTTTTTTCAATAAGGTTTGCTATTCCTCTTTGTCCATCATCTAGCACAACTGCCCCACTAGCATCCGTAAAAAATTCACCCTTTGAAAAATCAAAAAGAGGTGTCATATACCCGACAACCTCTTCACTCTCAAAATTATTAACTTCAGGTAGTTCCCATTCAATTCGCGGTAATTTAGGAAATTGCATACGTATTAATCACCACCCATAAAGAATTTGACGAAGGGAAGCGATTAGGAAGCAACATCACATTCGTTCCAGGACTAATATTCCATGGACAAAATGTTTGTGAAGCAGGGTAGCGCACTTTTTCATCAACTATCGATACAAATTCCGAACCAGTATAACGGCATAGCGATACCATTTCATTGAGTGGCTTTACTACAAATTGCCGATCCGTAGCACCTGCTCCAGATATACGTTGTATTAAAACTGTTTCTCCTCTAGAAAACTTCACATTTGGCATAATAAAAAATGCACTCGGTAAAGCTTTATCGGATCCGTGTATTTGGATTGTAACGTGCGGTTCGGCTGTGATGATTTTCCCTAAAGAAAAAGAATCCTCTGTTATATCTGGTCCGTGCATATGATGTAAAATACGTTCAATTCCTCGCTTTTCCACCTTCTCACCTACCCTTCATCGTTTTGTTGCGGTGGAACATACTCTTTATCTGGCAAAGCAGCTGAATGAGCAATGTCAGCACTAAAAATAACCCTATTTTTATAGATTTGATAAGCGGCTTTTTTTACATAGTACCCACCAAGTATTGTACTAGTTGGGTCTTCCAAATAAATAAAGTCACCGGACCATATCCGTGGCTCTTCTATGCTGTGTACATGTTCGATTTGCCGTGAAACTTCCGGTAAAGTCCTTGTTCTAAGTAAACTATTGGCATAACTAATTGCAGCTGCTTCCGTTTCACCACTGAAATCTTCCACTGTATACAGAGGACCGTATTTCCGAACTGATTCTTCATCTGATCTAAACACGAATATATTTTTTTCTCTGTTTACAACATTGATTCTGTTCTTAATTTCCTCGGTAGAAACAGTCTTTTCAACGTTTGTTAATCCTGAACCTAGTACCGGGATGAATTTTGCAGGTTTCCACTCAAATACCCGTAGTCCCTCAGGCTCAAAACGAATCCAATACTTCTTACCTGTTACCTTTTTGCTTTCATATAAAATAACAATCAGCATTTCAAATACACTTTGAGCACTATTACTATCTAAGTACATAAGCGGGAATATCGTATTAATTTCTACTAATTCTTTAATCGGATAGTTGTACTTGCTCAATATAGAACGTATCATTTGGCTTGCTGTACGATTTTGAAATATAAATTCATCGCTAGACTTAACTAAGTTAAACAGGTGATCGTACGCAGTAATATCAATATTACGACTCTTTGCATTTTTGTACGCTCTCACTACTCCAGCAAACCAAGTTGTTCCATTAACGATTATTTGTATCGGTTTCCCATCAATTTCATCTAATTCTTTTTTATAAATCAAAGTCATTTCCGCTTTTACTGGTCCCGACTGATAATCATCATCCAATTTGATAGGAGGAACAATAGCATCTGTTACTACCATGTTCCCAATAATAACTTCTAACATCATTCTTCCTCCTATCTAATATAATTTGCAGCAGCATAACCATGTAAACTGCCTGATTGAATGTATATCCATCCTGATTGGTTTTTCCTGTCTCTAGCGAATGTTACACTCGATCCCTGTTTTAACGTCCCAATAATTTTACCGCTTTGTGACGGTGCATCACGAACTGCTAACATGTGCGTGCCAGTCACTTTACCATCAGTTAATGCGTATTTATTTAAATCATTGGAAGGCGGTCTTTTAATGTTTCCTGCCCCATCTTTATATCCAAGTTTAATTTCACGATATTCTTTAAAGGTAATATTAAATTCGATATAACCAGGTGCATCTTTCCAGTATTCAAAGTTCTTCACTATCATTTCCCTCTTATAATTGATATCAGGAATGTTTAATAGTACGACTTCTCCCGATTTTTTTAGATCTGAAAGGAAACGACATGACGAAAGCGGATCTTGTCTCACTTCTTCGCCAGGTACTTTATTAAAAGAAAAGAAGGAGGTAAATGTAACCTCCTCCAGTTCCTTCCCATCAAAAAAAGGAACAACTCCTTGTCCCAATGTATTTACTTCTTCTATTTTGGCATCGCCACCTTTTGGCCCGACCCCTTTAGGAGTGTGGGGAAAGGTGTATTTTGCCCATTTTGTAAGGAGAAATATCACGACTCCATCACTCCTAAATTAACTTTTGTTTTTCCTGTAGATGCATCATCTAGTTTATCAGCAATATAATTTACAAGTTTATCAGCTAACTCTACGAAAGTACCGTCATCACCATGCATTGCTTTTGCTGTACTACCAGAAATATTAATATTAAATTCATTCTTAACACTAGTCGTTTGCGTTTGATTTCCACTTGTAGATGATCCAGAAGCTACTTTACTTGGAGTAGCAGGAGCAAATGGTACGCTAACATCTTTAGCTATTTCTACAGCTTTATCGCGTGTGTAATCCTTACGTGCTTCAATACCACCCTCTAAACCTTGCATAGTCCATATACCATATTGGTGGAAAAGCTTCGAGGGGCTATTTATACCAAGCAGTTTTTTTACCGGCCCAGGAACAACACTGTCTATTAAACTAGACACTTTATCTCCTAATCCTGCTGCTGCAGACTTAATACCATTCCAAAGACCTTCCATCATATTTTTTCCTATTTCTAGGAATTTTGCAGGTAACGATTTTACAGAATTCAAAATATCGTCCCAAGTGCGTTTAAAGAAATCTTTTATACTACCTAAAATTTCTTGCACCTTATTTTTCATGCCGCTGATCGCTTCTGTTACCCCTGTACGCACGCTATTCCACGTCGTAGTTGTAAATTCTTTCACCGTGGTCCAGATGTTTTTCACGATATTCCCAGCAGCTTCTAAACCTGTAGAAATGGCATTTCTCACTGCGGAAACCGCAGATGTAACTACTTGTCTTATCCCATTCCAACTCAGACGGAAAACATTCCAAATAACTTGTAAAACAGTAGTAATTACATTTCTGATAACTGAAAATCCAGTATCTATTACTGTACGGATTAAATTAACTGAACCTTTGACAACATTAACTGTTCCATTAAATGCAGCTTTAAATCCAGTCATCAAAGCTTTTCCGATTGCATTAACTGAAGTTGTGAAAATGTTTTTAGCGCCATTCCAAACTGCTGTAAGACCTGTCATGAATCCAGTTTTTATGGCAGCCCATCCACCAGTAAAGATTGCTTTCATAGCGGCAAAACCAGCTTTGAATACACCAAGTAACCGTCCGACGAATAGTAATTGCACACCATTCCAGATAGCCATAAGAGCATTAGTGAATAAGGATTTTACCCCTTCCCACAATCCTTTCCAGTTCCCAGTAAATAATGAAGCGAAAATTTTAATGATTGCTAGAATTACACCAACAACACCTTGGATAAATCCAGCTATATTTTGAAGTGTACCAACTACAATTATTTTCAATACTGTAAACACAACAGAAAGAACAGGTTGCATTGTTTTAAAAAGTGTTATTACTGATTTAATGATAGTTGATACAGCTGACATAATGCCAGGACCGCTACCTTTAAATGCAGAGGCTATTTGTGTTACAAGTGATTTCACAAATGAAACAATTCCTGAAAAGGCTTGTTTTACAGCGGAAACAGTGGATGTTATTTGCCCAACCATTTCAGGCGAAATGCCAGCCATCTTTAAGAAAGATGCGCCTTCCTTAGTTTGTTTCGATCCACCTTTAAGAATCATGAAAAGACCTTGTATAGCCATTTTTACGCTATTAATCACACTAATGGATTGCCTAATTGTAGAAGGGTCTAAACCAGCACTACTTAATAACGAGGTCGCTTTTCCTTCGTTACCACCAAGCAATGCCCCAAAGCCTTTAACGGTATTAATAACGGATGAAATAGCATTCTTCACACCAAAAATAACCCCGATTGCACCATCGGAAAATCCAAGTGTTTTTAGAAAACCACCCGCTTGTGTGTCATTTCCTGCCACTAAGGCTTTAATGCTGGAGATGGCCAATTTAATATTAGTGGAAACGCTCATCACGGTTTTAATTGTATCTGGGCCGAAACCTAGACCTCCTAAAATAGAAGCGCCTTTTCCTTCATTCCCAGAAAAAATAGCTTTGACTCCTGACCAAGTAGACACAAGGAATGACTTAACTTGATTCACCTTAACCATCAATGAATCAAATGCAGATTTCACACCAGAAATTGCACCATTCACGATATCTCGGAAAGTCGTACACTTATTATAAAGAACTACTATAGCTGCCCCGATGGCTACTACTGCAGTAACTACACCAAAAGCAATTCCAATAGTTGTTGCTAATGCACCTGCTGTTAATCCTAATGCACCTGCAATAAGTGTAAACCCTGATACAACACTTGGAACTAGCGCTAGTACAATACCAAATACACCGCCTAACGCAACGAAAATCCCAATAATTGCAGCGACAACAGCGATTGTTGTTTTTGTACCATCACTCAAACTATTAAACCAGCTTACAGCGGATTGCAAACCAGACACAACCATTTTTATCGCAGGCAATAACGCATTTCCTAACGATATAGCTGCACCTTCTAGACCAGACGTTAATTCTGTAATCTGCCCATTGAGGTTGTCAGTCATAGTTTTCGCCATTTTAGATGCAGCGCCATCAGCTTGCTCTAATGCTTTGGTATTCTTCTCTAATTTACCACTACCTTCAGCAAGTAATGCAGCCCAGTTTTTATATGCTTCTGCACCAAACAAGGTTGTTAATGTCGCTGATTTTTGCTGTGCTGTCATCTTACCCGTTTTTTCTTCTAAATCTTTTACAATTGATGGTAGTGGTTTGATATTACCCTGCGCATCAAAGAATGATAGATTTAATTTATCCATCACTTTTGACATTTCCTTCGTTGGTTTAGCAAGACGCCCAAGCGAGGTTGCGAATGCTTGGCCGGCAACAGACCCTTGTAAACCGCTGTTACCCATCGCCATAATTGCTGCTGCCGTTTCTTCCATACTAAAACCGACCGTATGAGCGGTACCAGCAGCATATTTCATCGCTTCACCCATTTGACTAACGTTTGTATTTGCGTTAGCGGCTGAAAAAGCCAATACATCCGCTGTATGACCAGCCCTATCAGCTGATAAACCGAACGAACTCATGATATTAGAAGAAATATCAGCGGCAGCTCCAAGATCAAGAGCTCCAGATGCAGCTAAATCCAACATACCAGGCATAGCTTTCATGATGTCTCCGGTTTTAAAACCCGCCATCGCTAGATATTGCATACCTTCTGCCGCTTCTGAAGCAGAATATTTAGTAGAGGCACCTAATTGCTTTGCTTGTTCAGTAAGCTGCCCTAATTCCCCTCTTGAGGCACCAGATATCGCTGCCACTTTACTCATGGCTTCTTCAAAATCAGCAGCCGTTTTTACACTTGCTCCAAGACCAGCAACTACAGCTCCGCCTGCTGCACCAGCAACTGCACCCGTAGTAAGTAATGACCCTTGCGCTCTTTCAAGTCCGTTCAGCATTTGAGCATTTCTTTCACTCACACCGCCAAAACGTTGTTGGAGCTGGCTCATTCCGTTACCTGCTTCTACTGCACTTTGACCGGTTCGCCGTACCGAATCACTGGTTTGGTTCGCTTGTTGATTAGTTTGTTGCATAGCAACATTAAATCTTTGCGTTTGTTGGGTTAATTGCGCAGTTCTCTGTGTTGTTTGTTGTAATGCTGCTGCCCCTGTGTTTTGTATACGCAGCGAACTATTTAACTGTCTTGCAGCTTGCGATGTCCGCTCCATTTGTTGTGTAATTCGCTTTAAAGGAGCGGACATAGCGTCCATTAAACTAATCTTACCAGTTACTTCTTTACCCATATTCCACCGCCTTTATCATTCTTGGGCCTCGGCAGCTGCATTATCTTGTGCTTCTTTATCCCGTTCGTCTTGAATTAAGCAAGAAGCAATTAAAAAGAGTTTTTTCTCATACTTCATGAGAAAAAACTCTTCAGGATCAATATGATGTTGTTGAAACAGCCTATGGGCCCAAGATGCCATCGGGTCGGTGCTTATTAGTTTTTTACGTCTTCAAGCTCACTTTCAAATGAACCTGAACCTAGTCCGGATAATTCGATAATGTATTGTGTAGCCGTAACAATACCGCCTAGAGATAACATTTTAGGGATAATTAACCATGGGCTTGGTACAGGAACACCAACTTTTTGGGCTAATTCAGGACTATCCCATCTAATATCAGTACGAGTTTCGTCCGTAGCTGTAGCGATTAATAACGCATTGTACTTTTGCTCATCTTGAACCTCTAAGATTTGACCATTAGGCTGTTTGACACGCTTAGTTGCAGCTTTGCGAATATTTTGCTCTTCTTCTGCTGTAATTGACTTAAATGGAATGGCTAATCTATTACCATTGATAGCTTGAATTTTTTCTTCTCCACGAACACGGTCTTCTACGTTTACTCCAAATAAATCTTCTAAACTAGCGAATTTTGATTTTTTAGTTTCCACTGCTTCTTTATTTAAATTAGTCATAATATAATCCTCCGTTTTTTTATTGTTAATAGAAAAGAGAGGGAATCCCCTCTCTTTATTGTTTATAGAAAGTCGTAATCATCAAAAGTGAACGGGAAATCTCGTTCAATTACATCTTTTGTTTTAAATGCAGCAATTGTTACCTCATCAAATGAAATGTTCTTAAGTGCTACCTTCGAATTGGCCGAACCTACCATTTCATCAGGATCATGCAGCTCTGAAATAAGTGTAAGTAGTGCATCTGGATCGTTTAAAATATCCTTTGTCATTTCCCATGTTTCTGCTGTTAAGTAGACCTTCATTTTCCCTGATCCACTTGCCCCCATAATTCTGTTACCTTCCATAAATGCATTCGCTCGTTCAATCTTCTTTTTATCGAACTTGATTTTCGCTTCGAATTCAGTCACTTCAAGTAATTGGCGTCCTTTTTGGTCAATAACACCGCCATATTTACCACGTACAGTCTTACGAGTATTTAAAGTTGGTAAACTATTATCGAATACTGACATACGCTCTCTCCTTTACTAAGCTACTTTATTTTTGTTGTACACTTTTTCAATCGCGTCGATTACAACGTATTCTGTAATGAAATAAGCTTCATCTTTATATACCACCTTACCGTTACTTTCAGTATGGCGAGGATCTTCATAACAATTAAATGTACCTGTTTCAATAACTTCATTTTCTGCTAACTTTTCAAGCAGTTCATCCTTAATCGCTTGTGCTGCTGCTAATCTACGAGCCTGTGTATTCGCTCGTGCCATGAAACGATTGAAAATCTTTTCTTCTGCTGTTGTAATATAATCAATAGCTTGTACTACTTTAACCTTTTGTAATGTACGAATAGCAGAGCGCTCATCAGCTTCTTTGGAAATACCAACTGCTTCATCGATATTTCTAATCGTCGTCATCGTATTAACTGCAGTGTTAAAACGAACTGTTTTTCCCTCTTGGAAGAATAATAAATTACCTTCTGCTAATCTACGTTTCGTTTCAGTTACAGATAATTTTTCTACTGAAGTGAAAGGTGTCTCTTTTTGCGTCATACTCTCATTCAGTGGGCAGGAAATTAGTGCTGCAGCTACATAAACGGCTACTTCTTCAGCTGTATATTGTCTGTCATACGTAGATGCTTTTTGAATATTGTTTGTTACTGCATAATAATCGATTTCTTTCGCGTCTTCTCCACCTGTGTAACCAGTAATAAGTCTTCCTGAGGAACGACTAGTCTGCACAAATTGGGTTAGCATTGTTTTAACAGCTTTGTCTTGTACGCCATCAAGACAAATTCCATTGAAGTCTTCTTCTTTTGCTAAGGCAAAGAAATTAGCGTAATCCTCTACCTTCACTGCTTCACCACTTACACCGCCAGCAAGAGGTACATTGTTAATATCTTCAATTGTTTTTGATCCATCTACCTTAGTAACTGTTATATACAAACTATCCTTCGTTTTCGTTACCAACTCGTCGATTGCGGAAAATGTAATTCTTTCAAGCTCCACGTTATTTTCAACAAGAATTAACTGTTTAGCGGATTCATCACCGATTTTAGGACGAATTGTTACTTTGAAATTATTCCCTCTTGTCCCTGTGTAAAGGGCTTCAATTTTGATCGCTTGCAAATCTAATGCTGCTTTCTTCGCATCCTTTGTAGCGAGACGTACTGTTTTTAATGTTTGAATAGGCGCTTTAAAAGCAAGATCTAATAGATGTGCCGTTTGGCCAATGAAATTCGCCTTCGCTTCTTCTGGAGAATCTAAATCCACTACAGTGTTCTCTATACCCCAATCCGCCTTGATTGGCATGATTAGGACACCACGTGCATTTTTATTAATCGCTTCTCTAACAATTAATTCTGTATAAGAGTAAAAACCTGACTCTACTTCATTACGCCCTTCTTTAAATGCTTTTGGCATCTTACTATTCCACCTCTTTCTTTAATAGTGCTTTTATCTTTTTTTCTGCAGTGGCTATGTCTATTTCTTGAATATCTTGTAACGCTGCAGTTGCTATATAATTTGGAACATTGAACAATTCACTAGCTTGTTCAACTATTTCAGCTACTGGATAAACAGGTGCTGATTTAACGTTTTCTACCTTTTCACTTCTGGCCATATCTATCACCTCACGTTAATACTATTGTGGACCTTACGTAACGGCTGAACCTCTTCATCTAAACTCAAAAATCTCTCACCTTTAACAGTGAAAGTCCATACATCAACATCAACTTGTTTCATTTCGAACTGTACATCCTCTAACCGACCCCCACAGGGAATATATTTATCGTCAACTAAAGGAATATCAAAACAACAAAGTAGCAACGCTTTTTGGATATTCGTTTCGAAAAGCATTGCTACAGATTCCGGCTGTTTCTCTTTATCTAAAAATAAGGTTCCATGAATCAACGGCCGATATTTGAAGAATCCAGATGAATCCTTAGTCGGCTTACCGACTGGTGATTTAAGATAAAAAAAAGGAGGATCTGATTCCTGCCTCCTTCTTGTTGTGTATCCTTTTATATCAGTTGTATCTTGAAGAAATTTCAATACCGCTTTTAAATCAGATGAAACCAAGTTCATTCATAACCTCTCCCACTCTGTCCTCAAGCCAGCGTAATGCTTCTGGCTCGAATTCATGCCAAGAGTCTTCTAACATATGAGCGCCTTCTACCCATTTACCTGCTTTTTTTGCAGCTTCTCGGCTCATTCCACTATTTCTTGTCCTGTGACCTGCTTCAACGTACTCAGCGTATTCTAAGTTCGAACCAACCACAATTTCAATGCCGTTTCCCATGCCAACCTTTAAACAGACGGCACCATCACCATCCACACCCGCTCCAGCAGATAAGAAAGAGTTTCTTAGTGCCCCTTGGTCAACTGGCGTTTTCTCAGCAACCATCGTCATAAGTTGAAGAGCTAATGCCTCTGCCCATACTTCAAGTAACTTAGGAAGTTCACGGTTTATTACGCTTATCATTTGCAACATCCACTGATCAAACCCATCTAAGGTAAAGCCACCTTCAAAATCTCCACTCATACCGTAACATCCCCCTTTAGGTCAATCTCAAAATGATGAATGCCTTCTCGGTCAAATACCGGATATGGTTGTGAAGCGATATAACGGCCTAAAAAATATTTTGTCTTCGGGTCGTATACATCAATTGTGTCTCCTGCTTTTACACCAGGGTAAAGCGTGTGAATGAAGACGACGTTGTCAATTTCGACTCTGCCTAGTACTTCATTCACTTTGCTTTGGTTTTTCTTAACGAGGGCGCAGGGAAGATCAGTAGCGACTTCTTTTAAGTCTTGCTTACTGTCGTACTCACTCTCATCAGAAGAAATACGAGAAACAGTCATTCGGTGAAATAGTATCGATTCATATCTACTCAAAAGAAAAACACCCCTGATTCGTTCCCTGTTTGCATGTATGGCTCAAGTAAATCCATTGCAAGGTCACGATAGGATGTACCTTTATCAGCGAATGTTTCTTTATAATCAGAACGCTCAATACTTTTCACCTGCTGCGGCTCTTTCTCGTCTTTCACAAGATAACAGACAGCAAGTTTGATATCATCAGGGACTTGCTCATCTATTTTTTTTACCTTTGAGCACACAAAAATAGAAGCTCGTAATAGTGCGGCTTCCAGATCATTCACGTTATTTAGTTCAGCAAATAAGCTTTTCGCTTCATCTGCTGTAATTAAGCTCTTCATCACACATCGATTTGCATTACGCCTGATGGATAGTTTAACTCAGGGAATGCAGCTTTACCGATTTCAACGAATTCATCACCTGTATTATCTTCTTCCCATGTTTTCACGTAAACGCCTGGTTGTCCTTTTTTCGCTTTCGTAGGACCTTCTACAGTAGAACCAAGCGACTTCTTACCATCAATACCTAAGAAGACAATACGATTTTCAGGTAAGTAACGTTCTGTCTTTCCATTTTCAAACGTGATTTCTAAATCATTCATTACAATCGGTGGGATTTTCCAGTTTTTTAGGTATACTGCTAATTCATCCGGTGTTACTACACCACCTGCAATTCCTTTAATTTGAGCGACAATCGCCTTAGACTGCAACATATCAAAGTAAGAAGTATAGGACATATGGAGTTCTTGTGGTAAACGTCCAGCATTCGCCTTTTTGAATTTCTCCATCATATCGATTAAATCCTTAACTGGATTAGAATTTTCATGGTCACTCCATTTTGTTGATACTTTCACTGCTTTTGGAACATTAAATGGTAGTTCAATTGTAAATCCATCAATATTGTAATCAATTTTACCTTTATACAAAATGGATGTACGTAGGTACTCTTCTGTTTCTTCAACACCCATTTTAAGATTGTCGATATGATCAAGGGCTTTATCAATTATTTGTTGACGCTCTTTATCATGACGAGGATTCATAATTGTTAATGCATCTCTTTCGTCAAAGCGGTATTTATGGTTCATTTTAGCAACTTCACCAAATACTCGTGCTAGTCCTTGTTTATCACGCAATGGAGCAGGAGTGCCAAATTCATTTAAGTTTGCTGCTACTACGTTATGTTTTTCGAAGATATCCATTCCGAAATCTAACGAGAAGATTTGCTTATCACGTGGTAAAAATTTCAGTGTTGTTGAGGTAAATGGAATTTCTAATGCTTCAACATAACCAATTAATGTTTCTCGTTTGAATTCATCTAATTGTAAAAATGTTCCCATTCAGTTTCACTCTCCTTATCGAATATCAAGCATTTTTGCTTTTGCTTTAAACTCTGCTGTAATTGCAGGGCATTTCGCTTCATTTACATAGCCGCCTACAAGCCCTACTCCTTGCACATCGTTCTCTCCAATACGGATATCACGTAACAATAGCGAGACTTGACCTGTAGCTTCTGCATCCGTTGTTTTATCAAAAGGACGCGTTTTCTTTGATGTTGCATCAAAGATTAATGATGTACCAGCAGGAATAACACCTGGTGTAAATGCAGTGTGATCTAATGTAACTGTAATCTTTTTAGCACCAACAATATCACGTAAAATTTCTTTTCCTGCTACAATCGTTTCACTTCGAGGATATAGATTCAATTTGCTTCACTCCTTAATTTTTTTGACTACGTCTCTTCGCTAATTCTGCACCTTTATCGTAGTCTGTTTTCGATGCAGGAGGATTTCCACCACCTGGTGCAGTACTTCCTGGTCTTTGTTGCCCACCACCTCCTTGACCACCTGGCGCTGCTTCCTCACTCATAAATAAGAATGGTTTATCTGTTTTCACTTGTTCTAGTACTTCTTTCATATTCGTAATCTCGCCACTATCTGGATCAGCTTGTAATAACGGCTTTACTGTAGCAAAAAGAATATCTGCATCATGTGGTTTATATGATGTAGCAGCTTTTACAAATGCAAGTTCTGTCTTCAAACTATTGTTTTCTGAAGTAAGAGTTTCGTTTGAAGTACGTAATGCTGCATCTGCTTCTTCTTTCGTTTTTGCAGCACCTAATCTATCTTGTAAATCTTTAAATGACTCCACACCCAATTTCTTATATAAATCCGCTTTTGCTTGCGTTTCTGCAGCTTTCTTAGCATCAGAAAGCTGCGTATCCAGTTGTTCCTGCGTATATGTCACAGGTGGATCATTCGGCGGATCTGTTGGTTGTGGGTCTTGTGGCGGATCAGCTGGCGGATCAGCTGGCGGATTTGGGTCCGAAAAGTATTGGAAGTTACCTAAACGTAATCTAAATGTCGGTTTTACTTTTTCATGTAATTTCACTATTCTTCACTCTCCTGTTTCTTCTCTTTTCTGTACTGCTTATGATAGTCAGCAGCAGTACTTACATTTTGCTCTTTTGCGTACTCTTCAAAGGTCTTCGCATCAGTACGATACGTTTTTCCTGTTTCAAGGTTCCTTGCTGCACGTTGACGATTTGAATTATCGAAGCCTTTAATGACAGATACAAATGTTCTACGGCAATTTGGATGGGCTATTTCTGCGATATTTTTCGATTCTGCGACTGTGAACTCTTGACCATCGATAGCACGACAAATTGGGCACGTTCGATTATCTAACGTTTCTAGTACTCTAACACCAGCGAGTAAGCTCATATTTAATTCGTCGCAGCGTTCATCAAAGTCATACATATATTCCTTCTTCGCTGCATTACTAGCTGATATAATTTCAGTTCTAACAAGTCTTTCACTCTTATATGCTTCTTGTCCAATTCTCTTCTGCAATTTAGCGGCAGTTTTACGAAAACCCTCACCACGTTGCATCGAATTAAGCAACGTCACTCGAAGTTCCTCTTGAAAGTTTTTTGTTTTACCCCATAAGTTATCAGAGAAATGACCATTTCCCCAGTCCTTATTTAAGAGCTTTTTTATTGCTCTTTGCGGAATAACTGGTGGCACAACAATATAACCTTCAATATGAGCGGCAGCTATATAAGAAGCAAATGCATAATCTACTTTCGCAACTGTTTTAATTGATGTAGATGTAGTCGCTATAGCTTCTTGACCAATTCGCTCTATGCTTCCTTCCATCTGCCTTAGGATTGCTTCTAAATCTTTCCCTCTTCTGATTTCGTCCCAATCCCATTTATCTTCTGGTGCTCCTAAGCTTGTACGTGTATATAAATAAGAAAGCTCTTTATTTATGTCTTGCAAAAACTCTGCATACACTTCAAGCAGTACGCGAATACGCTCATCTTTAAACTTAATTAGCTTCTTTTGTTGCTCTATTGCCATTTCCTGAAGCTTTTTCAGTTCTTCATGATTCATAGCTCATCATCCGTTTTATCGCTCTTCTGCATACGTTTATCACGGTTTGCGATGTGACCCTGTATGTTAGTTAAATCCACTTCTTGTTTCTCTGCTGCTTCTTTTTCTTTTCGTTTTAATTCCTCTTGTACATCTTCTACAAACGGAAGCAGCTGAAGCAGAGTGAACTCAGATAATTCCACATTACCGATCTTCATAATCATTTCTACAAGCTCTTTCACATTTTGTGGTTTATTGCGATGGATTTCCCACCAAATCCACTTATGATTATATAAATCGTTATTCTCATTACGTGGATTCAACGTTTCTTTTAACGCTTCTGCCGGATTATCATTGCCACCATCTATTAATTTCTGTGCATTTAGCATTAAAGTGATAATCATGAACTTACGTCTGATATATCGCAGCAGATATATTTCCTTCTCATTCACTTGCAAATCAAGTGGAGCGTATAACTGCTCAATTGCTACACCTGATAAATCGCCAAGTGCTTCCTGCTTATATATTTTAGGTAGTTGAGAAGTTTCAAAGATTGAATCAATGATAGTTTTCGCTTGCCATTCAATCGGTTCGTTCTTCATATCAGCAATTAAATACTTAACATCTACATTTACTCCTGGTTTCCCTTTAATACCGATACCTCTGCTTTTTCTCATTTCTAACATTTTATCTTTGTCAGGATATTCTCCTATGAATGCTAGATATGGATCGCAGAACACATCTAATCGATTTGAATTATCCGATACTAAACGTGCTAATTCTTCAAGTTGCGAAATGACATCATCAGATAAATTACTTGGGCCATACTGAATCTTTCCACCCCGTGGTTTAGCGAATTCTCCATTTTGAAAATACGCAGCGGGTACAACAGGTATAGAATGAATTACTGGATTTGTAGTGTAACGTTTATCCATTACAAATGAACCATTCTCATGCACTAAATAAGTAACTGTTGCCGCATCATATACTTCTACATACTCAACTTCCTCATCTCCTACTCTATCCTTATAACGATGAATAGCAGCAAGCATATCACCCTTATAATCGAATACAGGGAAGCATTCATTTATTGGATATGATTTGTATTTAATCTCACCAAACTCATCAAAATAAAAAAGGACTGTCGCAGCACCTGCAATCAATCCACGTTTCGTATTCAAATAATCAACTGCATGGTCCTCATTCTCTTCTAATACATGCTTTAATTGTTCCCTAAATTCTTCAACTACTTCTTTATTTACTCCCTTATCAATTACAGTATCAGGAACATCATAACTTACTGGTTTACCTAACATATATGAAGCTGGCATACCGCAAATAAGCTTCGAGTAATTGACTACAATTCGATGGTTCGGATCGTCATCGCGCTTCTTAGGACGCTTTAATATTTCAAAATCACCATCAAATATATTTTGTCTTTTTTCAATATCTAATAATATCTTGTCGTGCTCTTTTAAAATATCATTCAAAGGTTCCCACTTATCTTTCATTAACAGTTCTGTATAACTCTCTTTCACATTCACACCTCCTTTTTGTTTAAAAAGGGTGCGGAACCACTCTTTTAAGCGTTCAAACATAGCGCACCTCCTAGAATACACGTTCAAATGATTCAAATGCTGGCTCAACATTTGCAAATGCCAGTATAACTGCATCAGCACGGTCAGGTGATTGCAAGCCGCGTTTCTTCATATCTTCTTTTTTCTCAAGAGCAATCTTGCCTCTCGATGAAATCCGATACTTACGAGTTGTTAATTGTGAAATAAGCTTTTCATCATCAGGAATACTAAGTTTAGGCGCTTCATTTCTCATGTAACCTGAGAAGTTTTCTTCTAATAGCTCTCGCATATTCGCCCATAATTCTGCACTCAGATTTTCGTAACTTATATCACTTGCAGAAGAGCCATTGTGAATTGGTATAACTTTGATATGACTCAACCCCTCGTCATAAACAACCTCGTCTAAACGGTCTACTACACCGCCACCAACACCATCAGCATCGACTTTAATGTGTATTTCTCTTATAAATGGATATTGCTTCATATATTCTCTTGCTGCTTTTAATACCTCACCAGCAGTTTGCGTTGTACCTTGCTTACTGAACCTTTTTAATTCAGTCGCTACCATACCAATACGTGGTACGATTACTGATTCATCATCACCAAAACGAGCAACGTCCACTCCTAAATGAAGTATTCGTTCTCTCTTATCAATTTGAATAGGTGTAGCAGCTGCTTGCTCTGCATATTCAAGTGGAATAAAAGCATCAGCTTCTGCTTTCGGAAATTCTCCTAATACACGAACACGATACACATCACTATCCTCGTTATACTTACGTTTTAACATTTCAATATTGTCTTTACTTGTACGAGGTGAGTCCATACTGGATACTTTATGAGCTTTGTACATATCGCGGTCTTTATTATGGGAATCATAAAAAACCCCACTTGTTCGAGTCGGGTTTCCACATAAAAGTAATTTATTTTCTTCACCTGATAACGTACCAAGAATCGCTTCCATGATTGGATCAGCAATACCAGAAGCTTCATCACATACAAATAACATGTAATCTTCATGGAAACCTTGCATATTCTCAGGTTTGGTCGCTGTTCTTGCAGTAGCAAACCAACGTTCTTCACTACCAATCATGTAAACTCTTGTTTTTGTCCACTTGAGCAGGTTCTTTACTTCGCTACGTTCTAACCATTTAGCAATTTCAGCCCATAATACAGTAAATAACTGTTCCTTTGTAGGAGCAGTACAAATAACTTTAGGGTTAGGTCTGCAACATAAGAACCAAAGTACTGTTACCGACTCAAGCCCTGTTTTTCCTACTCCTTGACCAGAACGTACTGTTACCTTTGGACTCTGTGCCAAATCCATAAGTACTTTCTTTTGCCATTCATCAGGATAGAAACCAAGCATATCTTCAGCAAACGCTACTGGGTCATCCCAATAAACATCGATTATTTCCATAAACTCGTTAAATGAAGTATTACTCATACTTTTCAGCTTCCTTCATTTTACGTCTACGTTCCGCTATCTTCATAAGTGATTCTTTCCAATCCTCTGTGTTTTGGCCAGTATCACTATCAATCTTAATAGCAGCAATTTCTTTCTTAAGTTTTTCAATACGCAGTTGCTGTTCTTCTGTTTTAGCTAGCTTATCGCATTTTTCAATAAGGTTGACCAATGTTGTCATCGCTCTGGATTGAGCATTCATAAAGGTAGCATGACGATCCCACGCGAATTGAAATTCGCATTCTTCCTCAGTGGGTACTGTTGTTATGGCTTTATTATCATCTTGGAAAACTTCACTTCTTATTTTTTTTAATTCCTTTATCATTTCTTCTTTTGATTCAACGAACATAATCCGTTGCGCCCTAATAATGGCTGTATATTGAATCGTTATATTTTCCAATAACATATCGATCGGGTCTTTCTCCATTATCTCAGCAGCCAAGTCAGCAACCTCGTCAGGGAAGTGTTTACGGAAGAATCCGTGTGTTACAGCATTGTCATTCCTTTTTGGTGGACCATGCCCTACTGCATTTTTATTCCCATACTTAGGGTTACGATTCCCTGGATTACCAACCGCATTTTGATTTCCTTTTAAAGCAGCCGATAACTTTTGCGAAGTACTACGTTTCTTCTTTGCAGTACTACAATCATTTTCTTTTGCAGTACTACAATCAGAGCCATCCAATTTAGCTACCCATTTATCTCTAGATTTCCAAGAAGAAATTGTTTTTTCTGGTTCTTGGAGAATCTCAGCAATCTTTCGATTTTTAATTTCTCCATTGTGCTCCTTGAAAATCTCAAATGCTTTATCTCTGTTCGGGCTTCTAGATTTTGCCACGACCACCACCTCATTTTAATCAAAGAATCTTATTTTAAAAAATTCATAACGAAAACTAATTTATGCAGGGAAATGTATAATATACACAGAATAACTGCCGATAACTTGCATTATGTAAATAAGACGGATGGGAAATACCTTGATATCAGTGTTTTTGTGATTTCCTATGAATAAGAGGTATTCATAATTTTATACATTGGCTTAAAAACGCCATTTTCAGCACCTAAACACCGTTATTTCCTGCATAAACTTCACCTTATTAACTATCTATATTTTCGTTCGGTTTTATTCTACAATCATCCAGTCGTCCGCTAACATATCAGATTGGTACGCTTGAGCAGGAGCAACACCGCCCATATCTTTTAAAACCGCAAAAATAGTTGGACCTAAATAAAATGATGTCTTGTATCCTTCGTCCTTTGTTTCATTAAGATATGGTTTATTTGATAAAAACCAATAACCACCCCAAATAGCACGAGTTACTTTCTTGCCTTTCTTTAATGCATTTATCGCATCACCAAAACTTAACTCTTTTTCAATTACACGCTCATACATCATTATTATTTCCTCCTCTATTTTCGTTCGTTGTGTTCGTTTGTTTTGTAAAT
Source organism: Bacillus sp. FSL R9-9834 (assembly GCF_038006905.1). Classification (NCBI taxonomy): domain Bacteria; kingdom Bacillati; phylum Bacillota; class Bacilli; order Caryophanales; family Bacillaceae; genus Bacillus; species Bacillus sp. FSL R9-9834. Next base: position 23,273 of record NZ_JBBOWD010000004.1, read on the forward strand.
ATGATCTCCTACAGCAATAACTAACTTCTCAAATATCTCTATCTCACTATCAGTCAATTGTTTTAATAAACCATCAAAAGAGTTCATTCCGTATTTACCAACTGAGTAAGCAGCCGTTTTAATCATAACCCCAACAAATTCACTTGCATCATATTCTTCACCGTTTTTATAAGCAGTGTATCTTTGTAGTTCATTCATCCCCATATAATCCATCCTACTCCCAATCCAATCAAGAACACTCCTAAGGTGCGAAAAGCTAACCAGAATAATGCTTCAAGAACCGCTTCACCTAACCCGTACATTCCTCTCACCCCTTATCCCTAAATGCAACACGTTTGCGCTTATCTTTCCTTAACAACAAATAAGACACTAAACCGATCACGGCAGTGCCTACGATAATTGCTATTGGTTTAATCATTGTCATCCGCAATTAGATGCTCTAGCCCTTTTACCGCCTTATCATCAACATACATAGGTATCCTCTTTAGAATTTCTAGTATGTCTTGAACAGATTGAATCTTATCTGGGTCAATTTTACGACGTTTTATCGATTTTAACTTTATTGTATTATTTGGCGTAGTTCTCCACATCGACTCATCCATCATTCATCCTCCTAACCCAATGTCCATTTTGTTCAATCTCACGTTTAATGTGTAATTTCTATATAACAAAGAAAAAAGCACCCGTTATGGATGCACTTTTCTTAATCTATAATCTTTACTGTTTTTCCGTCTTCTTGTAGGGGTACCGCCAGCATTTCGGAAAAAAACCACGTTAAGAATTTTTCGGTTAATGTTCCCCTGATTTAAGGACAATACAAGGGGAGAAAGAAACATCTATGCTGAAAAGTGTAACGTATACTTTTGGAAAAGGTTTATGGCAATCATTTTGGTAATTACTTTTGGTAAAAGACTACCTCTTTGCTATCAAGAACCTTAACCAAGATTGAATAAATTACAAAAATTATGGTTTTTGGTAACTAAAGTTTTCCTTAACGCTGTTAAAAGTACTCGTTTTTATGTTGAAATTTGCTTAACGTGGTTTTTTTCCGTTTTGCGGTCTGTACCCCTTGTAAAACTAATTGCTTATTACATTTAACAGAAACTTCTCCAGCTTCAATACGATACTCAATTATAGTTCCGTCATTGTACTCACTTACACTAACTATAGTTTTAGCTGTACGCTCTAATATTTCGTTTTTTACTAACTCTCTACCTTCTAACGCGATTTCCATTTCCATATTATCCCCTCCTCTCCTATTCTATCTATTCGACAGAAAAGAAGAATATCCTACAAAACAAAAAGCCCCATTACTCCTACTAATAACCCAAGTGGAACTTGAGCCTTCGAAGTAATCAGGCTTTTTCAAGGGGATGGGAGAAACATTCACGAAAGGGGAATTTCGCAATCATTTCAAGGTCAAGATTACTCTCAACCTTCTCCAAGCCACCGCATCAACTGTTTTGGCTACACGCCCTGTGTTCGGTGACCTGGAGAAGACTAAGAATCTTCTCGTTTTAAGTCCGTGGACTCGAGAGCTAGGGACTCTCTTATAAAGGTTTTTTAATTTATATCCAGAGGGCATATGTTTATTCCGGCCCCCTGTTTGAACCAATATACAAGGAGGACAGTAGACTGTCTATATTGGCTCAAACAAAGAGCGGAAGCTCCTTGCATAGCGAAAATTCGTGAGTAATCGCTATATGTCCTGTTCAAATTGATGAAGAAGCCTATTTTAATATTTGTTTTCTTTCCATAAACGCGATGTTCATTTAATCATAAATAAACCACCCCATTCCATTTCCAGAAACAAATAACAGAGAGTAATAGACTTATATTCACTATCAACCCAGAGGACGCATTCTGGGTTGAATACTAAATATAATAGAAACAGCATGACGAATGCGAGTTATCTCACACTCGCCACACTGGAATATGTCTTCATTTGTTTTAATTGGTCTTTTCGTCTTTTGCGGATTCTTACCGCCTTGCCCGCCCTACTATGCGGTATACGTTACCGTGACATTCTCGCATAAGAACGTTTCACTGATAGGTGTACTAATCCTCTTCGATATGCGGTTGTCAAAGGGCTTGTACATATAATTTATAATTTTTGTCATTTTATTTAGTCCCCCAAAAAGTTCGCATTTTGACCGCGTTTTGTTCGCTATTTTTAGATGATTCCAAGTGCTGTAGCAATCAATTTAACCGCACTCTGCTTCTTCTCATAGAAATATGTCTTCTTGAGTAGTAGATCATGATAAACATCTGAATCTTTTACTCTCTCGTTAGTTAAAAACTTACGCTCAACGATTTTACGCTCATCCTCATCTAACAAATTATTAAGTGCTTTTTCTACCTGCTGGACCTTCCATTTACTCGTATTTCTTGAATCACGCAACTCAGGGAATAAACTAATTCCTTCCTGCTCCACGTCATTACTGAATCTCATCTTGAGCGCTCTGTATTCCTTTAATACACTTACTACTTCCTTTTGTACCTTCTTATCATCGATATCCGGTAATAATGTTAATTGTTTCTCCATGAAGGAATCCCCCTATTTCTGAATTTGTCTTTTTACATTCACATCAGGTACGTGAAATTTTACTATCTCTTTGTTGAATAAGGGAAACATGCATAGCGAGTAGCCCCCACCATCCACTCTGCATGGTTCCGTTATCCATTAAGCCTTTAATAATTTGCGTTTCTTGTTGGCCATCTTCTCTTTCGCTGCTTCAATGTTATTCGCTACTTTCTTATGGTCCTGATCAAATTGAATCATTCCATCAAACATAGATGGTGCTATAGCTTCATCAACGTATTGCAAGTAATCAACTGACGCTCGTTCCGTCTGTTCTACTAGGTACCCATAAATATCGAAGTCTGCTCTTGGTATAGACTTCTTGCCCTTCGGTTGATGAGACATCCTTACATAAGATTGAATGACCGATAGTGGTACAACGAATATTGACTTGTCCTTGCTAAATTCAATAAGGAAGAAACAAATCGCTCCCATCTTCTCTGCTTTCTCCAGATAATCTAATTGATGCTGTGCGATGTTCTTTAAATCAAATCGTCCAGGATTCTCTGTAGATTTGGCTTCGAAGGCTATAGCTCGTCCTTTATACACACCGTCATAGTCTACTGTACTTTTAGCTTCATAGAATCCATTTAGCACACGGCCACCTTTACTTTTCAACACCTTCACAGGAGTCGGACGCTTGTTTATAAGCGCCACTCCACCTCTTTGATACATTTCATTCGCTAGATTGATAAGCATTTCAAATGCCATCCCACGGTTTTCTAGTCCCATTGTTATTCCTCGCTTTCTATTCAAAGGATTATTTTGTTCTAAATTTTCCGCCCTCGTTTTTCTCGAAGTAATTGGTAATTACGTATAATGACGCCCTTAACGTTATTTCTTTCCTCTATATCATTGGCGATTGCAAATATCATATTTCTGTTCATTTTCTTAGTGATCGTTATTGTAGCGCTACTCTCATACTCACTTTTGTCTTTTTCATCATAAAAAGTGTAATTAATAAAATACTCACAATATCTTGCTCTCATTTCCCTCTACCTCCTTTTTAGTATCGAAAAGAAATATAACTCGGATCTACCACACTAGTTACAAATGATTTGCTATAAAAATACTTTGATTTAACATGAAATGTTCTGCATAGTACTTGTATTTGATTAAACGATGGGATAATTCTTGACCGCTCTATCTCAATCAACTTATTAATATCAACCTCTAACAATTCAGCAACTTGTCCTTGAGTCATTCCGAATAAATGCCGAAGTTCCGTTAACTTCTCACCGTTAAAATTACTCACAATATTTCGGTCCCTTCTGAATAAAACTCAATATTTCGTTAACACTATAGGTGAGGAATTTTTACATACCCGTTAATTCCTCCCTTTTTTTAAGGGTTGGGCAGTTAGTTTCCGCTAGCTGTCCTTTATTCATTTGAATAATTAGCATAACTTTGTGCATACTATCTATAAGCTGCTTTCTTAACAGTGTTGGCAGCCCGGAATCTTTTGTCAAAAGGAGTAGTTAGCTTTTGCTAGCTGCTCTTTTATTTTTTTTACAACATCTTTTGGGCAAGCACGTAAAATGTATGGCAATTCTCCTGTTTTAGATAAACCAAAGTCCCCTAATCTCGATACCATTACCACGGTATATTCTTCTCCTTTATAGAAAACTTTTTCACCTTTTAAAATACCGTTATAACCAACTATCCTGTTGTATCCATACATTGTTACACCTTTTAATTTCTTATCAAGTTCAATCATTGCAATTGTCTTAATACCATCATTATTCTCTTCTGCTTCATGCCACTTTATATCTTCCAATCTTTATTCCCCCTTGAATAAAGCCCAAAATCTTGGCCATACTATAAATAACACTTAATGATTGAACTTTCTTCTTAACGTTTCTTTCGTAGAGCAGTTAGCCTTTGCTAGCTGCTCTTTTATATTCCTGTAATTCCTTCTCGAGTCTTTCAATATGTTCATCCCTTATTTGAACATCATCTTTTAAAAACTCAATTTCCTCTTTAAGTTTCATCCGTTCGTTAAACAATTGGCGATATTCGTGTATAGATGAATCACGACTTGCTCTAAGAAGCCCAATTTCTTTATTCCTCTGTTTAAGCTGCTTTACAGCATGATCGAAATCAGCTTTTAATAATTGATACTTTGTAGAGCCTTTCATCCTAGCACCTCATTTCTCTACAAAATGAAATTTTTATAATAAACCTTCAATCTTGGCTATCGCTTCAAATATCGGATAGATCTGTTGTGGCACCACCGCATTACCCAGAAACCTCAATCTATCTTCGTCCAATCTTGTGGCAGTCCCATCATCCATTCCACAAATTGAGGGTTGATTTTCTTCCCAATATGTTCTGGAAAGTGTTCCCCTATTGACCCCGGCAATGTTTTCCCGTGGCTGCCGTTTGCTTCTGAAGGGCACAACTCTCGGATCGGCTTGTAATTTTGACTTGTCGTTGGAGTGGCCAACAATAAATGTCCGGTATCTTTGATGTGGCGCCCCGACACTGACAGCCGGTAATACGAACGTCCTTGTCGAGTAGTTTTCTTCTTCCAAGTCGGAGAGCACGGTGTCCAAGCCCATTGTGACGTGTCCAGCAACATTTTCTCCAACAAACCAAGTGGGTCCGAGTTCTCTGATGAGTCGGAAGACTTCTGGCCATAACCATCTTTCGTCTTCTGCACCTTTTCTCTTTCCGGCCATGCTTTCTCCCTGACAGGGATATCCTGCTGAAATAACTCCAATTGAATCAACGTCAACACCTCCATCTAGTAATGATTGTTTCGTAAGTTTATATAAATCCGGGAAAATAGGAATGTTAGGATAGTTCTTTCTAAGTACTTTCTGATTGAACTCTTCTATTTCGCAAAAGGCTGCTGTATCAATCCCAGCCCAATCCGCTGCCATGCTTATTCCTGCAATTCCCGAACATAGATCTAACATTTTCATACCCTATTCCCCTTTGTTTTAAAATAGCGTTTTTGTTTAAATCCACCTTTTTTTAACTATGGCTTTACTAATAATTTCATGCTAAAATCCACTAGGGTGTTTATTTTTATATTATTTTTGGAGGCTTTATGAACAATCAAAACAACAATGAAACAAACAACATCAGTAGACTATTAGCTCTTTTTCTAATAGTATCACCACTATTAATACCTATCGTGCTCCCTACAGCCATAATTGTAGGAATGAAACAATGGATGCCTAATGACGTTGAATACCCAAGTATAATGTCACTATTGATCTTATGTATTGGATTTTTCATAGTTGGGATCATCTTCTCATTTGTATTACGCGTATTTAAATTATCTGAAGAAAAGCTAAAAGAATTAGGTTTCTTAGGATTTACAATTTCAATTGTTAGTACCTTCCTGACAATGTATGTCGGATATTTTTGGCTAGCAAAATTTAATTTCACAGCAGTGCAATTATCACCACATGCTGTATTAATCTTTGCGATTTTATCTACTATTCTTTTAGAAGTAATCTTTAAAGTGATTGATAAATTTGATACACCTGATGCAGAAGAAACACTTAAATAGATATTAAAATGATCATCTTAGAGTACATATCAACATGTGCTCTTTTTTCTTTTAATCAAATAACGATTTTGTTTAATTTCTAACTTTTATCACATTAGTTTTAAATGCTTCACCCTTACGGTTAAAGGATACAATATTCATACCATGATAATCTCTGTGCCACCGGAAAGTTGGATCTAATCTATTATTAAACTCTCCATCAAACTTTCGTATCGTTGAAATTTTGATATTCTTCATTCCCATAAAATTTTCTTCACCTATTTTTGTCATTTGTCTATTTCTTGTATGTCTCATCCGTTCCATTCCCCTCCATATCTTTTATCACTAAATGTAAATATTAAGTTGTAAATTTAATTTACTTAGTGCTATAATTCGAGAGATCGATAGTTACATTCACTGATCAACCTCATGTAATTTTAATAAAAGTTCTCGAGATTCAGCCCCTAACAGCGCACCGTTAGGGGCTGAATTCTTTCCAAATAAAGATTTTATTGTACAACTACACATACCTAAACAACATGCATACATTATGGTGTGTATTCATTCAATATAAGTTTTGGTAAGAGAGTTCTTTGGCAAGAGCTCTCTATTTTTAAAATAAGAATTTTGTTTTAATACTCTACGCAATCCTCACACCAATACAAAATTTTGTTTTTATAACTCCAATCATTTATGCCTCGGATCTGGTTTATATTTAATTTCTTGTCACATAAGTAACAAGTTTTAACTTTTGTTTTTCTCCATCTTTGTTTCTTCATCGCCGCTCCTCTTTTCTTATTCGAATAACTATTTTATTAAGAAATTAACCCTCTTTTTTCACCATACTTTCTACGAAATAAACAGGGTTTACACTTGTTGCATCGAACAATTCTCCATCTATTAAAACTGCATTTTTATCCTTGTAGTACTTAATTACTATCAATAACAATTTGTCATTATCTAATGGTGTTACAATATCACCATTTTTAAACTCGTCCAGATCACGACCGCCTTTTGAGAACATCCTACGACGCTTTTCCTGCACAATTTCCTCTGCAGTAGCTTTTCTCAATCCGTCGTCCCAATATGCCGCTAACCCCTCTCGCATATTATCTGTACTAACATATCTACCGTCTTTTTTAGTAACCTTCCCAATCAATACATCCTCTTCATGGCATACCCAATCATCAATTTCAAATTCATTGATAACATCCCACGCTTCAGTTACAGCAGCTACCTCAACAGGATTTCCACCCATGTATCGCAATCTAGGAAATACAATTACGATTTCTTTTCCATCTGACTGACGTTTAAACTTGTCGCCATCCTTAAAACGCCCTTTCTCCATACCTACCAGGATTTCTCCTCTTGATAATTCCTTTATTTTCATCTTTCATTCTCCCTTTCTATTCAAATAACGCTTTTGTTCAATCTTCTATCAAGCTATTAACTAAGTCACACAATTTTTTTACTTCTTTCTTTAGAGCCCGTTTTTCATTATCCAGTTTCTCAATTTCATCTTGATAAAAATAATACGGTTGATTACCACACCAAATTTTGTATTCATCATTTTCAGAATCATAATTTACTGACAAGCATGATGGTGGCTCTAACGAACGTACAACTTTTATCATTTCATCCCACGTCTTTGCTGTTGTATACATTGACATTTCCGTTCCTCCATTTCTAATAAAATTCAAATTTGGTCTTTATCAAAAACTTCAATATCATGTAAAACCTGCGTAAAGATTACATTGATTCATCCTATCTACCCAATAAACGTTATATAATGAACTTGCAAATACCCGATTTGCACAATACTTGCTTTCCATACGACTTATGCTTGAGTGCTAGGAGAAATCCTAGCCTTTTTTTAATATCCGCTCGCTAACCGATCATAGTTAACTTGGTTCTTATCAAAGTACGACTTTTCCATATCTCCAAACGTCATTCCCATTCTTAAACCTATTTTTATTAATGCTGCTAATGATAAGCAATAACCGTCCAATTTATTAAGGTTTGATTTGTAAATGAGATCGAATAGATCGTGAAAACTATGAGAATCTACAAATTGCAACTCATTATGAATATTGTTAATATCAATTACGTTTTTTGTTAATTCACTATGCCCGTACTTATTACCTAAACTGGCTATAAAGTGCATGCAATCCGCCCACTCATCATACTGACGTGCCTTATCATCCTTCTTGTTTTTCTTCCAGTACTTGAAGAATCCAATCTCATTACTTAGTTCACCCAACTCCGTGTATAAAGCCTGCGTTACGTCTCCAGTTAAGTTTTTCCCTTCTAACCCATGAACCTCAACAACCTTACAATCTAGCTTGTCCTGCGCTTCAAAAATCTTTTGTATATTTAACACTTATATCCGCTCCTTATAAGTAACTTTTCAATTTCTCTTTCTGTTTCTTCAACACTTCCAAAGAAAGTTGTGTTTTCCGCTTCTCGCTATTCAATCCAACCAAGTGATATTCCATTTTGCGAATCTCATCCTCTACTACTTCGAGTTCGTTTTGCACCTGCACAGCAGTTTCTTTCTTCACGCGATCCCTCCTACAGTCCTAATGCGTTCATGAGCTTTCCTTCATCAAAACCATAAATGAAATTACCGTTTTCGAATTCAAAAGTAGGAGCTGTTTGTATTCCTAAAATTTCTTGGTGTGCTTTACCTTCAGGTGTCTCTAAATTAATTTCTGTAATCTCAACTTCTACGGGACAAGATGCAAATAACATCTTAGCTCTCATGCAATTAGGGCAATTATTTTTCGTAAACATAGTGATCTTAGTTGCCATTCTCTTCATTCTCCTTCGCCTCTGCTAATAATTGAGTTACTTCAAACGTGCCGTGCTCTGTATATTTCATTGTGTTTCCTCCTTATGATCAGATAATAAATCTTCTAATGCGATTGCCGTTCCTTCAAATGCGTGCCACTGCCCGTTATAATATCCTGCTAACCCTAAATCTCCACTATCAAAAGCCTTGTCGGATTCCTTTCTACTATCTACTGCCGATTCATGCAATCCTCTTATAAGCTCTTCAATCGCTTCTCTCATTCTCTCCATCTCCTTTTAGTAGCCCCGCCAGTTCCTCGCAACTCCCCTCAAAGAGATCACGCCCATCGGGTAGCTTGTATATGTGATTATCGATTAATTTATTGATTAAAACGTCTTGCCTGTCCATGTTGCCTCCTAGCTGATTTGTTTCTTTTTCGTACTTCCACGTTTGTCCTTCGGCTTTGTTGCTGCTAAGTATGGGTGCATTCCTCTTTCAACTCTTTTATAGAAGCAAATATCATTTATTCCGTTTTCTCTAGCTATTTCTATATATGCTGTATGCCCCTTAGGTTTCATGGCTGCATCGCGTGGTGACATTCCCTCTCTAATTCTTCTGTAAAAAGTTGAAGCGCTTATCCCGTTTTGGCCAGCAATCACTAGCATTCGTGCATTATTATCTTTCTTATTTCTCTTTTTAACTGGATCAGTTATAGCTCGTTCAATACTCCAGTCATACGAATCCACCCTCTGATTCACGTTTTTTCTAGAAATTCCGTTTTTCTCTGCTTTTTTATAATCTTCTTCTGTAAGAGAATTAGCCTTTGTTTTCCTTACTCTCCCTGTTCTTTTAGGAGGTATAGTTGCCGCTTCTTCAGGTGTCCATTCGCGAACTGTCTTTTTGGTCATCCTTGCATGAAATGTTCGGTAAGAAATACCGTTTTTTTCTGCAATTTCGATGTACTTCTGATATTTTTTTAAAAACTTCCCATTCTGCAATGGTTCTGTAATTGCTTGTTCTACCGTCTTTCCTCTATAATGAATCCGCTGGTATACCGTCTCTTTGCTAATTCCGTTTTTGGCAGCTATTTCATATTCTTCTTCAGTTGGTACTGGCATATAAACCTTCATTCTTATTCCTCCTAATCCAATGCCATTATTTCTTTTCTCGTACGTTCCGAATGTTTTATTTCAATCTTCTGAATACCTTTACCATGTTCTTTCACTGCCGCGCCCCATGCTTCGCTCTCTGTTTTAACATCGAACCAATCTATCTTTTGTCTTTCATCCTGATCGTAGAAATGAACCTCATATGTCGGTGTTATAACGGTTGGATTCGCAAGGAATCGCTCGGCTGTGCTTGTTGCTGTATAATCAAAACTCCCCACAACATCCTCCAGTGTTAGCTGTTTCATGCCCCTAACCCCATTGGACGAGATTTAATCATATTTTTATCTGCCTGATCCATAATCAAAGCGGCGATTTCTAGCTGATGTCTCCCTAGCTCTTTTGCGATTTCAAGGATTCCTTTGTCTTCCTTCCACATTTCTTGCAATCGAATTACTTCGCTTTCATCAAATACCAGGTCCAACTCTTCTAAAGCGATATATAAGTTACGACGCGATTTCTTCATGTACTTTCTCTGTTGCAACGCCATCGTATAATTTTCCTTTTCTAAATCCGTTCCAAGTCTTGGCATCCCATTTCCCCTCCATTTGTAATTGATGAATTTCTTTTAGCTCCGCCATAACAGCATGACGCTTTCTATCTACTTCCTCAGGTGTTTGATTCGCCGCTTCGCAAATGCATGGTCCAAACTGATACATACCCGTTCCAATGTCGTTCTGAATTACTCCCGTTCCGTTACATGCACACATTTCAATTTCCCCCTTTTAAAATGGCAATGCCTTTCTTCTGTAATCCTTTGTTTCTTTGAAAGTGATCGTTCTAAAATTATTGAGAATCCGTGATACAATCCGTTCATCGTATGCCTCATCTAAACGCTTCCCTGTGAGGTTTGTCGTGAAGATAGTAGATTTACCTTGCCTACCATCGAAAACATCGAATAGCACCCTATTAATGAAGTTTGTCGCTTTTGTATTCGCATCTAACGCACCTAACTCCGCTCCCAAATCATCGACTATTAATACTTCCGCTCTTACTAAGCTTCTTATAATTGCATCTTCAGTTAATGTAGAATCTTTACTGAATGTACTTTTAATCTTCCGTAGCAATTCACCAACTGTGACGAAAACTACTGACTTCCCCGCTCCTGCAAGCTGATCCGCTATAGCGTAGGCAAGATGTGTTTTCCCTGCTCCGCAATTCCCGGCCATAATCGTGTTAAAAATCTTTCCGTTGAGATAATCCGTTGCGATGACCTTTGCAAGTTCAAGGTTCTTCGCTCCTTCCTCACTAGTAGGTTGGTAATTATCAAAGTTAGCTTTCTTAATGTTGCTATCGGCAATCATGCTTTGTTGATGGAACATGAATTTCTTTTCGTTTGCTTTACCTGCATCGTATTTCGCTTGTTCCTGCTGCTGAAGCTTCTTACTTTCGTTTTCAAGGAAGCATCGAGGGCAAACAACTTGTCCACCGAACTTCATCTTATTCATGCCATGTGTATCACACACATCAGAATCCATAGTCATATTCACCTTTTTGGCTATATCGGTTGGTATTGCTGCCGCCGCTCTCTGCATTGTTCTTCGCTCCCTTTTTAGAATTCATTTGAATAGTTAGTTGGTCGAACTTCTCACGTAGCTTTTTAGGAGATAAAATGTTACCTTGCCAGAATGGATCAGCTTGGCACCAATCAATAACATCCTTAATCTCTTGTAATTCACGATTATCCTTTTCACGCATCAATCTAAAATCGTTTGCCCATGAATCAAAGTTAGGCTCTTTTTGTTTAGGGTTGTTACCCTTAATTTTTTCAAACAAATACTTAGCCCCGTTGGTGTCGCAAGTTTCAAACTTGTGACGAGAAGGTTTTTCTTTCTTCTTTTTATCTTTTTCTTTATCTATATCTAATTCTTTATCTTCTTCTATATCTGTATCGTCACGTGACGTCACGCGAACGTCACTTTCTTCACTTTTGTTTTCTAGTGCTAATTGCTGTTGTTTCTTGCGTTCGCGGTACTTTCTGTTTCGTTCTGCATTCAATTGTTTTACCCGTTCTAATCCATCAATGTTCTGATGCTTCTCCCAATTTGAGATGCAAATGTACTGATCGTCTGTGATATCAATCATTCCAAACTGTTTGAACGTTTGTAGTGCAAGCCTTACTGTTGCTATCGGTCTATTAAAAAGTGTTGAGAGCATTTCTTCTGTGAAAGGAATGTTTTCGCTCAAGAAAATGTAACCATTAGCATTTGTTCTGCCCGCTTGAGACAACAATTTAATCCAAATGATTAGTAGTGTGTCTGCATCTGGTAAGCTTTCAATCAATCGAATCTTTTCATCTTCAAACATGCTAGTAGAGAGTTTTATCCATTTAACATCTGCCATTTAGTTCACCTTCTTCATCACAAACAAATACTCAACTGTATCTGTGTACCCGTTAAATTTATATCCACCGTTTCCAAAGTTACGGCTCATATCATAATCAAAACTTTTCCTTTGCTTATAAATCTTTTGATATGGTTTTACATGTTCATACCCATCTTGTTCTAATTCCCTAACACGTTTAAGTAATTTAGTAAGGTTGTAACCTCTTACCGGAATTGGTTTGCTTGTATCTCGATTATGCTTATTCCATTGAAAACTCATCACATCACGTCCCTTTCGCATACCGCTATGTCGCCTTGAATTTTGATTATTTTATATCCTGGGTAGCGATCGGGAGTAATGTACTCAATCGCCTTTGCCTTTGCTTCTTTTTCATTCCGTGCGCCCTTCCACACCCACGCCGGAAGGACGACTTTTGATTGGCTTTTATCTAACATAGGTTTTCACTCCTTATCCCGCTTGGCTATATTGTGTTTCCCAACCAGATAGTACTTGTATCGCTTTAGATGCTAACTGTGAGCTTAAATCACTTAAATTTTCAGCATTGATATTACCTTTTAAAGTATCTTCAACTGTTTGTTTATCTGTTTGTGTTAATGTCGCTACATGCGCTATTTTTGCATGTATCATTTTCATTTGTTTCTCGGATGCTTTACCGTTACCACTTCCTTGTGGTTTGCTTGGATTGTGTCCGTTGTTACCTTTAGGTTTAGGCTTGTCCTTTCCATAAGTAGCACCGTTACCATCATCATCTTCACCTGTGTTTAAGCTAAGGAATGCTGCTAGTGAATATCGTCTTGCGTATGTTATGCAACTTCCTACTGCTTGCGGATCGTTCTTTACTGGTTTCATTGTTAGTTCGTCCGATTCAAGCCACTCACCACTCTCATGTAAGAGAAGTGTTTTTAACGTTACGTTTTGACCGTCTCCGCTTGGTATTTGCATAATACTTAATCCGTGTTTAGAAAGGATTGGTCTAATTTCATCTATAATCGTGTCTAGCGTTGCGTAATTGTTTTTAAAGAAAGGATTATCTGCATCCTTAGCGATTTTGTTAACTTCTGAATTGAATTTCACTAATGCTTTAGCTAGTTCGGTGATCGTTTCACTTTTATTCATTTTTCATTCCTCCTGTCATTCCACATGATCCCAAAGCTTTCTGTTAATAATTTTCCAAACCGTATCCTTATTAAGATTGAATATTTTTGAAATTTTAATTTGGCTTAATCCACTCTTATGCATTTCTCTCATTTTTTTAACATCAGATTCATTCACTTTACTCATCCCGTTTTTCATCCCTTTAGAATCTCCACGCAATTTGTTTTTTACCGCGTGCTGCGTATTCTCTTTCGGAGTGGTCCATTCTAAATTGCAAACACGATTGTCTGTTTTTATGCCGTTTATATGATTAACTTGCGATTTGTTATCAGGATTAGGAATGAACGTTTCTGCAACTAGCCTGTGAACATGTACTCTTTTTTTCACCTTGTTTTTGATTAACCCAACAGATGGATACCCTTTTAAATCAGATTGTTTCATTTGTTTTCTTTGCAATTTAAGATCGTAGCCATTGATTGTTTTCGTAATTCGTTCTTTCCTAAAAACAATTCCGTCATCTGTTATTTCATAAAGACCTTCATACCCTTTAACGTCTCTCATGGTTAACGAATCCTAATTCCTTCAGATTGCTTCAACGTAATTCCGTCCCATTTCATCCCATCTTTAACCGCTGCAAGTAATGACTTCTTATCAACTTTCGCTGGCTGAGGAATCATGTACTCCGGTGGTACAACTGCATCTTCTGCTATATCCAAGCTCGCTGGATTCTTCTGAATTCCTACAGTCACGATTGTGCCTTTGATACGCTTTACTTCTAATAAAGTCATTTGCTGGTACAAGTAATCTTTTAAGCTCTTACAATTGTTTTCTACCGCTATCCTACGTTCTGCTAAACGCTTTTCTTCTAACTTAATAGCTTCTGTATCTGCTTCAAGGTTTTTAATTAGTAACGCGATGTTTTGCGCTTTATCTTGAATACTTTCCTCAATCGCTTGTAATGTATCTTCCAATGCTGATGGATCTATTCCATCTTCAATCATCATTTGTAGTTCGTTATAGTTATTTGTTAATTCATAAAGTCTCATAGTTATTTAACCTCCGAGATTTCTATCTTGTTTCCGCATTCGTTACATAAAATTTCATCCGGAGAGTGATAATACGTTATCAAATCCATGTCCGAACCATCGCAATTATCACATTTTATTATTTTCACTAACTCTTCTTTAGTAATGTTTCTGATTAAAATATCCATTTTCATATCCTCCTAGAACGGCATTGAGCCATGTGGTTTATTTGTTAAAACCGTGATTACATAGTCAAGATCCAACTTCTTCACGATGTCTTTTTCTTTTTCAGACATTTGTTTTAAAGTTTCAATTGCACGTTCTTTTTGCTTGTCTAAAACATCTTTCATTTCCACATTCCTCCTTATTTACTTAGAAGAAACGACTGTGATATAATAGTGGTAGAAAATATTGCGTCGTTTCATGAACCAGTCGATTAGGGGTAATCGGCTGGTTTTATTTTGTTTTGATGCTGTGCGCATCATCATGACCAGAAGCGAGGTGGAGGGGAAAGGGTGTCCGCTCCTGATCATGATGACAAGCGCAACGCTTGTCCTATTTAGCTAGGGTAATAAACTCCTTATGCATTTCCCAAATCCTATATGCACTTCTATGTAACCCTTTTTCTTTTAAATCACGTATCATTTTGATAATGTTCGCTTTCTCTTCTTTGTCCCGCTGCTGTCTATCCATCACTTTTCATCCTTCATAAACCTTTTGTCTATCCAATCCATCAGATGAATAAATCCTGCGACTAAAATGACAATTACCAGAATCATTAAGTGTGAGAATGTGCTTTCTTCCATCATTTAGATCGCTTCCTTTCCGAGAAACTTATTAATGAAGTAAAGCTGACCTTTCCCTGTAACTTTTGTAGTGAATGATGTTACGAACTCACCTTGGCTATTTGTTCTTACATATTCTTGTGATTCAAATAACTCTAAATCCATTGAATACTGAGTTGGTGTGTTGTAAAGACTACCTTTCTTCTTGCAAAGATATCCGTTTTCTCTGAACCATTCGAAGAGTCTGTTTTGACCTGTGTCGATTCCTTTTTGTCTCATTAAGTTTGCTAACTGTTTGACGGTTATTAGGTTTGTTGATACTTGCACCGCTTCAGCAAATGTTACAAGCGGTTGTTGTTGTAAGATTGTTCGTTCCGCTTCAACTCGCTTTGCTTTCTCTTCTTTTAAGTTTGTAAGAAGACCAATCATAAAGTCTGGATTAGTTACCGCTTGTTCCAAGACTTGATCTGTCATGTATGCTCCGTGTTTTCTAATAGAAGGAAGTACCTCACTTGTTACCCACTTTTTGAATTTCTTTGCGCTTGGCAACTTACTTGAAAGGATTAAAGTGTATAACCCAGATTCGTTAATTACTTTCTGGTTTCTATTTTGTCTGCCGTCCCAAATTGGGAGGTCAGCTTTTTCATCTTCATCCACATGCATTTGAATAGCTTTCGATGTGTTGTTGTATCCTAAAACCTCCGCTACATCTTTAGCTACAAACCAAACATCTTCACTTTGTGTTACTGTTCGAACTTGTCCGAACTCTTCATTATTGAAAACTTGTAATTGATTCATTTTCTTTTTCCTCCGTTTCGTTAGTTGTCATTCCGACAACATTTTGAGCAAAAAAAAGTTCATTTATTGATACTCCAAGCGCATTTGCTAAAGTTGGTATCTTTTCAGCATCCAATCTTCTCTTGCCATTTTCTATAAAAGAAATAGCTGAAGCGTGGCTAAAATCAAGCTTCTTAGCTAGTTTTTCTTGTGTTATATTCTTTTGCTTGCGAATATCTCGAACTCTGCTTCCGAAAGTCATATTCGCTTCACCTCCTGTCGTTGTCGTTTTGACAACTTCTTGATTTCATTATAGGTTGTCATTTCGTAAATGTAAACCCCATTTTGTCATTTTGTTAAAAATATTTTTACAGATAGTGAAAAGTTGTCAAAAAGTATATATACTGTAATTAAAGAACAATGCTTTGCAATGCAAAACATTGCAAACTACACAATGGGATCTTATTTATAAAGGGGAATAATAAAATTATGAACTTAAACGAAAGATTGAAAGCGTGTCGCGAAAAGAAAGGTTACACACAGACTTTCATCTCAGAAAAATTAGACGTGAACAAAGCCACTTTATCTAGTTACGAATCAGGAAGACGTAAACCTGACTACGAGACATTAACTAAACTAGCAGACATATACGAGGTTTCAGTTGATTACTTATTAGGAAGATCAATACATCAAAAATTAACAGTAAAAGAAACAGAAGAGATCAGTAAAGAGACTAACGAATGGATGAAACTAATCAACCAACTATCAGAGGACAACAAAGAGTTATTTAAATCAACAATTCAAAGCTTTATATCTAAAAATAAAACTCCGTGAGACTAATAATTGTCTACGGAGTTTTATTTTACTTTTTTTCTGTATTTGATAATTCTAGTAGCATTTCACGTAGATGATCAATGTTTACCCCTTCTGTCTTCTCCATTAATAATAATTCAGATACTAAATTCTCCATAATACGTTGTCCCCCTCGAAATGTTTATGTATCAGCTTTTATAAGACTGTTTTGGAAAGCATTTGACCACATGGTCGATTCGCTTCCATTCCCCTTAAATTAGAAATGACACTATCAACAATTGATAGTGTCATTTCCTTTATCTATTAAATTCCCGTTGTGTTGCGACAGAATCAGCCGCCTGTCCCACCGGGATCAGCTTCCATATATAGTACAGGTTGTTCTGATTTAGCAACCTGTTGTGTTTCTTCTGTTTTTACTGCTGTAAAAGAAAAACAAGCTACAGCGGCAATCGCTAAAATCGATTTAATGACCTTTAATTTCAATCATTTCACCACCTTTATGTATGCCTTCATTATATCATTTCAAAGCCATTTTAGGTAGGGAAATATAGAAAAAATCACCTGTTTTTTCAAAATCTGCTATGGCCTCTTCAAAGAATGTTTTATCTCCTGTAGCAAGACCTTTGTAGTATTTTTGGAAAGGAGAAAGACTGCCATATTTCTTTTCTAACCCCTCTAAAATAATAATCGCCTCTTTCTCTCTGCCTATTTTTGCGTATAAATGTGCTTTTTCAGCTAAACTCGACGGGTTTATTTTATCAAGATTCTTTTCATGAACTATATTAAGAAAATCAAGCGTGTTTTTTATAAACCCTTTACGATTAAGAAGTTTTTTATTTGTAATGATTGGAAGAGTGGCGAAAGATTGTTCTAAAAAATAATGTGCCTTTTCATAATCCATCATATGCGTTTCGGCCAATGTACAATAAGCTAATGATTTCATACAATCATAAGGATTAGTTTCATCATTTATAATTTCGAAACATAATTTCCTCGCAGTCTCTAAATCATTTCCTCTTTGTGCACTCATTGACTCCATTTCTTTTATTCGTAATGAATATGATTTTCTAATGGTATCTTTACTAACATCATCAATCATTGGTTTCAATTGATTTGTATATTGTGAAACCATTCGATAGTCGCCAAAATTTAGTTGAGCATATATAAACGCAAACCCTGATAATATTTTAGCTTCGTTGTTAGATGTTTTAAAAGAATTCCTCATCTTGTCCGTCTCCACAAAAAAGTCATTATTAGATATCCTTCCAGACAGTCGCAGAGCAAGTAAATCATAAATAGATGCTATTTTCTTATTTATTCTTGCGTTTTTCGTAGTTTTATCTGAGTTTATTATTTTAGCGGTCAATTGTTTTTGTAATCCGTATTCGCCATACATATTCAAAACTTCCATGGCTACCCGTTCATTAACTGGCGTTAATTGTTCGAACATTTTTTTGACGCATTCTCTTCTATAGTTGATGTTATTCGGTTTATGCAACCTCAATGATTCTACAAAGTGCATAAAGTCAAATTCACTAGTCGCTTTAAAATAACTGTTCACAGTTGTGTGACTAACATCGAATCGTTTAGCTAATTTACGATTCGTGTACCCGTTACTCTTTAAATCCTCATGCATGTTACTTAATAAACTCTGCATTATTTGTCCTCCTCGTGGACAAAAAGACACGTAAACCCCATTTTCTTACATAAAAGGAAAACGTGTCACTCTCACTCTAAGTTGTGTTATAATATGTATGTACAAGATCCGCGACAATGTTCCCTAGTGTGGTTAGGGGGCAGTGTAAGAGTGTTGGTAGCACTACTTACACCGTGGGTCTTTTTTCACGTCCGTTTATTTTATTTGTTTTCATAATATCACATTTTTGGCAAATTTCAGTCATGGAGTTATCTGATAATTATTGAGAAAGTTGAGAAACCGCTGTACAGCAACGTTTCTTATGTTTCACGGAACCAAATATGCAATTCTGCATACCCTTCGCAGGATTACCTACATGCATATTTTACCACAAAACCGAACTTTTGTTCTAACATATTTTAAAACGATTCAAAACTAATCGTTTTGTATGCAAAAAGTTTCTTAATTAATCGTTTCATCCAAATATATACCATTCACTTCTCTTGTTCGCTTATAATTGTCACAGATTAAAAAGGGCGGTGAATAGTCATTGCTGAGCGAACGACTTATATACTTTCGCAAAAAAAACAAACTAACTCAAAATGATGTTGCTTACCATCTAAATGTTGTTCGTTCTACTTATACCAATTGGGAAGCAGGACGATCAGAACCTGATATTTCCACTCTAATCAAGATTTCCGAACTATATAACATCAGCTTGGATAACTTGGTTGGTAGAGAGTACCGAATCCCACCACAAGTCGAGGTCATATTAGATCAAATTTCCGATTTAGGCAAAGAGCCACAAAAGAAAGCATTAAACCTTTTAGTGGAATATACATACTTGATAAAAAAGTATTTTATGTAGGCCTCACACTCCTTATTTTGACACATAAACATCTTTACACATCAAGATAACACAGAATCTGCTATTAAGATTCTAAAACGAAATATGAAGTGTTGCAGCGTTCAATATTTCAAATTAAAGATATTGTATTTGAATCAATAATAAAAGAAATCATTTCCATTTTCTAGAGGTAAAATTTTACATAATTTTACCATATTAACCAATGAGGGCTTCGGCTCTCTTTTTTTATTTTCATTCGACAAAATATGACAATATACAAATAACTTGTTTGCTACCATGAGGTGAGAAATCTTACATTTTGAAAGGGGAAACAATATGAGCAACAACCAAAAGGATAAAAAACCTAGTGAGAGCAAACTAGCAAAACAAGCTATTGCTGCAATATATAAACAAGATTCAAATATTACACCTAATATCGTTACAATTAATTTACCTCAAGGAACTGGATATGCTGCTGTAACAAAAGATCACATTCAATGTTTTAAATACGATAAAACCATCAACGACGTAACTAGCATATCTAAAAATTCACTATCGGAATTCTCTTCAGTTACAGTAGACCATTACGCCTTAAAAACTGTATTCTCCTTCAAAGGGACCGTAAGACCATTTACTTTCATTCCTCAAGAGAAAGGTAAAGAAATCGAAAGGTTTATCCAAGATAATACATCCATTAAAATTGAACGTTTACAAAGAAAATGGTATCAAAAGATTTTAGGTTTCCGTTCCGGTAAGAAGTGGAAAATGGTAGTTGCTTGTCTTATATACATAATGATTATAGGTACAATTGGAAATATGATTTCTGGAAAAGACAACAAAAAAGAGGCGAATAATAATACAACACAAACTGCTTCTACTGAGCCAGAAAAACAAAAAGATGTTGAGAAAGAAAGACAAGAGGCTATAAAACAGGTTCAAGATGAAGAAAAAGCAAAAGCTGAAGAAGAGAAAAAGAAACAAGAAAAAGAAGCTGCTGCAAAACCTATAGAGAAAAAAGAAGTAACGCTTGAGGATAAAATAAAAAAACTCACAAATAAAAAATTTGGTGAGAAAAAAGTTGAGTCTGTTAAGGTAAATGACAACTTAGGAACCGAAGATCCAAATGATAAAATTGTGTTAATTACTACTGAAGCCAAAGAAAACATATCAGCAAATTACACTAAAAAAGGCATGTGGATTGATACCATATCCATATTAAAAGATTTAAAGGATGAGAAAAATATAAGCGAAATTGCTTTCTTTTATAAATATCCACTAGTAGATCAGTATGGTAACGAGAAAAAAGACAATGTTATGAAAATCACCCTTAACCGTGAAACACTAGACAAGATTAACTACGATAATTTCCTACATGACAACTTACCTAAAGTAGCTAATCAATATTGGGAGCATCCGGCATTGAGTAAAAAATAATTTACACTTGATAGAGCGCTTTTCTTTATGAATTAATCTATAACAGAAGATTAGACAGCGAAAATCACTTTATCCACAATATTTAATGAACACATGATTAAATTGAAAATAAAAAACATCAAACCTGTGGATAAATAAGGTTATCCACAAAAAAGACCGTCATTAATCTGACGGTCTTCTCTTTTACTCTTCTTTTTTCAACAAAGTTCTGCTATCATAAAGTGGTAGATATATAAATTGCAAATGTAAATTTTTCATATAAATTATAAAAATAAAAAAACCCCGACGAAATTTTCATAGGTTGGAAGAGTTTGGCCGCCCGACTAACCGATGAAAATTGAAACACGAGGTTTGTATTAACATATTTAAAGTTGTATCGCTATGTCTATGATAGCATATACTTTAAAAAATGTGAACTACAATCCTCTATTTTCCTATACCCATTTTTGGTCGGGGTGGAAATTGGAGGATTTTTTGTTATGTCAATTGTTAGAAGAAAGAAAACATCAGAATACTCACCACTACATAATGGTCTATTACAAGACAAAAGATTAAGTTACAGCGCAAGAGGTTTAGCTAGTTATCTTTTATCTCTTCCTGAAGATTGGACTATTATTAAAGATCAATTATATAACCACTCAGAAAAAGATGGTCGTAAAGTAGTAGATAGATGTTTTATAGAATTGCTTCAATATGGATACATGATTGCAGGGTATGGATATGGTTTAAAAGAAGGATCACGTTCTAAACGTCCAGTAAAACAGTATGAATATATAATTTCAGACATACCTTTTATGGCAGATGAAATTGATGCGTTTTATTTAGAATTATGTCAAAAATGGAAGAGTGCAGGTATAAATCCTTGTAACTACAGTGATTTAAGTAATGTCCAAAAGGTACAGTACAAAAAGAACAGTACAAAAGGTACACCTACAAAGAAAGATCTTAAAAAGAAAGATTTACAAAAAGATCTTGAAGAAGAAGAAATTATAACCAACCCTGTCACTGAATCTATAATTCTTGATTTAATGAATTCAAAAATAAAAGAACGAGAGATTACAAACGAAAAAACAATTACAGCAATTCTTGCAGTTGCTAGTAAATGTAAAGTTATTGGAACTACTGATATAGCAGCCGCTGAAAACTTTGTAATTAAAGTTGTAGAAGAAAAAATGTCTAAGCTTGGCCAAAAACAGAAAGTGCGAAAAGGTACAGTAAAAACAGGAAGAAGCGAAATACTTCCGGAATGGGTTAAAGAAGAACGAGAGAAAGAAAAACAAGAAGAATACTCTTATACACCAGAAAAACGGGAATTAAAAAATTGGGATGATTTAACACCGGAATTTAAAAATGTAATTTTACCATCGATTAAGAAAGCAATTAACAATGATAAGGATGATGAAAGTATTTCAGCTGTATTCGGGATTGTTGTTCAAGATATTGCTTCATTACGTAAAACTATAACTGAGGAAGATCAAAAACGTTTAAATGAATTATTGAATAAACGTAAAAAAGATTGACTACATATAGGCACTGAGGAGTTGTATACGTATGCCAAGAAAATTCAAGTTTACTGAAGAAGAACAATTACGATTTAATCATTTTGTTACGACAGATGAATTTGCAGAAGTATTAGCTATCGCCTGGAGATACGGTTCTAAACGAAATGACAGTTTCTCAATAAGAAGTCAAAGAAAATGGATTGTTACTCGTTTTTCGGAGTTAGTTGAAAGAAGTTGGTCTATGAGATATTGCGAATACGGCGGTGATGAACCTTATTGGGAAGGAGCAGTATGCTTAAATCACCCTTTAGTAAACATGCTAGTTGAAATGGGTTGGTCCCAAGTTACTAAAGAAGAGCGTTCTTTTCCAATAGGCGATTTTAATGAAGTAGTGTTTGTAAAGACTTTTATTCTACTGTTGCACGATTTAGGAACGATTCGAGAAAAGAGAAAAGGTAAAATATTAGTTCGCCCACGATTAC
This sequence comes from Bacillus sp. FSL R9-9834, assembly GCF_038006905.1. Classification (NCBI taxonomy): domain Bacteria; kingdom Bacillati; phylum Bacillota; class Bacilli; order Caryophanales; family Bacillaceae; genus Bacillus; species Bacillus sp. FSL R9-9834. Next base: position 46,055 of record NZ_JBBOWD010000004.1, read on the forward strand.
GAATTCATGGATCAGTTGATGTATTAAATAATATTGGTCGGGTCCTCCACAATGAACTAAATATCGGATTTAAAAAATTGCAAAGTGATCAAAAGGTTCCAAGAGCAAAAACAATTTACTTCCAATCTAAAACCGAAATACCAAAGATTTTAGAATTCGCTGGAGCTGTAGAATCGTTAGATAAATTTAATTCGCTTGATTTAGGATTTAAGGAATTAATGACAGTATAAAATTTCACACACCGTACTATTTTTATATTTTCGAAAATCCGTATTTAGGGAATTTCAACGAATCTTAGGGAGGACAAGCCTATGTCTTCCCTACCTCGCAACATGCATTTTTGTAGATATTGCGAAGACTTGGCGCTGCCCTACAACCTTGCAAATTAATAATCAATGATTAACCAATGATATTTTAATGTTTTTGGTATATTTCATTGGATTTAGGCGTAAACATCTGTTAGAATCAAAAATACCAATGATTAATCAATGGTTACGAAAGGGGAATGAATATGTTATTAGGAAATCCATATGCGATTGACTTAGGAAATGGGTTTACAAAGCGTGCATCAAAGAAAAATAAATCATTAGAAGCAGATGTTATTACAGAATTATCGGTATTAGCTCCGGTAGATGACTATTACAACGAGGCAAGTTTTACAAAAATTGAACTAACAAACACTGACTTCCCTTATTACATAGGAGAAGAAGCTAGAAAATCAAAGCTTCCATTAATTCGCGCTCTTGGTGAGAACAAAGCAAAACGTTATGAGGATCCAACGTTTAAAAAACAATTATTCGGATTCATTGCGAAAGATTTTAAGAAGAACGTTACTATTCCTCTACTTGTTACAGGACTTCCAGTTTCACACTTTGGAAATCAACGCGAATCGATTCAAAAAGTAGCTATGGAAGAAACAGCTGTAAAAGTAAATGGCCAACTAATCACAATTAAAGTAAAACAATGTTTAGTAATTCCGCAGCCCGTAGGAACACAATATTACCTAGTTAAAAAGGATATCATCAAAAAAGAAGATCGCATTCTTATTATCGATGGTGGATTTGGTACATTTGATGTTACTGACATGTCTGGTAATGCTGTTATCGACCGCTTAGGAACTGAATTAGGCTGCGAAAAAGCATTCATGACTATCGAACAAATTGTTCGCGATAATATTGGAGAAACACCTGATTTAAGCGTTTCTAACATGCACTATATCCTTGAGAATGGTTACAAATATAATGGTTCATTATATGACCTGTACACTCATAAAGATGTAGCTGATAAAGTAGATGCTGAATTGCAACGCCATTTTGAAGCAGCACTACGTGAGGTTTCTCAAAAGTTCAATTTAGCAGTGTACGATAAAATTGTTTGGACTGGTGGAATGGCTGCTCTTCATCAGAAACGAATCGAGAAGAAAAAAGAGCAATTCCCTACATTTGCAGTTCTAGAAAATGGTCAAGAAGCTAACCTATTAGGATACTACTACTTAGGATGTGATGTTTTTGACAAACTTACAAAAGAAAAAGCTACAAATTGAGCTTAACCCTAACAATGATAAGGTCCTTTATAATTTTGTAACTCGTTTAGAGGAACAAGGAAAAGGACAAAAAGGTTATGTGAATAAACAAATTAAAAAACGATTAGAAATGTACCAGGTGCTTGCGGAAGTTGCTGGAGAAGAAGATCCACTTCAATTAGTGAAGAAATTATTAATAAATATAAATACTCATGGTATACAGAATGACTCCGGAGAAGATGAAAAACCTTCTGAGGAAGCTGTAGACAATGCTATGGATTTACTTAATAACATCAACAGTGGTAACTGGTAGATAATTATCTAAGAAGAATATAATCTCCCTCCTCTCTTTTAACCATTTTTTATGGAATATTGGAATTATGGAAAAGTGTCCCTGAGATAAACAAGAGAGAGGAGGTGATTTTTCGAAAGAGGGGAGCAACTTGAGCAATGTTAACCCTATGTTTGAACCTCAAAAACAATCTACTACAATAACAAACTTACAACCTCGTAAAACACGATCTGATAAAAAGAAAGATATAAAAATTCCGGTAAATGAAATTCAACGACAGTTAATAAGATCCTCAGCATTCCAAGAAGGAATAACCACTACACAATATATGTCCAAATTAATCACAGAACACCTCGAAATTGATTATATAAGCGAAATACATGCATACGAATATAAAGACACTAAAAAGTACATCCATGCGAAATTGGAGCAGGAAACGCACTCTAAGCTTGTCCAATTAGCGATTGAATGGGGAGTTTCACAAAGAGCAGCTGCAACACGTATTTTATGCTTTGCATTACGCACAATGTGAGAGGTGACAGTATGTACAGTAAATACGATGTTATGACGAAGGAAATACAACTTATGAGCGCTAGTAATTGGTGGGAACGAACTAAGATTGAATGGAAATTAAAAGAGAAGTACCGTTTTGAAGTGAAGATGCTCAAAATATACTTATTCCGCATGAATATCATAATTGAAGATATGGAAGAGGAAGAATACGAGTGCAATGCTAGTGATTTAGCTGAAATACTAGTCGAGGATTTTCTTGAACATATAAGATCCAAGAATAGTATGGAGCAGTTGTATCAAATTCTAGAGAGTAAGAAGCACTATACAGATTGCGAATTAGAATTTAATGAAAATGATGAAAGGTACGGAACAGTTGAAGTGAAGATTGATAGAAGGACATTGAGAAGAATTGAAGTGTTTTTCTCTGATATGGCTCACACCTACCCTATGCATGGATATACCGCTGATAAATTGATTAATATCTTAATGTGTGACTACATGAAATATTATGCTGAAGAACCTGGAAAGAAACTATCCCTACTGAAACGCAGATTTTCATAATAATTAAGATTCCTATTTTCGGGATGTTTAAAAAATGAAATCTTTGGCCACTCTTGTACTAAGAAATTTAAAACAGGAGTGATTACAGTGAAATGGCTTATTTCTGGTAAAGGGAGAAAATCGAAGCTCTCCAATTTTCTGGAGAAGAATAAAATTACTTAGCAGGAGTTAGCAGAAAGAAGCGGAGTTAGTAAGTCTACAATTAGTCGTGTGTGCCAAGGTGATAAATTTTCTCCAACTATGAAGAATGCACAAAAGATTATAAAGGCATTAAAGAAATTAACTAATAAAGATGTACATTACGATGATTTTTGGATGTAGCCCCGTTAAAAACGGGGCTATTTATTATTAGGGATAATTATTGTGTTTTTGGACATTTCTTTACTATGGAAAAATGTTAGGGGAGAAGTGTCAGTCCGTCCTAACAAATTTAAAAAGATTAAAACCATTTAAATACAGGTTATAATTGAGAAAAAACGTAAGAAATTGAACCCCAACTTCAGCGTACATATTTTACTATCATAATTAATATAATTCATCTCTTTAAATTTGTTAGGACGGCCTAACAAATTTAAACGGAAAAAGGGTTCGTCAGAATTTTGACGAACCCTTTTAAACTTACTTTACATACACATAGGCTTCACTTGCTGTGATATAGTATGTTTTTCCCTTGCTATTGTGTACTTTATATTGTGAGGATCCATTTACGTTTATTTTTGCGTCAATTGTAAAACCTAAACCTGCATCTACAGAACCCGCAACATCTTTATCCTGCCAAGATGGAGCATCGTAGAATCGCAGGTTATTAACTTTGGAAACAACGCGTTTACCTACAATAGAGGCATCTACTGTACTTTTCTTGCTAAATTTCACATAAGATGGATCATTTTTAACCCATTGATCACCGCCAAGGCTTAACCAACCATCTTTTTCAGCCCATACAACATAAGATTCCGGTTTATTTAGCTGACGAATCTTAGAATAGCTTGTACTAGGACCTTTACGTAAGTTCACATTGTAACCTTCAATATAAGCAATACCATCTGTTACAGCTGTTGGAACTTCCGCTGGTTTAGATGGTTTCTCCGGTACAGAAACATCCACACTAGAATTATTGTATGCTCGTTGTACATCAGCACGGAATTGGGATTCTGAAACACCGTGAGACTTTAAGTAATCAAGCGGGTCTTCATGATCTGTACCGCCAAGATATTTCGTCACATCGTAGTGAGTCCACAATCCTTTTTCTACTGATATTCCACGATCACGAAGGATTTTAGCCAATAACTTAACGTATTTATCGTAGCTACGTTTAAATTTTTCATAATCTCTTGTTTCGCATAATTCTACGTGAACAAATCGTTTATTCGCTCCTGGTCCTGCACCATAAGCAATGTATTTCGTATCAGCAATTTGGATTGTTTCATTCCAATCAACTGCATAATGTACGAATGCTGAGCGCCATGTACGAGATTCGTATTTTTGAATATTAATAGCCGGAGCCTCTGGAGTTGCTGTAGAATGTGCTACTACGCCCTCATAACCCCCTACACCATTACGGTATGGTTGTTTAGGTAAATCAGGAATAATAAGCGTTCTATCAGCAAAAGCACTTGTTGCAACGGATAAAGCTAAAACAACAGCAAAGAGTACAGAAGAAATATGTTTTAATGTTTTTTTCATTTTATATCAGCATCCTTTTTTATAATTTTTGTGTGGTCAAATAATCCACTTGCTGACAGTCCAATGATGATTCCTTGAAATACATTTGATTTAATGTCTCCTCCCAAAAATAAAACGCCTAGCACAATGCCAAGCGTTAAATTCAATAACGGAATATATTTTGTTTGTAATCCAATTGTTTTTACGATTTGGGAAAGGCCAACTACAATTCCAATCATTACAGCTAAATTAACCATTACATGCCACCTCCTTTCATTAAGAAAGTGAGAATTCCACCAACAATTCCGCCGACAATAAGTCGTAAGATCCAAGTAGTATTGGCACTGATTTTATCTAGCTGCTTGTTGATATTGATAATGTCTTTCTCGTTACCAGTTGTTCGCATTTCTAAACTTTTAATTTCTAAACGGATGTCCTTTATATCTTGCTTGATTTCTTGAACATCACTTCTTACTTCTTGTAGACCCTCCACTTCAATCACCTCATTTTCAAAATAAAAAGAAGCATAATTATGCTTCTTTACGCTGCAAAATAACTTGGATCCATTCCAAATATCTCTGCAATATCTTCTTCACTTCTATCTTTTAGATAAGACTCAGTTGTGGAGATATCAGAATGATTAGCAAGCGATTTTAATTTTTCAAGCGGTACACCCTGCACCTTTAAATTATCTAATCTACTGTGACGGAAACAGTGAGGATTAATTTTATATTCCTTACCTTCTTTTTCGTATAGCATTTCAGCAAATATTTTGCACCAGTAATTAAATACGCTTTTATTTAAAAGTTTCCGACCACCATTCTTATAAACACGTACAAACAAATCTGGAATTGTATCTTTACCTCGTTGCTCTATATATAAACGAATACATTTCTGTACTCGAGGATTATAATACAATCTGAATTTCTTACCTCGCTTACCACGTACTATATTCGTGAAATACCGTTCTGTTAGTTCTTCTTTTCGAACTTGATAAACTTCATTCTTTCTTGCTGCACTATAATAAGAAAGCGCTAAATAAGTTGCTAGCATATATTTTTCTTGTTCAAGTAATTCATCGATTAACCACTCAATTTGTTCTTCGGTAATAAAAGTAATTTCTCTGACCGGATTTTTAGGTAATCCTCTGACCCGTGAACCTACATTAAATTCATATTCATAGTCATCATCGTCCGCACAAAATTCAAGTGCTGAACGTAATGCGCTCATTAATCCATTCACACGTGCATTAGACATTCCCAGCTCTTGAAAAATAATAGATAAATTCCGAATGTCTTTACGTGTTAATTCAATTAGATTTTTATTTTCGAAGTTTTCATGTATTAGAAACAAAATAATTCGTAAATCCCAACCATATTGCTTTAAAGTGCTTGCCGCTTTCCCTTGTGCTTTCTTTTCAATTAGAAAATCTTTGACTAGTTTTTTGTTTTCTTGGCTAACATGCTTTTCATAAATTGCTTGGTCTACTATTCGTTTCACACTGATCATCTCCTCAAAATAAAAAGAGAAGCAAAATCGCTCCTCTTGATCTATGAATTGAATTTTTACTCAAAGCCTTATTTTGTTTATAATAAAAAGCCCACTATTGTGCGCTATCAGTAATTAAATCTGCTCTTCCATTGTCAGTT
>NZ_JBBOWD010000005.1:0-5763 GCF_038006905.1 Bacillus sp. FSL R9-9834
AACAAAGGGAAGCGAACCCGCGAGGTCCAGCAAATCCCATAAAACCGTTCTCAGTTCGGATTGCAGGCTGCAACTCGCCTGCATGAAGCCGGAATCGCTAGTAATCGCGGATCAGCATGCCGCGGTGAATACGTTCCCGGGTCTTGTACACACCGCCCGTCACACCACGAGAGTTCGTAACACCCGAAGTCGGTGAGGTAACACAGACGTGAGCCAGCCGCCGAAGGTGGGACGAATGATTGGGGTGAAGTCGTAACAAGGTAGCCGTATCGGAAGGTGCGGCTGGATCACCTCCTTTCTAAGGATATATAACGGAATTCGTACGTGGTTGTTTGGTTCAGTTTTGAGAGAGCAATTCTCTCAAAGGAAGTTTGTACCTTGAAAACTAAATAAGAGTAACAACGACATCAAACTTTAAAAATAAGGCAAAAAAGCTATTGATATAGCGACACAACTGATTACATTCTGTAATCAGCCATCTTATTCAAAAACTTTAGTTAAGTGAATAAGGGCGCACGGTGGATGCCTTGGCACTAGGAGCCGATGAAGGACGGGACTAACACCGATATGCCTCGGGGAGTTGTAAGTAAACATGATATCCGAGGATTTCCGAATGGGGGAACCCACTGTTCGTAATGGAACAGTACATCTATCTGAATACATAGGGTAGGTGAGGCAGACCCGGGGAACTGAAACATCTCAGTACCTGGAGGAAGAGAAAGAAACATCGATTTCCTGAGTAGCGGCGAGCGAAACGGAAAGAGCCCAAACCAAGAAGCTTGCTTCTTGGGGTTGTAGGACATTCCATTGGAGTGACAAAGAAATTCTTTAGATGAATCGACCTGGAAAGGTCAGCCAAAGAAGGTAACAGCCCTGTAATCGAAAAGGAATTTCCTCCGGAGTGTATCCTGAGTACGGCGGAACACGTGGAATTCCGTCGGAATCCGGGAGGACCATCTCCCAAGGCTAAATACTCCCTAGTGACCGATAGTGAACCAGTACCGTGAGGGAAAGGTGAAAAGCACCCCGGGAGGGGAGTGAAATAGAACCTGAAATCGTGTGCCTACAAGTAGTCGAAGCCCGTTAATGGGTGACGGCGTACCTTTTGTAGAATGGACCGGCGAGTTACGATCGTATGCAAGGTTAAGTGGAAGACACGGAGCCGTAGCGAAAGCGAGTCTGAACAGGGCGAATGAGTATGCGGTCGTAGACCCGAAACTGTGTGATCTACCCATGTCCAGGGTGAAGGTCAGGTAACACTGACTGGAGGCCCGAACCCACGTATGTTGAAAAATGCGGGGATGAGGTGTGGGTAGCGGTGAAATTCCAATCGAACACAGAGATAGCTGGTTCTCTCCGAAATAGCTTTAGGGCTAGCCTCAAGATAGAGAGTACTGGAGGTAGAGCACTGATTGGACTAGGGGCCCCTACCGGGTTACCGAATTCAGTCAAACTCCGAATGCCAGTTACTTACGCTTGGGAGTCAGACTATGGGTGATAAGGTTCATAGTCGAAAGGGAAACAGCCCAGACCGCCAGCTAAGGTCCCAAAGTATACGTTAAGTGGAAAAGGATGTGGCGTTGCACAGACAACCAGGATGTTGGCTTAGAAGCAGCCATCATTGAAAGAGTGCGTAATAGCTCACTGGTCGAGTGACGCTGCGCCGAAAATGTACCGGGGCTAAACGTATCACCGAAGCTGCGGATTGTTCTTACGAACAATGGTAGGAGAGCGTTCAAAGTGCTGCGAAGTCAGACCGTGAGGACTGGTGGAGCGCTTTGAAGTGAGAATGCCGGTATGAGTAGCGAAAAAAGAGTGAGAATCTCTTTCACCGAATGCCTAAGGTTTCCTGAGGAAGGCTCGTCCTCTCAGGGTTAGTCGGGACCTAAGCCGAGGCCGACAGGCGTAGGCGATGGACAACAGGTTGATATTCCTGTACCACCTCATGATTGTTTGAGCAATGGGGGGACGCAGGAGGATAAGGAGTGCGCACCGATGGATGTGCGTCCAAGCATGCGAGGAAGTCAGATAGGCAAATCCGTCTGACATGATTCTGAGCTGTGACGGGGAGGGAAATAGAGTACCGAAGTTCCTGATTTCACACTGCCAAGAAAAGCCTCTAGTTAGATTATAGGTGCCCGTACCGCAAACCGACACAGGTAGGCGAGGAGAGAATCCTAAGGTGAGCGGGAGAACTCTCGTTAAGGAACTCGGCAAAATGACCCCGTAACTTCGGGAGAAGGGGTGCTCACTTGTGAGTGAGCCGCAGTGAATAGGCCCAAGCGACTGTTTAGCAAAAACACAGGTCTCTGCGAAGCCGAAAGGCGAAGTATAGGGGCTGACACCTGCCCGGTGCTGGAAGGTTAAGGGGAAGAGTTAGCTCTTCGGAGCGAAGCTTTGAACCGAAGCCCCAGTAAACGGCGGCCGTAACTATAACGGTCCTAAGGTAGCGAAATTCCTTGTCGGGTAAGTTCCGACCCGCACGAAAGGTGTAACGATTTGGGCACTGTCTCAACCAGAGACTCGGTGAAATTATAGTACCTGTGAAGATGCAGGTTACCCGCGACAGGACGGAAAGACCCCGTGGAGCTTTACTGTAGCCTGATATTGAATTTTGGTACAGTTTGTACAGGATAGGCGGGAGCCTTTGAAACCGGAGCGCTAGCTTCGGTGGAGGCGCTGGTGGGATACCGCCCTGACTGTATTGAAATTCTAACCTACGGGTCTTATCGACCCGGGAGACAGTGTCAGGTGGGCAGTTTGACTGGGGCGGTCGCCTCCTAAAGTGTAACGGAGGCGCCCAAAGGTTCCCTCAGAATGGTTGGAAATCATTCGTAGAGTGCAAAGGCATAAGGGAGCTTGACTGCGAGACCTACAAGTCGAGCAGGGACGAAAGTCGGGCTTAGTGATCCGGTGGTTCCGCATGGAAGGGCCATCGCTCAACGGATAAAAGCTACCCCGGGGATAACAGGCTTATCTCCCCCAAGAGTCCACATCGACGGGGAGGTTTGGCACCTCGATGTCGGCTCATCGCATCCTGGGGCTGTAGTCGGTCCCAAGGGTTGGGCTGTTCGCCCATTAAAGCGGTACGCGAGCTGGGTTCAGAACGTCGTGAGACAGTTCGGTCCCTATCCGTCGTGGGCGTAGGAAATTTGAGAGGAGCTGTCCTTAGTACGAGAGGACCGGGATGGACGCACCGCTGGTGTACCAGTTGTTCTGCCAAGGGCATAGCTGGGTAGCTATGTGCGGAAGGGATAAGTGCTGAAAGCATCTAAGCATGAAGCCCCCCTCAAGATGAGATTTCCCATAGCGTAAGCTAGTAAGATCCCTGAAAGATGATCAGGTTGATAGGTTCGAGGTGGAAGCATGGTGACATGTGGAGCTGACGAATACTAATAGATCGAGGACTTAACCATATAATATGTAGCAATGTTATCTAGTTTTGAAAGAATATAAAAAACTTGTTGACTTTCAAAGTTAAATGAGTTACAATAATTCTTGTCTTAAATGAATACAGTCTGGTAATGATGGCAGAGAGGTCACACCCGTTCCCATACCGAACACGGAAGTTAAGCTCTCTAGCGCCGATGGTAGTTGGGACCTTGTCCCTGTGAGAGTAGGACGTTGCCAGGCAATTCGGAGGATTAGCTCAGCTGGGAGAGCACCTGCCTTACAAGCAGGGGGTCGGCGGTTCGATCCCGTCATCCTCCACCATTTAGCCGACTTAGCTCAATTGGTAGAGCAACTGACTTGTAATCAGTAGGTTGGGGGTTCAAGTCCTCTAGTCGGCACCAGTTTTTATTGTAAGAGCCATTAGCTCAGTTGGTAGAGCATCTGACTTTTAATCAGAGGGTCGAAGGTTCGAGTCCTTCATGGCTCACCATTTTTAATGAATATGCGGGTGTGGCGGAATTGGCAGACGCACTAGACTTAGGATCTAGCGCCTTTGGCGTGGGGGTTCGACTCCCTTCACCCGCACTTTTAATGAAATAACTCAAACATGTCTTGCGGAAGTAGTTCAGTGGTAGAATACAACCTTGCCAAGGTTGGGGTCGCGGGTTCGAATCCCGTCTTCCGCTCCAATTTTCAATATGACATGCCGGGGTGGCGGAACAGGCAGACGCACAGGACTTAAAATCCTGCGGTGGGTGACCACCGTGCGGGTTCGACCCCCGCCCTCGGCACCATATGCGCCCGTAGCTCAATTGGATAGAGCGTTTGACTACGGATCAAGAGGTTAGGGGTTCGACTCCTCTCGGGCGCGTTTTCTTTCGGGAAGTGGCTCAGCTTGGTAGAGCACCTGGTTTGGGACCAGGGGGTCGCAGGTTCAAATCCTGTCTTCCCGATACTTGTTTGGGGCCTTAGCTCAGCTGGGAGAGCGCCTGCCTTGCACGCAGGAGGTCAGCGGTTCGATCCCGCTAGGCTCCACCAAAAAAGTTCTTTGAAAACTGAACGAAACAAACAACGTGAAACGTCAATTTTTATTTTAGATGCTAGACAAACTAACTTTATTGGAGAGTTTGATCCTGGCTCAGGATGAACGCTGGCGGCGTGCCTAATACATGCAAGTCGAGCGAATGGATTAAGAGCTTGCTCTTATGAAGTTAGCGGCGGACGGGTGAGTAACACGTGGGTAACCTGCCCATAAGACTGGGATAACTCCGGGAAACCGGGGCTAATACCGGATAACATTTTGAACCGCATGGTTCGAAATTGAAAGGCGGCTTCGGCTGTCACTTATGGATGGACCCGCGTCGCATTAGCTAGTTGGTGAGGTAACGGCTCACCAAGGCAACGATGCGTAGCCGACCTGAGAGGGTGATCGGCCACACTGGGACTGAGACACGGCCCAGACTCCTACGGGAGGCAGCAGTAGGGAATCTTCCGCAATGGACGAAAGTCTGACGGAGCAACGCCGCGTGAGTGATGAAGGCTTTCGGGTCGTAAAACTCTGTTGTTAGGGAAGAACAAGTGCTAGTTGAATAAGCTGGCACCTTGACGGTACCTAACCAGAAAGCCACGGCTAACTACGTGCCAGCAGCCGCGGTAATACGTAGGTGGCAAGCGTTATCCGGAATTATTGGGCGTAAAGCGCGCGCAGGTGGTTTCTTAAGTCTGATGTGAAAGCCCACGGCTCAACCGTGGAGGGTCATTGGAAACTGGGAGACTTGAGTGCAGAAGAGGAAAGTGGAATTCCATGTGTAGCGGTGAAATGCGTAGAGATATGGAGGAACACCAGTGGCGAAGGCGACTTTCTGGTCTGTAACTGACACTGAGGCGCGAAAGCGTGGGGAGCAAACAGGATTAGATACCCTGGTAGTCCACGCCGTAAACGATGAGTGCTAAGTGTTAGAGGGTTTCCGCCCTTTAGTGCTGAAGTTAACGCATTAAGCACTCCGCCTGGGGAGTACGGCCGCAAGGCTGAAACTCAAAGGAATTGACGGGGGCCCGCACAAGCGGTGGAGCATGTGGTTTAATTCGAAGCAACGCGAAGAACCTTACCAGGTCTTGACATCCTCTGACAACCCTAGAGATAGGGCTTCTCCTTCGGGAGCAGAGTGACAGGTGGTGCATGGTTGTCGTCAGCTCGTGTCGTGAGATGTTGGGTTAAGTCCCGCAACGAGCGCAACCCTTGATCTTAGTTGCCATCATTCAGTTGGGCACTCTAAGGTGACTGCCGGTGACAAACCGGAGGAAGGTGGGGATGACGTCAAATCATCATGCCCCTTATGACCTGGGCTACACACGTGCTACAATGGACGG
>NZ_JBBOWD010000006.1:0-2595 GCF_038006905.1 Bacillus sp. FSL R9-9834
ACAATTAAAAAGACTTTTCCTTCATCCATATCTTCTTCATATTCATGGGCATCTGCATCAGCAACTCCCAGTTCACGGAGTTTTTCTCTTAACTCATCACCTGGTTTTTCAAAATCTCCTCCGATATCCTGCTTATTGTAATCAATACCGGATGCTTCCGTATTATTTACAATGCGTGCAGTGCGATCATCATCGTGAGAGAGGATGAAAATATTATTGGAGCTGATGTTATTATCCTTTAGCTTGTTCACATCTTTTTCTAACATTTCATCGTTTGTATAAGATTTTACGAATGTCATATCTTAACTACCTCCTATAAAATGCTACATTAGATGTCTTCCCGACTCACATAAAACTAATCATTTTTTTTGAAAAAAATTTAAAGCCTACATCATTTCTAGTGACATTTTCCGCTTCAGCAAAGGTTTTTAATCAGCTGCAATGCTCTTGAAATACTTTTTACTATGTTATTTAAAAACTTGCCTCTCTGCCCTTCAACTGAATGTTTAGTCGCTCCCATTGACTATCACATTGCGTTCACTGTTTCAATTAAAATATGATTTACCTAAAATAATTAATAAATATTCAAAAAATAAACACTATACAATCAATTACGCCTCCCTCTATATACTTAAAATATCTCCGAAATGCTCTTGTTTTCTTAGAATTTCTTAAACATCCAATTTGGGGTTGGATAGTGGGGGTGGAGCGTTTGTCAGAATACAGAATATTCTAATGCACTCCTAGCCATCCTAACGACCAAACAGGTAGTATTTGGTAAAAAATGGTGTAACCATGCTTGGTAACTCCACACTTCTTATGGTCGCTCACCCTCCCATGTATCACGGGATTGGTATCCATACATTCCCTCGTCCTGCGTATCCACAAGGTGGAGGTCGGAATAAGCTCCTATGCTGGGTCTAGCCCGAATGGAAAAAATAAGCTCCGACTCCGCATTATTGGTGTTTGTGTATTCTAAGTTCCCAAGGTCATTTGTTGCTATTTCTTTCTTCTACAGCTTAAGCTGCCTGTAAAGTTTCTATCTGAGGTAAACCTTTCAATAACTTGCTTCCATCAAATTCACACTGTTTTTGACCAATGACAAACAAGGCACGTAATAATTTCCCACACAACGCAATCAATGATTGTTGTTTCTTTAATGGATTTTCCGGGCGGGTCGTGTAATACCTATGCAAGGTTTGAAACGTCGGATTATTCGCTACGAGCGGTCGTATCGCTAAATAAATCGCCTTTCGCAGTTTCTTCCGTCCGCGTTTCGTTATTTTCGTTTCCCCTTTGAATTTCCCGGAACTGTGCTCCCGCAACGATAAGCCGGCCAGATTCACGAGTTGTTGCGGATGATGATAATTTGATATATCTCCTACTTCCGCGAAAAAGGTAGCTACGGTTGTTACTCCCAGTCCTTTGATAGCCAGCATTTCTTTTGCTCCTGGTATCTCTCCTAAGAGCGCCTCTATTTCCAAATCCAGCTCTTTCAATTGTTCTGCATACAGCTCATATTGGTCTAATAAGCTGTGTAGCTCTTGTCTGGCAAAGCGTAAGCCGATTTCTATGCCAACACTCTTCTTCGCTTTGTCTACCAGTTTGGTTGCTCGTTTGATACCAACACCACGTTTAACGACCGTTTGCCATTCCTCCAGTACGTCTTCTGGCGTTTTATCACGAATATCAGATGGAAATGGAAATGCCCGTAACGTATATAATGCGGCCTTTCCATTCCATTGTTTAAATACATCCTGAAACTCTGGAAAATAGCGCTGCATGTTATTTTGTATACGTCCTTCCGTAACTGTCTGCTGTTTGATGAGTTGATCTCGTAGTTTCATGGCTTCTCTTAACTCGGCATAGATGCCGTCGAGAAGGTTTGGTATAGAGTATCTCCCATCCTTCACCAGCTGGGCAATCACGCGCGCATCTTTGGTATCATTTTTCGTTGGCGAGTTATCATCCAGTTCTTTTGCTTTCTTGACATGCATCGGATTAACCAATACAAAATCCGTATCCTTGCTGATCAGATAATAACCTAAACTCATCCAATAGTGACCTGTTGGCTCAGCTCCTATGATGACATGGTTTTTATCGTGTTCTTTCTGGAGCTTTGAAATCCATTCCAGTAGGATTTCAAAGCCTTCTATTCGGTTTTCAAAGATCAATCTTTTCCCAAATTCATAGCCTCTGTCGTCCTGTGCTCGTGCCACATGTTTGTCTTTGGCAATGTCTATTCCCACTACAAGTGTAGATGGTGTGATTTGCGATATTTTGTGATTTTGATTATAATTCATGGATGAGTCCTCCTTGGTATTTTTTAATTTCGGGGTCATTGCAATGACACCCTGTACTATACCAAGAGGGCTCTTTTTTGTTCAAACCTCAAATTTCTTCATTACAGGAATGCTCCTATATAATTATAAAATATACGCTTTGGGGAACGGAGAATGAAGAAAGATTATCAGCAGGCACATAAATGAAATGCTTACTTTTGATTAAAATCTGGTTGAAGTGATTATATTATTCTTCCATACCTATCCATATCAAATAACTCTCTTGATTCGCCGAATCGAAAGAATCATGGTC